>NZ_CP011273.1:2602840-3253551 GCF_001610895.1 Planctomyces sp. SH-PL62 | reverse complement strand
TATCTGGTCCGGGCCGCCGTCGCCGACGTCGAGCGGTTCCAGGACGAGCCGGACCCCGGCACCCGCATCTTCATCAAGCAGCTCGTCGAGATGCACACGGCCAACCTCCGCCAGGAGAGCCAGCACATGCAGGCCATCGGCGAGCTGTGCGACCTGCTCGACGCCCAGGTCCAGTCGCCCGAGCCTGGCTTCCCGGCCGGAGACCCCTCATGAGCACCTCGGCCGAGAACGGCGTCCCGACGCTGCACGAGTTTCACGACGGCGACGGCCACGCGGAGCACGTCGAGGACGCCGCGTCGCCTCGCGAGCTGATCTCCCCCGACCTGCGGAAGTACCTGGCCGAGATCAAGGGCCAGGCCCAGTTCCTCCTGTATCTGGCCGACCAGATCGAGGAATCCCTGGACCAGCTCGTCCAGGAAGGCGACCCCTGCCACGGGGCCTTCCTCTGCAAGGTGCTGGGGATGTACTCCGCCCAGCTTGAGACCAAGCACCAGGGGCTGGGCGAGAAGATCGCCGAGACCTGCCAGGAAGTTTACGTCACCGTCCGCGAACGCGAACACGGTTGACGAAGGCCGGGCCGGGCCAGGTCGAGCTGGTCCGGGCCGAGGAGGGAGAAGCAGGCGCCGCCTCCATTGCGTCGTCCTTCCGCGACTCGCGTCGCGTCGGGGCCGACGCCGCCGTACGTCTCGCCTCCCCCGGGAAGGGGGGCGAGTGGGAGCACCGCGTTGAGCGTCGACGACGCCTGCTCATCCGAGATTACCAAGCACGACGCGTGGCTTTGGCTCGCGCCTCGCTCGGTCGTTATGAAAGCCATCGGCCCCCGTCGACCGCTTTCATCAATCGTTCCGTCCGAAAATCGAGGGCCGGTTCTCTGGCCTGGGCCGGATGCGAGGGGGCCGGACCCGCGGCTCCCCGCCGATCGCCGGGCGAGGCCGAAGCCTCTCGCCGTCGCGACGCATCGCGGTCCAGCCCCCCACCGGGGAGGCGGCCCGCAGCGATAAAAGAGGGGCCGAAGAGCACAAAAGCCGCGCCTCCTCGATTCGTCCGCGTCGACGATCCCCTTCGCCCGATGGGATTAGGGCGAACTTATCCCGGCGTAACGGTGGTTTAACCTTCAAGCCGTATCCTTCCTCAACGTCGGGCGGGGCCCCTTGCGGCCGCCATCGAAGCGTGACGAGAGGGAGGATGAAACATGGCGATCAATGCGTTCACGATCCTGTTCCTTCCGGCCTGTCTGGCCGTCGCCGTGGGCACGATGCTCGGACTCGGCCTCGGCCAATTGATCCAGGGCTTCGACCGGACGATCCTCGGCGGGAAGGCCCCCGCGCCGGGGCGGGACGTGGCGGAGCCCCGGCCGCGTCCCAGGCCCCGGGACGAGGCGTCGCGACGCGACGAACCGGCCGGGATCGCGCTCGCCGTCAGGCCGACCGGATGCGAGCGTCGCGACGAGATGGGCTTCCTGGTCGGCCCGTCGACGTTCGCGGTCTCGCCGGCCCGCTGGATGTAACGGGCGCGACGGGTACAATTCCCAGAGAGCGTCCCCGCATCCCAGCCCGGCCGAGGCGATCGGAATCACGACATGGGCATACGCATCCTGGTGGTCGAGGACGACGAGTTGATCGCGGGCTCGGTGGTCCGCGGCCTCCGTGAAGAGGGGTTCAGCGTCGAGCACGAGGCCGACGGCGAGGCCGCGTGGCACGCGATCCAGGCGGGGGGGTGGGACGCGGTGGTCCTCGACTGGTGGCTGCCGTCGCAGGACGGCCTGTCCATCCTCCGCCGGCTCCGCGCGCGCGACCGCGATACGCCCGTGCTGTTCTTGACCGCCCGCGACTCGGTTCCGGACCGGGTCAAGGGGCTCAACGGCGGGGCCGACGACTACCTGTGCAAGCCCTTCGCCTTCGACGAGCTGCTGGCGCGGGTGCACGCCCTGATCCGTCGCGGCGAGGGGAGAGGGGGAACGCGCCTGGGCCATGCCGACGTCGAGATCGACCTCGCCACCCAGCGGGTCTCGCGGGCCGGCAAGGGGATCGACCTGACGGCCAAGGAGTACGCCCTGCTCGTCTACTTCGTGCGGAACCCCGAGCAGGTCCTCTCGCGGACGAGAATCTATGAGCACGTCTGGGACGAGCGGTACGACGGCCTCTCGAACACGCTGGAGGTCCACGTCTTCGAGCTTCGCCGCAAGCTGGAGGCCCACGGCGATCGGCTGATCCACACGCTCCGGGGCCGGGGCTACTCGTTCGGGAGTCCCCCTGGATCGGCGCCGGGGGCCGGCGAATGAGCCTCGCCAATCGGCTGCTGATGTTCTTCCTGGGGACCCTCGGCGTCGTCTTGCTGGGGTTCTCGGCGACGATGTACGCGCTCGGTTGGTCGTATCTGCATCGCCGGGTCGACGACCACCTGGTGAAGTCGCTCACGGCGCTGGAGTCGTCGGTGCACGTCGAAGCCGACGGCCTGGAATGGAAGCCGGAGGAGCGGCGGATCACCATCGGGCTCGACCCGTCCCCGGAACAGGTCCGTTGGAAGGTCCAGGACGCGCGGGGCCGGGTCCTGGACCGCTCGGCGAACTGGGAGGCCGGGCCGTCGCCGCCGGTCTCCGAGCCCGGCGCGCTCGCCGGGGCGAAGGCCGACGTCACGATCCTGGAAGACTCCCCGGTCTGGCGGATCGGCCGTCGCCGGCTCCTCCTCGCGACCATGATCCGGCAGGGGCGCGGGGACCAGACGCCGATCCCCCACGACCGCGACCCAGACGACGACGAGTACGACGAGATGATCCTGACCGCGGCGCTCGTGCGGGCGCCGGTCGACGCGAGCATCGCCCGGCTGGGGGTGGCGCTCGCCGTCGCCTCGACGTCGACCTGGCTCCTCTGCGCCGCGCTGGGGGGGTGGCTCTGCCGTCGCGCCCTGGCCCCGATCGCGAGGTTGGCGGCGGCGGCCCGCGAGAAGGCGGCGGCCGACGACCAGGACGGCCTGCCGACCCCCGAGACGGGCGACGAGCTGGAGGAGCTCGGCCGGGCCTTCAACGCCCTCCTCGAACGTCGCCGAGAGGCGCTGGAGCGCCAGCGGCGGTTCACCGGCGACGCCTCGCACCAGCTTCGCACCCCGATCGCCGGCGTGCTGAGCCTCGTGGACGTGGTCCGTCGCCGCCCCCGCCCCTCCGAGGATTACGAGCAAGCCCTGGATCAGATCCGCCGCGAGGCCCTCCGCCTGCATCGGATCGTCGAGTCGCTCCTGTTCCTGGCCCGCGCCGAATCCGATGCGGAGCCGCTTCGCGAGGAGCCGATCGACCTGGCGGCCTGGGTCCCGGAGCTGCTCCGGAGCTGGGAAGGCCGGCCCCGGGCGTCGGACCTCCAGCTGACGTGCGAATCGCCGTCCGTCTGGGCCCGAGCCCACCCCCCGCTGCTGGCGCAGGCCGTCGAGAACCTGGTCGACAACGCCCTGAAATACAGCGAGGCCGGCTCCCTCGTCACGGTCGAGGTCCGCCGCGAGCCGGGGACCGCCGTGCTCTCGGTCGCGGATCGCGGCTGCGGCCTGACCGCCGACGAGCGAATCTCGGCGTTCGAGCCCTTCTACCAGTCCCCCCGCGCCCGACTGCTGGGCCGGGGCGGCGTCGGCCTGGGCCTCTCGGTCGTCCAGCGGATCGTCCGGGCCTCCCACGGCAGTCTCGGCGTGGAGAGCGTCCCCGGCGCGGGCTCCCGCTTCACCATCCGCCTGCCCGAGGCGGAAACCTCCCGGATCGACGATTTCGATCCTTCCCTCCCAAACGCCTGACACCGGTGCCGGCCCATCAGGAGGCGACGCTCGTCCTGGGAGCCCCCAGGCGATCCGCCAGGCCGGGGAATCTCGCCTTGAAGCGTTCCCGGGCCGGGCCGTCGGAAGGGATCCGGAGGGCGTTGTAGAACGAAGCTCGGCGGGCGGATTGATCGATCCGGCGGCGCGGCCCCATCCTCCTGAACGCAACCCCGGAATCGGGCGCATGATCCAGGATAGGGCGAAGTGCGCGCGGAGGCCGGTCGGGAAGCCCGGAGCGGCCCGAGGAAGTGAGTCGAAACGCACCACGAAAATCGCCGAACGAAGCCAATTCGAGCCCGACGACTTATCGCTCAAAGGCTTTGATCGGCAGCATTTGCGATGTTTTTAACCAGCCTCGCCCCGGTGAAAACGAAGCCAAATCAGAGGGCCGACGGGGCGTGGCCGTTGAGCTGGGAGTCGACGGCGATTTGATCGGGGGTCTCTTCGAGAAAGACGCCGATCTTGCGGTACTTGGCGTAACGTCGGTCGAGCAGCTCGTCCTTGGGGACGGTGGCCAGTCGGCGGAGGTTGCGGAGGAGGAACTGCTTGAGCGAGGTGGACATTTCGGGGTGGTCGCGGTGGGCGCCGCCGAGGGGCTCCGGCACGATCTCGTCGACGATGCCGAAGCGGAGCAGGTCGCGGCTGGTGAACTTGAGGGCCGCGGCGGCCTTCGGGGCGTGTTCGGCCCCCTTCCAGAGGATCGTGGCGCAGCCTTCGGGGCTGATGACGGAGTAGTATGTGTGCTCCAGCATCCCCAGGTGGTCGCCGATGCCGATGCCGAGCGCGCCGCCGGAGCCCCCCTCGCCGATCACGACGCAGACGATCGGGGTGGCGACGCCGGACATCTCCATCAGGTTCTCGGCGATGATCGCGGCCTGCCCGCGCTCCTCGGCCGAGATCCCCGGATAGGCGCCGGGGGTGTCGATGAAGGTCACGATCGGCAGGCCGAACTTCTCGGCGAACCGCATCTTCAACAGCGCCTTGCGGTAGCCCTCGGGGTGGGCGCAGCCGAAGTGGCAGGCGGTCCGCTCGGCCAGGTTCTTCCCCTTCTGGTGGCCGATGAACATCACCTTCATATCGTCGAGGTAGCCCAACCCGGTGACGATGGCCTGGTCGTCGCCGATGGCGCGGTCGCCGTGGAGTTCCAGGAACTGGTCGAAGATGAGGTCGATGTAGTCGCGGGTCTGGGGCCTCTGGGGGTGCCGCGAGACCTGCACCGTCTGCCAGGGGTCGAGCTGGGAGTAGATCTCGCGCTTGAGGGCCGCCAACTCGCGGCGGAGGCGACGGATCTGCTCGCCGATCTTCGAGTTGTCGCCGCCGGCGCGGTTCTTGGCGTACTGCGCCTCCATGTCGCCGAGCCGCTGCTCCATCTCGTAGATGGGGGCCTCGAAGGGGAGTCGCTGTTCGTGGGCGCTGCGCATGGGACGCTGGATCCTCGAAAACGGGCGGACGCGGGGCGGGGCCGGCCGGGCTCAGGCGAAGGGCCCGTCCCGATTATCGGCGCGAGGGTCGGGGTCGTTCCGGGAAATCCGGACATTCCGGAAGATCGCCAGGAACTCCTGGAGGCTGGCGAACCGATCCTCGGGCCGCTTCTGGAGCATCCGCAGGACGGCTTCGTTGAACTCGGGCGTGATCTGGTCGTCTCGCGAGATCAGCGAGAGGGGCTTCTCCCGCAGGTGCTTGTTCAGCAGCTCCTGCTGGGACCCGGCCCGGAACGGCGGACGGCCGCAGGCCAGTTCGTAGCAGGTGGCGCCGAAGCTGTAGATGTCGGCCGTGGGGGCGGGGGACTCGCAGCGGATCTGCTCCGGGGCCATGTAGGTGCCGGTCCCCTGTCGGGGGACCTTGCCGGCGAACAGCCGGGCCAGCCCGGTGCGGGTCCGCATGGCGATCGTGTAGTCGATCACCCGGGTCTCGCCCCCCCGGTCGGCCAGGATGTTCTCGGGCTTGACGTCGCGATGCACCCACCCCTTCTCGTGCATGAACGCCAGCCCCGAGGCCGCCTGGCGGATGATCTTGTGCAGGTGCTCCCTGGGCATCGGGTATACGGTCGGCCGCGAGAGCGGGAGCTTGAGGTTGAGCCCCGGGAAGTACTCCATCACGAAGTAGGGCTGCTCGCGGTCGTTGACGAATTCGTGGACCCGGATCAGGTTCGGGTGCCGCAGCTCCAGGCCGAGCTTGGCCTCGAAGGCGAACTTCCGGCGTTCCGAGGCGTCGTCGCAGCGTGAGGCCGCCAGTTGCTTGACGACGTACCGCCGGTGCGTGGTTTCGTCGACCACCTCCATGACGACGGAGGTGACGCCCGCATGGATCACCCGGACGACGCGATAGGCGCCGATTCGATCTTCCGCGCTGGCCGCGCCGCCGCTCGTCGCCAAACCCAAGCCCCCTCACGGATGCGGTTGCGCCGATCCTTCGGGCCCGCAGCCTCGTTTTCGGCGAAATCCTGGAATCCCGGACGATCGACGCCATCCTACCGAAAACCGCCGCTCTCGACAACGCGTCCACCCTCCCGCGACGCTCTCCCGGCTCGGCATTCAAGAGTGGAGGCGGGCCGGGTCGATCATGAAAGAACGGGAAGATCGCCGTGCGGCCCGTGCGCCGGCGGCCCCGACGAGTCGAAGCGGCCCCCCGGCCGCCGAAGCCAGGATGTCGGGGACCGGTCGGGCGACCTCCGCGTCGCTCGAAGGAGCCAACCAAGGAGTCGGTCGAATATGGAGCGGAATCGGCACAACGCCCCGCAGGGAAGCGCCCCGGAACCTCGGCCCGGCTCGGGCCCCGGCTCATGGGACGCCGCCGTCGCCAGCCGTCGCGCGGCCCTCGAATCGCTCGGCTCGACCCTCCTGGACGCCTCGGGCTCCGCCCCGGTCCTGCTGCTCACCGGAGAAGCCGGCGCGGGCAAGACCTGGGTCCGGGGGCGGCTCGTCGAGCGGCTCCCCGAAGGCTGGCGGGCCGCCGTGGTCGAGGTTTCCCCGACGCTCGACGCGGTCGATTTCCTGACGCTCGCGGCCGCCAGGCTCGGCGCGGCCCCCGCCGCCGACCGACCGGCCACGCTCCGGCTGGCCGTCGCCGAGGCCCTGGAGGACGACGCCGACGAAGGACGGGCCTGGCTGCTGGTCGTCGAGCACGCGCAGCACGCCGCGCCCGAGGTCTGGGCCGAGATCGAGGCCCTGTGCGACGGCCTCGGCGCGTCGGGGGGATTCGCGGCCGTCGTCCTCGTCGGTCGGACCGAGCTGGCGCGCCGGCTGGCCTCGCGGTCGCTCCGGGCCTTCGCCACTCGGCTGACGAGGCACGCCCACCTCCCCCCGCTGGACGTGGAGGAGGCGGCCCGGCTCCTGGTCGGCGTCGACGAGCACGAAGTGGAGCGGCTGCATCGCGACGCGGCCGGGAACGCGCGTCGGCTGCTGGCCCTGGCCGGCGATCGATCCGCGCGGCGATCCGCCGTCCCGACGACGCCTCGCGAGGCCCCTCCCCGGCCCTCCCCCGCGCCGAGGCCCCGCCCCCGACGCCGGCCCTGGCCCCCGCGCCCCGGTCGAGCGGCCCGTGGAAGTCGCCGCCGATCCCGTCGTCTGGAGCCGGCCGTCGGCCCGGCGCGAGGTCGTCGAGGCCCCGCCGGAGGTCGAATCGCGGCCCGTCCAGGCTCCCTTGCTCCCCAGCCGGCCCCCGCTCCGCGTCGAGGACGGCCTGATCGAGGTGGGCTGGGGCGGCAGCCTGGAAGCCGAGGAGTCCGCCGCGTTCGAGACCTCGGCCGAGCCCCCCCGGCCGACGGTGAACTCGTCGAGGACCACTACGCCGCCCTCCAGGCCTGGTCCGAATGGGCGCGCAACCGCGACCAACTGACCCGAGGAGCCGAGCCCGCGACCGACGACGGCGATGACGAGGAGGCCGAAGTCGAAATCGAGAGCCGGACGGAACCCGTCGAGGAACTCGCGGCCGTCGAGGCCGACGCCGACGCTCGGGATGAGAACGAGGTCGACGCCGAGGAGGACGAGGAGCCGCTGATGACCGGCGACCTTCGCGCCGAGCTCCGGCACGAGCACGCCCCGTACAGCCAGCTATTCACCAAGCTCCGGCAATCGAGCTGAGCGAGGCCGACGACCTCCCGGCTCGCCCCCCTCATCGCCTCTGATGGGGGGGGGCTGGGACCGAGACGCCGGTTTCTCAGCGGAGATAGAGCGGGCGTTCGACGACGAGACCGGGCTCGACCTTGGCCCTCAGGTCGTGGGCGGCAAGGGCGAAGAGCGGGCTGATCTCGATGGCGAAGGGGACGGAGCCGTCGGGGCGGCGGGGGACGACGACGCCGGCCTGTTCGAGCCAGCCGCCGAACAGGTCGCTCATCCGCTGGTGGACGGTGGCCGGGGAGTCCGGGCCGACGGCGTTCTTCAGGGGCTCGAACTCGACGGCCCGATCGGTCTCGACGATCACGAACCGCTCGGCGGCCGGCAGGGCGTCGAAGATGAACTGCTCGAACTTGACCGCGTTGGGCTCGGCCGGCTGGACCGTCTCGCCGGTCGGCAGGACGTACGGGACCTTCTTGACGGCCCGGTGGAACGGCAGCCGCAGGCCCCCGACCAACCGCTCGATGAACGAGCGTTCGAAGGCGTGGATGGCGATGCTGCCGGCCCAGTAGGCGAGCTGGCCTTCCTCGCCGCGCTTCTCGGCGAGGGAACGCGGCAGGTCGGAGTATTCGATGACCTGGGGGCGGCCGTCGACCAGGACGACGACGCCGACCTTCTCGTCGGGGGTCATCTTCTCGACGACCTTGAACGACATCTCGGCCTGGCCCTGGCGATGGAGGCCGATGAAGGTCGGGTCGGCGATCTCGACCATGGGGTTGTCGACCTGGAAGTAGAACAGGGTCTGCACGCCCCGTTCGCCCATCTCGGCGAGGCAGCTCGGCTCGCACCCGGCGTCGCCGGGCCCGGCCAGGGCCGCGAGGGTGCCGCCGTGGCCGTCGGGGCTCATGGCGAGCCGGTCGCGGGCGGCGAGCAGGATCTTGCCCGTCTTCAGGTCGACGGCCGGCATCCGGCCCTGGATGAAGAACCGGACGTGATCCAGGCCGAACCGGCCGTTCCGCTCGAAGAACTCGACGGTCGCGTCGTGGTTCTCGGGGCTGGTCATCACGTACAGCGGCGGCTGCTTGCCGTAGCGGCTTCCCAGGGCGACGAGCTTCTCGGCGTGGATCTGGAAGAGGCTCGCGGAGGAGACCGGGCCGATGGGGAACGTCCCCTTGGGGCCGGGGAAGCCCAGCCGCGTGCCCGAACCGCCCGCGACCAGCACGACGCCCACCTCGCCGGCGGCGAGCGCCTCCTCGCCGGCGTCGGTCGCCCGCCGACGCGCCGTCCGCTCGCCGTCGGTCTGGGGAAGGCGGACGACGTCGATGGGATGGACGCGCTCGGCCGGGATCTCCGGCTCCTCGACGGCGCCGCGCACCAGGCCGGCGATCAGTCTGTCGAGCTGGTCGAAGTCGATCGATGCAATTTCTTTGGCGAGGAGGTCGCGCCCGGCCTCATCCAGCTCGTCCCAGAACTGCAGCAGATGCTCCTGTCCGTGGCACCCCAGCCGCTCCGCCAGTTCCTGCTTCGACTCCATCTCCATCGCGTGCCATGCTCCTGATTGATCGCTTGCGCGGCGCTCCTCGCGGTCGCGTCGTCGACGCGCCCGGTGCGGTTCGATCCTACCATTTTCTCCGCGGTTCGGGCATCCTCCCGGCGGCCGGCGGCTCAGCCGGGGTCGGCCGTCGCGAGCGGGGGGCGGCGGAGGAGCTCGGCCAGGGCCTCGGCGAGCTTCTCGTTGGCGGCGGGGGTGAAGTGGCCGTCCGCGACGAAGTTCAGGCGGTTGGAGGTCGGGCAGATGGCGTTGGTATTGAACGCGAGCGCCCCGCGAGCCTCCACGATCGGCCCGAGGACGTCCTGGAGCCGGGAGCCGGAGGCCTGATCCTGGACCATCAGGACGAGCGGTCGTTTGCCGTCGGCCCGAGCCTGGTCGATGAACCGCCCGACCATCCCCTTGAGGGCCCGGATCGCCTCGGAATCCTCCAGGAAGCGGCCGTCCTCCTCATACAGCCCGGTGATCGTCTGCTTGTGGCTGCGGAAGAGGGCGCGTCGGATCATCCGGGCGAGCGACGATTCGTCCAGGAAGTTCTTCCGGAAGTAAAAGGGGCTGTAGTAGAGGTCCCACTTCAGCAGTTCGTCGATCAGCCGGGCCCGTCCCTCGGGGTCGAGCCAGGCCTCGCGGAACTCGGCCAGCGACCGCGCGGGGGGCTCGTGGGCGTCGAGGCCCTCGGGGGTCGCGAAATAGCGGCGATACATGAAGGGCTGGGGGGCCTCGAAGTTGCGGCAGGCGCCGTCGATGGTGAGGACGCCGCCGACGGACGAGTCCAGCACCGTGAAGACCACGACGTCGGCGTCGTGGCGGCCCCGGTCGATCTCGTACATCTCCATCACGTGATTGGGGGGCGCCGCCGGGCCGCCGATCTTGCGGACCGCGACTTTCGGCTCGGCCGCCTTGAGGGCTTCGGCCATCTGGTTGCTGAACGACATGCCGTAGAAGGCGACGAGGAGGTCGGCGCCGGGGGGACGCTCCTTCGGCTGGTCCTCTCCCGGCTGGGGGTCGGGCCAGCCGGCGAAGGCGATGGGCGCGGCCTGATCGTCGCTCTCCCCGATCGCGCGGTCGAGCTTGTCCTCGATCGAGCGGCCGTACTGGAAGTAGGCCTGGAGCGCCGAGGGGGCCGCCTGGGGTCGGCGGGGGGCGGGAACGCCCGGCTGGCCGCGACGTCGAGCGCCGCGAGGCACGCCAGCGTCCACGCCAGGGTCCGGGCCGCGTCGCCGCGACCCCCGCGTCCCGAGGCTTCCGGGAGTGGCGCGTCAGAACTGGAAGTAGATGAACTGGGTCGCGGCATTCGACGTCCCCATGACCAGGATGAAGAGCAGCAGGGCGTACAGCGCGCCCCGGACGGGGCTGGGGAGCGAGCGATAGAAGAGCCGCGTCCCGGCCGAGTACTCCAGGCACTCGAAGGCGATCAGCAGCGGCAGCCCGAGGACCCCGGCGGTCGTCGGCTTGGCGATCGTCGTGTGCAGGTCGAACGGGCCCGACAGCAGGATCCGCGTGTAGTCCACCACCTGCTCCAGCGAGCCGGCCCGGAACAGCATCCAGCCGTAGCAGGTCAGGACGAAGAAGAAGCCCGTGGAGAGCACCGCCCCGATGCGGCGGCCGAGGTCCAGCCCCCCGGCCGGCGACGGCTCGTCGAGGTCGGCCGGCCTCGCCCGGGGCGTGAACAGCCGATAGAGGCAGAGGATCGCCCCCTGGTAGGCCCCCCAGAGGACGAAGTTCCAGGCCGCCCCGTGCCAGAGCCCCCCCAGGAGCATCGTGATCATCAGGTTGCGGTAGGTGGCCCCCTCGCCCCCCCGGCTCCCCCCCAGGGGGATGTACAGGTAGTCCCGCAGCCAGCTCGACAGGCTGATGTGCCAGCGCGTCCAGAACTCGCTGGGGGTCCGCGAGAAGTACGGCAGGTTGAAGTTCAGCATCAGGTCGATGCCCAGCACCTTCGCGACCCCGCGCGCCACGTCGGTGTAGCCGGAGAAGTCGCAGTAGATCTGGAACGCGAAGCCGACCGTCGCCAGCACCACGTCGGCCCAGGTGGCGCTGGGGGCGTTGAAGACCGAGTTCACCGAGACCGCCAGGCTGTCGGCCACCGCGACCTTCTTGAACAGCCCGAACAGGATCAGGAAGCAGCCGCGGGTGGTCTGGTCCAGGTTCAGCACACGGGGCGTCGTCAGCTTCGGCAGCATGTGCCCCACCCGCTCGATCGGCCCGGCCACCAGCACGGGGAAGAAGGTCACGAACAGCGCGTAGTCCTCAAGGCTGCGCACCGCCTCCACCTTGCCGCGGTAGACGTCCAGCGTGTAGCTCATCGACTGGAACGTGTAGAACGAGATCCCCGCCGGCAGGATCACGTGCAGGTGGAGCGACTCCACCGGCACCCCCATCGGTTCGAGCATCCTCGCGAAGCTGTCGATGAAGAAGTTGAAATACTTGAAGAAGCCCAGCAGCGTCAGGTTGGCCCCGACCGTCAGCCAGACGCCGACCCGACGCCGACGATCCGCCTGCATGTTCGTGAGCGGGTAATACAGCAGGTTGGCCGCGAAGACCGCCGCGACGGTCCCGACCAGCACCGAGACGCCGAGCCAGTCGGGCGAGACCAATCGGCCCCAATCGACCGCGATCGTCCCCCAGGAGCCGGCCGCCGGCTCTCCGGGCGACCGGAACGCCGCCGGGTCGACCCAGCGCACGGCCTTCCAGTCCAGGGTCACGAAGAGGAGGCTGGCGAGGATCGTCAGCACCGACACCTTGAGGCGGTCGCGCCCCGGGATGCGGCCCGGCCCCAGGAGCAGGCCGCAGCAATAGTCCAGGGCCGTCGAGAGGACCAGGAGATAGAGGAACCGGATGTCCCACCAGCCATAAAAGAGATAGCTGGCGGCCAGGAGCATGCGGTTCTGGCCCCGCAGGTCCAGCAGGCGGTACAGGGCGTAGACGATCAGGAAGAAGACGAAGAATTCCGGCGAATTGAACAGCACTGCGCCGCCCTCGATGCCCGTTCGGTTGAAAACGTCCGATCCTCGCCCGCTTCGCGAAGGTGACCCGCGACGGACGCTCGCTCGGGGCCGTCCGGGACGCCGCCGAAGCTCGGCCCGGAGGCCGGGAGGGGATCGACCCGTCGGGGGGATCGACCGGCGGGATATCGTATTCTCCCCGCGTCTCGGCCCGCAAGCCGTATCCGAAGGGCCCGCCCAAGCCTAGAACGGCACCACCAGCCCGTCGAAGGCGAGCCGGACGTGCGGCGGCAGCATCGCGTCGACCCGGGCGTGGTCGAACTCGTGCGAGCAATGCGTGAACAGCGCCCGCCGGGGCTTCAGCCGCTCGACCACCCGGAGCGCCTCGTCCAGGTGGAAGTGCGTCGGGTGGGGGTCGAACCGGAGGGCGTCGAGGATCAGGACGTCGAGCCCCTGGAGCGCCTCGAAGGTCTCTTCGGGGATGCGGTTGACGTCGGTGCAATAGGCGAGGCCGCCGACCCGGAACCCCAGGACCTCGAACCGGCCGTGGTGGAGCCGCACCGGCAGGATCGTCTCGCCGAGGACCTCAAACGCCTTGTAAGGCACCAGCCGCTCGAAGTCGATCTTGGGGACGAAGCCCGGCGGCCAGGCCCGCGTCTCCTCGCGAAAGGCGTACGAGAAGACCCGCTTGATGTAGTCCTCGGTGTCGGCCTCGCAGTAGACCGGGACGGGGCCGCCGATCCACCTGGGGAACACGCGGGCGTCGTCCAGGCCGAAGAGGTGGTCGACGTGGGGATGGGTGTAGGCGATCGCGTGCACCCGCCGCACCCCCTCGCGCAAGAGCTGCATGCGCATCTCGGGGCCGGTGTCGATGAGCAGGTTCCCCGCCGGGAACGTCAGCAACACGCTGGGACGGGTCCGATTGTTGCGCGGGTCGTCCGACATGCAGACCGAGCAGTCGCAGCCCAGCACGGGGACGCCCGACGACGTCCCGGTGCCTAGGAAAGTCAGACGCCGTTCCGACGCGATGGGGCTCTCGATCAACCGACTCATCCTCCTGGACCTGGCGCGTCCTCCCGACGCCGGCCGAGCGCCGCGGGCGGCCTGATTCTACCTTCCCGCCCCCTCCCCCGCGACCCAAACCCCGGTTCCGCCGCCGCCGTCTTGACAAACCTCCTCATCCAGGGTGGAATAAGACCCGTCAGACGCACCCGTAGCTCAATTGGATAGAGCGTTAGCCTCCGGAGCTAAAGGTTATAGGTTCAAATCCTATCGGGTGTACTCAGCGACAAAGCCGCACGCGGCCCAAAACACGACGGCCTCGGGAGTTGAAAGACTCCCGAGGCCGTTCTGGTTTCCAGTCCCAGGCGTCCGGGTCGCTCACTCGACGGAGGAGCGAAGCTCGGCGGCTCGGGTTTCGAGCTTGACGGCTTCGTCGGTCCGGTCGAGCTTCCGGAGCACGGCGGCGTGGTCGTCCAGGGCCGTCGCCAGTTCGCGAGGGTCGTCGGAGGCCTTCTCGAGGATGGCGACGGCGCGCTTGCCATAGGATTCCGCCTCGTCCCGGCGATCCAGGGCCAGGCAGACGCGGCTCAGTTCGCCGGCGCAGCGGGCGACGTGGGGATGGTCGGCGCCCAGGTCGGCCTCGTACAGCGCCAGGGCTTTCTTCAGCAGCGGCTCGGCGTCGGCGGGCTTCTCCTGCGAGGCGTGGAGCCAGCCGAGGGCCTCGAGCGACAGGGCCACGTCGGGGTGACCGGCGGGGAGCGACTCCTCGCGGATCGCCAGGGATCGCTTCAGGAGCGGCTCGGCCTCGGCGTACTTCTTCTCGTCGATGTAGAGCAGGCCGAGGTTGTGGAGGGTCGAGGTCAGCTCGACCGATTTCGGGCCGTCGAACTTCTCGCGGAGGGCGAGGGCCCGCTTGTAGAAGGCCTCGGCCTCATCGAACTTCCCCAGTCGATGATCGACGGCCGCCAGGTTGTCGATCGCGGCGGCGACGCCCACGCCCCCGGCGCCCTCGGCCTTCTCCGCGGCGGCGAGGCAGCGGATGTAGAGCGGCCGCGCCTCGGCCGGCTTGCCGGCCGCCTCATAGACGGCGGCCAGGGTGTTGAGGCTGTCGGCCATGGCGGCGTCCGTCGCCAGCGACTTCTCGCGGATGGCGAGGGCTTCCTTGGCCAGCGGCTCGGCCTCCTCGCATCGTCCTTCGGCGCAGTAGACCCAGGCCAGATGGTCGAGGGTCAGGGCCAGCCGGGCGTCTCCGGGGCCGAACGCACGGGCCTGCTCCTCGGCCGACTTCAACAACGTCTCGGCCGCTTCGATCCGGCCTTCCTTGTAGGCTTTCCAGCCGGCGTCCTGGTCGGCCTTCCAATCCGCGGCCCGCGCCGGGCCTGCGGCCAGGACGCCGACGACGACGACGACCGAAAACCCGATGACTCTCGCTCGCTTCATTCCGATCCCCTTTCCAACCATTGCGATTCGATCTCGGTGTCCATTTCCAGGCTTCTCGTCCGCGGGGAGGGTCGCGTCAGCTCCGGGAGCGGAGCCAGGGGCGATGGGACGGGACTCGGTTGCCCGTGGCCCAATTCCGGGAGCCAGGGCCGACGCTCCGGCCGGCGGCGGGGGCGGAAGGCCGCGCCTGGGTCGGAACGGTCAATCGCGGCGCGACGGCCGGGGCGGGCACGACGCCGGGGACCGCGTAGTAGCCGAGCCCCTGAGGACCGTAGCCGTAGATGTAAGGAGCCTGCGCCGGGGCCTGGAACGCCGCGGCCCCTGCCAGGGCCGCGGTCCAGACGGCCAACGCCGCGACGGGGAGGGATCGTTTCACCAGCGACGACCGAATCTTGAGAGGCATGACGTTCACCACCCTTTCGGGATCGCTCCAGCCGGAGCTACAGACCGAGGCGCGATCCCGGATCACCTCGGTCCGATCGGCACCCTCATGGAACGAACGGCCGCCCGACGTCGGGGCCTGGCCTGCAAACGCCCCGCCAACCACGGCAGGATCGGGAGCACGAGAATCCTCGGGATGAAGTCCAGGGTCGGGATCGATTCGGGTCGACGTTCCGGGTCGGATACGAGACCTCGGCGGTTCCGACGCATGAACCTTGAGGAGGATCGACCACGACCCCGGTGGAGAGATGTCCGGGGCGGCGGGAGATCAGGGGGAATCGCCAGGGGGAATCATCCGCGGGCGTTCGACCGGCGGGAGCGACTGGGCTTCAGAGGTTTCCGGGCCGTGAGCTTCGCCGAATCGGACGCCGTCGCATGAGTCAACCCATATCTATCGATCCGCCGGAGAGGTGAATCCGGACTCATCCTAGAGCACGGACCGAGACGACGCAAGCAGGTGTCGCATTTGAAGCTCGACGCGGCGGGGAGGCCCGCCCGAGCCTCGTCCGCGAGCGAAATTCCCCGCTTGTGCGGGAACGGCTTTACGAGTAGGGTGCCGGGCGATTCCGGGGGCCGGGCGGGCCTATTCACGTCAAACCTCGCATGCCTGGACGGGAATCTCAAGAACGGGCGGGAGGCTCGTCGATGGGATCGAACGCGATCCTTCGTCGTCGGCGTCTTCTCACTCTCGATATCTGAGAAGGTCTGCGCGACGACGCGCCGTCCTGATAGGAGCCGAATGGTCGTGATCCGGGCCTGGACATGGGCGACGAGCCTGTTCGGATTCGTCCTCCTGGCCGCGCCCGGGGACCCGGCCCGGGCGCAGGCCCCGCTCGCCGACGCGCCGGGCGCGTCGGCCCCGAGCACCGCCGCTTCGAAACCGGCCACGACCGTCGAACAGCTCGCCGAGCGGCTCCGCGCCATGGAGGAGATGAATCAGAATCTCGCGCGAGAGCTGGAGAGCACGAAGCGGGAGCATCAGGAGCAGATGGGCCGAATCCTGGAGCGATTCGAGGCGCTCCAGGCACGACCGGACGCGGACGGCCTGGAGCCGGAGCCGGCGGAGCCCGACATCGGGGAAGCTCCATCCAGTAACGGGGACGGCCGCGACGACGTATCCTTCGACCCGGTGCCGGACTATACCGAAGGGCAGTTCGCCCCCTTCACGCCGGCCCCCGGGTACAGGTCGTCGGACATCAAAAGCGGCGGCAAACGGGCGCTGCGGGGCGTGTTCGGCCCCGGATTCCAGTTCCAGACCAAGGACGAGGAGTACCGCCTCCAGATCCATTACGAGTCCCAGATCGAGGCGCGGATCTGGTCTCAAAGCGATCAAACGCCGGCCAACAGCGGCATCTTCCTGCCTCGCCAGCGGATCTTCTTCTCGGGCAACATCACCAAGCCGGTCGAGTACGAGCTCGCGGTGAATCGGGGCTCGGGCGGCACGTTCAACCTGCTCAACGCTTTCATCAACCTGCATTTCAACGACCGCTTCCAGTTCCGGTTCGGCCGCTTCTTCACCCCCCTCCCTTATGACCAGTACGCGATCTCGAATTACTGGCTGCCGACCCCCGAACGGTCCCTGTTCACGACCAATCTCAGCCTGAATCGCCAGTTCGGGCTGATGGCCTGGGGCTATCTCTTCGACAAACGCCTCGACTATGCGGCGGGGGTCTTCAACGGCTCTCGCAACTCGTTCGAGAGCCTCGACAACGGGGTGGATTTCGTCGCGTATTTCAACGCCAGGCCGTTCCAGCAGTCCGAGGCGCTGGAGTTCGCCCGATTCCTCAACGTGGGCAGCTCCGTCGCCTTCGGCCGCCAGGACCAATCCCCCGTGCCCCTGTCCTTCCGCATCGGCGGGGGTTCCCCGAACACCGACAGCCCGGGAGCCGGCACGACCCCCTTCCTGATCCTCAATCGCGACGTGGTCGAGCGTGGGGACCGATTGCTGGGGTCCGTCCATGCGGCCTACTTCAACAGGGGCCTGTCGCTGATCGGCGAGTGGCAGTACGGCTACGGGAGTTATGCGTCCGCCGCCCGTCCGTCGGGGGATCCCGTCCCGTTCTCGGGGTTTTACGTCACCGGCGGCTATTTCCTGACCGGCGAGCACGTCGAGCAGCGGTCGCGGCTCTACCCCAAGCGTCCCCTGATCCCGACGAAGAAGGGGGGGGCTCGCGGCATCGGGGCGTGGGAGCTGGTGGCCCGCGCCAGCGAACTGCGACTCGGCGAGCAGATCTTCTCTTCGGGGTTCGCCGATCCGAACCTCTGGTCGAACCGGGCCGCCACGACCGAAGTCGGCGTGAATTGGTACTGGAACGAGTACATGAAGATCTACGGATTCTGGCTGCACGGCGAGTTCGGCGACCCGGTCTTGTACCGGCCCGGGGGCCTGCAGAAATCGGCCGACATGTTCTGGCTGCGATTCCAGCTCTATTTCTGATTTCTCGCCCTTCCGACCCCGTCCGGCGGAATCGAAATATTTTGGAATGAGGACGATTTACACCGGATGAAGCGGGCGTTATCGTATGCCGCCAGGGATCACACGTCTCGACACAGGCCTGTCACCGCGACACGGTTCGTCCCGACGATTCGCGCGATCCTCGGACAGGCCGGCGAGCCCCCCGGCCGGATCGAAAAGGTGGATGTCATGAGAGCCGGCCGCCCCACTTCGCGTCGCGAGTTCGTGAAGCAGACAGCCCTGACGGCCGGCGCGGCGAGCCTGGCCGCGTCCGGCGCGACGGCCGCCCAGCCGTCGCCCGACGCCGACGCCGTGCTCGCCAAGCTTCTCGAAGGGAACGCGCGGTTCATCAAAGGACAGCCGTCGCTGATGTCGCGGCGCAGGCCGTCGGACTTCGCCGCGCTGGCGGAAGGCCAGGCCCCCACGGCGATCATCGTCGCGTGCGCCGACTCGCGGGTGGCTCCGGAGCTGATCTTCGACCAGGGCGTGGGCGACCTCTTCGTCGTCCGCGTGGCCGGCAACGTCGTCAGCGGCGCGGGGCCGATCGTGACCGGGAGCGTCGAATACGCGGTCGCCGAGCTCGGCACGCGATTGATACTGGTGCTCGGCCACAGCAAGTGCGGCGCGGTCAAGGCGGCCATCCAGCACATCGAGGCCGACGACGCCCTTCCCGGCTCGATCCACGACCTCGTCCACCTGCTCAAGCCGGCCGTCCTCGACGCCAAGGGCCAGCCCGGCGACAAGCTCGACAACACCATCAGGGCCAACGTCCGGCGCTGCGTGGGCCAGTTGCGGGCCGAGGGCCCGATCCTCGCCGAGACGGTCAAGTCCGGGGGCCTGAAGGTCGTCGGCGGCGTCTACGACCTGGCCACGGGGAAGGTCGAGATCCTCGACTGAACGGACGAGCGGCGGGCTTCGACCTTCGCCTCTCAGTTCCCTGGGGACGCACCACGATGAAATGGCAGCCGGATCGCGATCCTGCGGCTTTCGCCCTCGCGGCCGCGCGGGGCGTCGGGCAGGTCTTCTTCCAGGATAACGCCGCCACCGGGGCCTTGTTCCTGCTGGGCATCGCCTGGAGTTCGCCCCTCATGGCGGCGGGGGCGATCGTCGGCGCGGTCCTCGGGACGGCGACCGCGCGACTGCTGAAATTCGACGACGCGGAGACGACGGCGGGGATCTACGGGTTCAACGCGACCCTGGTCGGGATCGCCTCGCTCTTCTTCTTCCGGCCCGGGGCGGCGAGCCTCGGGCTGCTGGTCGTCGGCTGCGTGGCGGCGACCCTCCTGACCCGCGCCCGCCTCCCCTTCCCGACCTACACCGCGCCGTTCATCGTCACGACGTGGGCGATCTTCTTCCTGGGGACGGCGATGGGCGCGGAGCGGGTCGTCCACCCGGGCCCCGCCGACGTCGCGCCCTGGGTCGGGGCGGTCCAGGGGGTCAGCCAGGTCATGTTCCAGGCCGACGTCGCGACGGCGGCCCTCTTCCTGGCGGGCCTGGCGGTCGGCAATTGGCGGCACGCCGCCTGGGTGCTGGCGGGGTCGGTCGTGGGCGCGATGGTGGGGGGCTGGCACGCGACCGGGGCGTCCCGGCTGCTCGACCCCGAGAGCCTGGTCGTCCGGCCGCTGTTCGAGAACATCGCGCTGGGGCTGTACGGCTACAACGCGACGCTGGCGGCCGTGGCGCTCTCGCTGTGGCGACGGTCGTCGATCCCGCCGCTGCTGGGGATGCTGCTCGCGGTGCTGCTGACCGATCTCGTCCCCCTCCTCGGCCTCCCCGCGCTGACCGCGCCGTTCGTCCTGGCGACCTGGCTGGTGCTGGCGCTCGGCAAGCTCGACGAGACGTTCCTCGCGGACCGAGGGGCGAAGGTCGCTTGAACCGACGACCCGCGGCGGTCGCCGACGCCTCCTCCCCATCCACTCCCCCGATTTCGAGGTGACCGAGCCATGAATCTCTCGCCGCAGGAACGCGACAAACTTCTGATCTTCGTGGCGGCCCAGGTGGCCGCGCAGCGCAAAGCCCGAGGGCTCAAGCTGAACGTGCCCGAGGCGACCGCCTTCATCACGGCCCAGTTGCTCGAGATGGCCCGGGACGGCAAGTCGGTGGCCGAGATCATGAGCGCCGGGCGCGAGATCCTGGGCCGCGACGACGTGATGGAAGGCGTCCCCGAGATGGTCTCGATGATCCAGGTCGAGCCCACCTTCCCCGACGGGAGCAAGCTGGTCACGGTCCACGACCCCATCCGCTGAGCGTCGCCGAGCGAACCCACCCCGTGCACGTTGCGAGGCCGACCATGATCCCAGGCGAATACTTCTTCGACGGTCCCGAGATCGAACTCAACGCCGAGCGCCCCACGGTGACGATCACCGTGAACAACACCGGGGACCGGCCCGTGCAGGTCGGATCCCATTACCACTTTTTCGAGGTCAATCGCGAATTGGTGTTGGATCGGGCCAAGGCCTACGGGATGCGACTCGACCTGCCCAGCGGGACCTCGGTCCGCTTCGAGCCCGGCGACGTCAAGGAGGTCCGATTGATCCCCTACGGGGGCCGTCGCAAGGTCTTCGGGTTCAACGGCCTGGTGTCGGGCCGGCTGGACGAGCCCTACATCCGGGAGACCAGCCTCAAGCGATGCCTCGACCAGGGATACGGGAACGAGCCTTCGTGAGCGGGCCCCCCGCCGGATCGCGCCTCTGCTCGAGTCGAGCGTTCGCCTCCACCTCCGAGGACCCAGGAACATGAGCGTCAAGATCTCCCGGCAGGCATACGCCAAGAAGTACGGGCCGACGGTCGGCGACCGCATCCGCCTGGCCGACACCGAGCTGATCATCGAGATCGAGCAGGACTACGTCGACTACGGCGAGGAGTCGATCTTCGGCGGCGGCAAGTCGATCCGGGACGGCCAGGATCAATGCCCGGTCGTCGACCCGATGGGCCCGCCCCACTGCGACCTGGTCATCACCAACGCGGTGGTGCTCGACTACTGGGGGATCGTCAAGGGAGACATCGGCATCCGCGACGGCCGGATCGTGGCCGTGGGGAAGTCGGGCAACCCGCTGACCCAGAACGGCGTCGACCCCCGCCTGGTCATCGGCCCGGGGACCGAGATCATCGCGGGCGAGGGGCGGATCGTCACCGCCGGCGGCATCGACACCCACATCCACTTCATCTGCCCGCAGCAGATCGAGGTCGCGATCGCCTCGGGGGTCACCACGCTCATCGGCGGCGGCACCGGCTCGGCCACCGGCACCTGGGCCACCACCTGCACCCCCGGCCCCTGGAACATCATGCGGATGCTCCAGGCGTTCGAGGGCCTGCCGATCAACGTCGGGGTCCTGGGCAAGGGGAACGGCAGCCTTCCCAAGGCCCTGGAGGAGCAGGTCAAGGCCGGCGCCTGCGGCCTGAAGCTCCACGAGGATTGGGGCACCACCCTCGCGGTCATCGACACCAGCCTGAAGGTGGCCGACGCCTTCGACATCCAGATCGCCATCCACACCGACACGCTCAACGAGTGCGGATTCATCGACGACACGATCAAGGCGATCGACGGCCGGGCCATCCACAGCTTCCACACCGAGGGCGCCGGCGGCGGCCACGCCCCGGACATCATCAAGATCGCCGGGCTGCCCAACGTCCTGCCGTCGAGCACCAACCCGACCCGGCCGTTCACGGTCAACACGATCGACGAGCACCTCGACATGCTGATGGTCTGCCATCACCTGTCGCGGAGCATCCCCGAGGACGTCGCGTTCGCCGAGAGCCGCATCCGGGCCGAGACGATCGGGGCCGAGGACGTGTTCCACGACCGCGGCATCATCAGCATCATGAGCTCCGACTCCCAGGCGATGGGCCGGATCGGCGAGGCGATCGTCCGGTGCTGGCAGACCGCCCACAAGATGAAGGTGCAGCTCGGCGCCATGGCCGAAGACACCGCCCGGAACGACAACGAGCGGGCCAAGCGCTACGTCGCCAAATACACGATCAACCCGGCCGTCGCGCACGGGATCTCCGACCACGTCGGCAGCATCGAGCCCGGCAAGCTGGCCGACCTGGTGCTGTACGACCCGGCCTATTTCGGGGTCAAGCCGTTCCTGATCCTCAAGGCGGGGATGATCGTCGCCGCCCAGATGGGCGACCCCAACGCCAGCATCGCCACGCCCCAGCCGGTCTACATGCGTCCCCAGTTCGCCACCCTCGGCCGGGCGCTGTCGAAGTCGTGCTTCAACTTCGTGTCGCGGGCGTCGCTCGAGGCCGGGATCGTCGAGCGCTACGGGCTCCAGCGCGAGACCCTGGCCGTCGAGGGCTGCCGCACGATCGGCAAGAAGGACATGAAGCGGAACGAGGCCACCCCCGAGATCCGCGTCGACGCCGACACCTACCAGGTCTACGTCGACGGCGAGGCGGTCGGCAGCGACCCGCTCGCGGAACTCCCGATGGCCCAGCGTTACTTCCTGTTCTGAGCCGAGGTCGAGGCATGAACCTGCGGCTCCTCCAGATGTCCGACTCGGCCCTGCCGATCAGCGGCTACACCCATTCCTGGGGCCTCGAAGGCGCCCTCGCCCGGAGATTGGTCCACGACCCGGAGAGCCTCGAACGCTGGATCGCACTCTGGCTCCGGTCGTCGCTCGGCCCGCTCGAGGGGGTCCTGGTCGCCTCGGCGCACCGGGCGGCCCTGGCGGGCGACGCGGCCGAGCTGGCGGCGCTCAACGAGCTGGCCGACGCTTCGATCGTCCCCCCCTCGATCCGCACCGCCGGTCGGGAGATGGGCGAACAACTGCTGGGCCTGGGGCGGACCTGGACCTGGTCCGCCCCAGGCCTGGCGACGCTCCTCGGGCCGGCGAGCGACGGCCCCCGGGGCTGGCATCATCCGATCGCCTTCGGGATCCTGGGCGCGCTCGCCGGAGGCGAGGGCGCCGAGGTCCTGACGGCGTATCTGCACCAGGCGGCCCTGGGGATGATCGGCGCGGGCGTCCGGGCCATCCCGGTCGGCCACACCCACGGCCAGCAGATCCTGGCCTACCTCCACGACGGCCTTCGCGCGCTCGCCGCGGACCTGATCGATCGCGACCCCCGGACGGCCGGCGGCGGCTGCCCCTTCTACGAGATCCTTTGCGATGAACAGACTCGACTTTACGCGCGCATGTTCCGCTCTTGACCCGCCGCCCGAGATCTCGGGATCCGCGGCCCGGCCGCGGCGTCGGTTCCCTAGATCCGCGGCCGTCCTCCACGGCGATCACGGCCACTCTCACGACCACATGGGGAAGCCCGGCCCGGCGCGCTACGCCGGGCCGTCGCGCCAGGTCTTCACCCTGGGCGTCGCCGGCCCGGTCGGATCGGGCAAGACGGCCCTGCTGGAGACCCTCTGCCGCGCCCTCTGGCCGGCGATCAACCTGGCGGTCGTCACCAACGACATCTACACCCACGAGGACGCCGAGTTCCTGTCGCGCCGCGAGGTCCTGCCGGTCGAGCGCATCGTCGGCGTCCAGACCGGGGGCTGCCCGCACACCGCCATCCGCGACGACGCCAGCGCCAACCTCAGCGCCGTGGCCAACTTCCAGCGCCAGTTCCCCGGCCTCGAGATGGTGATCGTGGAATCCGGGGGCGACAACCTCACCGCCGTCTTCTCGCGCGAGCTGGCCGACCGTTTCATCTTCGTCATCGACGTGGCCGAAGGGGACAAGATCCCCCGCAAGGGGGGCCCCGGCATCTGCAACAGCGACCTGCTCATCATCAACAAGACCGACCTGGCGCCCCACGTCGGCGCCGATCTCGACGTGATGCGCCGCGACAGCCTGAGGATGCGCGGCGAGCGCCCGTTCCTGATGGTCAGCCTCCGCGAGAAGGAAGGCGTCGAGGAGGTGATCCAGTGGGTGCGCGAGCAACTCGCATCACGTCCGACGAATTCCTGACCCCCCCCGAGTTCCTCGACGCCGTCTCCACCCACCACGCCGCCGCCCGGGTGGGCGGCGCGCGGATCGAGCTGGTCGCCGTCGGTGGCGAGACGCGATTGGGCGCCTGCTACCAGCAGATCCCCGTCCGCGTCTTCCCGCCGTTCGCCCTGGAGTCCCCGTCCCAGTCCCAGTCCCGGTCGGTCGCCCTCCTCTACCTGATCAACCTGACCGCCGGGCTGATGGACGGCGACGCCCACCTGATCGAGATCACGGCCCGGAGCGGGGTCTCCGCCGTGGTCACCGGCCAGTCGGCCACCCGGATCCACCCGGCGCTGGCCAGCCACGCCACCCAGCAGTGGGCCGTGACGGTCGAGGACGACGCCTGCCTGGTGGTCCTTCCCGGGCCGGAGATCCCGTTCCGAAACGCCCGCTACCATCAACGCGGCCGCATCGAGATCGCGCCCGGCGGCCGGCTGATCTGGGGAGACGTCTGGCTCGCCGGCCGCTATGACCGAGGCGCCCTCTCGGAGCGGTTCGTGTTCGATCGGATCGTCCAGGACGTGGAGTTCCGGCGGGGCGGCCGGCTGATCTACCGCGACCGCTTCCGGTGGGACGGCCCGTGGTCGGCCGAGGAGGCCGATTGGTACTTCGGGGGGCGCCTGGCCACGGCCGGGCTCTTCCTCGCCGGCCCTCCCCCCGGCCCGGAGATCCTGCTCGACCCCGGCCCGAACGTCCTCCGGTCGGTCTTCCCGCTCGGAGACGAGGCGACCTGCATTCGGTGGTGCGGCCCCCCCACGGCCGTCACCGCCGACCTGGCACGCGTCGCCCTGCTCACGGCCGCGAGCTGGACCCACGGCCCCGGCTCGCCCGCCTGGCTCCTCGGCTCGAACGAACTCGCCCCCAATCACTGGTTCTCGACGCCCGTCAGCTCCCCACAGGGCGGGGCGGGCGAGGCGTCGACCGATGAAGACGAGGCCGGGAAGGAAAAGGAAAGCGTAGGCGAAAACGGGAACGGGAACGGCGACGGGAGCCGGAACGGGGACGTCGCCGACCGCGCCCCGGTCGGCGTCAGAACTTGACCAGGAAGCTGACGCCGCCGGTGAGCTGGCTGAAATCGGTGTGAGCCCCGTTGGTCCCGAAGGCCGGGGCGCCGGCGAAGTCGCCCCGGATCTCCGGCCGGATGTCCAGATACTTGACCGGATGCCAGTTGAGCCCCAGCGTCACCGCCGCGTAGTCGGTGTCGATCCCGGTGCGCGTCCCCTTGACGTCGGCGAACCACTCGCCGCGCGCCAGGCCGTCGAGCTTGTCGGTCAGGTGGTAGATCCCGATGGTGTAAACGCCGTACCACGACCCGGTGCCGACCGGGGTGTTCCGATCCCAACCCATGTTGGACTGGACGATCTGCGTGAACCGCTGGCTCCAGTTCTGCTGGACGCGGAGTTCGACGGTCGTGTTCTGATCGCCGGCCAGCCCCGGCGCGGCGAAGATGGCGTTCGGCCCGGTGTAGACCGAGGCCGTCAGCCGCGTCTTCTGCTCGTCGGTCAGCCAGTAGTTCACCTGGCCGATGTAGCAGAACGAGTGGGCGCTTCGCATGGTGAAGAACGTGTTGGCGCCCAGCGTCATGCCGTTCCAGAACTCCAGGCGCTTCGTGACGTTGAGGTTCGTCAGGAAGCCGGTGAAGGCACCGTCCTGCGAGTAGAAGAACTGGTAATCGCTGGAGTAGAACGGCCGGTACGGGGCGAGGAAGCCGTTGTACCCGATGATGGTGTTCATGCGGCCGACCTTCACGTCCATGCCCCCCTCGGTCAGGATCGGCAGGTGCGCGGAGAGGTAGAGGTCGCGGAAGTCCTGGCTGAAGCGCTGGTTGGTGATGGTCGAGCCGATGCCCCCCTTGGGCTGGCCCAGGGCCGCGTCGGCGCCGGCGAAGTAGCGGATGTTGAACCCGAAGTTGAGGCCGTCCTGGTGGAGCGGCTTCTGCAACACCAGGCCGATCTGATTCAGCAGGAATTCGTTGCCGAACCGGTTCTGTCGAGGCTCGACGGAGAGCAGCCCGGGACCGGTCGAGGCGCCCGTGTATCCCCCCTCGACCCAGCCGAACGCACGGATGCCGCTGTCGCCGAACGCCCGCTGCAAGCCGAGCTGGTCCATCAGGAATCGGACGTCCGAGACCGGCGTCGGCCCCAGTCGCTCCGACAGGTCGAACCCCGGCGGGAGGTCCTCGGCCGTCTCGGCGGGCAACGACTCCGCTTCCAACCCCCTCCCCGTGACGACCGGCTGCTGCGTCGGCTGCGGCTGCGGCCCTGGAGCCTCCGCCGGCGCGAATTCCTGAGCGCGGAGCGTGGTCGTCGAGATCATCGCCGCGCACGACGCCAACAGGATGACTCGTTTGGACATCGGATCGACCATTCCATTGGATCGAGGGATGAGGGCCCGCCGATTCCTTCGGCGCGGCGTCCTGGGCGGACCACGCACATCGCCCATCTGCTGTAATACGTAATCGCCTTGATGGCTCGCCTTTGCCAAGGGTCGGGGATCGAGGCGATTCGGCATGACCTCCCGTTTTATCGTCCGCCCATCTTCATGCGCTTTAGCGCGAACCGGAGGGTTCGGCGAGATGCAGCGATCATCGAGGCCGAAGGCGACGGCTCCGATCGAGGGATGGAAGTCCGTGGAGCCCCCCGCCCCCTCCCCCGCCGCGTCGACCGATGGATGCTGGCGTCGGCCGGGTCGGGTGAGCTATCCTGAATTCCATTCGCATCCTGGCGCGACAGGGCCGAACGCCCCGACGCTCCCGCCCCCGATCCCGCCCGCGAGGCCCGAGGTCGTCGAAGAGGAGTCCGCGCATGCTCAAGCTCAACGGCGAGGGGAAGACCTCGACCTGCGACGGGACGACCCGTCGCGACTTCCTCCAGGTGGGGACCCTGGGGGCGATCGGCTTCGGCCTCCCCCACTGGTTCGCGGCCAGGGCGGCCGGCGCCGTGCGGCCCGAGGCCGACGACCGCTCGTGCATCATGATCTTCAACCTCGGCGCGCCCAGCAACATGGACCTCTGGGACATGAAGCCCGACGCCCCGGCGGAGATCCGAGGGCCGTTCAAGCCGATCGCGTCCCGATCGTCGGCGATCCAGTTCTCCGAGATCCTGCCCCGGCACGCCCAGATCGCCGACAAGATCTCGCTGGTCCGGTCGGTCCACCACGGCGGCGCGGCGGTCCACGACGCGGGCTGGCAGATGATGCAGACCGGCCGGCTGTTCTCGGGAGGGGTCAACACCCCGCACATCGGGTCGGTCGTCAGCTATCTGAAAGGCCGGAAGACCGACCTGCCGCCGTTCGCGGTCCTGCCCGAGCTGATGGGGAGGGGCGGCGGCAACCTGCCGAACGGCCAGGCGGCCGGGTTCCTGGGCAAGGCGCACGACCCGTTCTCGCTCAACGCCGACCCCTCGAAGCCCGACTTCCGCGTCCCCGACCTGCTCCCCCCCAAGGAGATCGGCAGCCTGAGGCTCGACCGCCGTCGCAAGATCCGCGAGCTGGTGGACGACGCCGTCGCCACGTTCGAGGCCTCCGAGGACGCCTCGCTGCTGGACGAGGACTTCCAGTCGGCCTTCCGGCTGATGACGAGCCCCAGCGCTCGCGAGGCGTTCGACCTGTCCCGCGAATCCACGGCGACCCGCGAGCGCTACGGGATGACCCGGCTCGGCCAGTCCTGCCTGCTGGCGCGTCGGCTGGTCGAGAGCGGCGTGCGGTTCGTGACCGTCAACGCGTTCCTCACCGTCTTCGACGAGATCACCTGGGACATCCACGGCTCCAAGCCGTTCACCTCGATCGAGGGGATGCGCGACATCGTCTGCCCGATGTACGACCAGGCGTATACCGCGCTCATCGAGGACCTCGACCGCCGGGGCCTGCTGGACGCGACGCTGGTCTGCAACCTGGCCGAATTCGGCCGGACGCCCCGCGTGAACCCCGCCGGGGGCCGCGACCACTGGCCGAACTGCTACACGGTCGGTTTCGCCGGGGGGGGCGTCCAGGGGGGGCGTGTGGTCGGGGCCAGCGACCCCATCGGGGCCGTGCCGGCGGACCGCCCCGTCGGACCGGGCGACGTCGCCGCGACGATCTTCCACAGCCTGGGCCTGGACCTGGAAGCCATGCTCCCCGGCCCGGCGGGACGCCCCTTCCCGCTCGTCGACTTCGGTTGCCGCGAGATCCGCGAACTCTTCTGATCGTCCCTCCCGCCCGACGCCCCCAGCCGAGGTGAATCGGACCATGACCCGACCCTGGATCGCCCTCGCCGGGCCTCTCGCCGCCCTGGCCGCATGCCTGACCGCCGCGCGTGGGGAGGAGCCGATCACGGTCCTGCCCGCCGCGATCGCTCTGAGCAGCCCGGAAAGCCGCCAGCGCCTCATCGTCCAGGAGATCGAGCGGGGCGAGCCCGGCCGCCAGGTCGTCGAGGGGATCGCGTGGTCGTCGAGCGCCCCGGAGGTCGTCGCCGTCGCCGACGGCCTGGCGACGCCCGTCGCCGACGGCCGTGCGACGATCACGGCGAAGGTCGGCGATCGGGTCGCCACGGTCGAGGTCGCGGTGTCGGGCCAGGGCCGGGCGTTCGACTGGAGCTTCCGCGAGCACGTCCAGCCGATCCTCGCGAAGCGGGGGTGCAACGCGGGCGCCTGCCATGGGGCGCTGGCCGGCAAGGGAGGGTTCCGGCTCTCGCTCCAGGGCTACGACCCCGACGCCGACTTCTTCAACATCGTCAAGCAGGACCGGGGCCGTCGCGTCGAGTTCGGCGACCCCGGCCGGAGCCTGATCCTGACCAAGCCGTCGGGGGCGATCGCCCACAAGGGGGGGCTCCGGTTCGCGACCGACTCGCTCGATTACCGCATCCTCTCGGGGTGGATCGCCGCCGGCTCCCCCCCGCCGACCGCCGACGACGCCCGGGTCGAGAGCCTGGAAGTCTCCCCCGAACGCTCGCTCCAGCGGGTCGGCCGGTCCCAGCAGATCCTGGTCCGCGCCCGGTACTCCAACGGCCGGACCGAGGACGTCACCCGATGGGTCAAGTGGTCGTCGTCCGACGAGTCGGTCTGCCGGGTCGACGAGCAGGGGAAGGCGCAGGTCGTCGGGCCCGGCGAGGGGGCCGTCGTGGCCTGGTTCGCCAGCAAGCTGGCCATCGCCAGGATCACGGTCCCCTACGGCGGCCGATCCGCGACGCCGCCGGACCAGCTCGCCCAGGATCGCAAGCCTCGCAACTTCATCGACGAGCAGATCGACCGCCAACTGGCGAGGCTCGACCTGCCGGCCTCTCCCCCCTGCGACGACGCCGAGTTCCTCCGGCGGGCCACCATCGACACGATCGGCCGAATCCCCACCGTCGACGAGGCGCGGGCGTTCCTCGCCGACCCTTCGGAAGCCCGCCGAGACGCGGTCGTCGACCGGCTGCTGGCGGCCCCCGAGTTCGTCGACTACTGGACCTACAAGTGGTCCGACCTGCTGATGCTCAACGGCGCGAGGCTCCGGCCGCAGGCGCTCAAGGCGTATTACCAGTGGATCCGCAAGCAGGTGGCCGACGGCGTCCCCTGGGACCGCTTCGTCCGCGAGATCGTCACCGCCTCCGGCGAGAGCGTCGAGAACGGCGCGACCAATTTCTACGCCCTCAGTCAGTCTCCCGAGGACATGACGGAGAACGTGAGCCAGGCCTTCCTGGGCCTCTCTCTGGGCTGCGCCAAGTGCCACAACCACCCGCTCGAAAAATGGACCAACGACCAGTACTACGGCATGGCGAGCCTGTTCTCCAGGGTCCGCGCCAAGGGCTGGGGGGGCGAGGGTCGGCAGGGGGACGGGCTCCGCACGCTCTACGTCGCCGAGTCGGGCGAGCTGGTCCAGCCGAGGACCGGCAAGCCCCAACCGCCGACTCCCCTGGACGGCCGACCTCTGGACTTCGACGACCCGGCCGACCGCCGCGCCGAGCTGGCGCGCTGGCTGACCGCCCCCGAGAACCCGTACTTCGCCCGCTCGATCACCAACCGCGTCTGGGCGAACTTCTTCGGGGTCGGGCTCGTCGAGTCGGTGGACGACATGCGGGTCACGAACCCGGCGAGCGACGAGACGATGCTCGCGGCGGCGGCGGCGTTCGTGGTCGAGAACAAGTTCGACCTCAAGGCGCTGATGCGGGAGATCCTCCGCTCGAACGCCTATCAGCGGTCGAGTGATCCGCTCCCCGGCAACGCGGCGGACCGCCGGTCCTATTCGCGAAGCTACCCTCGACGGATGATGGCCGAGGTCCTGCACGACGCCGTGGTCCAGGTCACCGAGGTCCCCACGGCGTTCGAGTTCATCGGCTTCCCCGGGGGCGATCGCGAGAAGACCGACTTCTACCCCCTGGGGACGCGGGCGATCCAGCTCTACGACGCCGCCGTCGAGAACTACTTCCTCCAGGCCTTCGGGCGCAACGCGCGGCGGATCGTCTGCGAGTGCGAGCGGTCCGACGAGCCGACGATGGTCCAGGTGCTCCACCTCGCCAACGGATCGACCCTCAACGAGAAGCTCCGCGCCCCGGGGAACCGACTCCAGAAGCTGATCCGGCTGCGTCGCGAGGGGATGTCGTCGGCGGCCTTGATCGACGAGCTGTACCTGTCGTGCCTGTCCCGTTACCCCAGGGCGTCCGAGCGCGACGCGCTGCTGGCCCTGCTGCCGGCCCCCGGCGACCCGTCCGAGGCGGAGGTCGTCGAGGATCTGTTCTGGGGCGTGATGAGCAGCCGTGAATTCCTGTTCAACCACTGATTCTCTCTAGGGAGCCGCCGCCATGCCCCCGCCGATCCTGGCGATCCTGCTCGCCGCCGCGACGGCCGCGCTCGCCGACGAAGCGACGGCCCCCGACTATCAGGAGCGGGTCGCCCCCATCCTGAAGAAATACTGCGCCGGCTGCCACAACGACGACGACCTGGAAGGCGAATTCTCAGTCGACGGCTACGCCTCGATCCAGCGCGGGACCGAGCACGGCCCCGCGTTCCTCCCCGGCGACCCGCGGGGAAGCCTGATGCTCCGCCTGATGACCGGTGCCGCCAGGCCGGCGATGCCTCCCAAGGACGAGCCCAAGCCCACGGCCGAGGAGATCGCGACGATCGAAGCCTGGATCGCCTCTGGCGCGCGCGGGCCGGACGGCGCGGAGCCCTCGCGGCTCGCCCTGATCGTCCCCGAGATCCCCTCGCGCGGCGCGGTCCGGCCGATCGTCGCCATGGACGCCTCCCGCGACGGGCGCTGGACGGCCGTCGCCCGAGACACCGCCGTGACGCTTTACGAGGGGGTCGGCGAGTCGGCGATCGGCGGCGAGCGCCCGGGGAGGGCGATCGGGGAGTATCCCGGCAAGGTCACGGCCGTGCATTTCACCCCGGACGGGAAGCGGCTGGTCACGGCCTCCGGAGTCGCCGGCACGGGGGGCGTCGCCGCGATCTGGAACGTCGCCGACGGGGCCCTGATCCGGTCGTTCGAGGGCCACCGCGACCTCCTGTACGACGCCGAACTCTCGCCCGACGGGACGCGGCTCGCCACCTGCGGCTATGACAAGGTCGTCGAGATCCGCGACGCCGCCGCCGGTACGCTCCTGCGGACGCTGGAGGGGCACACCGGGGCCGTCTACGACGTGGCCTTCAGCCCCGACGGCCGCTTCCTCGTGAGCGCCAGCGCCGACGACACCTGCAAGGTCTGGCGAGTCGAGGACGGCCTGCGGATGGACACCCTGCCCCAGCCGCTCAAGGCCGAGTCCTGCTGCCTGTTCAGCCCGGACGGCCGATCGATCGTCGCCGCCGGGGCCGACAGCAACATCCGCGTCTGGCGGTTCGTCTCGCGCGAGAAGCCGGAGATCAACCCGATGGTCCTGGCGCGGTTCGCGCACGAAGGGGCGATCGTCCGGCTCGGCTTCTCGCCCGACGGCTCGACGCTGGTCTCGCTGGCCGAGGACCGGACGATCAAGGCCTGGCGTGCCGGCGATTACACCGAGATTCAGGCCTGGGGCGACCAGCCCGACGTGGCGACGGCCCTGGCCTTCTCGGCCGACGGCTCGACCTTCACCGTCGGCCGGATGGACGGCTCGACGGCGACGTACGCGCTCCCGGCCTCGCGATCGGACGTCGCCGTCGCGGCGGCTCCGCGCCCGCGTCCCGAGGCCGTCGCCCCCCAGGAAGCCGCCCCGGTCTTCGAAGCCGCCGAGCGCGAGCCCGACGACCATCCCGACCGCGCCTCGCCGATCCAGCTCCCCGCGCGGGTCACGGGCGTGATCACCGCCGCCGAGGGCGCCGGGGTCGACGCCGATCTCTATCGCTTCCCGGCCCGGGCCGGCGAGGAATGGGTCTTCGAGGTCGACGCCGCCCGCTCCGGCTCGAAACTGGACTCCTTCCTGGAAGTGCTCGACGGCCAGGGAAGGCGCGTCCCGAGGGTGGTCCTCCAGGCGGTGCGAGACTCCTACTTCACGTTTCGCGGCAAGAACGGGACCGAAATCGCCGACTTCCGGGTCTTCAACTGGGAGGAGATGGCGATCGACGACTATCTCTACGCCAACGGCGAGGTCGTCAAGCTTTGGCTCTTCCCTCGCGGGCCGGATTCGGGGTTCTTCGTCTATCCCGGCCGGGGGGATCGCTGGGGATTCTTCGACACCACTCCCCTGGCCCACGCGCTGAACGAGCCCTGTTACGTCGTCGAGCCCCACCCTCCGGGGACGAAGCTGCTCCAGAACGGGCTCCCCGTCTTCACCCTCCATTTCGAGAACGACGACGACGCCAGACGCGAGCTGGGCAAGGACTCCCGGCTGAACTTCACCGCGCCCGCCGACGGCGAATACCTCCTCAAGATCCGGGACGTGCGGGGCCTCCAGGGGCCCGAATTCCGGTACACCCTGACCGCCCGCCCTCGTCGGCCCGATTTCACCGTGGCCCTCGAAGGGGCGAACCCGACGGTGAGCCCGGGGATCGGCCGCGAGTTCAAGGTCTCCGCCCATCGGCTCGATGACTTCGAAGGCCCGATCCGGGTGGACTTCGAAGGGGTGCCGCCCGGCTTCCAAATCGCCTCGCCCCTTGTGATCGAGGCGGGCCAGCTCGACGCCTTCGGCGTCGTCTTCGCGGAACCGGGCGCGGCGCAGCCGACCGAAGAGGCGTCGAAGGGGATCAAGGTCACCGCCACCGCCCGGATCGGCGACCGGGAGATCGTCCACGAGGTCGGTTCGCTGGGGGCGATCAAGCTCGGCCCGGCCCCGAAGCTCAAGGTGGCGATCGTCCCCGACGAAGCCGCCGCGAAGCCCGCCGCCGACTCGCCCGACGCCCCCGCCGAGTTCGTCGTCGAGGCTGGTCGGACGATCGCGCTCAAGGTCGTGGTCGAGCGAGCCGATTTCCCGGGCCAGGTCCCGTTTGGGAACGAGGGCGCAGGGCGGAACCTGCCGTTCGGGACGTTCGTCGACGACCTCGGCCTCAACGGTCTTTTGGTCCTCGAAGGGCGGGCCGACCGGACGTTCTTCGTCACCGCGCACCGCGGCACGCCCGAGCAGGTCCGCCCGTTCCACCTCACGACGGCCGCGGCCGGCGGCGTTTCCAGCCGTCCCGTCCGGCTCCGCGTCGTCAGGCCGGCCGCCGAGACGGTCGCCGACGCGAAGGCGCGAACCCGGCGGACGGGAGAAGCCTCCGAGACTCCGTCAGGCCCTCGCGACGCCGACCGGTCGAAGCCCGACTAGTCCCCTCGGCCGCGATCCTGGTAAAATGGCCTGCGTCGGCGCCCTCGTGCGCACGCCCGCGGGCTCCTCCCCAGCGTCCGCGGTTCGCTCCTCCCACCGAGATCCCCAGACTTCCATGAATGCAGAATCCCGGAGCCCCTTGGGGTTCGGCGTCTCCTTCGAGGAACTTTACCGACGTTCGGGCCTGCTGCGGCTGGACGCCACCTTCCTGGACTATCTGATCGAGCGCGCCCCCGACCTGCACGCCCGGCTGGACCAGGCGCGCCGGGAGCCGTCGGCCCTGGAGCCGAAGCGGGCCTCGGAGCTGATCGTCGAGCTGGCCCCCCACGTCGAGGACTTCCTCGGCCGCCTGTTTGGGATCGAGGCCGAGCTGACGGCGTTGCAGGCCCGCCATTCGGAGCTGGCCCCCCTCCGCGCCGTGAAGCGGAAGTTCATCCAGCGCAAGCTCGTCGGCCGGACGGCCGAGCAGGCCCGCGAGATCGACGCGGCGACGGTGACCGCCGCGCTGGAGGCCTTCACGCTCTCGCCGTTCTCGGAGGCGAGCTACGCCGCGCACGTCGCCCGTTGGCTTGAGGACGAGGCCGGGCACGAGGCCCAGCTGCGGTTGGCGGCCGACTACGCCGTCTGGGCCGTGCTGACCCCCGAAGGCCGCGCCCGGCACAAGGACGGCGTCCTCTTCAAGCTGCCGCACAAGCTGGACGTGCTCCACCTCGTCCCGCACGACGAGACGGTCGTGGACGGCGCCCTCCAGTTCCTGCTGGAAGGGGGCCGCCACCGCCACCGCGACGGCTTCCACCTGACCGACCCGGGGACCGACCTCGCCGGCGCGCTCGACCAGGCCGGCTACTGCATCAAGTGCCACCACCAGGGCAAGGACAGCTGCTCGACCGGCCTGCGCGAGAAGACCGGCGCGTTCAAGCAGAGCGCCTTCGGCGTCCCGCTCGCGGGCTGCCCGCTCGGCGAGAAGATCTCCGAGATGAACGAGCTGAAGGGCCAGGGGAACCCGATCGGCGCGCTGGCCGTCGTCGTCGTCGACAACCCGATGACCGCCTCCACCGGCCACCGAATCTGCAACGACTGCATGAAGTCTTGCATCTACCAGAAGCAAGAACCGGTCGACATCCCCCAGGTCGAGACCCGCACCCTCAAGGACGTTCTGGAACTCCCCTGGGGTTTCGAGATCTACAGCCTGCTCACGCGCTGGAACCCGCTGAACTTCGAGCGGCCGTATCCCCGCGAGGAGACCGGGAAGAAGGTGCTGGTGGTGGGGCTGGGCCCGGCGGGATTCACGCTGGCGCACCACCTGATGAACGACGGCCACGCCGTCCTGGCGGTGGACGGGCTGAAGATCGAGCCGCTGGACGAGCGCGTCTCCGGGGTCGATCCGCTCGGTCGCCGGGTCCCGTTCGACCCGATCGTCGACGTGACGACCATCTACGAGCTGCTGGACCGCCGGGTGATGGCGGGGTTCGGCGGGGTCGCGGAGTACGGGATCACCGTCCGCTGGAACAAGAACTTCCTGAAGGTCGTCCGCCTGCTGCTGGAGCGTCGGGCCGAGTTCGCGATGTTCGGCGGGGTCCGCTTCGGCGGCACGCTGACCGTCGACGACGCCTTCGACATGGGGTTCGACCACATCGCGCTCTGCATGGGGGCGGGCCGCCCGACCGTCATCCCGATGAAGAACGGCCTGGCGCGAGGGGTCCGGCAGGCGTCCGACTTCCTCATGGCCTTGCAGCTCACCGGCGCGGCCAAGACGGAGTCGCTGGCGAACCTCCAGATCCGGATGCCGATCGTGGTGATCGGCGGCGGTCTCACCGCCATCGACACGGCGACCGAATCGCTCGCGTATTACGTGGTCCAGGTCGAGAAGTTCCTGGAACGTTACGAGGAGCTGGCCGCCGCCCACGGCGAGGGCCACGTCCGGGCGCACTGGGTCGGCGAGGAGTCGGAGGTGGCGGACGAGTTCCTGGCGCACGGCCGGGCCATCCGCGAGGAGCGCCGAACGGCCTCCCGCGAGGGACGCGAGCCGCGCCTGATCGACCTGCTCAACTCCTGGGGCGGGTCGACCGTGGCCTACCGGCGACGGCTGGTGGACGCGCCGAGCTACACGCTCAACCATGAAGAGATCACCAAGGCGTTCGAGGAAGGCATCCGGTTCGCCGAGCTGCTCGCGCCCGAGGAGGTGCTGATCGACGAGGGGGGCGCGGCCCTCGCCCTGCGGTTCCAGAAGCAGGCCGTCGACGAGGCGACCGGGCGGCCCTCGCCGAGCGGCGAATCCGTCGTGCTCCCTGCCCGCACGATCCTCGTCGCCGCCGGCACCCAGCCCAACACCGTCCTGGCCCGCGAGGACGAGCACAACGTCCGGGTCGACGGCCGCCACTTCCAGGCTCTCGACGAGGAGGGTCGCCCCGCGAAGCCGGAGCGGATCGCCAAGCCGGGCGCGGCGCACGTGCTCATGTCGATCCGGCCCGACGGCCGCGCCATGAGCTTCTTCGGCGACCTCCACCCGTCGTTCGCGGGGAACGTCGTCAAGGCGATGGCGAGCGCCAAGCAAGGCTACCCGATCGTCTCGCGGGCCCTGGCCCGGACGGCCCCCACCGAGCCCTCCGCCGTCGAGCTGACGGCCCGGCTCAACGACGAGCTGCGGACGGTGGTCCACGAGGTCATCCGCCTGACCCCCAACATCATCGAGGTCGTCGTCCGGGCGCCGATCGCCGCGCGGGCGTTCCGGCCGGGGCAGTTCTACCGGCTCCAGAACTTCGAGAGCCTGGCCGCGCGCACCGGCGGGACGGTCCTGGCGATGGAGGGCCTGGCGCTGACCGGCGCGTCGGTCGACCGCGAGCGGGGCCTGCTCTCGACGATCGTCCTGGAGATGGGAGGGTCGTCCGACCTCTGCGCCCTCCTCCAACCGGGCGAGCCCATCTGCCTGATGGGGCCGACCGGGGCGCCGACCGAGACGCCCGGCCAGGAGACCGTCCTGCTGGCGGGAGGCGGGCTCGGCAACGCGGTCTTGTTCTCGATCGGCCAGGCGCTCCGGGCCGCGGGCTCGCGGGTGCTCTACTTCGCCGGCTACAAGAAGATGATCGACCGCTACAAGGTCGAGGAGATCGAGAAGGCGGCCGACGTCGTCGTCTGGTGCTCGGACGAGGCGCCCGGCTTCACCCCCGGCCGGGTCCAGGACCGCTCCTTCGTGGGCAACATCGTCCGGGCGATGGCGGCCTACGCCGAGGGCGACCTGGGCGACGTGACCATCCCGATGGATCAGGTCGACCGGCTGGTGGTCATCGGCTCCGACGGCATGATGCGCGGCGTGCAGCAGGCCCGGCACAGCATCTTGCGCCCCTATCTGCGTCCGGATCATCGCGCCATCGGCAGCATCAACTCGCCGATGCAGTGCATGATGAAGGAGATCTGCGCCCAGTGCCTCCAGACCCATCAAGACCCGGTCACCGGCGTCGAGACGGTCGTCTTCTCCTGCTTCAACCAGGACCAGCCGCTCGACCACGTCCGGTTCGACAGCCTGAGGAGCCGGCTCTCGCAGAACAGCGTCCAGGAGAAGCTGACCAAGCTCTGGATCGACGAGCAGCTCCACGACCTCGGGCACCGCTCGCGGCCCGGCGCGGCCCCTCGCCCGAAGCCGTCCGCCCCGGTCCTCCCCGGCGCCTGAGCCGGGGGGGCGATTTCAGGGCGAGGGGGGGAGCATGCCCCGGATGGAGTCGAGCGTGTCGGCCTCGTCCGCGGGCTTGTCCTGACGCCAGCGGAGGATCCGAGGGAAGCGGACGGCGAGCCCCGACTTGTGGCGGGGCGAGCGCTGGATCCCCTCGAAGGCCAGCTCGAAGACGAGTTCCGGCTTGACGGTGCGGACCGGGCCGAACTTCTCCACCATGTTGCGGCGGATGAAGGCGTCGACCCGGGCGATCTCGGCGTCGGTGAGCCCGGAGTAGGCCTTGGCGAACGGGACCAGGCGGCGGTCGTCGTCCCAGACGCTGAACGTGTAGTCGGTGTAGAGGCTGGCCCGCTTGCCGCTCCCCCGCTGCGCCGCGGTGAGCACGGCGTCGACGGTGAACGGGTCGACCTTCCACTTCCACCAGTCGCCCCGCTTGCGGCCGACGTGGTACGGCGAGCCGATCCGCTTGAGCATCAGCCCCTCGGCCTGTCGCGACCGAGACTCCTCGCGGGCGGCGGCGAGCCCGGCCCACGTGGTCGCGACGACCGCCGGCGAGAGGATCAGGCGGCCGGGCTGGGCGACCCGGTCGACCACCTCGGCCAGCCTCGCCCGGCGGACCTCGAACGGTTCGGCGCGGAGGTCGCGGCCCTCGAATTCGAGGAGGTCGTAGGCGATCAGGACGACGGGGATCTCGGCCAGGATCGTCTTGCCTACCGTCTTCCGGCCGATCCGCCGCTGGAGCTGCGCGAACGGCAGGGGGACGCCGTCGCGATACGGCAGGATCTCGCCGTCGATCGCCGTCCCTTCGGGGAGGAACGCGCCAAGGGTCGCCAGCTCGGGATAGCGGTCGGTCACCAGCTCCTCGCCGCGAGACCAGAGGAACGTGTCGCCACCCCGGCGGATCAACTGGCAACGGATGCCGTCCCACTTCCACTCGGCCTGCCAGTCCTCGACGGGGCCGAGGGCCTCGGGCTCTCCTTCGATCCCGTGGGCCAGGCAGAACGGATAGGGGCGGCTGTGGTCCGCGTCGGTGGCGTCCGGGGCGAGCAGCCGCGTGAGGAACCGGGCGTCGGGCTCCCAATCCCCCATCAGGCGATGGGCGACCACGGCCGGCTCGATCCCCCCCACCTTCGCCAGCGCGCGGGTCACCAGTTGCTGCGAGACGCCGACCCGGAACCCGCCGCTGATCAGCTTGTTCCAGACGAACCGCTGGGGGCGGTCCATCGCCCGCCAGGCGTCGAGCAGGGCGGCCCGCTGGTCGGCCTCGTCGGCCCCCCGCAGCGGGAGGAGCCGATTCTCGACCCACTCGGCCAGGGGGAGGTCGGTGGACCGTTTCGAGGGGGGGAGCAGCAGGGCCACGGTCTCGGCCACGTCCCCCACGGCGTCGTACGACTCCTGGAACAGCCAGTCGGCCACGCCCGCCTCGCGCGCCGCCCATTCGCGGAGCTTCCGGGACGGGACCACCTGCTTCGGCTTCCGGCCGATCAGGAAGTAGACCGCCCAGGCGGCGTCGGCCGGCGGGGCCTGCTCGAAGTAGCGGGTCAGGGCCTCGACCTTCTCGGTGGTCCGGGTCGTCTCGTCGAGCGTCGCGTAGAGCCGCGCGAAATCCCTCATGAGTCCTCCCCGGCGTCGATCGCGAGCCCGGCCTCGGCGGCGTCGAGGTCCTGCATCTCCTCGGTTTCGGCGTCGAGCTCCTCCCCCTCGGCTCGGTCCTGGGCGTCCCCTTCGCCCTCGTAGCGGGTGGCCAGGACCTCGGCGTCGAGCCCCTGCTCGCGGAGGTGGCGGACGACGACGGCGGTGTAGCCGTGGGTGACCAGGACGCGGCCCGCCCCGGTCGCCTCGATCGCGCCGAGCAGCCCGGGCCAGTCGACGTGGTCGGAGAGGACGAAGCCACGGTCGAGGGCCTTGCGACGGCGGGTGCCCCGGATCGTCATCCAGCCCGAGGCGATCCCGGTCGAGAGCGGGCCGAACTTGCGGGCCCAGGGGGTCCCGTGCGCCGAGGGGGGGGCGACGACCATCGCCCCGGCCCAGCTCTTGCCCCGCGCGGCGGCCCCGGCGTACTCGGTGGGCGGCAAGGGCACGCCTCCTTCGCGATACGCGCGGTTGAGCTTCTCGACGGCCCCGTGGGTGTAGATCGGCCCGAGGCTCGGGTCGAGGCCCGACAGCAGCCGCTGGGACTTGCCCAGGGCGTAGGCCAGCAGCAGGCTGGCCCTCCCCGCGTCGCGGTTCGCCCGCCACCAGGCGTTGATCTCGTCGAACACGTCCCGCTGCGAGGGCCATCGGTAGATCGGCAGGCCGAACGTCGACTCGGTCACGAAGACGTGGCAGGCGACCGGCTCGAAGGGGGTGCAGGTGGCGTCGGGCTCCACCTTGTAATCGCCCGAGACGACCCAGACCTCTCCTCGATGCTCCAGGCGCACCTGCGACGATCCCAGGATGTGCCCCGCCGGGTGGAGCGAGACCCGCACCCCCCCGATCGTGACGGCCTCGCCGAAGGGCATCGCGTCGACGACGGCGTCTCGCCCCATCCGAACCTGGAGCACCCCGGCCCCCTCGGCGGAGGTGAGGTAGCGTTCGCAGCCCCAGCAGGCGTGGTCGGCGTGGGCGTGCGTGACCACCGCCCGGGGGACGGGCCGCCAGGGGTCCACGAAGAAATCGCCGGCCTCGCAGTACAGGCCGAGATCGGTCGGTCGGAGCAGGTCGTCGGGCTTCATCGTCCTCGATTTCCAGGGGCCCACCCCGGTCGACCGGCCTCGACGCGAGGCCGTCCGCTCGGAGATCGGTGGGGGGACGGCCCCTCGATCACTCCCCGCTGCCCCCCTCCTCGTCCTCGTCCGGCGTCTCCTTGATGGGGGTGTTCTGGTCCAGGACCAGTTCCCAGCCCCCGTCGCGGAGGGCGAAGACGAGCGTGAGCAGGCTCTTGCGCCGCACCGGCGGGCCGTCGTCCGGGTCGTCGCGGTAGTCGAGCAGGAGGGTCGCGACGCCGAGGCTGTGGGCGTCCATCGCCGTGACCAGCGACACGTCCATCGTCCAGGACATCGAGGAGAACCAGGCCTGGTGGATCCGGGCGAATTCGGCGGCGGTGCGGATGACGCGACCGCTCGCGGTGATCAGGGTGAGGCTGTCCGGCGACACCGTCCCCATCAGGGTCGCCAGGTCGCGCCCCTGGAGGGCCTGCAGGTGGATGGTCAGGGTTTCTCGAAAGGTCATGAGGCCACCCCATCGTCGTAGGATCGCGATCGCGCGGCGGATCGTACTCGCCGCACCTCCTCCACGCAAGCCTCGCGCCGGATCGGCCGGAAACCGCGGGACGAGGTGCGTCGACGAGGAGCCGCTTGCGGGGCGGTTCGGCCTCCGCGAGAATGACGGTCCGTCGTCCTTCCCGTCGAGTCGCGCCGTGTCCGCCCCGCTCCAGCAAGGAACCACCGTGATCGTCGTACAACCTTCTCTGGCGAAGAGGTGCCTGGCCGAATTCGCGGGCACGTTCATCCTGATCTTCCTCGGTCTCGGCGTCGTGCATACGTCGGTCCTCACCGGGGCCCAGAGCGGCCTCTGGCAGGTCGCCGTGGTCTGGGGCGCGGCGGTGACGCTGGCGATCTACGTCGTGGGCGGGGTGAGCGGCGCCCACATCAACCCGGCCATCTCGGCGGCCCTCGCGGCCTGGGGGCGGTTCCCCTGGCGTGAGGTCGTGCCGTACGTCCTGGCGCAGACGGCCGGGGCGTTCGCGGCGGCGGCCCTGCTGTTCGTCCTGTTCAACCCCTACCTGAAGGAGCGCGAGCGGGAGAAGGGGGTCGAGCGCGGCGGGCCCGGCAGCGAGATCACGGCGATGTGCTACGGCGAGTTCTTCCCCAGCCCGGGGCCGCTCTCGAACTCGGAAGGCCCCTACTCGCTGGACGAACACCAGCGGATCAACGCCTTCGTCCCCGAGTCGTCGGCCTTCCTGGGCGAAGTCGTGGGGACGATGCTGCTGGCGATGGTGGTCGTGGCCGTGACCGACCCCCGCAACTCCGAGAGGCCCGCGGCCGGCATGGCGCCGGCGTTCATCGGCCTGACGGTCGCGGCGCTGGTGTCGATCTTCGGGCCGCTCACCCAGGCGTGCTTCAACCCGGCGCGCGACGTCGGCCCCCGGCTCTTCGCCATGCTCGCCGGCTGGGGGACCGCCGCCCTCCCCCGGGGGACGGGCGTCGTCACGGTCTACGTCCTGGCCCCGATCCTGGGCGCGATCATCGGCGCGGGGCTCTACGACCGCCTCCTGAAGGCCCCGGACGACGAGCCGAGAACCACGCCCGACGCCTGAGCCATCCCCCCCCGGCGGGGTCGCGCCCGCCGCGTCCCCCCTCTCCTCCAGACCCCGCCCCCCTTTGCAGGACGAAGAGGTCCGATGATCGCCTCATTTCCAATCGCGTCGACGCGTCGTCCGGCCCGCCCCACCCGAAGCGCGTCGCGGCGGCGACGGCCTGCGTTGGACGCGCTCGAGCCCCGTCACCTCCTCGCGAATCCCGGGCTGACGCTGAACATCCTGGCCGACTCGATCGCCGCGAACGCCGGCCCTGGGGCGACCAGCGGGACGGTCACGCGCGGCGTCGCCGACGTCGCCCGGCATTTGACCGTCACCCTGACCAGCTCCGCCCCGGACGCCGCCGCCGTGCCGGGCTCGGTCGTGATCCCGGCCGGCCAGGTCTCGGCGAGCTTCTCCGTCGACGCCGTGATCGGCGATCCGACGCCCGGCAGCCGGGTCGTCACGATCACGGGCTCCGCCGCGATCGACGGCGTCTTCGGCAGGGACCCCTCCTTCGCCCCCGCGACGCTGGGTTTCGGAGTGAGCGCGGTCACGACGCAGGCCGACGGGAAGATCGTCGCGGCGGGGACGTACCACGCCGTCGCCTCGGACTCCAGCAGCTTCGCCGTCCAAAGGTACAACGCCGACGGCACGCCCGACGCGAGCTTCCGCGACGGGGGCGCGGCCGTCCTCGGGAAGGCCGGGCGGACCATGACGGCGAAGGCCGTGGCGGTCCAGCCCGACGGCAAGATCATCGTCGGCGGTTCCTACCAGGACCAGGGCGATTCGAGCTGGAATATGCAGCTCGCCCGCCTCACCGCCGACGGTCAGCTCGATCCCTCGTTCGGGGACGGCGGCTGGGTAAGCCTGATTCCCACCCCGGGCTCCTATAACGAAATCTGGGCGCTGGCCGTGGCCGCCGACGGGAAGATCCTGATCGGCGGCAACGTCTCGAACGCCGGGACCTACGCCGACTTCGCCGTCGTCCGGCTGGACCCGACCGGGACGCTCGACGCGACCTTCGGGGACGGCGGGTACGCCACGACGAGCTTCGCCGTCGGCGGAGATCGCGGCTTCGGCCTGGCGGTGCAACCGGACGGCAAGATCCTCCTGGCTGGCGAGAGCTTCGGGGGCAATTCGACCTCGAACTTCGCGGTCGCCCGCTGGACGGCCGACGGTCGGCTCGACCCGACTTTCGGCTCCGGCGGCAAGGTCCAGACCGACGTCCCCGGCGAATTCGATCAGGCGAGCGGCCTCGCCCTCCAGGCGGATGGGAAAATCGTCGTCGCCGGTTCTGCCGGGGGCGACCTCGCCCTGGTCCGTTACACGACGTCCGGCGCCCTGGACGAGGCTTTCGGCGCGGGCGGGATCGTCGTGAAGGACCTCGGCGGGGACGACTGGGCCTCCTCCGTGGTGGTCCAGGGCGACGGCAAGATCGTCGTCGGCGGGGCCTCGGCGCTGGGACCCGTCTCCCGGTTCGACGCGAACGGCGCCTATCTCGAATCGGTCTCCGGCGACGAGGTCGTCGCGATGGCCCTCCAGCCCGGCGGCCGGATCGTCGTCGCGGGGGCCGGCCGCCTCGACGCCTACGCCGGGGCGTCCCTCGTCACCGCCGTCGACACGCTGACCGTGATCGGGGCCAGGGCGGCGGCCCCCTCGGCCGTCTGGACCCAGCGCGGGGGCGACGCCGGGCACACCAGCTACGTCGACGCCCGGATCGACGCGAGCGGCATCGAACTCGCCTGGAGCCGGCCGCTGACCTACGACGCGAACGGGAGCTGGGCCCAGTCGGGGAATCGTGCGGTCGCGATCGACGAGATGCACGTCTACCGGACGGACCTGGACGGCTACTGGGCCTCCGGCGACTATCACATCATCGCCTACGACCTGAAGACCGGAGCCGAGGTCTGGAACCAGATCCTCGTCGGCAACGGTCCCGTCAGCGCCCCCTCGGTCGTCGACGGCAAGGTCTACGTCAACCGATCGGGCCACTCCGGCATCTCGGGCGGGACCGAGGACGACCAGCCGTGGCTGTACGTGCTCGACGCCCGCACCGGCGCGATCATTCGTCGCCAGACCTACTCCGCGCAGTGGGGGTCCGACGAGCGGCCGGCGATCGAAGGCGATCAACTCGTCGCCTACGACGGCTATTACGGCGGCTTCAGCGCGTGGACGACCTCGACCCTCGCCCGGCGATGGAACAATCCGGGCCCGCAGCTCGAAAACCCGATGGCCGCGTTCGACAGCCAGTACATCTACGCCTACGACAATCGGGTGTACTCGCGTTCGACGGGCGCCCAGGTGGGGAACGTCGCGGCGCCGGCGGGGATGTCCTGGATCGGGTCGCCGGTCGTCTCGGACGCGGGGCGGCTGCTGTTCGACGTGCGCGACTCCGAGCACTATGCGACCCGGTTCGGCGTCTCGTCCTACGACGCCCAGACCCGGACGCCCCTTTGGACCGTGCTCCTGCCGGCGGCCCCGACGGGCAAGGCGGTCGGCGACGGCGTGGTCGCCGTGGTCGCGGGGACGCAGCTCATCCTCCTCGACGAGACGACCGGCGACCGGATCGGCGGCTGGGACGCGCCCGAGGCCCTGAATCCCGAGATCGTCCTGACCCGAAGCCACGCCTTCGTCCAGACCTCGACCGACTCCTACTCGCGCGTTTACGCGATCAACCTCGCGACCGGGCGGGCGGAGTGGAGCTACGAGAACCGAAACCGGGGCGAGTCCGGCGCCACCTTCATGGAGATGGCGTTCGGAGGCGGCCGGCTCCTGCTGAGCCACGACGCCTTCGTGACGGCGTTCGCCGCGCCCGAGGCCCTGGACGCGGCCCCCGTCGCCGCCGACGACTCCTTCGCCACGGCCCAGGGTTCCTCGCTGGCCATCGCCGCCCCCGGCCTGCTTCACAACGACGGCGACGCCGACGGCGATTCGTTGACCGTCGCCCTGATCGGCGTCCCGGCCCACGGCGCGGTCGCCCTCGCCCCGGACGGCTCGTTCGTCTACACGCCGGCTCCGGGCTTCGCCGGCGTCGACCGCTTCCGATACATGACGACCGACGGGCGTTCCCGTTCCAACGTCGCGACCGTCACCATCGTGGTCGACGCCACCCCGGCCGCCGCGGGCCGCGGGGTCTCGCTGGTGCAAGGCGGATCGAAGCCGATCACCCTGACGGCGACCGATCCCGAGGGGGCGTCCCTGACCTACACCGTCGCCGTCGGCCCCGCGCACGGGACGCTCTCCGGCTCCGGCCCGAATCTGGTCTATACGCCCCATGCCGGCTACACGGGCCCCGACCACTTCACGTTCGCGGCCTCCGACGGCCGATCCACGAGCGTCCCGGCGACCGTGACGATCCTCGTCAAGCCGGCCCTCGCCGTCGCCTGGAACGCCCCCGCCGCCATCGTCTACGGCACGCGACTGGGCTCCTCGCAGCTCAACGCCTCGGCGAACATCGCCGGCGCGTTCGTCTACACGCCGGCCGCCGGGACGGTCCTGGGAGCCGGGACGGGCCGGGTCCTGACCGCTCGCTTCGTCCCGACTGACCCGGATTATGGGGCGACCTGGGTTCAGACCCGGATCGACGTCCTGAAGGCGACGCCGACGATCACCTGGGCCAAACCGGCGGCGATCACCTACGGGACGCCCCTGGGCGGATCGCAACTGAACGCGGCAGCGTCCGCGCCCGGCGCGTTCCGCTACTCGACGGCCCCGGGGACGATCCTGTCGGCGGGCTCCAGTCGGCCGCTGACCGCCGTCTTCACCCCGGCCGATCCTGCGAACTACAGGACCGCGACCTGCTCCACGACGATCGACGTGCGGAAAGCCGTGCTTACCGTCATCCCCACGAACCTGGACATGGGCCGCGGCGACCCCGTGCCGGGGTTCCCCTACGCCATCTCCGGGTTCGTCGCGGGCGAGTCCGTCTGGACCATCACCGGGGCCCCCGTCCTGACCACGACCGCCACGAGTTCCAGCGCCGCGGGACGGTACCCGATCACGGCCGCGATCGGCACCCTGGCCGCCGCCGACTACGACTTCCAGTTCGCCCCGGGCGTTCTGACGGTCCATCCCCGGGTCCTCGACGTCCGGGTCCGCTGGGGCTCGCGGTCGATGTCCCTTCTCGGCCTCGATCGCAATCTGCCGTTCGTGAATCTCACGGGGATCGACGTCGTGTTCTCCGACGACGTGAATCCGGGCCTCGCCGACCTGAAGCTCACGAGCGCCGCCACGGCGGGCAGGTCGTACGGCTTCAGCGGCGTCGGCTTCAACCCGAACACCCACACCGCGACCTGGGCCCTGCCGACGGCGCTGGGGGTCGACCGCCTGATGCTGGCGCTCGACGAGGGCGTGGGCGCCCGGGTCGACCCCGCAATCTCGACCTGGCCCCTCGGTCCGGTCGGGTTCGGCGTCCTGCCGGGCGACGTCGACGGCGATGGGCGAGCGACCGCCACGGACCAGAATTACTACAGGAGGCCGCCGGCGGGCCTCCGTTCGTGGATGGACCTGGACGGCGACGGGGACGTGGACAGGGCCGACCGAGATTCCAGACGGGCGCCCGTCCGGCCCGCCCCCCCGCGTCGCCCGCCGGTGACGTCGCCGAGGCCGAGGCCGACGTGGATGCGTTGAGCCGCCCGCCTGGTCGCGCCGGCCGCATCCGGCCGAGCGTCGGTGATTTCCGAGAACCACTCGTACGCCCGCCGCTCGCCTTCCCTGGGGGAGGTCGGCGCCGGGACCTCGCGTCCTCGCGGCGCCGCCCCTGAAGAAATCGGGGAATCCGGTTACACTCGATCTCCGGTTCGATCGGGGTCCAGGGCGGAGGCGAGATGAGGAAGAAGAAGCGGTTCGATTGGTTCCTGCCGGGCATGCTGCTCTCGGTGGCGCTGGCGTTCGCGTTCCCGGGGCCGGGGGCGAGCGGGGGCTGGCTCCACCCGGAGCTGCTCACCAAGGCGGGCGTGGCCCTGATCTTCTTCCTCCACGGCGTCGCGCTCTCCTTCGGGGCGCTGAAGGCCGGGGCGTTCCAGTGGCGGCTGCACCTGCTGGTGCAAGCGGCGACGTTCGGGCTCTTCCCGATCCTCGGCCTGATCTTGCTGAAGGTCGCGGGGGGGGTGACCTCGCCGAGCATCCACCTGGGATTCTTCTACCTCTGCGCGCTGCCGTCGACCGTCTCGTCGTCGGTGGCGATGACCGCCGCGGCGAAGGGGAACGTGCCGGCGGCGGTCTTCAACGCGACCCTCTCCAGCCTGATCGGCGTCGCGGCCACGCCGGCCCTGATGGCCTGGTACATGGGAAGCTCGGGGGCCGGGACCCAGCCGCTCGACGGCGTGATCCTCGACCTGCTCCTCTGGCTCGTGCTCCCCCTGGTCGTCGGCCAGCTCTCGCGGCGATGGCTCGCGGAATGGGCCTGGCGGAACAAGACGACGATCGACGTCGTCGACAAGGTCACGATCCTGATCCTCGCCTACACCTCGTTCTGCGACTCCGTGGCGATGAACGTCTGGGGCGGCCACGGCGTCGACGCGGCCTGGACGTTCGTCGGCGCCCTGATCCTGTTCTACCTCGTCATGGGAGCGGTGGGCGCGGCGTGCGACCTGCTCGGCTTCCCCGCCGAGGACCGCATCGCCGCCGTCTTCTGCGGCTCGAAGAAGACCCTGGCCTCGGGCGTCCCGATGGCCCAGATCATGTTCGGCGAATCGCCCATGCTGGGCCTCATCCTCCTGCCGATCATGGTCTACCACCCCATGCAGCTCTTGATCTGCGGCGTCCTCGCCGACCGCTGGGGCCGCAGGCCCGCGACGACGCCGGCCGCCGCAGCGACCGAGCCGTCGTCGGGATGAGGGCGAGCCGCCCCCCCCGCGAAGGGGGGAGGCGGGGTTCGCAAGTCAGCCGATCTTCGCCGGGACGACGAAGGGGGCGCGGTAGGGGCGGGTGAGGAGGGCGTCGGCCTCGGAGTCGTCGACGAACGACTCGGTGGCCGGGTTGATATGGAGCTTGCGACCCAGGCGGTAGGCGATGTTGCCCAGGTGGCAGTAGGCGCTCGACAGGTGGCCTTCCTCGATGTCCGCGTTGAGGATCTTGGGGTCGCGGGCGCGGACGGCCTGGAGGAAGTTGGCGTAGTGGTCGCCCCCTCCCTTGCCCCCTTCGCCGGGCTCCAGGTTGGGGCCGAAGAAGGTGCTCCAGGTGTTGTAGCCGCTGATCGCCAGCACCCCCTCGGTGCCGTAGAAGATGTTGCCGATCTTCACGTCCAGCTCGGGGTTGGTGACGAGGCCGCGGACCTCGAACTGGAGCTCGGCGTCGTCGAACTCGAAGAGGGTGGCGAGGGTGTTGGGGGTCTCGCCGTCGTCCTTGTAGCCGAACCGCCCGCCGGAGGACATGACGGCCTTCGGGAACTCCTGCTTGCCCAGGCCCCAGCGGGCGACGTCCATCTGGTGGATGCCCTGGTTGCCCAAGTCGCCGTTGCCGTAGTCCCAGAACCAGTGCCAGTTGTAGTGGAAGCGGTTGGGGTTGAACGGCCGCTCGGGGGCGGGGCCGAGCCAGATGTCGTAGTCGACCCCCGCCGGGATCGGGCCGTCGGGCTTCTGGCCGATCGAGCCGCGGGGCTTGTAGCAGAGCCCCTTGGCCATGTAGACCTCGCCGAGCTTGCCCGAGCGGACGAAGGCGACGGCGTCCTGGACGGCCTTGTGGCTGCGGCACTGGGTGCCGGTTTGGACGATCCGGTTGTAGTGGCGGGCGGCGTCGACGATCCGCCGGCCTTCCGACACGTTATGGCTGACGGGCTTCTCGACGTAGACGTCCTTGCCCGCCTGGCAGGCCCAGATGGCCGCCAGCGCGTGCCAGTGGTTGGGCGTGGCGATGGAGACGACGTCGATATCCTTGTCTTCCAGGAGCTTGCGGATGTCCTGGTAGTACTTCGGCGGCGACTTGGGGTCGAGCTTCTCCAGGTGCTTCCGGGCGCCGCCGGTGACGTTCTCGTCGATGTCGCAGATCGCCGTGACCTTGACGTTCGGCTGCCGGCTGAAGCCGTCGACGTGGTCCATCCCCCGGCCCTTGACGCCGACGACGGCCACGCGGATCGTCTCGTTGGCGCTCGGTTTGGCGGCGTCGCCGGGTGCGGGGGCGTCCTCGGCGCCGGCCAGGGCCCGGCTCGCGGGCAAGGCGGCGAAGGCCGCCGCCAGGGTCGCCGTGTCGTGGAGGAAGTGACGTCGGTTCCGCTCGCGCATGGTGTGCGCCTCCACCGGGGATAGAAGGGCAACGGTCGAATTCGGATGTCGGGACGGTCGGGCCCGATTGTAGGGCGCCCCTCGGGCCGTCGCCACAACTCCCCCCGGGCGGCATGCGATTTCCGCCGCGGCCGGCCTCAGCGAAGTTTCTCCAGGAGCTTCTGCAAGGCGTCGGCCTCGCGGCCCTCGCCGATGGCCTGGAGGCAGGCGATGAGGCCCTGGAGCGCGTCGAAGAACGGGCGGTTGGGGGCCCGATCGCGGGGGAGCCGGCCGTCCAGGTCTTCCGGCAGGGTGCGGTGGACGAGCTCGAACGCGTAGCCATAGTGGCCCTGCGCGAGCCTCGGGTCCCGGAACTCCTTCAGCGCCAGATCGCCGAGGGCGACGTGGACCCACAGGTTGTCCGGGCAGCCTTCCAGAGCGAAGCGGAGGGCGTCGCGAGCCTCGTCCGGGTCGCCGGCCTTCCAGATTTCCAGCCCCTCCTGGTAGTCGAGATCGGTCTCCTCGACGCACGCGGGATGGACCAGCTCGTAAATCCCCTCGTCGACGCGACGGAGGCCGATGGGGCTCTGCCGGGGGCTGCCGGGGCGGGGGCCGATCGGACCCCTGGGCCCCTTCCTGGGGCCGGGGCCGGGACCTCCGGGTCGACGCCGGCCGGGACCGCCGGGGCGGGGTCGGGGGCCGTCGGATCGCGGGCCGTTCGGCGGGTTCGAAGGATCCTTGGGATGTCCGTTGGAAGGCGTCATGAGGGTTTCCGTTCGGAGAATCCGAGCTGTTCGAGGACCTCGGCGAGGTCCTCGAACGAGGGGACGAAGCGGGCCTCGCCGATCCAATCCCCGCGCTCGCGGCGGTGGCCGACGGCCAGCCGGGGGAGGCCGGCGGCCGAGGCGGCGGCCAGGCCCTCGGGGGAGTGCTCGACGGCGATCGCGTCGGCGGGCGCCGCGCCCAGCCGCTCCAGGGCGAGGAGGTAGGCGTCGGGCGCGGGCTTGGGCGCCGCCTCGTCCTCCTTGGCGACGATCAGCTCGACGGCGTCGGCCAGCCCCGCGGCGTCCAGGAACGCCTCGACGTTCTCCCGCCAGGTGGTCGAGACGACGGCGAGCCGGGCGCGGCCGGAGAGGGCGCGGAACAGCTCGGCGACGCCGAGGTAGATCCGGGGGTGGAGACGGATCATCTGGACGGTCAGGTCCTGCTTCTTGCGGACCCAGCCCTCGACGTCGGCCTCGTCGAGCCCGCGCGCGGCGAACAGCTCGGCCGCGAAGGCGCGGTCGTCCATCTCCGCGGAGGGGGCGGCAGCCTCGTCGGCCAGCTCCCATCCCATGCGGATCAGCGTGCGCTGCCAGGCGGCGACGTGGTAGTTTTCGGTGTCGGCGATCACGCCGTCGAAGTCGAAGAGAACGGCGGTTGGTGGCATGACAGGTCGCGCGGGGTCGTCGGGGAGAGCGGGAATCGCCGCCGAGCGCCCATTATCCTCCCGCGCGGGCGGGCCGTCAAATTGTTGACAATGCGCCGGGGGGGCGCTATTTTGCCTTTTCCGCGAGGCTCTACACGACGCGCCCCGTCGTCGTCGCCGGGTCGTGCCCCGACTCCTCGGTTCCTCCTCCTTCCCCATGCAGGGAGATCGCATCATGTCGCGTCCCGTGACGCTCTTCACCGGCCAGTGGGCCGACCTTCCGATCGAATCGATCTGCGAAAAGGCCGCCAAGTGGGGGTATGAGGGGATCGAACTGCCCTGCTGGGGCGACCACTTCAACGTCCAGAAGGCCCTCAACGACGACAAGTACTGCCAGGGCCGGCACGACATGCTGGCCAAGTATGGGCTGAAGACCTGGGCGATCTCCAACCACCTCGTCGGCCAGGCGATCTGCGACGTCATCGACGAACGCCACAAGCTGATCCTGCCCCCCCACGTCTGGGGCGACGGCAAGCCCGAAGGGGTGAAGGAGCGCGCCGCCCAGGAGATGATCGACACCGCCCGCGCCGCCGCGAAGCTCGGCGTGAAGATCGTCAACGGCTTCACCGGCTCGTCGATCTGGCACCTGCTCTATTCGTTCCCGCCGGTCTCCGACGCCATGATCGAGGCCGGGTTCAAGGACTTCGCCGACCGCTTCAACCCGATCCTCGACGAGTTCAAGAAGCTGGGCCTGAAGTTCGGCCTGGAAGTCCACCCCACCGAGATCGCCTTCGACCTGTACTCGGCGGAGACGGCGCTCAAGGCCGTGAACCACCGCCCGGAATTCGGCTTCAATTTCGACCCCAGCCACCTGATCTGGCAGTTCGTCGACCCGGTCGCGTTCATCCGGGCCTTCCCGGACCGCATCTACCACGTCCACGTCAAGGACGCCGCCCGGACCCTCGACGGCAAGTCGGGCATCCTGGGCTCGCACATCAACTTCGGCGACCCCCGCCGGGGCTGGGACTTCCGCTCGCCGGGCCGCGGCCAGGTGGACTTCGACTCCATCACCCGCGCCCTCAACGAGATCGGCTATGAAGGCCCCCTCTCCGTCGAGTGGGAAGACCCCGGCATGGACCGCGAGTTCGGCGCCGCCGAGGCCGCCCGCTTCATCAAGGAACGGATGAGCTTCCCCACCCCCGGACGCCTCTTCGACCAGGCCTTCGCCGAAGGTCAGGCCAAGGCCGGCGCCTGACGGGCGCGAAGACCGGCGAGGAAGCCGCCGACGCGCGCCTTCTCCCCTCGTGGGAGAAGGCGCCGCGCAGCGGCGGATGAGGGGGCGACGAGCGCGAAGGCCGTCGCTCTTTCAGTTGGTCCTCCTTGATGGAAACCGCCGGTGGTTTGGTTCGTCCGCGATGACGGTCCCCTCATCCGGCGGACGTTATAATTCGGGAAGATGAGAAGACACACCAGAGGAAGCACGCCATGAGCGGCCCCATCATCCGCAAGTACGGATTCCCGAATCATGAGCAGATCTTCGGCCGTCGCCCCGTCGAGCACGGGGTCGAGGAGCCGAAGAAGGACGACGCCGGCAAGCCCGCCGACGCCGAGGCGAAGGGCGAAACGACGCCCGCGCCCAAGGCCGATCAGCGCGGGGCGGACTGAGCGGGAGCCTTCCGGTTCGGCTGGCGGTCCCGCTCCCGGAAATGGGGGGCGGGGACGGCGTTCGGCGCCTTCTTCGCCGTCGCGAGGTCGGCGTTGAGGACGTCGGAGAGCCGCATCCCGGCGCGGGCCAGGCGTTCGACGGCGATCGGGAGGTTCGCGTCCTGATACTCCCGACCGAGCCGGGCGCCGGTGCGCAGGGGCTCGCCGGAGCCGGGGACGCGATACGCCTTCTTCGCCGCCGCCAGGCTCTCGTCGGCCCAGTCCTCGGCCGTCCCCGCGAGCCATCCCCGGGCCTCGGGCCGGCGGGCCAGGACGAAGAGGGCGTCGGCCAGCTCGCGCTCGTTGCGGAAGCCGACGCGAAGGATGCCCGAATCCCAGACCTGGTGCAGGTTCGTGGACTCGTCGCGGAAGTAGGAGAGCTGGACCGCGTTGCCGCCGCGATCGCGGCGGTCGCCGACGTGCATCGGCTGGTGGAGGTCCTCGACGAGGTGGACCACGTAGCGGAGCGCCATCCGCCGCCGGGGCTTCGGCGCGGTGGGATCGGCGAGGATCGCGCGGAACTCGGCCAGCCGAGACACGACGCAGTCGTCCCGGCAATGATCGGCCGAGTAGCGGTCGGCCGTGATCGGCACGTTGACGAAATGCCAGGAGCCGCTGCCGGGGATCTCCCGGCTGTGCTCGTCGGCCCAGGTCGAAGCGTCGACGAGCGACTCGCCGTCGTCCAGCAGCTCCCGCACGAGGGCGCGGGCCTCGGGCGTCAAGCGGCTCTCGGCCAGGCGGGTGGCGGCCCGATGGGCGTTGCGGCCCCAGGCCAGCGCCGGCCTGGGAGCCGCGAGCGGGGCCGCGATCAGCACGGTCGAGACGAGGACGGCGAGGCGGCCCGCGCGGGACCTCGGGAGCTTCGCGAGGCCGGTCGCCGGCCGCTTCGGGGTTGCGTCGGTTGGCATGTCGGGACCGCTCCGGGCCGAGAGGGAAGGACGTTCCGAGGATGCGCCGCGCGGCGTCCGGGGGCGTCGGCATCAGCATAGACGCCGGCGCGGCCATTTTGCTAGTGTGGCCAGAGTGCTCGCGTGGTCCCCTCTCCCGAAGGAAATGACGACGATGCCGCCGGTCGACTCGTATTCCCCTTGCCCCTGCGGCAGCGGTCAGAAGTTCAAGTGGTGCTGCCATAGGGCGGAAACGTACGTCGACCGCGCGATGCGGCTGGAGCGGAACGGCCAGAGCGAGGCCGCCCTTGCGGTCTTGAACGAAGGCCTCTCCAAGCTCCCCGACACCCCCTGGCTCGCGCTCCGCAGGGCGATCCTGCTGGCCGTGCTGGGCCGCCCCGAGGAGGCCCTGGAAGGGGCCGAGAAGCTGCTCGAGAGCCATCCCGAGCACCGCGGCGCCCAGAGCATCAAGCTCCGGCTGCTCCAGGCCACGGGCCAGATCCGCCGCGCCGTCGACCAGTTCCAGGAGATGCTGGCGCGGGCCGCCGACGAGTCCGAGGCCCTCCCCGCCGAGGTGGCGACGGCCCTCGGCGCCACCCTCTATCGGGCCGGCTTCGTCCCGGCGTCGCTCGAGCTCCTGGGGCTGGTGGGCGACGGCACGGGCCAGGTCGCGGCGATGCGCGACGAGCTGATGGCGACGATCCGCGGAACCGCGTCGACCTCCCCCTGGCTGAAGCACCCGTACAAGCTGCTCCCCTGCCCCGCGACCGCCGGCGACGACGCGCGGCGGCGATACGAGGAGGCCGCGGCCTGGGCCGACCGGGGGCTGCTGGAGCGGGCCTCGGCGGCCTTCGAGCTCCTCTCGTCCGACCCCCAGATCGGCCGCGCCGCCGACGTGAGCCAGGGCCTCTGCCGGCTCCGCCTGGCCGACCACGCGGGGGCCGTCGCGGCGATCCGCCGCGGGCTCGGGGCGGTCTCGGCGACCACCGACGCCGTCGACCTCGAGGCCCTCTGCCAGCTCATCGACGTCGAGGTCGGCGACGACCCGATCGAGGAAGTCGAGCTCTCCTGGCCTCTCCGCGACCGCGACGACCTGATCCGCCGGCTCCGCGACGACCCGAGCTGCGTCGAACGCCGCTCGCCCGACCAGGATCCGGAAGCGGATTCGACCCTCGAATTCTCGCTGCTGGATCGGCCCCGCCTCGATGAGAAGACGGACGTCGGGCCGGACGACCTGGCGCTGGTCGCCGGGACGATCCTCGTGGAGGACGACGTCCTCAAGCTGGAGACGTTCGACGACGGCCGGCTCAACGGCCTGATCGACCGGCTCGCCGCGATCGCCGGCCAGGCCATCCCCCCGGCCCACCCCCGCACCAAGATCCTGGGGCCCGTCTCCCGCCAATCCCTGGTGCTCGACGTCGCCTGCCAGCCCCCCGCCGCGCTCCCCCTGGCGGAGCAGCAGCGGCTGGTCGCGCAACTGGGCGCGGAGCGGGTGAAGAACCGCTGGACCAAGACCCCCATGGTCTTCCTGGGGGGCAAGACGCCTGAAGAGGCGGGCCGCGACGGCCGGTTCGAGATCCCCCTCCGGGCCGCGTTGACGCTCCTGGAATCGCACGGCGACTGGTCGGGCTGGATCGACTGGGACGCGCTGCGGGCCGGCCTGGGCGTCCCGCCGGAGCCGGCGCTCGACCCGTTCGACGTGGAGCTCGACGACGTCCACATCGGCCGGCTCTCGCGGATCGACCCCAACGGCCTGGACGACGAACGCCTGGTCGACCTGCATGCGCGGGCCAACACCTGGGGCGATCCCATCGTGATCGCCCGGTCCGCCCGCGAGATCGCCACGCGACGCCGGCTGCTGGAACGCGAAGGGTTCCCGACGATCCAGATCTTCACCGAGCTGGCCATCGACGCCGCGATCCGAGGGGGCCGCGACGAGGCCCTCGACTGGGTCCGCAAGGGTCGCGAATCCGAGCCGGCGGCGCGTCGGCAGGCGTCGGCCCCGTCGTGGGACATGCTGGACGTCCGGATCCGGACGATGTTCGACGAGCCCGAGTCCTGGGTCCCCGAAGTGGCCGCCGTGATGGGCCGCTACGAGGGGGACGCCGCGGGGATGCAGAAGGTGCTCTCGCACATGATCGAACTGGGCCTGATCCAGGTCGCCCCCTCCCCCGAGGACCCGTCGAAGTACGTCGCCGACCCGTCCATGCTCTACAGCCTGCTGATGCGCTACGGCCCCCGCGTGCAGGCGGCCGGCGGCGGGGCGGCGGGGGGCGGGCTCTGGACCCCCGGCTCCCAGTCGGGCGGCGGCGGTGCGGGCGGCGGCGGCGGGATCTGGACCCCCGGGAGCGGCACGGCGCCGTCGACCGACCCGGCGGAGAAGCCGCGGATCATTTTCCCCGGCCGTTGATCCGGACGACCCGCGTCCTCTCGCCTCTCCCTGGGAACGAACGAACGCCCCCGACGGCGCGGCGCCTCGACCGGAACCGCCCCCCAGTTCAGGACCCCGCGGATGACCTCCTCGACCCGGAACGACAGCGAAACGGCCCTGGCCCTCGTCCATGAGGGCTGGAACCATCTGATGTCCCAGCGTCCGCTCGCGGCCTGGGGCGCCTGGCAGCGGGCCCTGCGGCTGGAGCCCGGTTCGGAGGCCGCGCGGAAGGCCCTGGCGACCCTGGAAAGCGCCCAGGAACTCCCCCTGGCCGCGCGCAAGACCTACCGCTTCCGCCAGCCCCGCACGCCCGACCAGCGGGCGCGCTGGGACCTTCGGATGAGGGACGGCGGCGCCGACGAGCTGGACGCCGCCGCGGCCGTCTTCGACCGCCTGATCCAGGACGCCCCCGACGACGTCGAGGCCTGGTTCAACCGCGCCCTCTGCCTGGCCTGGCGGGGCCGCGACGTCGAGGCCGTCGAGTGCCTGGACCGGGTGACGGCGCTGGAGGCCTCGCACGCCGGCGAGGGGGCCGTCGAGGCCTGGACCCTGGCCGAGGTCCTCCGCCAGGGGGGAGGCGCCGAGGTCCTCGCCGACGACCTCCGGTACGCCTGCAACTTCCCCCGGGGCGAGGCCGAGGTCGACGACCTCCTGGCCCTCTTCCCCGAGATCCGCCGCATCCCCACCCCCCGCGACCCCAGCCGCCCGGACGACGCAGTCCCGGACGTCGAGGTCCTGGAGTGGCTCGACCGCCCGTTCCCCGCCCCCGGCCAGGGGGACGGCGTGGCGGCGGCCGACCTCCCCCATGTGCTCGCCACCATCTACGTCTCGCCGGAGACGATCCGGCTCTCCAGCCCCCGCGTCGACGGCCTGGAGCAGGCCGAGGAGCGGCTCCGGCTCATGATCGGCGACCCGGGGGAGGCCGTGGAACGGGCCGCCGCGCCCCTCCCGCTGCCGTTCCTCGACGCGGCCCTCTGGACGGTCCGGCTCCCCGAAGGCCGCGACCGGGCCGACGCCGACCGCTGGACCCGCGAGGTCGTCGAGAACTACTACGAGGATCGCTGGCTCCACCAGTCCCGGCAGGGCCTCGACGGCCTCTCGCCGCTCGCCGCGGCGCACGACGCCCACGCCGGGGACGACCAGGCGCGGGCCAAGCTCGCCGCCGTCGTCCGGCTCCGCGAGCAGCTCGGCGCCCGGCCCGGCTCGGCGGCGCTCTACCAGGGCTACCCGTTCGACCGGCTCCGCCGCCGCCTGGGCCTGGACCTGGACGACCCGGCCTCGACTGAGTCCGCCGACCTGAGCTGCGCCAGCCCGTGGGAGCTGAAGGCCCTGGTCCCCGAGGACCTGGACGACCATCAGCTCATCGACGCCTTCCTCTCGGCGAAGGGCCTGCGCGACGACGCCCTGACGGCCCCCCTGGCCGAGGAGCTGCTCCGCCGCCGCCCCGACGGCCTCGCCCGCGTCGACGCCGAGGACCTGGCCTCGAGCCTCGTCCGTCGCGAGATGCAGCGGGACCGCCCCGAGGCCGCCCTCGACTGGATCGAGCGGATCCGCCCCCTCGCCGACCCCGCCCAGGTGCGCGGGTTCGACGTCTGGCGGGCCGAGATCTTCGCCCGGACCGGCCGGCCCGAGGAGGCCGCCGACGCCTATCGCCGGCTCCTCGACGACTCGGCCGAGTCCCCCCGACTCGCCCTCGACGCCGGGGAGACCCTGCTGGACGCCGGCTTCGCCGCCGTCGCCCGGCCCTTCTTGTACGAGGCCGTCCGGCTCGCCCCCGCCTTCGGGCTCCTCGGGGTCGACCGGCGCGCCAGGCGACTCCTGGAAACGATGGGAAGAGACTGATGCCCCCCGCCCCGAGCGCCAGCGACCGCCCCGAAACCGCCCTCCCGCGAGAGATCGCCTGGAACGCCGACGGCCTGGTCGCGGCGATCGCCCAGGATTCCGGGACCAACGAGGTCCTCATGATGGCCTGGATGGACGAGGCCGCGCTCCGCAAGACCCTGGAGACCGGCCTGGCCCACTACTATTCGCGCTCCCGGCGGCGGCAGTGGCTCAAGGGGGAGTCCTCGGGCCACGTCCAGCACGTCGAGTCGATCCACGTCGACTGCGACGCCGACGTCCTGCTCCTGAAGGTCCGCCAGGTCGGGGGCGCCTGCCACGAAGGCTATCGAAGCTGCTTCTTCCGCCGGCTCGCCGAGGACGGCCGCCTGGAGGCGGAAGGGACGCCCGTCTTCGACGCCGACGCCGTCTATCGGGGCGCGACGCCCCCCCGACGCGCTGAGTCCGGTCGACGCCGCCGGGAAGTCCCCTTACAGGGGACGGTTCGCGGCACTAGAATAGAGTTCTCGACGAACCGGGAGCCCCGACGGCCTCCCCACCCGGTCGCAACCGTAAGGACACTGAGTCGATGCGCAAGCCGCGATTGATGACCCCGGGCCCCGCGATGGTCCCCGAGGACGTGCTGCTCGAACTGGCCAGGCCGGTCATCCACCACCGCTCCGACGAGGCCAAGCAGGTCATCGTCGAGGTCGCGGAGGGCCTCAAGGAGGTCTTCCAGACCAAGAACGACGTGATGATCCTGACGTCGTCCGGCACCGGCGCGATGGAAGCGGCGGTCGTCAACGTCATCCCCCCCGGCGGCAAGGCCCTGGTGCTCAACGCCGGCCACTTCGCCGCCCGATGGGGCTCGATCTGCAAGGCGTTCGGCGTCGAAGCCGTGATGATCGACACCGAGTGGGGCAAGCCCGTCGACCCCGACCAGGTGGCCCAGGCCCTCAAGCAGCACCCCGACGCCGTGGCCGTGCTGGGGACCCTCTCGGAGACCTCCACCGGCACCGGCCACCCGGTCGAGGCCATCGGCAAGATCGTCGCCGATTCGCAGGCGGTCTACATCGTCGACGGCATCTCGGGCGTCGGCGCGATGGAGTGCCGCACCGACGAGTGGGGGATCGACGTCCTCTGCGCCGGCTCGCAGAAGGCCCTCATGCTCCCCCCCGGCCTGGCGTTCATCTCCCTCAGCGCCAAGGCCTGGGCCAAGGTCGACGCCTTCGACTCGCACAGCTTCTACTTCAACCTCAAGGCCGCCCGCTCCAAGGCCAAGGAGTTCGACACCCCCTACACCCCGGCCCACACGCTCATCCTGGCCCTCAGGACGGCGCTGAAGCGGATCCGGGCCGAAGGGATCGAGAACGTCTGGAGCCGCCACAAGGTCATGAGCGAGGCCTGCCAGGCGGGCGTCCAGGCGCTCGGCCTGGAGCTGTTCAGCGCCCGTCCCGCCGAGGGCCTGACCGCCTTCCGCGTCCCCGAGGGGCTGAAGGACTCGCAGATCCGCAACAAGATGGCCGAGCGGTTCGGCGTGACCACGGTCGGCGGCCAGGCCAAGCTCAAGGGCAAGATCGTCCGGATCGGCCACATGGGCTACACCGACGAGCTCGACGTGGTGGCCGCCCTCGCGGCCCTGGAGATGACGCTCGCCGAACTCGGCTTCGAGGTCGAGCCCGGCAAGGCCGTCACCGCCGCCCAGCAGGTGCTGATCGGCAAGGGCGCGACCGCCCTGGCCTGACCCGACCCGACGCCCCCGAGCGGGGCGTCCCATCCACAATCAATGACGTCGACGGGGGCGGGGCCCTCGGCGGGGCGCTTCGGACGCCCGCCGGAGGCCCCGCCCCGCCGGCTTTCCCCTCCCGACCTGGGCGTTCGTTCGACATCCCCGGAGTGATCAGCGTGGCTTACCGCGTGCTCGTGACCGACAAGCTCTCCGAAGAAGGCCTGGCGCTGCTCCGCGCCGAGAAGGACGTCGAGGTCGTCGTCGACTCCAAGCTGGCCAAGGACCCCAAGGCGCTCAAGGAAGCCCTCAAGGACGCCGACGGCATCGCGATCCGTTCCGGGACCCAGCTCACCGCCGAGGTGCTGGAGGGCCAGACCCGGCTCAAGGCGATCGTCCGGGCCGGCGTCGGCGTCGACAACATCGACGTCCCGGCCGCCACCCGCCAGGGCGTCGTCGTGATGAACACGCCGGGGGGGAACACCATCTCCACCGCCGAGCAGACCATGGCCCTGATGCTCGCCCTGTCGCGCAACACCACCAAGGCCGACGCCAGCCTGAAGGCCGGCAAGTGGGACCGCAACAGCCTCACCGGCGTCCAGCTCGAGGGCAAGACCCTGGGCGTCGTCGGCCTCGGCCGCGTCGGCCTGGCCGTCGCCCAGCGCGCCCTCGGCTTCGAGATGAAGGTCCTGGGGTATGACCCGCTCCTCTCCGCCGAGAAGGCCCAGGAGCACGGCGTCGAGCTCGTCCCCAAGCTCGACGACCTCTGGCCCCAGTGCGACTACATCACCCTGCACACGCCGCTGACCCCCGAGACCCGCCACGTCGTCTCGGCCGCGGCGATCGCCTCCATGAAGCCCTCCGTCCGCATCATCAACTGCGCCCGGGGCGGCCTGATCGACGACGCCGCGCTGCTCGAAGCCCTGAACTCGGGCAAGGTGGCCGGCGCGGCGGTGGACGTCTTCGAGACCGAGCCGCCGCCGGCCGACGACCCGATCGTCGCCCACCCCAAGACGGTCGTCACCCCCCACCTCGGCGCCTCCACCGAGGAAGCCCAGGTGAACGTGGCCGTCGAGGCCGCCCGGCTGCTGTGCGACTACCTGATCCGCGGCCAGGTCCGGTTCTCGGTCAACACGCCGACCCTCGACCGGGCCGAGATGCAGGACCTGCGCGGGCACCTGGACCTGGCCTGGCGGCTGGGCCTGCTCCACGCCCAGATGGACCGGGGCGCCATCACCAAGGCCGTGCTGACCTACCGCGGCGACGCCGCCAACAAGAACACCAAGCTCCTGACCGCCTGCTTCGCCGCCGGCCTGATGGAGGCCTCGCTCGCCCAGTCGGTCAACCTGGTCAACGCCCTCCCCTTCGCCCGCGAGCGCGGGCTGATCATCGAGGAGAAGTCGGTCGACGCCCCCAGCGACTTCGGCACGCTGATCCAGGCCGAGGTGACCACCGACCGCAAGACCTACGTCGCGGCCGGCACCCTGTTCGGCAAGGAGTTCCTCCGGCTGGTCCGGCTGGGCTCGTTCCAGCTCGACGCCCACCTCGACGGCCCGCTGCTGACCTTCACCCACAACGACCGCCCCGGCCTGATCGGCTTCCTGGGCACCACCCTGGGCGACCGGGGCGTGAACATCGCCCAGATGAACGTCGGCCGCGAGAAGCCCGGCGGCGAGGCCATCGGCGTCGTCAACCTCGACGGCATCCCCACCCAGGACGACCTGGACGCCGTCGCCAAGCACCCGGACATCCTCAGCGTCCGCCTCATCAAGCTCCCCGCCCAGGGCGAGCTGCCGAGCTGGCTGGGGTCTTAAGGTAAGTCCCATGCGGAGGCCGCCACCCCGCGCGGCGGTCTCCGCGGTCCGCCCCCCGCCCTCCGACGAACGAGCGCCCATGAAGGCCTCCGGGAAGCGGTCGATCTCTATCGCCCGGATGATGCTGCTTGTCGCGGCGGTGGCCGTCGTCGCGGCTTCGCCGCGATTCCTGAGCGCCGCCTACAAGTTCCTATCCGATAGCACGGTCTACGCGCCCGGGTATACAGAGACGGGTTTTGAATCGATCCGACTCGGAATGAGACGGGCCGAAGTCCTCTCGCGGCTAGGGCCGCCCCTGAAGACCCGGCCCAAGGCGGGATCCGTCGTCCTCTCCTATTCCGAGACCCACGTCGACGGCTTCCGTGTGCTGGGTCTCGACCCAGCCTACCAGACTTACCACCACGACCGAGGATGAGGGGCGTCTGCGCTCCGACTTGGTTCGCAGCGTGTGGACGTTCTCGGCGGGCAGGTCCGCTTGAAGGAAGGGTTAGCCGTCATCGGGACGACTACAGCCTAAACTGCGTGCAGATTTCTTCAGCAAGAATTGTCGTACCCAAGCAGATTAAGTCTCCGGCACCCCACTCCGTCTGACGAAAGTTGAACCAATCCACGCAGCGTTCAAGATCAAAGTGGTCGTAGTATCGGCCACTCTTCAAGGAAGCGAGATCTTGAGCCTCAAGATTCGAGACTACATAGACATCCATATCGTCTTCGATACCGTCAAAGACGATGCTGATCTTGTGCGGTCTTATTGCGAGCGATTTCACGTGAATGTTCAAATGCCGCATAAGCTTGAGTATATGCAGGAGTGGATTTAGGGAAGATGCGACGGCGAAGCGTGGCCCTTTGCCGCGATCAAGCTCCTGCATCTCCTCAACTGAACAGAAATCGGCAAGTGCTGCCCGGAGGAATGCGGCCGCTCGCCAAGGTTCAGACTGCTTCGACGCCTGAGCTGCGAACATGATGGCACTCTCCACACGCTCTAACGTCTGCGGCATTGATCGGAGGCGTTTCTTCAACGCGTCTGTTGGGCCAATGAGAATCGACCGCCTTTCGAAGGCTGAGTCATCAGGAAGCGCTGAGAAGTCGAGCTTACTGGTCATACCGGCCAACCAATTCTTCGGCAGAGGCCGTGACCTCTTCCAGGATCTTTTCGACCACGCGAGGATGCAAACGCGGGGTGGGCCAAGTCGAAGCAGAGCCCGCCCCACGCAGTTCCAGTTGGTCGATCCGCCTCACTTCAACGACACCGTCACCGTCTTGTGCTCGGTGTAGTTGTCGAGGGCCTTCTCGCCCAGCTCGCGGCCGATGCCGCTGGACTTGAAGCCGCCGAAGGGGGCGGCGGCGTCGAAGACGTCGTAGCAGTTGACCCAGACGGTGCCGGCCCGGAGGCGGGCGGCCAGGGAGTGGGCCTTGGCGATGTCGCGGGTCCAGATTCCGGCGGCGAGGCCGTAGTCGGTCGTGTTCGCCCGCGAGACCACCTCCTCGACGTCCTTGAACTTCAGCACCTGCATGACCGGGCCGAAGATCTCGTCGGTGGCGATGGCCATGTGGTCCTGGACGTCGGCGAAGACGGTCGGCTCGATGAAGTAGCCCTTGTCCCCGGCGCGGGAGCCGCCGGCGACGCACTGGGCGCCCTCCGCCTTGCCCTTGCTGATGTAGCCGAGGATCTTGTTGAACTGGGTCTCGTCGATCTGCGGGCCCTGGTCGGTGTCGGCCGCGAACGGGTCGCCGACCTTGCGGGCCTTGGCGGCGGCGGCGAGCTTCTCGACCACCTGGTCGTAGACCGTGTCCTGCACCAGCAACCGGCTGCCGGCGCAGCAGCACTGGCCCTGGTTGAGGAAGAGGCCGAGCATGGCGCCGTCGACCGCCGCGTCGAGGTCGGCGTCGTCGAAGACGATGTTCGGGCTCTTGCCGCCGAGTTCCAGCGTCACCCGCTTCAGGGTCTGGGCCGCGTCCCTCATGATGATCTTGCCGACCTCGGTCGAGCCGGTGAACGCGATCTTATCGACCCCCTTGTGGGCGACGAGCGGCGCGCCGGTGGACGGACCGAAGCCGTTGACGATGTTGATCACGCCGGCCGGGAACCCGGCCTCCATCGCCAGCTCGCCCATGCGGAGGGCGGTCAGCGGCGTCTGCTCGGCCGGCTTGAGGACCACCGTGCAGCCCGCCGCCAGCGCGGGGGCCCACTTCCAGGAGACCATCAGCATCGGGAAGTTCCAGGGGATGATCTGGCCGACCACCCCCACCGGCTCGCGCGTGCTGTAGCAGAAATAGGGGCCGCGGACGGGGATCGTGTCGCCCGCGAGCTTGTCGGCCCAGCCGGCGTAGTACCGGAAGACGTCGACCACCAGCGGCAGGTCGCCGTGGCGGGCCTCCTTCAGCGGCTTGCCGTTGTCCAGCGTCTCCAGCGCGGCGAGGTCGTCGATGTTGGCCTCGATCAGGTCGGCGAGCTTGTACAGCAGCCGGCCGCGGTCGCGGGCGTCCATCTTGGCCCAGGGCCCGGAGTCGAACGCCTTCCGCGCGGCTTTGACCGCCAGGTCGATGTCGGCGGCGGTCCCCTCGGCGACCTGCGCGATCTCCTGCTCGGTCGCCGGGTTGATCGTGGCGAAGGTCTTGCCCTCCACGCCGTCGCGGAACTGGCCGTCGATCAGGAGCCTGGTCTGGTATGAGGCGGCGGGCTTGCTGCGGCGGGGCTCGGTCGCGGTGGCCATGCGCACGTCCTTTCCGATGTCGTCGGCACGAGAACGAGGAGAGAGGGAGGCGGCGCCCGCATCCCGGCGGGCGGTCCTTTCGAAAGGTCGCACCTCTTATCTTACGAGCGCCCGGAGCCCGGATTCAAGCGCGCAGGGGCTTCCCCGCGGCATGCTACCACGACTCGATCGGCCCGGAGGGGACCGGGACGTGGGCCTCGAAATGGCCGGGGAGCGGGGCGCTGGGGCCTTCGGACCGGATGGCTTCGACGGCCTGGTCGAAGACCGCCGAGGAGCGGAGGTTGATCAGCTCCAGGTAGAACTTCTTGGGCATCCGGGTGAAGTGGTAGTACCACTTGAGGATCTTGCGGAACTGCAAGCAGGCGTAGTGCTCGCCGCGACGCTCCAGCAGGCCGTGGAAGTGGACGCTCATGAAGTCGAGCCGCTCCTCGAACGTCGGGTCGGGGCCGGGCTCGCCGGTGCGGACCCAGCAGTCGAGCTGGCGGAAGAAGAACGGGTTCGCCAGGGCGCCGCGGCCGATCGAGACGGCGGCGCAGCCGGTGTCGGCGATCATCGAGGCGGCGTCGGCGATCGAGCGGACGTCGCCGTTGGCCACGATCGGCATCGAATCCACGGCGTCGACCACCGCCTTGATCCCCTGCCGATTCACGCTCCCCGAGAAGCCCTGGGCCCGCGTCCGGCCGTGGACGATCACCGCCGCCACGCCGATCTGCTCGAAGGCCCGCGCCAGGCCGGGGGCCGACAGAGACTCCTCGTCCCACCCCAGCCGCATCTTGACCGTCACCGGGACGCCGGCGGCGTTCACCACGGCCGAGACCAGCTCCACGGCCAGTTCCGTCTGGCCCATCAGGGCCGAGCCGCCGCCGATCCGCACGACCTTGCGGACCGGACAGCCCATGTTGATATCGACGATCGTCGCCCCGTGGGTCGCGACGTACCGCGCGGCCTGCTCCATCTCGGCGGCGACCTGGCCGTAGATCTGGATCGAGAGCGGCTTGTCGGCCTCGCTGGTCTCGGCCAGCTCCAGGGCGCGTCGACGCTTCTCGATCAGCGAGCGGGCGTTGACCAGGTCGGTCGTCGCCAGGCCGAGGCCCCCCTGCTCGCGCACGGCCAGCCGGAAGGCCAGGCTCGTGTACCCGGCCAGCGGGGCGAGGAAGAACCGCGAGGGGATCGCGACGCCGCCGATCTGGAGCGGTTCGCGGGCGATCGGCGGGACCGGCGGGTACAATGGCGGAAGGCTCAACGATCAGCTCCGAGTGGCGACGATCCGGCGACCGGGATTCCCAAGATATCACCATGACATTCTACGCAAACGACGCCGTACGCTCGACCCAGGATCGCCGCGTCCGTTCCCCGGACGCCTCCGACGCCGAGTTCGCGGTGCTCTCCAGCGACGCCGGGCTCGCCCTGATCGCCCAGGCCCAGGCCGTCAAGTCCCCCGGCCCGTCCGACCTGGCCCGCTGGCGCAAGGCCCACGACCAGGAGTCGGTCGCGGCGGCGCTCCGGCTGGCCGAGGCCCGTCGCAAGGCGACGCCCAAGTTCTCGCGGGGCGACCGGATGTGGCTCGACCCCGTGGGCCTGGAGCAGGCGACGGCCGAGGCGGTCGCGGTCCACAAGGCCCGCCGGTTCGAGGCCGACGCGGTCGTCGACCTCTGCTCCGGCATCGGCGGCGACGCCGTCGCGCTGGCGGGACGCTCGCGGGTGCTGGCCGTCGACCTCGACCTGGGGATGTGCCGCCGGGTCGCCTGGAACGCCGACGTCTACGACCGGGGCGACCGCGTCCAGCCCTGCCGCGCCTCGGCCGAGACCTTGCCGATCCCGCCGGGCGCCTGGGTCCACATCGACCCCGATCGGAGGGCCTCCAAGCGGGGCCGGGCCGTCGACGCCGAAGGCTACGCCCCCGGCCCGGAGTTCCTCCACGCCCTGATGACCCGCGCCCCCGGCGGTGCGATCAAGCTCGGCCCGGCGAGCGACTTCGCCCGGTTCGCCGAGGAGTTCGATTGCGAGGTGGAGATCATCAGCCTGGGGGGCGAGGCCAAGGAGGCCACCGTGTGGTTCGGCGCGGCCGCCTCGTGCCGCCGCCGCGCGACGAAGCTGCCCGAAGGAACCACCTGGACCGATCGCCTGGGCGACCAGCCCTGGAGCGAATACCCGATCGTCGCCCCGATCGGCCGATGGCTCTACGACCCCGACCCCGCCCTCTCGCGATCCGGCCTCCTGGATTCCTTCGCCCGCGCCCACGGCCTGGGCCGCCTCGCCGCCGACCTCCCCTACCTGACCTCCGAGGACTTCCTCGCCACCCCCTGGCTCGAAGCGTTCGAGATCCAGAGCGTCCACCCCCTGGACCTGAAGCGGCTGCGAAAGCTGATCGACGCCGAGCGCCTCGGCCCCGTCTCCGTGAAGCACCGGACGACCGACCTCAAGCCCGAAACCCTCCGCCCCCTGCTCCGCCACCACGGCGACTCCCCCACCGTCCTCTTCCTCACCGGCGGCGCCGGCCCGGGGCGAGCGATCGTGACGCATAAGGCGGCGGCGCTCAGAACAGGCGGCTCTCCGGATAGCACCGCCGGATGACGTAACCTCGCAGGCCGAACAGCGCGACGAGGTTGATCGCCTTCAGGACGATCAGCCAGGAGTCGAGCGCGTAGGCCTCTCGGAAATCGGTCAGCCCGAACGTGAAGAATGCCAGGGCGTAGGGGACCTCGATCCAGGATCGCCGATGCCGGATGAATCGAGCCAGGACCAGGCCCGCGAAGACGGTCCAGGCCGCCCCCTCGAACAGGTTGAATCCGTGGGTCGCGTGCTCGATCCAGGTGGCCGTCCGGGGCGAGTACGTCCACCAACGCCGGGAGAGGAGGAGGTGGAGGAACGGGTCTCGATTCATGACTCGGCCGCCTCAGCTCGCCCCAGCACAACCGGCCCCCCGCCGGGCCGTCACGCCCGGCTTCGCGACGGCCCGGCGTTTGGGTTCGCTCACGCCCCTCCAGAAACGAAGCCATCGACCGCAACCTGATTAGCGTTAATCGTTTGCGTTCGATTTTGGGCCCCGGAGATTGGGTTCGTTCGGCGGTTTCGATCCCTTTTTCGGAACTCCGAGAGTCCGGCGGGCCGTCGTCGAGCCGGCCGGATCGGGGCGGCTCGGGGAAAGCCGACGGGGACGATCGTCGTCCCTCGTTTCGCTTCCCCGAAGTCCCGGCCGTCGCCGGAGCGGCCCGGAAATTGGCTTCCTTCGCCCGGCTCGGCGACCGAAGCCAATCAACGCAAACCTCTTTCCCCCATTCATTTACGACTGGACGACGGCCCCAAGAATTGGGTTCGTTCGGCGAGTTTCTTCGCATCGCGTCGAGCTTCTCCGGGGGAGCCTCGCGCCGTCGCCTGGTCGAGGGCGTCGCAGGGTCGGGGCGCACCGCCCCCTACCCTGACAATGCACGCGGATGCGCGGTTGCGGCGTCGGAGATGGGAACGAGCCCGAAGAGCCGGCGTTCGGGCTCAGCAACGGTCTTCACCCCTCGCGGGGGAAGACAGATCCCGAAGGGGTTAGATGAGGGGAAAGACCAGCGCGAGAGCCGTCGGAATTCGCAGTCCGGGCGCCTGAAACGCCGACGGCCTTGGTGCTCGTCACCCCCTCATTCGGCCCTTCGGGCCACCTTCCCCCGCGAGGGGGGAAGGGCGTTATGGCCCGGGCTCGGATTCCGGCTGGACGATGGGGGCGCGATCAGTGGTCGTCGGGCGAGGGCGTGTCGCCGGGGTCGTCGAACTTGGGGAACGGCGGCACCTCGATCTCGTCGAACTTGGGGAACGGCGGAGGGGCGTCGTCGTCGTAGCGGCGGCTGCTGAAGCCGTTCTCCTTGGGGGCGGGGGGCGTGGGCTCGTCGGCCGGCTCGTCGGTCGGTTCGGGCTCGGGCGGGGCCTCGGGCTCGAAGGGGGCGGGGCGGGCGGCGAATTTGGCCTGGACCTCGGCGATCCACTCGGGGTCGGGGAGGCTGTAGGGGCGGAACTTCTCGACGCGGTTCTCCTCTTCGCTGTAGAAGAGGGCCCGGTTCTCGCCGAGCTTGCCGGCGGCGGGCGAGTCGATGACGGTGCTGGAGTCGTTGGCGCTCATCTGGAAGAGGACGCGGAGTTCGAATTCGCGGAGGGTGTTGCGGTCGAACATCCGGTTCATGTTGTTGACGCTGTCGATCCAGACGATGGTGTGGACGCCGAAGCTCGGGCCTTCGCGGAGGATGTCGCCGAATTGCTTGCCGGGGGACGGGGCCTTCTCCTCGCCGAAGCCGGAGGAGGAGAAGCCGAAGTCGTCGTCCGCCTTGCGAAGCTCGCGGAGCCGCTGGAGGTCGTAGATGAACAGGTAGATCGGCGCCTGCTCCTCGGCGGCCGGGTTGTCGCGGCGTCGGTCCAGCTCGCGGGCGATCTCGTTGATGGACGAGGCCAGGTTGCGCTGGGTGACGTTGGTGACGTTGTGGGGGACCCAGTCCTTGAACTGGCCGAGCTTGCCCGCCAGCCACGAGTCGACGGGGGAGCCGTCCACCATGTAGAACTTCACGCCGGTGCGCCGCTTGGGGGGGTGCTGGGCGGCGATGGCGACGCCGGCCATGAGCATCATCGCCAGGGCGGATTCGCCCCCCTGGCCGATGATCAGGAGGTTGGCGCCGGACTGCGGGCGGAAGACGGCGACGGTCGGGTCCTTGATCGCGATGGCGTCGCCGAGCCAGGCCTGCTCGTACCGCGGGGCCTCGTCCGGCCATTCGGTCGCGTCGAGGAGGGGGTTGAGCAGGGCGTTCTTGCGGGTGTCGGCCGGCAGGTTGCCTTCGAAGACGATGGGCGTGGCCGGGGGCCGGTGCTGGGCCTTGGCCAGGTCGAGCATGTCCTGGAGGTACTCGATCCGGCGCTTGTCGGAGAGCCAGACGACCTGGAACAGGTTGTTGCCCTCGGGCATGCCGTTGGCGTCGTTGTAGATCGCCTCGCCGGGGCGGGTCAGCAGCCTGGCGGCGCTGTTGTCCTCGCTGAGGATCAGGTGGGCGTCGGCCTCGGAGCATTGCAGGGCGATGCGGATGGCCATCTGGCCCAGGGTCGCCCGGCCGACCGAGTAGGCGCCGCCGAGGGTCTGCGAGCCGAGGATGACGTGGACGCCGAAGGCTCGACCCTGGCGGACCAGGCGGTCGAGCAGCAGCGACACCTCCTGGGCGACCTTGTCGTCCTCGACGAAGAACTCCTGGAACTCGTCGACGACGAACAGGATGCGGGGCATGACCATGTCGGGCTTGGCTTCGCGGAAGCCCTTCAGGTCCTGGGCGCCGAAGTCGCGGTAGAGGTCGCCGCGGTACTTCAGCTCGGCGTCGAGCCGCTGGAGCACGCTCAGGCCGAACTCGCGCTCGGACTCGACGGCGATGACCTTGGCGTGGGGGAGTTCCATCTCGGCGTAGACCTTGAACTCGACCCCCTTCTTGAAGTCGATCAGGTACAGCTCGAGCTGGTCCGGGCTGTAGCGAAGGGCCGCGTTGACGATCAGGGCGTGGAGCAAGGTGGACTTGCCCGAGCCCGTCTTGCCGGCGACGAGGGCGTGCTGCGAGGTCCCCCGGCCCAGGAGGAGGGGCTGGAGCTTGGTGGCCCCGGCGCGGCCGAGGGGGACTTCCATGATCTTGCCGCTGTCCCAGCTCCAGTACTTCTCCGCGGGCGGGGCGATGAAGTCGAACGGGACCTCGACCTTGTTGGCGTTCTTGGACGCCTCGCCCATGTGGTGCATGAGCTTGCTGTAGTAGGACGGCTCGGGGAGCGAGTCGAGCTGGAGCGGGAAGCGGCCGAAGTTGTCGTCGCGCCAGCCCATCTTGCCGTCGCGCCAGCTCAGGTTGATGCAGCTGGCCTCCAGGTCCTTGAGCTGGAGCCCGGCGGGCATGGGGAGCTTGGGGTCGACGGAGATCAGGGCGTAGACGCCGCAGCGGGCGCCGCTGGCGACGATGCTCTGGAGCCGCCGCGCGGCGGTCTCGTTGAAGTTGCTGGGGAAGTTGGCGACGACCAGGATCCGGAACGGCTCGGCGACCTCGCCGGCGTGCTGGTTGTAGGCCTCGATGCTCTCGAACTCGTTGCGCAGGTACTTCTGGATGACGTTCTCCATGTGGGCGGAGAGGTCCTCCAGGCGCTGGTCGAAGTCGCGGGCCTCGGTCCAGATGCGGCTGGTGACGAGGAGTTCCTGGTAGTCGGCCAGGTGCATGAAGGCGGCGAAGTTCTCGCCCAGGCCGACGGGGTCGAAGATGGTGAACCGGACCTTGCCGGGGGGGATCGAGGTGAGGAACCGGAGCATGAGGCTCTGGAGGAGCCGGTTGGCCTCGGCCCGGCCGGATTCGCCGGTCTTGATCAGGACGGAGCTCTGGTGCGGGAACGGGACGAGGGCGGGGAGGTCGAACTCGGTCGGCCCGGCGGCCTTGAGCCGGTCGTCGGTGGGGCGGCCGTGGGGGAAGTCGGCCAGCTCGAACTTGAAGCGGCCGAAGGGCAAGGCGGGGGGGACCTCGTCGGGGGGCTCCCAGCCGTCGACCTCGGAGGCGCCGTCCCAGGCGAGGAAGCGGCGGGAGGCCTCGGCGTTGACCTCGTCGGCGACGGCGCCGACGCGGGCGAGGCCCTCGGTCCAGGTCTGGACCAGCTCGGCCCAGGCGGCGTCGTAGGCGGCCTTGGTCGCCTCCTTCTCCTTGCGGATGCGCTCCTGGAGCGCGGCGGCCTCGGCCTCGTATTTCTCCTTGTGGGCCTGGATCCGGGGCGGGTAGTGGGAGTCGGCCTTCTTGAGGTCCTCGTCGCGCTTCCGCTTGATCTCGGCGAGGCGGTTGGGGTAGATCGCGTCGGCCTCGGCGACCGACTGGCCGATGCGAAGCTCGGCGTCGGCGACGCGGGCCTTCATCCGGTCCTCGGCGGCCGCGTAGTTCTCCTCACGCTTCTCGTCGGCCTGCTTCTGGCGGGTCTCGAAGTCGGTCTTGACCCACTCCTTGGCCTCTTCGAGCAGCCGCTCCCCCTCCTCCAGGTGGAACTTGAGGGGGTGGTAGTGCCGGGAGACCTGGGGCTGGGCGCGGCCCTTGAGGGCGACGAAGGCCCCCGCGCCGGCGAGGACCGCGACGGCGACGCCCGCGCCCGCGGCGATGGCCGGGGCCAGGACGAAGGCCAGGCCGCCGCCGACCGCCGCGCCCAGGAGCAGGAAGGGCCAGACGAAGTTCGCCGGCCGCAGGAAATTGGGGAGCTTGAGCGATTCGAGCGCCAGCAGCTCCTCGTCGATCTTGTGGACGACCTCCTGGAGCAGGTCGAGCTTGGTGGGGTCGCCCTTGGCCTCCGGGGGGGCGAGCAGCTCGGCGCCGTCGGCGGCCGGGCCCTCGGGGGCGGCGGGGGGGTGACGGTCGTCGTGGGCTCGACGGCGAACCCGGGGCCGGCGAGCCGGGCGGTGCGGGCCAGCGCGACCTCGGCGGCGTCCCGCAGGTGCTCCAGGTCGGCGCGGGAGGCGGCCAGGGCGTCGTCGTGGGACTTCCGGCGCTTCACCGTGTTGTCGCGGGCCGCCTCGTACATCGCCAGCGACTGCCAGCGCGATTCGTCGCTGGCCTTCTTGGCCTTGGACCGCTCGGACTTGAACTGGGCTTCCAGCTTCTGCTTGACCTGGGCGTACTCGGCCTCGGTCGTCTGGGTGTCGGCCTGGGCCTTGCGGACGATGGCGGCGCGGACCTTGTCGTACTCGGCCTGGAGAGCCGCGGCCTCCGCCTTGAACTTAGCCGAGGCCTCCTGGACGGCCTGACTGTGCTCCTGCCCCTCGCGGTCGCGACGCCGCTTGAAGGTCTGCTCGACTTCGGTCTCGACCTTGGCCCGTTGGGCGATCAGGCCCTCCAGGTCGGTCAGCGCGGCGACTTCTTTCTGGACCAGCGGTGACTCAGGCATGTTCGCGATATCCGATATTCAGTGTGAGCAGGATCACGAGGCCGGGCCGGGCGGAAACTGACGGGACAGGGCGTGGCGGCGGCCGGTCAGGCGTTCTCGTCGCAGGCCTTGCGGATCTTGGCCAGGGACTCCGCGAGCTTGTCCATGCCGATCATGGCCCGCTTGGCCAGCCCTTCGACCGGCGCGATGTGGTTCTTCTCGAAGTCCTGGGCCACCTGGTCGGTCCAGGCGTCGGTGGTGACGGCCCACTTCTCGCGCAGGTCCTTCAGCGCGTGCTGCAGGCGGGCGGAATGGCTGCTCATCTCGGGGAAGCCTCCTCCCCCGTCCGCGGTCGGTCCGAGGCGGGCGGGGACGTTCGGTCGGGTCGAGCGGTCGGGTTTCGAATTCGTCTCGGGACGGTCCGGGCAGGCTCAGCGGTCGGCGGCGGCCTCGGCCGGGGGGCGACGTCGGCCGGAGCGGCCGAGGATTCTCCCCCGCCGCCGGACGCGGGCGCGGCGGAGCCGACGCTGGCGCTGGTCCCCGCGGCCGAGCGGGCGGAGCCCCCGAGGGGGTCGAGCCGCTGGGTGGTCGGGGCTTGCAGCGCCAGGTAGTCTTCCAGGGAGCGGACCATCTTCTCCAGCGTCCCCATCGACTTCTCCATGCCTCCGGAGAGGTGGTCGTTCATGGGGGAGGCGCAGGATTTGTACTCGGCGATCTCGTGGTGGAGGATCGGGATCAGCCGCTTGACCACCTGCACCTTCTCCTCGGCCACGTGCAGCTTGCGCTGGGCGAGGCGGAGGGCTTCCTTCTGCTCGGTGTCCGAGATGGAGCTGTTCCCCTTGGCGGTGATCTGCCGCTTGGCCAGCTCGGACCGGGCGTTCATGACGGCTTCCTGACGCTTCTTGACCTGCATCTGCCAGTAGCCGAGCTGGTCGCGTTCCAGCCAGTCGCGCATCCGGCGCAGCTCCATGTCGACCCCCGAGAGGGCGTTCCGGGCCTCCTCCACGAACTTGATCATCGAGCCCTTGAAGTCCCTCAGGGCTTGAACCGACAGAACTCTCGCGTCCTGGCTCATGATGCTGGGTCCTGCAAGTGCGGGGCTGACCTGGGCTGATCAGGACGGGGCCGCCACGGAACGGGCCGACCGCGCAGGGGCGAGGGGGCCGCCGCCCGGTCCGCGTCGACGCCGCCGCGAGCCGATGCGGAAAAAAAGGGGCGAGCCCGGCCGTCCGCCGGCGCTCAACGCTGCTGGAGGTACTCTTCGAGACGCTCGGCCTTCCGGAGAAGGAACGGGATGTGCTGGTTGGTGGTGTCGACGAATCGCTTGACCACCTGGAGCGTCTGGTCGAACTCCTCGACGAACTTGTCGTGTTCGCGGTCGCGCCAGGTCTGGCCCAGGCCCGAGACCTGGCCGTGGATCACGGTCAGCTGGGTCAGGAGATCGTTGTTGAACTGCTTCAACCGCGCGGCGAAGCGGCGGATCTCCTCGGGATTCGCAATGGCTTGGGCCATGACGGGACCTCGTTTCAACGTGGGGGTTCGGATTCGTCACACGGGACGGACACCGGGGCGGAACGCGTCGCCTGAGATTTGTCGGCTTTTATGGTATACGGACTGATAGAGGCTGTAAAGGCTTGCATCGCCCCCCCTTTCGAGTCCGCGGAGGACCTTCCATCATGCGGGAATTGGGCGGTTAACCTCGAGCGAAGGTGTGCAAGACGACGACAGCTCCGGCTCGACTCGTCAGCACGAATCAATTCTCGACGATTCCTTGAAATTTCGAAGCCGACGCGTTCTTGTCCCATCAAACCCGCTTTATCACCGTTTCTCGGGGATAGCGTGTCGGTTACCGTATCAACCGGGTCTCGGCGGCAGCCAGTCGGGCCCCCGCCTGCGGGCTCGACACCTGCCCCTTCGAACATCGTTGGTAAAGGAAGGCAAAGTCTCAAACAAGTGCTCTCCGCCGACCCTCGAGGCGTGTTCTTCCGCATCGCCGAGGCGGGCGAGGCCGGTGGGTCTGAATTCGAGTCGATGGGGGCCGCGCTCGCCACGCGGTCGGGTTGGTGCGTCCCTTCCTCGCAGGCCATCGCGACGTCCTGCAGAAGGATTCCGCCTGCAGGGAGCCCCCCGTCCGGATCCTCGTCTCCTTCGTCGGCGCGAAGTGGTCGGCGGCCTTCGAGCTCGCGTTCCGGCTCGAGGACCTCTTCCGATGAAGGACGACGACCGCTTGCCGCCCACGGGCGGAGGCTCGACGATGCCGTCGCGCTTTGCGACGCCTCTCAAGCATCGCGCGGCTTGAACGAACCGCAACCTGCATCGCGATTTCCCGAGGGATCGAAGAGGCAGGGGAAACCTCAATCGGATCGCGCTGGGACTCGGGGACGGCGTCCCCCACATGATTCTTGCCGCCGAAGGCCCAGACCGGGCCGTCCCGCAGTTCGACGAACCCATAGACGCCTCCCCAGGCGGGCAACTCGGCCGCCCTGGGCTTCCCGGAGTCCAGATCGACGCGGCTCGCGGCCCCCCCTACTCGCCGTAGTCGCCCCCGAGCCAGAGCCGCGCCTTGCGATCGAGCAGTAACCTCGTCGGCCGTGCCTCCGGCGCGAACGTCTTCCCCACCGCCAGGTCGTGGACGATCGCGGAGGGCGCGTCCCGACGGCCGCCGTCGTGATCGGGAGGTCCGTCTGCCCAGGTCACCGCGACGAGGCCCTCCGGACGCAGCCCCGCGGCCGGTCCCCAACCGATCCAACGCGGCGGGGCCGGCAACTCAGCCACGTCGGCCAGCTCAAGCGTCGTCGGGTCGACGCGGCAGATTCGACCGTCGGAGAGGCCTGCGAGGGGGGCTCCGTTTTCGCCGCGTCCCAGGCGAATGACGTCCTGGACGCCGATCCGCTCTCGCACCAACCGCGCGGCCGGCAACTCGACTCGCAGCAGGACGCCGGAGGTCGTCGGCGCGAGCAGGCCGTCGTCGATACGCAGGCCGTCCTTCAGCGAGTTCCGATCGAAACGGGCGGTGTCTTCGACGTCGGCCTCCGTTGAGAGTCGAACTCGGCCGCCTGGTCGATCCGCGACGGCTGCCGTAGAAGGGCGTGGCGAGGTGCCGTTCATCGATCAGCCGCATCAGCCGGAGGTCCTCGAGAGACTCGCGGGCCGGCTCGGCCCATCGCCTGGGGGGCGCGGGCGTCAGCCCCGAGATTTTTTTCGCCCAGGCCAGCTCCATCGGAGCCGCCGATCTGCTCGTAGAGCTCGACCTGGAGCTTCTCGGGGTCGGGTCGGCGTCCCGCCGACCCGTTCTCGAAGATTCGCTCCGGGCCCTCCAGGAGTCGCATCTTCCACTGGCTGATCTGGACCGGATGGACCTGATGTAACTTGGCCGGTTCGGCAATCGTCCCGTCCTGCTTCACGGCCCCCAGGGCGACCTTCGCCTTGAATGCCGCCGAGTGCCGCTTGCGAACACGACCCATGGTTGGGCCTCTGCGGCGATCCCCCAAGAAAAACTTACCAATATGTCTCAAAACCAGCCCCCACCATTCTGTTGGCAAAAACCCTGAAAGATCTGTTTTTGGTTGCGTATTGAAATAGCCTCATCGAACCAGATAGATTCCAACGCCTGACTGACGACACGGCATGATGATTATCTCCATGATGGAGTCCAGGCACGCTCCCAGGATGAAGCGCCTTTCTTCTTAGGTCAGGGCCTCGGCCGGCGTCGTGTCGGCCGGAGATGCCCCATCGGCCCCAATGATCGGCGACGACGTCGATCGCTCGCATGACTCGGATCGGCCGCGCCCCTCCGTCCCGCCGCCCCGGACTTAGACCGTCCTCGGACGGCCGCGGGCGGGCCTGCGCCCGCGGCGCGCCTCGTCGATCGCCCGGACGACCTGCTCCCCACACCAAGACCCGACTTCATCGATCGAAGGAGCGAAGACATGCCCCGCCCCCCCCGCCGTCGCCGCGCCGCCGTCCGCCAGTTCGGCCACGTCCCCTCGATCCAGTCGCTGGAGCGGAGGCTGTTGCTGGCGGACGGCTCGGTCTACAGGCTGACCGCCGCCGCCCCCACGGCGCTGATCGCGGCCTTCGAGGTGCCGGCGACGGCGGCCGGGATCACCCTGAAGCTGGCCAAGCCGACCGCCGGGGCTACGGACTACGTCCGGGTCTCGATCGGCGACGTGGCGACGGGGGTGCAGCTCGGGACGTTCTCGCTGGCGACGGCGTCGACCACGGCCGCGGCGATGTACGTCCCGATCCCGTCGGCGTTGCGGGGCCGGACGTTGCCGCTCCGCTTCCAGTTGGTCTCCGGCGCGGCGACGCCGACGGCGACGGCGGAGATCTCGGCGCTGGACACGGCGGCCGACCTGGTGGGGCCGAACAAGGACCGGACCGCGGCGCTGACGCAGGGCGCCGCGGCGCTCGGCCTGCTGTTCGACGACCTGGGGCGGGCCTCGGCCTTCTCCCAGGCCTTGCCGCTGAAGGGGGCGTCGGGCGGGACTCTCGCGTTCTCGGACCTTTTAAGCGTCCCCGACGCCCTGAGGGCGTCGATCGTGCGGGGGGTGCAGCAGTACCTGTCGGCCCAGGCCGCGCCCACGGCGGCCGGCCTGGCGGAGTTCCTGCGGGGGCAGGCCCCGGCGGGCTACTCGTTGAAGTTCGACGCCCTGACGGCGACGTCGAACGACTCCGAGGTCCGGTTCGCGGTCAAGCTGACGCTCACGCGGACCACGACCGGCCTCACGCCCGACCTGGGCGACTCGGCCGCGTCGCTGGGCCTGACGCTCGACCCGGCCCTGAAGGTCTCGGCGACCGCCACGATGACGGCCGACCTGGCGTTCGGCGTCAAGCTGATCGACGGCCGGGCGCAGGCCGACTCGTTCTTCTTCCGGATCGACGCCCTGGGGACGAGCGTCAAGGTCGACGTGGCGAACATCGCGGCGGCGGCGAAGGTCGGGCTTCTGGCCGCGACGACCTCGGCCGGCAAGGTGTCGGTCTCGGCGGCCGTCGCCGCCGCGCCGCCGGCCGCGCTGAAGGGCGTGGACCTCGGCCTGAAGCAGGTCCAGTCGCTGTCGGCCGCAGATCTGCTGACGCTGACGCCTTCGGGCTCCTACACGATCGACATGCCGATCACGGCCTCGATCGGGACGGCGAGCCCGCTGTCGGCCCGCTACACGATCGCCAAGTCGGCCCTCTTCTCGACCGCCGCGCCGGTCGTCACCTCGACCGGTTTCCCCTCGCTGACCCGGTTCACCAACCTGACGACTCAGGACGTCGTCGACATGTTCGACATGCTCGACGCCTGGCTGGGCGGACTCCAGACGTCGAGCCTGTTCGCGTCGGCGGTGCCGTTCGTGCGGGGGATGGACCTCGGGACGGCCCTGGACTTCCGCTCGGCCTTCGGGTCGAGCTACCTGTCGAAGGTGGTCGACGCCGCGGGGAACGCCCGGTTCGGCTCGATCCAGGAGATGCTGGCGGCGATCGGTGCGACCGCGGGCGCGAGCTACACGTCGACCTCGTCGCTCCTGTTCCCGGTCCAGCTGACGCAGGACCTGGCGACCCTCGCGGCCGCGGGAGTCGACCTGGGGAAAGGCCTCGGGAACCTGGCCGTGGCGAGCGCCTCGGCGACGAAGACGACGGTGGCCCGGAGGGTGGCCGCGACGTTCACGCTGGGCATCGACCTCCAGCCGCTGGGCCAGGGCGTGACGGTGGCGGCGTCGACCAACCTGACCGCGCTGAACGGCGGCAAGGGGGTCGCGCCGTCGGGCGACGCGATGGCGATCGGCGTCCGCCTCGCCGATGGGACCCTCCTGACGATCTCGCTGGCCGGGGCGGTCACCCTGGGCGACGTGGCGACGAAGATCTCGGCGGCGTCGCCCGCGAAACTCCAGGCGGCCGTCGACGCGGTCGGCAAGCGGCTCACGCTCACCGACCTGACCAGCGGCGCGGGGGACCTGCTCGTCCAGACCTCGGGGACCTCGCTGGTCGCCGTGGGCCTGGGCCTGGCGGGTCGCAAGGCCGCGCCGAGCGGGACGACCAGGGTGCTGCAGGGAGCCCCGCTGCACGGCGACTCCATCGCCAACCACGTCTATTTGCTGGCCGACTCGGCGACGACCCCGGCCCGGCTGACCGGCTTGGCCACGGCCACGGCCACGGGCGTCACGGCGGAGGCCTCGCTGGGGCTGGCGGGCGTGGGCGTGGCGAACGGGACGGCCTCGGCCTCGGCGACGTTCACGCTGCTGCTCAAGGACGTCGCGCCCGCCAATGGCCGGGTCACGCTCGCCGAACTGGCCGACTCGATCGACACGGCGGCCGCGACGGCCACGCTGAAGGGCCAGGCCCGGTTCGACCTGCCGGTGACGGCGCGGCCGGCCGGGTTGCTGCCGACCGCCGGGGGTGCCTCGATCGTCTCGATCGACTGGAACGACCCCTCGCTGTTCCTGGCCGACGGGACGACGTCGAGCGGGCAGCCTCTCGCGACGAACGCGACGACCAGCCTGACGTACAACGCGCCGGCGTCGCGCCTCAAGACGCTCTCCGGGCTCTCCTATGACGCGATCGAGGCCGGGCTCCGGTCCCTGGCCGGCTATTTCAGCGGCCCGAAGGCCCTGAACGCGCTGAAGACCCGGCTGCCGCTGGTCGACCTGGACTTCGGCGAGCTGCTGGGGCTTGGCGCGAAGTTCGAGGCGTTCGCGGCGAACCTGAGGGCGTCGGCGCCCGCCTCGCTGGCGGACCTGGCGGCGAACCTCCAGGCGGCCTTCGACACGCCGGGCGCGACGGTGAAGATGACCTGGGACGACTCCGCGACCGCGCCGGCGCTGAAGTTCTTGTTCGTCTTCACGACGTCGGCGAGCGACAGCCGACCGATCAGCCTGAGCCTGCCCGGGGGCCGTTCGCTGTTCGACGCCTCGCAGTCGTCCAACCTCCAGGTGAGCGCGACCGCGTCGGCGACCGTGAACTTCGGTCTCGACCTGACGACCCCCGCGGCGCCCAAACCGTTCCTGTACGACACGACGAAGCTCACTCTCACGGCCGCGATCCGGTCGTCGGCGATCAACTTCGCGGCCAGCGTCGGGCCGATCGGCGTCTTCGTGCACGACTCGGCGACCAAGACGGCCGTCGCCACGTTCGACGCCGACGGCCTCCCCGGCGGCACGCCGGCGAGCTACACGCTCACGTTCCCGAGCGTTGCGGGGGGGCGGTACTACCTCAGCGGGAACGTCGTCGGCTCGGCCGTGCAGGCCCTGGTAGGTGCCGCCCGGGCGACGCTGCCTGTCTTCTACCCGGTCCGCACGGTGGAGCTGTCGAAGCCGGTCGAGCTCTCCTATAACCTGGCGACCGGGGCGACGACCCTGACGACGCCGTTCGACTCGGGACTCCCCGCGATCGACCTCGGCGCGAACCTCGACGGGCTGGTCGACGCCCTGTTCGACGGCCTGACGAAGCTCAAGACGAACCTGGCGCAGCAGCTCAAGCAGTTCAACATCCCGATGATTGGGTCGCGGGTCACCGGCTCCCTGACGTTCCTCGACGAGTTCCGCGACGCGGTGACCGACGAACTGCGCAACCGGTCCGGGACTCTGGACCTCAACGCGGTGAAGGCCGCGCTGACGGCCGTCCTGGGCTCGTCGGGGCTGAACTGGGCGGGGAGCAGCGTCAAGTCGGCCATCCTGCTGCCCGACGGCTCGGCCGAGTTCAAGCTGGACCTCAAGCGGGCCTTGAAGGCGCAGGCCGGCGACCTGAACTTCGACCTGGGCCTACCGGGGCTGGGGCTCAAGCTGAACAACGCGAGGGTGTCGTTCCTGGCCGGGTTCGAGTTCGCCCTGGGCTTCGGCCTGAGCAAGTCCGGGGGCTTCTACATCATCAGCGACCCGGCTGCGGACGAGCTGAAGGTGACGGCCTCCGCCGAGGCCTCGGCGTTCGACGCGACCGGCGAGCTGGGCTTCTTCAAGGTGCGCGCCGCCAAGCCGACGAACAAGGTCATCCGAGCCGGGGCGACGTTCGTCGTCAACCTGAAGGATCCCAGCGGGACGGACAACCGGATCACGCTCCCCGACCTGGCCGGGGCCGGGATCGGCCGGCTGCTGGCCGTGGGGTTCGGCCGGGACGCCCTGGGGCGAGACAGCGGCGTGGACGTCAACCTGGCGCTGCAGCTGGGCTTCGCCAGCGCCAACATCCCCGCCCTGGCGACGACCCTCCAGGTGAGCTGGCCGTTCGGGCAGCCGGTCGCCGGGACCAACCCGCTGGCCGGTTCGCCGAAGGTCAAGTTCGGCGACGTGAGCCTCCAGCTCGGCGAGATCTTCCGTGGCACGATCGGCCCGGTCCTCGCGAACATCTCCAAGACGATCGCGCCTCTACAGCCGATCATCAAGATCCTGACGCAGCCGATCCCGGTGATCTCGGACCTGATGGAGCAGCCGGTGACGCTGGCCGACCTGGCCAAGATCTTCGGCCACGGCGACATGGCGGACTACCTCTACGCCGCCAAGCGCGTCGGCGACCTGTCCTCGCTGATCGCCTCGGCCGCGTCGAGCAACAGCATCAACCTGGGGAGCTTCAACTTCAGCCTCTCCACCAGCGCCACGAACCTCACGGGCGTCTCGTACGCCGCGACCCCGCCCTCGCTGACGCCGGTCCAGCAGGCCAGCGGGAACCAGAAGCAGTTCTTCAGCGGCGGGGGCTCGGACAACGCCGGGCTGGTCTTCCCGCTGCTGGAGAAGCCCGCCTCGGTCTTCGAGCTGCTCCTCGGCCGGCATGTCGAACTCGTCGAGTTCGACATGCCGAAGCTGGACGTGGAGTTCTACTACAAGCAGTTCTTCCCGATCATCGGCCCGCTGGGCGCCCAGGTGAACGGCCGGGTCGGCGCGTCGGCGAAGTTCGGCTTCGGGCTGGATACCGCTGGATTCGCTGGTGGCGGGAAGCTCCTGGACGGTTTCTACGTCAAGGACCTGGACTCCGGCGGCGTGGACGTGGCGGAGGTGGAGTTCTACGCCTCGATCGCCGCCGGGGCGGAGCTGAACCTGGGCATCGCCTCGGGCGGCGTCGAGGGGGGGATCCACGCCGAGATCGACTTCAACCTGCACGACTACGACGCCGACGGCAAGATCCGTCTCTCCGAGTTCAAGAAGAGCCTGGACCTGGGCCCGATCCACATCTTCGACGTCTCCGGGGCGATCGACGTGGGCCTGACGGCGTACGCCGAGGTGGACGTCTGGCTGTGGTCCGAGCGCTGGGAGTACTCGATCGCCAGCCGTCGGCTCCTCGACTTCAACATCAAGCGGCCCACCGCCGCGCTGGACGCGCCGGCGTTCGATCCCGGGCAGGTCGACGCCTCGGGCCGGCTCGCCCTGAGGACGAGCGCGGAGGACGACGCCTACCGCATCCTTCCGGGCGCCCGCGACGGCGAGATCCTGATCCAGACCCGGGGCCAGGAGTTCACCCGGGCCGGGGTCAAGACGCTCTACTTCGACGGCCAGGCGGGGTATGACTCGATCTTCGTCGACCCGAGCGTCAGGCTCCTGTCCGGCGGCGCGCTGACGCTCATCGGCGGGGCCGACGACGACGAGCTGACCGCCGGCGGCCCCTGGGCCGCCACCCTGCAGGGGGGCGCGGGCAACGACGTCTTGACCGCCGGATCGGGGACGACCCTGATGGACGGCGGCGACGGGGCCGACCAGCTCACGGCCGGGGCCGGCGCGGTCACCATGAACGGCGGCCTGGGCGACGACCAGCTCGTCGCCGGGACCGGCGCGGCCCGCATGGACGGCGGAGCCGGCAACGACTACCTGATCGCCGGGACCGGCCCGGCCACCCTGATCGGCGGCCTGGGGGACGACCAGCTCACCTCGGGCGACCGGCCGACCTCGCTCGACGGCGGCGACGGCCACGACACGCTCGTCGGCGGGGCCGGGAATGACACCCTGGTCGGCGGCCTGGGCGACGACCTCCTCCGGGGCGTCGGCGGGAACGACCGCCTCGACGGCGGGTCCGGCAAGGATCGGATCTTCGGCGGGGCCGGCGACGACAGCCTCATCGGCGGCGACGGCGACGACTCGCTGACCGGCGACGCCGGCAAGGACACCCTCCTGGCCGGCGCGGGGAACGACGTCCTCAACGGCGGCGAGGGGGACGACCTGCTCACCGGCGGGATGACCCTGGTCGGCGGAGCCGGCAACGACGTGATGACCGGCGGGGTCCTGCTCATGGGCGGGGCCGGCGACGACAAGATCACCAGCTCCCCCACGCTCCCCTCGACGATCATCGGCGGCGCCGGCCGCGACACCATCGCGGCGGGCTCCGCGAGCGACGAGATCTGGGGCGACGACACGCTCCCCGGCGGGGCCTTCGCCGACGTCGTCACGGCCGGCGGCGGCAACGACATGGTCGTCCTCGGCGGCGGGGGCGACTGGGTCGACTCCGGCGCGGGCGACGACCTGATCTACGCCGGCATGCGGACGGCCGACGACCCCGCGGCGGTCGCGAGCGCCACCGTGCTCGGCGGGGCCGGCTCGGACACCGTCTTCGGCGGCGCCGGGGCCGACCTCATCGACGTGGGCGACGGGCAGAACTACGTCCGGGCGAACGCGGGGAACGACACGATCACGTCCGGCTCGGGGAACGACACGATCCTCGGCGGGCTCGGCGACGATTCGATCACCGCGAACGCCGGCGACGACTCGCTCGAAGGCGGCGACGGCGCCGACCGGCTCTTCGCCGGGCTGGGGAACGACGTGGTCGACGGCGGCCGCGGCGCGGACCTGATCCTGGGCGGGCCCGAGTCCGGCGGCCCGGACGCCGACGTCCTGATCGGCGGCGCCGGGAACGACACCATCATGGGCGGGGCCGGCAACGACGTCCTCGCGGGCGACGACGGCGCGCCCTACCAGGGCCACGGCGGGGCGGCCTCCGGCCCCGACGCATACGGCGCCGACCTGATCTCCGGCGGGTCGGGCTTCGACCTGATCTACGGCCAGGGGGGCGCCGACACGCTCTACGGCAACGACGGCGCCGACGAGATCTACGGCGGCCTGGGCAACGACTGGCTCTACGGGGGCCGCGACAGCGACGTCCTCGAGGGGAACGACGGCGCCGACAAGCTCTACGGCGGCACCCACGCCGACGTCCTGAAGCTGGACGTCGACCAGACGTACGTAACCTCCGGCGACGTCTTCGACGGCTACGGCGGCAACGGCCGGGTCATGGACGCCGCCGGCGTCCTGCGCGATGAGCCCGTCCTCGCCGCCGACAACGACCGCCTCACCGCGACCGACGTCCTGATGATCGCCGGCACCGCCGGCAACGACAAGGTCACGATCAGCACCCCGTCGACCGACCTGACGAAGCTGACGGTCGTCTTCAACGGCAAGACGACCACCTCCACCTGGAAGGCCGCCGACGGCGTCCCGCTGGTGCGGCAGATCCAGGTCTCCGGCCTCGCCGGGGACGACCTGATCGACATGTCGGCCCTCAACGCCAGCGGCCTCCAGGTCGCCGCCGGCAACCAGTACGTCGTCGGCCTCTTCGGCGGGGCCGGCAACGACACCCTGATCGGCTCCTCGGGCCCCGACCAGATCTACGGCCAGGCCGGGAGCGACTCCATCTCCGGCGGCGCCGGCAATGACCGCCTCTGGGGCGACGGGCTCGGCGGCGGCGACGCGCCGGGCGACGTCAACCGGATCTTCGGCGGCGCCGGGGACGACGACCTCATCGGCGGCCAGGGCGCCAACCACCTCCACGCCTGGTCGAAGGACCCCACCGCCAGCGGGAGCAAGCCGTACGGCGTGTTCAAGGACGCGACCTACAAGGCATTCGAGGACACCGGCTTCGACCGCATGCTCGGCGGCCCCAACGCCGACGCCTTCTACGGGGCCGGCAACGTCGCGTTCATGTACGGCAACGGCGGCCTCGACGTCATCTACAACCAGGACGGGACGCGGTCCTCGGCCGAGGACACGACCGCCAACCCCGACCAGTGGAAGGACCAGGCCCGCAAGAGCGACCGCGTCTGGTACCTCCCGGCGTCCGACGGCAAGGACCGCATCCGCGTCGAGAACGACGGTGCCCAGCTCATCGTCCAGATCCAGCAGGTCGGCCGCACCGGCTCGACCCTCTGGCGGACGTACCGGATCGGCGACTTCAGCTGGGTCGGCCGCGCGGCGTCGGCCGACCAGTTCCGCGCCGATGCGGTCGCGACCCCCGGCGGCTACGTCGCCGGCGGGGCGGAGGGGGGCCTGTTCGACAAGTCGCCCGGCTGGGCCGGCGCGTCGGCCGGCCCGGACCTCCTGAGCAACTACGACGTCATCCTCATCGACGCCTTCAAGGGGGACGACGAGGTCCTCGTCGACGTCGGCGTCTACAAGGCGGTCTGGATCGACGGCGGCGCCGGCAACGACAAGATCACGATCAACGCGGCGCGGGTCGTCGTCCCGGACCAGTACGAGAAGCTCCAGGACGTCTGGGGCGTCGGGGCCAACGACACGGCGGCCGGGGCCTCGGACCTCGGCCGGATCGCCGCCGGGATCCGGTACGCCAACCTGACGATCCACAACGGACAGGCGCCATCCGACGTCGACTACTACAAGTTCGTCCTGGGGGCGACGCCGGCCGCCGGCGACCGGGTGGCGATCCCCGGCTGGCTCCGCTCCGACAACCTGGTGCTCAAGCTCTACGAGTCGGCTTCCCAGGCCCTGGCCAGCCCGACCCGGACATCTTCGGGCGGCGTCCTGAGCCTGGCGGGCCTGACCGCGGGCAAGACCTACTGGATCCGCGTCGCCTCCAACGGCGACCCGACCAGCAAGGTGGGCCGCGCGGGGGTCTACGACCTCGACTTCACCGTCGGCGGCTCGGCCTCGGGCTTCAACGTGGTCGACCTCACCAACGCCGGCCCGCCCGACAATCGCAGCGTCATCATCGGCGGGGCCGGCAACGACACCCTGACCGGCGGCGGAGGGGCCGACTGGATCTTCGGCGGGGCGGGCGACGACGTGATCCGGGGCGGCGACGACGGCATGGCCATGGACTTCCTCCTCGGCGAGTCCGGTTCCGACGTCTTCCTGATGGACCCCACGCGCCTCCCCGGCGGCACCACCGTCGGGACCTTCGTCGACGGCGACATGATCGACGGCGGCGCCGGCTTCGACTACGACGTCGTCCGCTACGTCGGCGCCGCGACCGACGAGTGGGCGGCCTTCGGCTACGACGAGGCCCACCAACTCTACAAGTTCACCCGGTACGCCCGGGACGAGGAGTGGGGGGGCTGGCTCTACGACGCTTCCGGCCGGCTCGTCCAGGACTATTACTTCTTCAAGGCCGCCCGGGTCTACGCGATCGAGTTCGACCTGGGGGACGGCGCCGATTATTTCACGGCCAATCCGTCCGGCTACCAGATGGCCGACGGGGCCACCTACGGATTCAACGCGTCGACCACCGCGCCGGTCACGGGCGTGACCGTCTACGGCGGCTGGGACGACGACACGATCCACGGCAGCGGCGGGTCGGATTCGCTCTACGGCGACGAGACCAGCGCCGGGCGGCCCGGATACGGCGACGACCTGATCTACGGCTACGGCGATTACGACTACATCGACGGCGGCGACTGGAACGACACCCTCTACGGGGGCCTCGGGGCCGACAACGTCAACGGCGGCGACGGCGACGACGTGATCCACGGCGATGAGGGCAACTACGCCACCGGCGCCGGCGACTGGCTCTACGGCGGGGCCGGGTGGGACACGATCTACGGCAACGGCGGTGACGACTACATCTCCGGCGAGGACGGCGCCGATTCATTGATGGGGCAAGACGGTGGCGACACGATCAGCGGAGGCGAAGACAACGACCGGATCTGGGGAGGTATCGGCTCCGACTCCATCTCGGGCAACGACGAGAACGACTACCTCATCGGCGACGACGGCGGGGCGGAGGGGGCGTCCGACGGCGCCGACAGCCTCTACGGCGGCGACGGCAACGATTCCCTCTTCGGCCAGGGCGGGGCGGACTACCTCAGCGGACAGGCCGGCGAAGACAGCCTCAGGGCGGGGAGCGGCAATGACACCGCCTACGGCGGATTCGGCAACGATCAGATCTACGGCGAGGGTGGTAACGACTCGCTGACCGGCGACAACGGCGGCGCCTACGACTTCTCCGACGGCAGCGACTACATCGTCGGCGGCACCGGACGCGACACCCTCTGGGGTGGCGGCCGCGACGACGAGCTGATCGGCGACGAAGGCAGCAGCAGCGCCGGCGAGGCCGACTCGTTGGGCGGCGAGGAGGGCAACGACACCGTCCGCGGCAACGGCGGCGACGACACCCTGACCGGGAACATCGGCGACGACTGGCTCTACGGCCAGGACGGCCGGGATTCCCTCTCCGGCGGCGAGGGATATGACTACCTCGGAGGCGGGGCCGGCGACGACACGCTCCATGGAGGAGACGACGACGATCGGATCTTCGGGGACGAGGGGGCCGACCTAATCACCGGGGGAGACGGCTGGGACTACCTGGTCGGGGATAACGGAGGCAGCGAACGCTCGACCGACGGGAAGGACACCATTTCGGGGAACGCCGGCAACGACGACATCTTCGGGCAAGGCGGCGCCGACTCGCTCATGGGCGGGGACGACGACGACTACATCACCGGCGGTTCCGGGCAGGACCGCATGTGGGGGATGGACGGCAACGACCGCCTCTACGCCGCGGACCGGGAGGCCGATTACGTCGACGGGGGCAACGGCAGCAACGACGCGGGGTACCGCGACTGGATCGTCGCGTACGACGGGAGCGGGGTCGACAACGTCCAGAACTTCGAGATCTACCCGGCCGTCGCGGCGAGCGAGGCCGCCGGCGGGACCAACACCGCGTCGCTGAGCGGGGAGGCGTTCCAGAGGATCGTCGACTCGGCCATCGCTTACTGGGCCGCGGCCGGGGTCGCCCCCGGGGCGCTCGACGCCCTGCGGCGAGTCGCGTTCAGGGTCGAGGACCTGGAGGGCTCCGCACTGGCCGGCGGCGGCGCGGGGGAGATCGTCCTGGACCACGACGCCGCCGGCCACGGCTGGTTCGTCGATCCCACGCCGGGCGACGCCTCAGAGTTCGCCCCGGGGGCGGTGGACGTCGGCCAGAAGGGCCGGGTGGACCTGCTCACCGTCGTCCTCCACGAGATGGGCCACGTCCTGGGCCTCGACCACGTCGACGACCTGGGCGCGGTCATGCAGGGCCAGACCTTCCCCGGCGTCCGGCGGACGCCGACGGCCGCGACGATGCCGGTGGTGATCATGCCGGGAGTCGCGGAGCGGCAGACGATGATCACGCCGCCGGCCCCGGCGCAGGCGGGGGTCCGGGTGTTCGCGGCCGGACGCGGCCGATTCGCCCGGCTCGCGGCGGCCCGCCAGGAGGTCCTCGACGGGGCCGTTTTCAGGCGGATCCGGCCTGCTCGCGACGCGGCCGGCTCGACGGCCTTGAACTGGCGGCGCCTCCGCGGAAAATGACAAGCCGACGGGGCCCCCCGCCCCGCCCGGCGCGGGCCGGGGGGCCCCGGACGCCCGACCGGAGTCCCGGATGCACGTCTTGTTCGTCCACCAGAACCGCCCCGCCCAGTTCGGGCACGTCGCCCGTCGGCTGGTGCGGGACCACGGCTTCCGCTGCACCTTCCTGTCGCAACGCCCCTCCGGCGTCGATCAGGGCGTGGAGATGATCCAATATCACCTCAAGGGGGGCGCCACCAATCACAACCATTACTGCACGCGGAGCTTCGAGAACGCCGTCGGCCACGCCCACGCGGTCTACGAGGCGTGCAAGGCGGCCGCCGACCTCCGCCCCGACCTGATCGTCGGCCATAGCGGCTTCGGCTCCACCCTCTTCCTCCGCGAGCTGTGGGACGCCCCGATCGTCAACTACTTCGAATACTACTATCGGCCCCACGGCAGCGACCTGGACTTCCGCCCCGACGCCCCGCCCGCCGAACTGGACGTCCTCCGATCGCACTGCCGCAACGCCATGATCCTGCTCGACCTCCAGAACTGCGCGGCGGGCTACAGCCCCACACGATGGCAGCGGAGCCTGTTCCCCGCCGAATACCAGGGAAAGATCCGGGCGATCTTCGACGGCGTCGACCTCGACCTCTGGCGTCGGCGCGACGGCCTCCCGCGCGCAATCAACGGCCGGGCCGTCCCCCCGGGGACCCGGATCGTCACCTACGTCTCGCGCGGCTTCGAGTCGATGCGCGGGTTCGACGTCTTCATGAAGGTCGCCAGGCGCGTCTACCTCGAACGGCCCGACGTCCTGTTCGTCGTCGTCGGCAGCGACCGCGTGGCCTACGGCGGCGACATGCGACGGATCCAGGCCAAGACGTTCCGCCAGCACGTGCTGGAACAGGACGACTATGACATGTCGAAATTCGTCTTCACCGGGACCATGCCGTCGGACGACCTGGCGCGGACCCTGTCGATGGGCGACGCCCACGTCTACCTGACCGTGCCGTTCGTGCTGTCCTGGTCGTTGTTCAACGCCATGGCCTGCGGGGCCGTGGTGGTGGGCTCGGACACGGGGCCGGTCCGCGAGCTGGTGCGACACGAGGAGACGGGCCTGCTCGCCGACTTCTTCGACGTCGACGGCCTGGCCCGCCAGGTGTTGCGCGTGCTCGACGACCCGGCCGGACACCGTCGGCTGGGCGAGGCGGCCCGACGCCGGATCGAGGAGGAGTACTCCCTCGACCGCATCCTGCCCCAGTTGCTCGATCTGTACGACGCCACCCTGGGACGCGCCGAGGCCGGTCAAAGGCCGATGCGGGCGGATGATCCGGCCGTCCTCCCGTCGCCCCGAGCGGCTTCCGTATCCCCCTGACCCCTATCGAACGGAGCGACCGATGCGCAAATGGCGGCTCAGGCGGCTGGCGGGGCTCGCGCTGGCGGGGATTGCGGCGTGGGCGTCCGCTCCCCCCGCCCGAGCGGAATCATCCCTGGCCTTGACGTTCGCCGGCGGGTCGATGAACAGGACTTCCAGCAATCTCATGGCCGGGTGGCGCTTCGCGCTCGATCGGACGATCGACGTGGACGGGCTGGGGGTGTGGGACTATCTCGGAGACGGCCTGGCGCAGGACCACCTGGTAGGGATCTGGACCGACGACGGGAGGATCCTCGGGTCCGGACACGTCAAAGCCGGGACGGCCGATCCCCTCGAAGACGGCTTCCGCATGGTCTGCACGCCGACCATCACCCTCGCCAAGGGCTCGACGTACCGCATCGCAGCGTTCTACGACCTCGACAACACGGACGCCCTGATCACGGTCAACGCCGCTGCGACCGCCGCGCCCGGGATCTCGTTCCTGGGCAGGGCGTTCGAGTTGTACTCCGGCGGCTTCGCTTTCCCCAGCGGGATCAACGACCTGGCCCCCGCCGGGAATTTCGGCCCGATGTTCCGCTTTCGAAGCTCATCGGCCGTGCCGGAACCAGCCGGCCTTCTCCTGCTGCCGATCGGTGGAGGCGGGGCGTTCCTCCTTCGCCGGAAATTTCTCGCCAGGAGCCTCTAGTGGGTCACTTGGCTCGCCTATGGCCATAACGCTACTCGGCATGTCAACATCGGCGGTCTCTGATCCCACGGAGGCCGCCATGTCGCGTAAGAAGAAGGGCCCGCTCCGCGAGCTGACCGAGCCGGAGCGGCGGCCCCGACGCCGTTCGTCTGGGGCGGCAAGCGGGCGACACGACGCCGACGTCGGCGCGAACGTCGGCACAACCTCGGCGGCTCGGGGGCCTGCTCCCGCTGCCCGGTCCGCAGAAACACCGACTTACCGCCACAGGCGAGCCAAGTGACCCACTAGAGCATGTTGCGGCGCTTGAGGTCGAGATATCGCTCGATGGCGCGGGAGGCGACCTGATCGGCTCGCGAATCCAGCACCTCGACTCCCGATCGGCGAAGCTCCTCCAGGAGCACGGTACGCTCCTGCATGAGGCCGGCCGCTACGCCCACGCGGTAGAGCTCCTCGGCGTCGCGAGGCTCACGCAGCTCGTTTTCTTCGAGGGTCTCGTCGGCGATCGTCACGACGAGGAACCGGTGGCGCTGGGTCAGCACCTTGGAGTAGAGCAGCATGCGGCGGGCCGCCTCGATGACCGTGACGTCGGTCAGGAGGATGCAGAGCGTCCTGCGCGAGGTGCGCTTGGCGGCGAGGGTCAGGGCGAGCTCGAAGTTCGGCTCGACCAGGCGGGGTTGTCTCGCGTAGAGCCCTTCGACCACCGCGTTCAATTGGGTTTGTTCTCGGCGGGGGTGGAGATACAGGTCGATCTGGTCGGCGAAGACCATGAGGCCCAGATCGTCCCCCTGCCCCAGGGCGGTGCGCGTGAGCAGGACGGCCGCCTCCAGCATCGCGTCGAATTTCGTCCGGCTGCCGCAGAAGGTCGTCAGCGCGCGGCTGGAATCGACGAGGATCATCACCTGCTGGTGACGCTCGACCTCGAAGTTGCGGCTGATCGGCCGGTTGAGCCGGGCGGTCGCCTTCCAGTCGACCCAGCGGATGTCGTCCTGAGTGCTGTATTCGCGCAGCGACTCGAAGGACGTGCCGGTGCCGCGCCAGCGGAATCGATGGCTTCCGGCCTGCCTCAGCAGGGCACGACGCTCGGCCAGCTCGGCGGCCCGGGCGTTGGCGAAGCGGGGCATGCAGCGGACCTCGTGGCGGGCCGGAAGGCGCTTCTGCGCCCAGGCGAGCCCCATCGGGCCGAGGACGCGGTAATCCAGGTCCCCGAACGCGGTCGGGCCGCGACGGGTGGGGATCAGCTCGTAGTCATGGGCCGTGCGAGAGCGGGGCGGGGCCTGCACCGCGAGCACGGCCGGGATCGCTCGAGAACCCTCGGGCGGACGATCCGAGAGGAGGAGCCGGACCGGGGCGTTGGCGCGGTTCTCGACCGTCAAGGACACGCTGTCGGGCTGATCGACGTGGAGCTGGTCCGGCGCGCGGCGGGTCAGGCGGATCGGGAGGCGGCGGGCGACCAGGCCGTCCACGATCATGGCCGCCAGGAGCAGCCCCGCGAGCGCCCACGCGGCGCCGACCCCCGCCGGATCGCCTCGGCTTATGAGGATCGCGACGAGCGGGGTCGCCGCCAGCCACATCATTCGTCGGGTGGGGATGATCATGGCGCGCTAACGCGGCACCTCCACCTGGCCCAGGGTCCGAGCCAGGACACGGTCGGGCGTCTCGGCCGCCACCTGGGCCTCGGGCGTGAGGAGCAGCCGGTGCCGGAGGACGGCCGGGGCCACCGCCTTCACGTCGTCGGGCGTCGCGAACTCGCGGCCCTCCATCGCGGCGCGGGCCTTGGTCATCAGGAGCAGGTGGACGGCGGCCCGCGGGCTCGCGCCCACCTGGATCTGAGGCGAGGTCCGGGTCGCACGAACGACCTCGCCCAGGTAGCGCAGGACCTCCGGCGCGACCTTGATCCCCACCAACCCGCGGCGGACGGCCAGCACCTCCTCCGGGTTCGTCACCGGGGTCAGCTCGGCCTGCGTCGCGCGGTGCAGATCCTGGCCGGCGTCGTACGCCCGGAGGATTTGCAGCTCCTCGTCGAGGCTCGGGTAACGGAGCAGGATCTTGCTCATGAAGCGGTCGACCTGGGCTTCCGGCAGGGGATACGTCCCCTCGTACTCGACCGGGTTCTGGGTCGCCAGCACCGTAAACAGCGGCGGCAGCGCGTAGCTCTGGACGCCGAGCGACACCGCTCGCTCCTCCATCACTTCCAGCAATCCGGCCTGGGTCTTCGGCGGCGAGCGGTTGATCTCGTCGGCGAGCAGGATCGTCGTGAAGACCGGGCCCTTGCGCAGTTCGAATGATTGGGACGCAAGCTGGTAGACCTCGGTGCCCAGGATGTCGGCCGGCATCATGTCCGGCGTGAATTGGATGCGCTGAAACTCTGCGTCGAAGAGCCTCGCCAGCCCCTTCGCCAGCAGGGTCTTGCCCAGTCCGGGGACACCTTCGAGCAGGACGTGGCCTCCGGCGTAGACCGTGGCCAGGAGTTGCTCCACCACGTCGTCCTGGCCGAAGAAGACCCTTCGCAGGCCGTCCTTCAGGCGCATGGCGTGTTCATGAAACCGTTCGAGTTCCATAGAGTCGCTTTCTTAATTGGACGAGCCCCGCCACCAGACGGACGGCCTCGCGCGGGGCCGCGGGGCGACTTCCGGACCTGACGTAGGCGTCGGCGGCCTCGAGGAGCGCCGCGGCGGAGGGGTCGTGGCCGCCCGAGGCGCTGACGAGGTGGCGAAGTCTCGCGGCCACGGCCTCGACGGCGAGCGGCGCGGCCCTCGCCCGCTCGTGGAGCTGCGCGACCGCGTCGATGTACTCCTGAGCCGTCCTCCGCTCCGGCCCTTCATACCTTTCGGCCGGCCTGAGTCGGACGTTTCGGCCATAGTAGTACAGGAGCGCCCAGGCCAGTGCAAGCCACAAGAACGCCGGGGCTCCGGGCAGGCCGAGCAGGTACGTGAGGAACGACTCGGCCCGTCCGTGACCGTGGCGATACTCGTCGATCGCCAGACTCCCGCCGCCGATCTCCCGGCCGAGGATCGCCGCCAACACCCTCGCGTTCTCGCCCGAGTCGAGCCCGGCGTTGGCCCATGCGAACGGGTCGAGCAGGACGTAGCACGAACCGAGGCCGACGGGGATGCGGTACAGCACGCCGCCGCGGGCGTCGCCCGCGAGCTGCACGGGGACCGACCGAGAACGCTCGTCCCCGCCGGCCGACGCCCAGCGAGGGCCCTCGCGTTCGATGGTGAGCGAGCCGTCGTCGGTCACCGAGCTCTCGACCGTTTCGGGGCGGTCGTCCACCGAGCGGCCCAGGAGGGTCGAGGCCGCGTTCGGGAGTGCCGACACGGCGGGGTCAACCTCGCGGAGCTTGTCGGAAAAAAGGTCCTTCCTGAGCGGCTCCGGCAGGTCGCGGGGGGCCCCGGTCACGACGATCAGGGAGTTGCCACGCTCCAGCCAGTCGCGGATCGGCCGCCAGCCTTCGGGCTCCATCGTCTCATCCGCCGGCGACCAGGGGCCGTCGCCCATGGTGATGACGACGTTCCCCGACGGCGAGGGCAGGGTCTCGGAAGCCTCGGCGATCGGGACTTCCAGCAACGTCGCCGGAAGGCCCATACGCGCGCACCAGCGGTAAAGGCCCGAGGCACCGCCCGTCCCGTTGTCGTAGGCGCATCCGGAGAGGGGCGTCCGGTACGAGACCTTGAGCCGCTCCCCGAGGGACGCCAGGGCGAGCACGCTCGCCGCCAGGATCGCCGGCAAGAGCCAGCCTCGCCGCTTCGAGTCATCCAAGGCCGAAAGCCTCCCCATCGATCGGCGCAGCGCAGAGGCGGATCGACTCTTCCGCCTGCTCGCGGCCGGCCGGTTCTCGGCCGTACCAGGCCCGTTCATAGATCCGCGCGAGGCGGCTGAATCGCTCGGCCAACTCGGGGCGAGGGCGCAGCTCCGCGCGGTATTCGCGGTTGGTGCGGGTCGCGTCGTAGCGGAGCAGGCCCCGCTGCTCCAATGCGGCGATCATCGCCAGCAGGGCCAGGCGGATCGCATCCGCGTGGCGGCTTGCGTCCAGGGCCCGCATGGCCTGCTCGCGGAGGTCGGAAGCTGCGGCGAGGGTTTCCGACGAGACGGCGCCGGGTCCGGCGAGCGGGGCGTCGCGGTCGGCCCGCCGCACGAAGAACTGGACGAGCTTCCACGCCGTCCAGGCGAGGATCGCCGCGGCGAGGAGCCAGACGAGGATCGTACCCCCCGACGATTCGCCGACGACGCGGCCGAAGAGCAGGCGGAAGATCGCGCCGATCACGCCCCGCACGAGGTCCCAACATCGGGCGAGGGCGTCCAGGACCGCGATCGCGACCTTCCCGAGCCAGGGAGCCTCCGGCGTCGTCCCGGGCTCCAGGCGCTTCCACCAGAAGTCGACGTCCTGCATGACCTCCCGGGCGAGGCGGACGGGGTCGCTCGGCTCTGGCACGGCGAAGGCCGCGCCCAGGAAGCCCGTCGAAGCCGGGCTCGCAGGTCTCCGGGGCGAAGCCGGCATCTCGTCGCTCCTCTGCCGGGAGGCGGCCCGGCGAACGCGCCGCGTCAGGACGAGACCCTGGCGCGATAGGCGGCGATCCGCCCCTTCAGGTCCTCTCCCTCGCGGACGCTCCGGATGTCGTGATACACGAGGGTCAGCGAGATCCACCACGTCACGGCGACGGCGGTCAGGAGTGCGGCGATCGAGACCGTCTCGAAGACCCAGAGATGATCCATGATCAGCCGCCGCCCCTGGGAGTCCACGAGATTGGCCCCCAGGGCCGCGGTCCCCACGACCAGCCGCGGGAGGGCGACGAACCCGCCCAGGACGACGCCCATGCAAAGGTAGAGCAGCCCCATGAGGGTCACGCTCAGGTCTTCGCGGAGGATCTTGCGGGTCCGCCGGAAGATCCGGCGGTCGTCCTCGAAGAGGGCGACCAGCGGCGTGAGGCAGGTCCTCGGCCAGACCACGAGCAGAGGGAGGCCCAGCAGGAGCAGCGAGCCCAGATAGAGCAGCGACAGCTTGATCACGAGGGCCGTCAGCCGTCCGGCCCGCCGGCCGCACCAGGCGAAACACTCCCACGCGGTGACCGTCTCCCCCTGCGCGGCCTTCCAGGCGAACACGGCGCATGGGAGGGGAAGCGTGGTGAAGAGGAGCAGCCCCAGGAACGGGATCACCAGCCATCCGGCCAAGAAATTGTAGGCGGGGGGGACGTCCCAGTTCCGCCAGATCATCACGAGCAGCACGCCCCCCGAGATCACGGCCGTGAGCGTCGGCAGGGCCAACCGTCCCACGACGTCGAGATGATCGTGGATGCACCAGAAGGCGCAATCGGTCTGGATGAGGATGCGACGCAGCATCGAAGTCTGGGGGCGGGGCATGAGGCACGTTGCTCTCGAAGCGTGACGAACCGGCGCATCATCGGCAAACCTACTTGCGCCGCGGGTGTATTGTACCGACAGGGCCTTGTCCTGCAAGCATCCAGGCGTTCTGAATGAACGTCACTTCAGCCCTTGGCTGCTTGCATGTATAAATATCACCGCTTATAGTGTCCCGGACCTCCAAATCCCACCCCCGTCGAGGAGATCCAGATGAGTCAGGCCGTCGAACAACCCGTGCAGAAGGCCGAAATCGACCCCTACGAGATCGGCTGGTACATCGAATCGGCCGACGAGGAGACCTACGGGCCGGTCTCCCGGGACACCTTGAGCCGCTGGATCCTGGATGCGACCATAACCCCGAACACGCTGGTCCGCCATTGCACCCAGCCCGAGGCCAAGCCGCTGGCCGACCAGCCCGGGCTCCGGGACCGGCTCCCCCTCGATCAGGTGAAGGCCGGCGTCGGCGACCGCCTGGAAGGGGCCTGGCCCCGCAAGAGTCGGGAGCGTTTGGCGTTGGCGGAAGGCTCCGCCCCGTGCGCCCGGCACAACCGGCCGGCGACGCTCGTCTGCGTCCGCTGCCACGCTCCCTATTGCGACAAGTGCCGGATGAAGCCCTTCAAGAGGGCCTACTTCCTGTGCCGACGCTGCCAGTCGAGCCACTACAACCGGCGGGCGGGCGCCCTGATCCTGGACACGGTCCTCCTCGTCTACATCCCGATTTTCGCCATTGCGTTGGGGGTGGCCGCCATCGGGATGGAACCGGATCGGGCGGCGTTGTTCATCAACCTGGCGTCCCTGCTCCTGTTCGTGCTGATCCTCCTGCGGGATTCGCTCTTCGGCGGGGCCAGCCCGGGCAAGCGCGCCGTGGGCCTTCGGGTGGTGCGGTCCGCCGACGGCGTCTCGCCGCTGACGAACGGACAAGGTGTCGTCCGCTGGTTGAGCCAGTTCATCCCATTCTTCAACCTGTACGACGTGCTGGTCCCGTATCGCGATCCCTTGTTTCGCAGGATCGGCGACCGTTGGGCGAAGACCCGCGTGTTGGACTCGCCGTCGAAGCTCGCCAAGGTCCGCGCCGACGTCGCCCGCAGGCTCCTCAAGAAGGGAGTCCAGCCTCCTCGGGAGGTGGGTACGACCATGGAGGACCTGGCTCGACTTGCCTGACGATCGAGGCGAGGAAGCCCTCGAGCCCCTGCCCGGTGCGGGGCTCGAGGCCGCTCGACTCGCGGACCAGCTCGGCGAGCTCGGCGGCGATCTCCTGCCGGGGCCGAGGGACCATCTCTTCCCTCGACCGCAGGTAGATCCCCACGAGCCCGACCACCTCGCTCGGCACCGCCGCGAGCGCCGCGGCCGGCAGCGGGGGCTCCGCCTCCGAATCGGAGGACAGGTCCGGCAGGAGCGAGTCGGTCTCGACCGGCTCCTGGTAGACGACGAGGGTGCCGGCGACCAGGTCGCCCAGCCGCTGGCTGTCGCGCGTCAGCAGCAGGCTGACCAGCCCGACGCCGTAGAAGAACGGCAGGAAGTCGACCGCCCGGAGCAGGTTGCGCAGCAGCGTGTCGAAGAGGCGGAGCGCGTAGCCGCCCTGCCGGATCACCCGGACGTGCAGCATCCGCTTGCCGGGCGTCTGGCCGTTCCAGAGCCACTCGAAGAGGATGAAGTAGCCGTTGTAGAGGGCGAAGACCATCAGGACGGCGATCGCGGCGGCCCATTGCTTGCCGTCCTCTCCCAGGCCGCTGAGCAGGACCGCCACCCCGCTCACGACCAGGTTGACGCCGAGCTGGCCGGCGACGGCCATGGCGAAGAAGTCGATGAGGTAGGCCGCGGCGCGGCTCCCCGGGCCCGCCAAGGCGTAAGACAGCTCGATGTTCTCCGGGGTGCGGACCGTCAGCACGCGTTGGGCCAGAGGCGTTCGATGATCGTTCATGAGTTCATCCGCTCGCGTAGAGATTCATGGGCCCGGCTCCAGGCGTTCCTGGAGCAGGTCCGCCGCCTGACCCTGGCTCGGGTGCCGCTCGAGGCCTTCCGCGAGGGGAGTTCGCTGTACCGGGAGGCCGTCGCGGACCTGGCGTACGCCCGCATGCAGTTCCCCGACCATCCCGTCGCCAAGGAGCTAGGCCGCCTCGTCGGCCTGGCTCACAGCATCCTCTATCAATCGGGGCGGCCCAGGTCAAGCAATTGGATGGACTTCTGGCGACGGGACTGGCCCGCGAGCGTCCGGGCCGCCTCCGGGCCGATCCTCCTGGCCACGGCCGTCTTCTGGGCCGCCGCGGTCGTGGGGTTCGTCCTCACGGCGCAGAACCCCGCGCTAGAGCGGTTCTTCATCAGCGAGTCGATGCGCGACGCCATCGCCGCGAAACGGCTCTGGACCGAATCGCTGGCGAAGACCGCGCCGAACTCCGGCGCGAACATCGCCGTGAACAACATCAGCGTCTCGCTCCTCGCCTGGGCGCTGGGCGTCTCTTTCGGCGTCGGCACGGCCTGGCTCGTGGTTTTCAACGGGGTGATGCTCGGCGCCATCGCGGCGGCCTGCCTGCGGGCGGGTATGCTCGGGCCGCTCGCCGAATTCGTGGTCGGCCACGGATCTCTGGAACTGCCCGCCATCTGGATCAGCGCCGGTGCCGGGCTGCTGATGGCAGACGCCATGCTCTTTCCCGGCCGCTACGGCCGGCGCGACGAGCTTCGGCTGAGGGGGCGGGCCTCCGTCAAGATCATGGTCGGGGTCGTCCCGCTGCTCCTGGTCGCCGGCGCGATCGAGGCGTTCATCTCACCCAGCGACGCTCCGGGAGCCTACAAGGCCCTCCTCGGCCTCGGCCTCGGCCTCTCCTTGCTGGCCTATATCATGATCGGCGGGGCTTCGCAGCGAGGCGAGGACGCGGTCGACGAATTCTCCTCGCCTCGCCTCGAGGGCCGTGGCCCCGGGGCGGCCTGACGGTAACCGTTCACGTCCCGGCGGGGATGAGTGAGGGCGGCTCGCCGCCTGAGCGATGGGCGGAGACGGCTTCGACGAGGGAGTCGAGCAGGTCGCGGCCCTGGGGGCGGCAGGATTCAACGGTCGTGAGGATCCGTTCGACGAACCGCGCCCGGCCCCCGAGCGGTGCCGAAGCTGGTCCTCCGCCAGCAGACGGCTGACGCAACCACCGTGCGACGGGTTGTTCGTCGGTTCGACGTCCTCGCCCTGGGCGGACATACACGCCGATGCCTCGACCTTGAGAACTCCCCGACAGGTCGCCGCCGTCTCAGTCGAGCCGCTCTCCACTTCTCGCCTCGAGAGCGTCCGCACCTCGCGGCGCAGCCGAGGCAAGATCTTCGTCACGAACGTCGGGCGCGTCGTCGCGGAGCTTCGACCAGGCCTCGAGAAGCCGTCGGAATCCATCTGGAAGTGTTCGCCGGCCGCCGAACCGGCGGAGCCGCCGTCGATCATCGCCCAGAGGCCGTGACAGACTCAACCTCACCTCGTCTTCCGTGAGCGAGGACGAGCTTGGCCGACTGGAAGCCCTGAGCCTGCGGGGCTCCTCCTCGCCGTCCGGCCGCCGATGGATAAAAAATGGGACGAGGACCCCGACGACGGCCGAAGCCGACGTCGGGGTCCTCGCCTGGAAATCAGCGCCGCCCGGGGCGGAATCGGATGTCGCCGCCGGCCGCGAAGGCCGCCAGGAAGGCCGGCCAGCTCTGGCCCGCGGCCCCGACGATCGCGGCGAGGACCAGACCCCCGTTGAGGCAGGCCACGCTCAAGTTGTTGCGCGCGTTCAAGGTCGACGACCTCACGGCTGGAGCCTCACGTCTGAGGGTTTCGGGACGGCTCGCCCGCGCCGGCCGGGGCCCGCAGCCCGGCGATCGGGCGGCTGACGGTGGGTGCCTCCGGACCGGCGACGCCGAACCGCCCGCGGACGAGCTCGCCCGCGTCCACGCGCCGCCGGTCGCAGTCGGACCGACGCGCGCAACGCGGCAGTCGGTTCGCGTCCGGCCGGTGGACTGAACTGGACCTCGGCCCCCGCCCAACTTTGGGCCGGCGGGCCGTCCCGCGTTCGGAATAGCGGGATCCGTCGCAGGCTCTCGGCTCTATTCAGCCGAGACCCCTCCAGGCGGACGACGCGACGCCCGCCGCCGGCGGCTCGGATCGTCCGGTCACGCGAGGATCTCGCGAACCACCCGGCCGTAGACGTCGGTCAGGCGGAAGTCGCGGCCGGAGTAGCGGTAGGTCAGCCGCTCGTGGTCCAGGCCGAGCAGGTGCAGGATGGTGGCGTGCAGGTCGTGGTAGTGGACCTTGTCCTCGACCGCCGCGAAGCCGAACTCGTCGGTCCGGCCGTGCGCGACGCCCCCCTTCACGCCGCCGCCGGCGAGCCAGACCGAGTATCCCTCGGGGTTGTGGTCGCGGCCGTCCACCCCCTCGGTGTAGGGCGTCCGCCCGAACTCGGCGCCCCAGAAGACCAGCGTGTCGTCCAGCAGTCCGCGCGCCTTGAGGTCGGCGAGCAGGCCGGCGATCGGCAGGTCGACCGCCCGGGCGATCTTCTCGTGCCCGCTCACCAGCTTGTCGTGCTGGTCCCAGAGGTAGCCGGTGGAGATCTGGACGAAGCGGACCCCGGCCTCGGTGAAGCGACGGGCCAGGAGGCACTGGCGGCCGAAGTCGTCGGTCTCCGGCGTGCCGACGCCGTACAGCCGCCGCGTCGCCTCCGTCTCCCCGGCCAGGTCGAGCACGCCCGGCGCCGCCGACTGCATGCGGAAGGCGAGCTCGTACGACTGCACCATCCCCTCGATCTGGGCGTCGCCCTCCGACCGCTCGAGGTGTGTCCGGTTCAGCTGCTGGATCAGGTCGAGCTGTCGCCGCTGCCGCGCCCGGGGCGTCTCGGCGTTGGCGAGGAAGGGGATCGTCGCCCCGTTCACGGGGACGTCGGCCGTGCCGATCGCCGTCCCCTGGTAGATCGCCGGCAGGAAGGCGCTGGAGTAGTTCTGCACGCCGCCGTGCCCTCGCGGCGGGGCGATCGTGACGAAGCCCGGCAGGTTGCCGTTCTCGGTCCCGAGCCCGTAGGTCACCCACGACCCGAGCGACGGCCGGACGAAGCTGGCGGTGCCCGTGTGCAGCCGCAGCGCCGCCTCGCCGTGGGAGCGGCCTTCGGTGTGCATGCTGTTGATGACGCAGAGGTCGTCCGCATGCCGGGCGACGTTCGGGAAGAGCTCCGAGACCCACCGGCCGCACTCGCCGTGCCGGGCGAACCGCCAGGGGGTCGGGCGGAGCCGGGCCGGCCGCTTGACCCAGGGGGCCGGCTCGCCCGAATACTTCGCGAGGTCGGGCTTGTAGTCGAACGTGTCGACCTGGCTCGGCCCGCCGTGCATGAACATGAAGATGACCCGCTTGGCCCGCGCCGGCAGATGCGGCGGCTTCGGGGCGAGCGGGTTCGCCTTCGCCTCGGCCTCGGCGGCCTGCGCGGCGAGCCCGGCGAAGGCGAGATACCCGAATCCGCAGGCGGCGTTCTGGAGGAGCGCCCGACGCGAGATCCCGAGCGGTTGCGGCCTCGACATCCGACCCTCCTCAATCGACGTACTGATAACTCGTCGAACAGAACAGCACATGAGCCAGTGCGGCCCACGCACGATTTCGCAGCGGATCGTCCGCCGCCGCCGAGGCCGCCGGGCTCGCAGCCCGGACGTCGTCCAGACGCTCGTGAACCAGCGCCAGCGACGGCGCGACCTCGTCGCGACGCGGCGGACGTCCGACGATGCGGACATAGAGGCGCTCGAGCGTCTGAAGGTCGTCGGCGGTCTCGCAGCCGGCGAGGACCGTTTCGGTCGTCGCTTTCGCCGCGTCGAGGACCAAGGGGCTGTTCATCATGAAGAGCGCCTGGGGGGCCACGTTCGTGGCGCTCCGCCGGCCGTTCACTGAGAGGGCGTCGCCGAAGTCGAAGAGCTGGAACAGGGGCGGGAGGTCGTTGCGGATGACCGGCAGGTAGACCGTCCGCCGCGCGCTGACGAAGGGGGGATTCGGCCCCACGCCGACCCCCGTGGCCTGGAGGTTCAGCTTTGCGACCACCGAGTCGGTCGGGGACGGGTCGAGCCGCCCGCTTGCGGCCAGCAGGCCGTCCCGAAGGGCCTCCATGTCGAGCCGGCGGCGGTTCGCTCGCCAGTGCCACCGGTTCTCCGGATCGCGGTCGGCGCACGCCCGGTCGAACTCGGAGCTCTGCCGGTACGTCCGGCTGAGCACGAGGCCGCGGACGAGGCCCTTGACCGACCAGCCTTGTTGCATGAACCGCCGGGCCAGGTAATCGAGCAGCTCGGGATGGGAGGGACGCTCGCCGCGCGTGCCGAAGTCGTCAGGCGAGCCCACGAGCCCCCGGCCGAACACGTGCTGCCAGATCCGGTTCACCGCCACGCGCGCGGTGAGGGGGTTCCGAGGACTGGCGAGCCACTCCGCGAGTTCCACCCGGCCGCTGACCTCGGACCGGATCGCCGGCGCCGAGGGCTCGACGACCGCGATGAATCCGCGTGGGACCTCCGCGCCGCGGTTGTGCGCGTCGCCCCTGATGCAGATCGCCACCGGGCCGGGCTGCTTGTGGTCATTCACCGACATCGCCATCGGCGGCCGCCCCGCGGGCTTCGCCAGCACCTGTGCGAGCTGCTCCTTCACGGCGGCGAGGCGCTCCTCGACCTTCTCGACCTCGGACTTCGCATCCGGCGTCGGCGTCGCGGCGGCGGCCCGGGACGGATCCGCCGCGGCCGGCATCGCGCCCCCCTTCAGCGTCTCGAGCTTGGCCTTCAGCTCCGCTTCCTCCTTCTGGAGGTCGCCGACCTTCTTCTGGAATGCCTGGAAGGCCTCGTACGCCTCCTGCCCGTCCGCACCGAGCGGGTGGAGGTTCCAGCCGGTGAGGTCCTTGCGGTCGAGCAGGTAGCCGTGGGTCGTCTCCGTGCTGGCGAGGATGCCGGCGAGGCCGTAATAATCGGCGGTGGAGATCGGGTCGAACTTGTGGTCGTGACACCGGGCGCAACCCACGCTCAGGCCGAGGAAGACCTTCCCGATCGTGTCGAGCTGCTCGTCGATCACATCGATTGCGAGCTGTTCCTTGTCGGTCGCGCCGATGCCCTTGGGACCGATGACGAGGAATCCGGTGGCCACGAGATTCGCGTCCCGCTCCCGCTGGTCGCGCGAGGGGAGGAGGTCGCCGGCCAGCTGCTCCGCGATGAACCGATCGAACGGCTTGTCGGCGTTGTACGCGTCGACCACGTAGTTGCGATAGCGCCAGGCGTCGTAGAAGGTGAAGTTCTCGCAAGAGCCGTTGGAATCGGCGTAGCGGGCCACGTCGAGCCAGTGCCGACCCCAGCGCTGGCCGAACGTCGGGCGGGCCAGGAGTGCGTCGACGACCTTCTCCAGCGCGTCGGGCGCTCCATCCGAGAGGAACGACGCAATCTCGTCCGAGGTGGGTGGGAGGCCGACCAGGTCGAAGTGGACTCGCCTCAGCAGGATCATTTTGTCGGCGTCGCCGACCGGGGAGAGCCCCTCCGATTCGAGCTTCGCGAGGATGAACCGGTCGACGTCGGAGCGCGGCCAGCCGGCGTCCTTCACGAGCGGCGCGGGGGGGTCGGCGATCGGCCGGAACGCCCAGTGCGAGCGAGCGGCCTCGTCCGGAGACGTCGCGGGCGCGGGTCGGGGACGGGAGTTTCCCGAGGGCGGGGCGGGCGCCCCCATGCCGACCCAGCGTTCGAGCACGGCGATCTCGAGCGCGGGGAGCTTCCCGCGCGGCGGCATCTCGAGCGATCCGTAACGGACCGCGTCGATGAGCAGGCTCTCGTCCGGCGAGCCCGGGACGACGGCCGGCCCGCTGTCCCCCCCCTTCACCCACCCCTCGGGGTCGTCGAGGCTCAGGCCACCCTTGGGCGCCTTCGCCCCCGACGAGTGGCACTCATAGCAGCGCTCGACCAGGAGCGGCCGCACCTGCTTCTCGAAGAACTCCAGCCCTGCGGCCGTCACCGCCCCGGAGTCCTGCGCGCGGGCGGGATCCGGCCCCAGGTCGGTCGGGTCCGCCCCGGCCTGTCGAGCGCCCCCGAGAAGCAGAAGCGCGACGAGTCCCGATCGGAGTCTCAGCAGAGTCGCGTTCATGTGCCGGCTCGCGAGGATGAATCCGCAAGGGTGATCGGGAGCCTTCCCCGGGAAGGACTTCCGACGGAGGGGCGATAAGAACCAGCGTTCCCCAGCCTCGCCCGTTTGTCAAGGTCGGCGGTGGTGGGACGACTGCCGTTCGCCCGCGGACGGTGCCTGCTCGCACTCGCCTTCGTCGCCCCGACTGGGGGCGAGGTCCCGCGCCGGCCCGCCCGCGCGTCACGGCGGATCCGCCGCGCGTCGTGGCGGGGGTGCCGCCTGGACGCCGGCCTGAGGACGCGGCCGTCGGGGCGTGACCGGGCTCATGAACGACGCGCCCCGGGGCGAGGCAAGCATGACGCGTCACCAGCGGTCGTTCGCGTCCGAGGTGGGCGAGATGCAAGTGGAGGGCGGCAATGCCTACACCTGGAGACTACGTCGGGACGGTCCACTCGCCTCGATTCAATACTTATCAGAACTTGCTGAAGGGGATTCAAGTGCAGGTGCCTTGCGCGTGTCGGTGTCGTCGCCCGAGGCCCGGAACGGCGGGGCTCTTACGCTTCATGAGCCTGGTCGCCTACTGGTCAGTCCGCAGAGGTTGTATCGGAGTCACTCCCCTGCTCAGGGGCGGATCGGTCGAGGTCCAAGATCGCGGCTCCGACGTCAGGTGTCAGGCTGTGCCAGTTGCGCGCCAGCTCAACCAGGGCCGAATCCCCCCCTTCGCCGATCGGCTCGGGGATCGGGCAGAACGCGGGTGCCAGTTGCGCGTCGGCTCAACCAGGGCTGAATCCCCCCGACTCATTTCCGACCAGGGGCAGGGGGTCGTGACGCCACCATTTCATTGCAGAACATTGCGAAAAACGTCTCCCGCGTCCGGTAGATCACGAGTCGAATTTGGGGCTGAGTTTCGAGTCCCCCGTGCCCCAAATCGCCTGGCCGGCTGCCAGTTGGTGCTTCGACTCGCCAATGCTCCAGGCATGCCATTCAGCGGGCTGACGCCGAGCGGCCAGCACATTACGAGGAGTTCGTCGCTGCACGGACCGCCCGTGCGAGGCCGTGTGGAGTCGATCCTCGATCCGAACCCTCAGGGGCTGGCGGAGCATGTGGGGTGGCATGCCGATCTGGGCCCCAGGGCTCCTGCAGGTTTCGCCCTTCGGGGTCGTCGTTCAGAGGCCGGCTCGGAACCAGCGAGCCTCGACAGCTAAATTGCAGGCGAGGCCCCCGACCGTGGCCTCGGGCCGTCGTCGGACGTCCTCCGGAGCCGGGGACTCTTTTGCCGCTCCACATCGAGGCGCCGGACGGCGCGAGGATCGATGGCCGCGCCGCGGGGGTGGACGGCGAGGCCCATCCGTTGAAACGCCGGCATCCCGATTCGGCTCGAGCTCGGCCGTGAATGACGTGATTCACAAGGGACTCAAGGCCGCCGGCCCGAGGCCCCGGCATCGCGGCGAGGCGGGCCGGGCGGGGCGATTGGTCGGAGGAGGCGAGGTGCGGCGTCGAGCGTAGAGGCCCCGAGGAGGCCATCCCTTCAGCACCCCCGATCGTCCAGTCGGCGACGCGGCCTCGCGCAGCGTCGATGCTCGTCGCAAGAATCGCCGTCCATCCCCCGCCCACCCGGATCGAGGACGATCGTTATGCGGGCCTTTCCCCTCGCGGCAGCCGCGCCCCTGCCGACCTCGGGCCGCCCGATGATCCACGGGGCCGGCACGAGCCTCGAACGACCGGGCGCCGCCGCCGAGATCGCCGCCGACGGCCGCCGTCTCGCCGCGTGCAGATTCGGACCTTCGCCGGCGAGGGGCGGGGGCCTTTGAATCCGGCGAACGGGTCGGCTGACAGGCGCGGCCCGCGATCCTTTCCGGGCTTCGCGGCCCACCGGAAAGCCGTGCGGATCCACCCGGCGTCGGTCGCCAGGTAACTCCGCGAGATTCCCTTGCCCGGTGATCGTCCCGGCTCGTCCGCCCACCGGGCCAGGACCGCCTCAAGATGCCTGACCTCGACCTCGCGGGCGGGTACGTCCCCGAACTTGACCCCGTCGATCCGAAAGCCGCAGGCCCTCCGCATGACGCTCGTCGCGATCCGCACCGTCTCCCGCTCCATGTCGCCGCGGGCGGCCCGAGCTTCGCAGGCGACGATGAACCCGTTGAATAAGGGTGCCGTCGTTACTGCCGAGGTGACCATCGCGGACTCGACCGTCGCGGCTTCCTTGGTAGCAGAGTACCATGCCCAGGCCCCCTCCCGATCCTTCCCCTGCAGGTCCTTGGGGGCTAGGATCCTCCTACCCCTGATCGACGCGGCCCCCGGCCCCTAGCCTTCCACAACCACGGCCCCCCGGGTCTCGCCATCGCGGCCTCCGCTCGCGCCTGGTTCGGAATCGTGTCGAGCAATAGTGTCGATTTTCACAAAATCACAAGACAAAGGGAGGTTTCCATCATGTGGGAATTGTACATCGTCCGCCACGGCATCGCCGTCGAGCACGGGACTCCGGGGATCCCGGACGATGAACGGCCGCTAACCTCCCGGGGGGAGAAGCGGATGCGGGAGATCACCGAGGGCCTCGACGACCTGGACCTCGCCGTCGAACGGATCGCGACCAGCCCCCTGCCCCGGGCGCGGCGGACGGCCGAGATCCTCGCCGAAGGGCTGGACCTGGCCGGGTCGATCGAACTCGCCCCGGTCCTCCGCGCCGATTCCACGGCTCAGGACGTCGCCGAGTGGCTCGGGCTGCAGCCGGAGGCCCCCCTGATGATCGTCGGCCACAACCCGATCCTGGACGAGCTGCTGAGCCTGCTCTTGCTGGGCGACCCTCGGGCGCTGCCGTTCACGTTCAAGAAGGGGGGCGTCGCCGCCCTGCGCAGGCCCTCGCCGGACTCCGAGCGCCACGAACTCCAGTGGCTGGCCCCCCCCAGGCTGCTGCGGAATCCGTCGAGGTGATTGATTCCAGACGGCTGCCGGGCGGGGACGCGCCCGGATCCGGCCTCAATATTCGTCGGCCGAGATGATCTCGCCGCCGGAGCGGGTGAGGAGGGCGGCGAAGGTCTCGATGGCGACGGTCTCCTTGACCAACCGGGTGGAGCCGTCGGCCATGAGGACGTTGGCGCCGCCGGGGTGGAAGGCGTAGGCGGCGTAGACGTTCGAGCAGTTCACCGCGCATCGGCCCTTGTTGGCCACGCCCCCCTGGTCATAGCCCCGGGCGCTGAAGGCGTTGGGCTCGGCCCAGCCGCAGAGGATCGAGCTGAGGGCCGTCGTGAGGCCGGAGTTGGCGACCTTCTTCCAGCCGGCCCGCCAGATCTGGGGACGGCCGGCCGACTCCATGATCAGGATCGTATTGCTGGCGCCGTCGGTGATCTCGGCGATGTTGCGGCGGCCGGACGCGTTGTTGCCCTGGAGCGCGCCGTCGGTGCTGGCCGGCGGGCCGTTGTTCATCACTGAGGGGGTCGTCCAGAGGTTGGACATGACGCCGGTGCTCGCCGCGTAGTCGGCCGCCGCCGAGGACCACTTGTCCATGCCCGGGCCCGGCTTGGCGATGAACGTCGGGTTCATCCGGGGCGACTCCGGCGCGGACGGGCAGAGGAAGACCGCCAGCGGATAGGAGATCGCCGTGCTGTTCGGCGGCACGTTGTAGTCGACGTTGATGTTATACAGGTTGAACAGGTTCACCTGCTCCATGTACGGGATGATCTGCGCCCCCCAGTAGCGGGTGACGGGCTTCGTCTCGTTCATCGGGAAACTGTTCATCGCCGTGTGCACATTGTGCATCCCCAGGCCGAGCTGGCGAAGGTTGTTGGCGCATTGCATGCGGCGGGCGGCCTCGCGAGCGGCCTGCACGGCCGGCAGCAGCAGCGCGATCAGCACGGCGATGATCGCGATCACCACCAGCAGCTCGATCAGCGTGAAGCCGCGACGGATCGGATGACGATAGCGAGGCGCATCGACGGGCATTCTGGGTCTCCGAGGGGATGATTCAGCGGGGGCGGGAGGCGTCCAGGCCGGGGAGCACGGGCGCGCGGACGCGGAGCTTGGGTTCGGCGAGCGACGCCAGGAAGGCCTGCAAGTCGTTCAGCTCCTGCCTGGTCAGGCCCAGCGGCTTGAGCAAGGGGGACTTGGCGGGGAAGAGCGGGTCGTCGGCCTGCTCGGGCTTGCGCTTGAGGGTCGCCATGCCGGCGTTGTACATGTTCAGCACGCCGGAGAGCTCGAACAGGCCGTTGTGCATATAAGGGCCCGTCGCGGTGATGTTGCGGAGGCTCGGCGTGCGGAACCGGCCGACGTCTTCGGCCCTGTTCGTGACCTTGTACCGCCCCAGGTCCTCCAGCTCGCGGCCGTAGTAGCTGAGGCCGAGGTCGTGGAGTCGGCCGTCGCTGAACGCCGGGCCGTTGTGGCAGTTGAGGCATCGGGCCTTGCCGCGGAAGAGGTCGAGCCCCAGGACCGCCTCGTCCGAGAGCGCCTGGCGATTCCCTCGGAGGAACTTGTCGAACGCGCTGCGGCCGCCGACGACGCTGCGCTCGAAGGCCGCCAGGGCTTTCGCGGTCGACTCGACGTCGATCCGGTCCGAGCCGTAGGCCTCGCGGAAGGCGTCGCGATACTCGGGGACGACGGCCAGCGAGGCGAGGATCGACTCGGGCGTCGCGCTCATCTCGGAGGGGTTGAGGATCACCTCGCGGGCCTGGTCCTCCAGGCTGGAGGCGCGGCCGTCCCAGAACAGTTCCGGCATGTAGGCCAGGTTCATGATGCTGGGCGAGTTCCGCTTCAACGGCTCGCGGCTATGGCCGTAGGCCGTGGTCCGGCCGTCGGCCCAGCCCAGATCCGGGTCGTGGCAGGAGGCGCAGGCGATCTGGCCGCTGCCGGAGACCCTGGGGTCGAAGAAGAGCCGCTTGCCCAACTCGACCTTGGCCGGCGTCGGCGGGTCGTCCGCCGGCGAGGGGGGCGTCGGCAGGAGCCCCAGCTCGCGCCAGTCGACGCCGGGGTCGACCTGGGGCGCGGGCCACTCGGCCGACGACTTCCAGTAGACCTCCCGCAGCTTCGCCGCCCTCGCCTGCCGCTCGACCGCCGATTCCGGCGGCGTCGGGACCGGCCCGGCCTCGACCGGAGCCTGGGCCCTCGCCGCGACCGATGCGACCACGATCAATCCCATCGCGGCCAGCATCGGCCACGCTCGCCCCCCGCCCCTTCGAACGTCTTCGCGCTCCATCATCGAGCGAATCTCGCCAGCCCCCATCCCGCGTCAGTTGATCCTGAGTCTCAATCGCCAAGCCAGATTCTAGCGATGGCGGCGGCGTCGATCAAGTGTCGGTGCCGCCCTGGCGCGGCGGGAGACCGTTACGGGTTCGACGAGCCGCGTGGTCGCCATACGAATCGAGCCCTGGCGGCCCGGGACGCTAGAGCCTCGGTCACCGATCCGCGGATTCGGGAAAATCACGCCCGACGCCTCAGAAATGGGCCGCTCGGGCGTCTAAGGGGAGGAGGACTTCTTTTCGATCGGAGTTCGTCGGGCGTCGCCCGGGGAGTCGGCCATGAATGCGGGAATGGACCTGGCGTCGAAACGGCTCGTCGCGATCGCCTTGCTGATGGCGGCGGGGATGGCGACGGGAGGGACGAGGGCGAAGGCCCAGGGCTGGATCATCGACCGTCGGCCGACGATCCCGATCCGGCAAACATTCGAAATCCGGGAGGTGGCCGTCGACGCCAAGCTGCGCGACCAGGCGGCCGAGGTCCAGGTCTCGCAGACGTTCTACAACCCCGGCTCATCCGACTTGGAGGCCGAGTACTTCTTCCCGATCCCGGAAGACGCGGTGGTCGAGAACCTCGTCCTGATGGTCGACGGCAAGGAGCTTCCCGGCCGCCTGCTGGGCAAGGACGAGGCCCGGCGCATCTATGAGGAGATCGTCCGCGGCAAGCGCGACCCGGCGCTCCTGGAATACATGGGCCGGGGCCTCTATCGGACCAGCGTCTTCCCGATCCCGGCCGGGGCCGAGCGCAAGGTCTTGCTCCGGTACACGCAGCTCTGCCGCCGCGACCGCGACGTGGTCGAGTTCTCGTACCCGCTCTCGACCCAGAAGTACGCCTCGAAGCCGATCCGGCGGCTGAGCGTCCGGGTCGCGATCACCAGCAAGGACTCGATCAAGTCGGTCTTCTGCCCCAGCGACGACGCCCGCATCGATCGGACCGGGGACCATGAGGTCCGCGTGAGCCTGGATCGGTCGGACGTGGAAACGGCGAACGACTTCCGCGCCGTCTACACGCTGGCGGAGGGGGCGCTGGGGGCTTCGGTCCTGAGCTACCGCCCGTCGGCCGGCGACGACGGCTACTTCCTCGTCCTGGCCAGCCCCGAGGTGAAGGCGGCCGACTCCAGGCCGCTCCCCAAGACGGTCGTCTTCGTGCTCGACCGCTCCGGCTCGATGGCCGGCAAGAAGATCGAGCAGGCGCGCAAGGCCCTCAAGTCGGTGCTCGACAACCTCCGCGACGACGACCTGTTCAACATCGTGGTGTATGACGACCGGGTGGAGACCTACAAGCCCGAGCTCCAGCGGTACAGCTCCGAGGCCCGCGCCGAGGCCCAGCGGTACGTCGACAACATCCGCGAGGGGGGGAGCACGAACATCGACGCCGCGCTCAAGGCGGCGCTCGACCTGATCCGCGAGGACTCGCGGCCGAACTACGTCCTGTTCCTGACCGACGGCCTGCCGACGGCCGGCGAGACGAACGAGTTCAAGATCGCCGACGCCTGCAAGAAGGCCAACGTCCGCAAGGCGCGGGTGTTCAGCTTCGGCGTCGGGTTCGACGTCAACGCCCGGCTCCTCGACCGCCTGAGCGCCGGCAACAGCGGGACCAGCGAGTACGTCAAGCCGGACGAGGACATCGAGGCGCACGTCGCCCGGTTCTACTCCAAGATGACCAGCCCCGTGCTGACCGGCGTCCGCATCGAGTTCGCCGACTCCGACGTGAACCGGGCCTACCCGCATGACGTCCCCGACCTCTTCGACGGCGGCCAGATCGTCTGGGCGGGCCGGTATCGCCGCTCGGGCCGGACGACGCTGAAGGTCGCGGGAAAGGTCGGCGGCGACTCGCGATCGTTCGAGTTCCCCATCGAGCTGGCCGAGAGCGATCGGGGCTCCGCCCACCGCTTCGTCGAGCGGATCTGGGTCGTGCGGCGGATCGGCGACCTCATCGACCAGATCGACCTCCAGGGCCAGAACAAGGAGCTGGTCGACGAGCTGGTTCGGCTGAGCACCCAGTACGGCATCATGACCCCCTACACCTCGTTCCTGGCCGACGAGCGCACGCCCCTGCACGCCAGGACCGAGAACGCCGCGCGGGCCGGCGAGGCCCTGTCCGAGTTGAGCGCCGTCAGCGGCCCTTCGGGCGTGAATCAGCGCAGCCTGAAGAACTTCTACCGGGAGGCCCAGCAGGTCGATTCCCTCGCCCTCCAGGACGCTGCGCGCCGCGAGGGCTTCGGCACGGCCGGGGGCATGGCGGGCTCTGGGATGATGGGCATGATGGGCGGCGGCCGATCCGCCGGCCGGGCGCAGGGGGGGCCGTCGCCGCCAAGGCCGCGCCCGCCACCCGGTTCGCGACGCCCTCGCTCATGGCCGGCATGGGCGGCCGACCTCGCGACCAGGCCCCGGCGCAGGATGCGAGGGAGACCGTCCGCCAGGTGGGGGCGAAGACGTTCTACTTCAAGGAGGGCCGCTGGGTCGACTCGGACGTGCGGCCCGAGGACGAGGCCGCCGCGAAGGTCGTCCGCCAGTTCAGCGACGACTACTTCAACCTCGCCCGCGCCCAGTCCGCCGACTGGAACCAGTACCTGACCTTCACCGACCCCGTCGTCGTCAAGCTCGCCGACGCCGTCTACCGCATCGACCCGGCCGAGGCGACGCAGTGACCGCGGACGAGAATCGCAGGGGGAAATGTCGAAGGAGGACCCGATCCCGACGCGAAAAAGCCCGACAGGCGCATCCGTCCTGAGCCGAGCCCTGGAAGCGAAGGGGGGCGAAATGCCCCCCGAGGGGGCTCGGTTCATCCTGAATCTCGGTATCCGCGACGAGGAGAAGAAGCGGGCTCTCGACCTGCTCGCGAAGCACGTCGAGCCCCTGCGCCGTCACTCTCCCTTCTGGAGCGTGTAGACCGACACGACTTCCGGCCGGATGACCTTGTCGCCGGCCTGGAAGCCGGGGCGGATGCGAGCGGCGAGGGTCTTCGCGAGGGCCGGGTCGGCGGTGGGGACGGTGGCCACGGCGCGCTGGCGGCGGGGGTCGAAGGCGTCCCCCTCGGCGCGGAAGGGCTCGACGCCCTGGCGGTACATGACGTCTTCGAGGGCCGTCTGGATCGATTCGAGCGTGCCCCGGAACGCCTCGGAATCCGGAGCGACGGCCGCCGCCATCTTACCGACGTCGTCGTGGAGCTGGATCAAATCGACGAAGATCGGCCGCTGGACCTTCAGGAGAAGATCCTGCTTGTACTCCTGCAACTCGGCGTGAAGCCGGTCGACGATCCGCTCGCGATTGGCCTCGGCGCGGACCTCGCGGTCGAACTGCGATTGCAGCCCTTCAAGCTTCCGGCCCACCTGCTCGCCCAGCCGGACGACCGCCTCGCGGACCTCTTCCGCGAACGCGGCGATCGGTGCGGGGGCGGGGGCGGGGGCGGGGGATGCTTCAGGCTCGACGGGCGCCGCGACCTCGTCGATCGGCTCCAGCTCCGTGTCGACCATGGCCTCAGCCTCGGCCTCGATCGGCTCCAGGTCCGGCGCGGCGTCCAGGACGGGTCCAGGCGTCTCGATTTCGGTCGCGGGCTCGTCGCGATCCTCGGTGTCGGGTGACAAGGCCGGGCTCCTGTAAGCCGAGTGCGGCCCCCTCTCCTTCTCCCTCCCTTGGTGGGAGAAGGTGGCCGAAGGCCGGATGAGGGGGCGTCGGAGCGTCAGGCGCCGGCGGCGGCCTTGAGGGCCTTGAGGGCCGGCTCGTAGTCGGGTTCGGTGGCGATCTCGGGGACGATCTCGACGTAGGTGATCTTGTTCGAGGCGTCGACGACGAAGACGGAGCGGGCCAGCAGCGGCACGGGGAGGCCCTGGATCAGCACGCCGTAGTGCTCGCCGAAGCTGTGGTCGTGGGCGTCGGAGAGGTTCTGGATGTTGTCGATCTCGGCCTCGGTGCAGAACCGGGCCTGGGCGAACGGCAGGTCGGTGCTGACGGTGTAGGCGGCCACCTTGTCGCCCAGCTCCTTGAGGACCTCGGCGAAGTGCTTCGTCTGCTTGTTGCAGACCGGGGTGTCGAGCGAGGGGACGACGTTGAACAGCCGGGGCTTGCCGGCGGTCTCGGCGAGGGTGACGATCGCCAGGCCGGCGCCCACCGCCTTGAAGTCCGGCGCGGCGTCGCCGGCCTTGAGCTTGGGTCCGACCAGCTCGATCGGGTTGCCCTTGAAGGTCACTTCGCCCTTGCGCGTCTCGGCCATGGTTCGATTCTCGCTCATTTCCGGGGGTCGACGGGTCGTGTCGTTCGGACGCCCTCCACCTTAGCCGTGGGGCGAGCGGCGGTGCAAGCCGCGCGCGGCTCCTGATCTGGCGTCCGGCGCGAGGGGGCGGCTAAGATGAAATTCGTTCACGTTCACGTTCCCCGCCGCCAGACGCCCGCACCCGAGAGCCGCCCCCATGGCCGTCCGCCGCGATCCCTACCAGTTCGACGTCGTCGTGGTCGGCGCCGGGCACGCCGGAGTCGAGGCCGCGCTGGCCCCCGCCCGCATGGGCCTGCGCACGGCTGTCCTGACCATGAACTGCGACACCGTCGGCCAGATGAGCTGCAACCCGGCGATCGGCGGGGTCGCGAAGGGACAGATCGTCCGCGAGGTCGACGCCCTGGGCGGCGCGATGGGGAGGCTCACCGACGCCGCCGCGATCCAGTTCCGGCTCCTCAACCGAGGTAAGGGGCCGGCCATGCACAGCCCCCGCGCCCAGTGCGACAAGCGGGCGTATCAGGGCCTCGCCAAGCTCGCCGTCGAACGCCAGCCCAACCTGACCCTCCGCCAGGAGATGGTCGAGGCCCTGCTCACCGAAGGGGGCCGGATCGTCGGCGTCCGATGCCGGGGGGGGGTCGATTACCGGGCGAAGGCGGTCATCCTGACGACCGGCACGTTCCTCCAGGCCCTGATGCACACCGGCGAGGTCAAGACCCCCGGCGGACGCGGCGGGGAAGCGGCGGCGATGGGACTCTCGGGGAGCCTCCGCGAACTCGGCTTCGAGCTGCGACGGTTCAAAACCGGCACGCCCCCCCGGCTCAACGGCCGGACCATCGACTTCGACCGGCTCGAAGTCCAGCCCGGAGACGCCCGGCCCGTCGCCTTCTCCTTCCTCACCGACCGCATCGAACAGACCCAGATCCCCTGCCACCTCACCGCCACCAACCCGGCCGTCCACGACCTGATCCGGGCCAACCTGGACCGAGCGCCGATGTACTCGGGCCAGATCGAGTCGACCGGCCCGCGTTACTGCCCCTCCATCGAGGACAAGGTGGTGCGCTTCGCCGACCGCGATTCGCACCAGATCTTCCTGGAGCCGGAGGGGCGCGACACGCTGGAGTATTACTGCAACGGCATCTCCACCAGCCTGCCGCGCGACGTGCAGGAAGCCGTGATCCCGCTGATCCCAGGGCTGGAGCACGCCGAGATCATGCGGTACGGCTACGCCGTCGAGTATGACTTCGCCCCGCCGGAGCAACTCGGGGCGACGCTGGAGACGAAGGCCGTGCCGGGACTCTTCTTCGCCGGCCAGATCAACGGGACGACCGGCTACGAGGAAGCCGCCGCGCAAGGACTGGTGGCCGGGGTCAACGCGGCGCTGGGCGTGAAGGGGGAGCCGCCGTTCGTGCTGGACCGCTCGACGGCGTACATCGGCGTCCTGATCGACGACCTCGTCACGCGGGGGGTCGACGAGCCCTACCGCATGTTCACCAGCCGGGCCGAGTACCGATTGCTCCTCCGCCACGACAACGCCGACCTCCGGCTGACCGAACTGGGCCGTCGCGCGGGGCTGGTGGACGACGCCCGCTGGGCCCGGTTCGAAACCCGTCGCGATGCGATCGACGGCCTCCGCTCGCGCCTCGACGGCACCCGCCGCGGCGGCGTCGCCCTGTTCCAGAACCTCCGCCGCCACGAGACCACCTGGGAAGACCTCGTCGCCCTCGACCCGGAACTCGACGCGGCCGGCTACGCCGAGGACGTCATCGCCCAGGTGACGATCGAGGCGAAGTACGACGGCTACGTCGGACGCCAGGTCGAGCAGATCGAGCGGTTCCGGCGGCTGGAGGACAAGGCCATCCCCGTCGACCTGGACTACGCCGCCATCCCCCAACTCCGCGCCGAGGCCCGCGAGAAGCTCGCCCGGGTGCAGCCCCGATCGCTCGGCCAGGCGGGGCGGATCAGCGGCCTCAATCCGGCCGACCTGGCCACCCTGCTCATCCATCTCCGTCGCCGCAACCCCGCAGGCAGCGTGGACGAATGGGCCCACTGAGCTTGCCCCGAGCCCGGAAACCTCTCGACCCCGTCTCCCTTCGCAAACCCTGATCGCCGTCGCTCCATACCCAGACGGATATGGCAACCGAGATTGACAGAAACCCGCATTCGGTATTTGCTGTGCGGGTCTTTGCCGTTTACCGATCTTCTGGAGTCGCCAACCACCCCCCCACCCCTCCCCTCATCCTTCTTCGGAAGCGACGGGGGATTTTGGGTACGGGCCGTGCAGGGCCTCCAGGGAAGCGCGGGGACGCCAGGGAGAGGGGTCCGGGAGGCCGGTTCCTCCTGGATTGACAATCCCGGGCGGAATTTTACAATTGGTCGACTCGGCAATTTCGGTAAATTTTGTAGTCTCCGCAGATTTTAACGCTTAGGCTTTCATCGGGTCGTTGATAGGCTCGGGACGTCGGGTCGGCGCCGCATCGAGTTCGGGGACGTGACAGGGACGTGTCGCAAGGAGGCCGAGCGGGGCGGGCTTTGGGATTCGCAGGAGGGTCGCCGAGGAGGCGTGATGCGAGTCCTGTTCGACCCCGATTGGATAATCGGGACTCAACCAACCATGAAGACCGTTTACACGACGGGCGAAGCCGCGAAGATCTGCAAGGTCAGCCAGCAGACGATCATTCGATGCTTCGACTCGGGCCAGCTCAAGGGATTCCGGGTGCCCGGCTCGCGATTCCGGCGGATCCCGCGCGAGGCGCTCTTCCGGTTCATGAAGGACAACGGCATCCCGACCGACGCCCTGGAGAGCGGGCGGCGGCGGATCCTGATCGTCGACGACGACCAGGCGGTGGTGGACCTGGTGGCCGAGGTCCTCAGCACCGACGGCCGGTTCGAACACAAGGCCGTGAACAACGGCTTCGGCGCGGGGATGCTCGCCAAGGAGTACCACCCCGACCTGATCATCCTCGACGTCATGCTGCCGGACATCAACGGCCAGGCGGTTTGCGAGCTGATCCGCCGCGACCCGAGCATCTCGGACATCAAGATCATCTGCATCTCGGGCATGGTCGAGGAAGACAAGATCGCCGAGCTGAAGACGTCGGGCGCCGACGATTTTCTTCACAAGCCGCTGGATATTGATGAACTGATCGCCCGAATCTGCCGACACCTGGATATGGAGACCAGCCCCAACGCCTGAGCGCGGGTCGTTCGTCGTCCGACCCGCCCCATCGAGGACGGGGGCGACGGGCGGAATGGGGTCGGGAAGGAGCCCGATCGTCGTGCGGTTCCAAACGGGACGAAAACCGCCGGGTGAGCCCCTGCTCAGCCGCCTGAACGGGCTGGCGCATCTGCCGGTGCGCCCCCAGACCGTCCGCGCCGTGATGACCGCCCTGACGGCCGACCTTGGCGGCGGTCTCGGCGACGGCGAGGGCGACGAGGAGCGGTCCGACAGCCTCGCGCCCCGGACGCTCCTGGAGCTCGATCCGGGCTGGCTGATCGCCGAGCGGTCGCCGGAGCGTCGCGGCCGGGTCCTTCGGCAAGCCGCCGATTCCGCCTGGTGGCCCGCCGCGCTCGCCTCGGGCCCGGCCGCCGAGGCGGTCCAGCAACTCTGGCGGCACGCCGTGGCCGCGAGCCTCGCCTGCCGGAACCTGGCTCGCGAACATAACGACCCGGACCCCGCCGGCCTGATCCGCGCCGGGCTGCTCCACGGCCTCGGCCGCTGGGCCGTGGCCGCGGTCGACCCCGACTGGCTGGTGCGCTGGATGGCCGAGCCCGACCGCGAGGCGCGACGCCGCCGCGAGGTCCTCGACCTGGGCGCCGACCTTCGCGAGATCGGCCGACGGCTGGCCGAGCGCTGGGGGTGCGAACCCCTGGTCGTCGACGCCGTCTGGCTCCACGGCGAGGACGATGCGGCGCTCGACGCCGCCGCCCGCGAACCGGGCCGCCTGGCGCTGGTCCGCGAGGCCGTGCGCCGGGCCGAGTCCACCCCCTGGGCGTTCGACGCCCCCCCAGGCCGCGAGGCGATGCCCTCCGCGCCCCACCTCCGCATCCTCGTCGCGGAGGTCCAGGCGCGTTGCGGGGCCCCGTTCGCCGCCGACGACGCCACGCCCCACGAGGAGCGGATGACCCGCGAGAACGCCCGGCTCCGGCTCCGGCTCGCCGAACTCTCCCGCACCGAGGCCAGCCAGCGCCGGTTGATCGACGCCATCGCCGATTCCTCGCCCGACGAGACCCCCGAGAATTGGAGCCTCCGCGCCGGCCGGATGTGGTGCGGCGAGCCCGAAGTCAACGCCGCCCGCGTCTCCTGGCGCGATCCCTCCTCGACGGACGACCTCGACGGCTCCGCCTCCCCCGAAAGCGATGCGACGCCGACGCCGAATCGGGGGGCGTCGTGGACGATCCCCTTGGAGGCGGCCGGGAGGGTCGCCGGCGAGGTGCAGCTCTGGCTCGACGCCGACGTCGACGCCCTCCGGGATCGCCTCCGGCCCACCCGGATCGTCGACGCGTGGAAGGTCTGGGCCTCGCGGGTCGCCGACCGCGCCTTGCTGGAACGTCGACTCCGGGCGGCCGTCGAAGGCTGCCGGGAGTCCGCCCGTTCCGAACGCGGCCGGATCCAGGCCGCCAAGCTCGACGCCCTCGCCGAGTTCGCCGCCGGGGCCGGTCACGAGCTGAACAACCCCCTGGCCGTCATCGTCGGCCGCGCCCAGCTCTTGATGGCCCAGGCCGCCGAGCCCGAAACCGCGCGCTCGCTGGGGATCATCCTCGGCCAGGCGCAGCGCACGCACCGCATCCTCCGCGACCTGATGTTCGTCGCCCGGCCCTCCGAGCCGCGTCCCCGCCCCTGCCGCCCGGCGGACGTGCTCCGGGCGTGCGTCGCCGACTTCCGGCCCGAATGTGAGGCCCGCGGGATCCGCCTGACCGCCGAGTTCGACGACCCCGAACTGCAAGCCTGGACCGACCCGGACGGCCTCCGCCAGATCGCCGAGGTCCTCGTCCGCAACGCGATCCAGGCCGCCGCCGATGGGGGGGGGACGATCCAGCTCCGCGCCGCCCGCCACGGTCGCGAGCTTCGCCTCTGGGTCGCCGACTCCGGCAACGGGATCGGCGACGCCGAGGCCGTCCACCTGTTCGACCCGTTCTACTGCGGTCGACAGGCCGGTCGCGGGCTCGGCCTCGGCCTCCCCCGCGCCGCCCGGTTCGTCGAACGCGCCGGCGGAGCCCTGACGTGGACCTCCACACCCGGTCACGGCTCCGTCTTCCAGGTGCGGCTCCCGTGGGAAGCCCCGCCCGAAGAGTCGACCGCGAAAAGCGCCTGAAGGTCCCGCCGGAGCCGCTCAGGCGATCGCCTGGTAGACCATGTTGTCGGCGATGCTGTGGCAGTCCGGGCAGAGGAACGTGACGTTCAACGGCTCCTGGTAGTCCCAATGGTGGCGCTGAAGCCGCTGACGTCGGCGGCACCAGACGCAACACCTAGGACGTTCGATCAAGCCCAGCGACTCCGCCAACGCCGCGGCGTACCGCGCCGATCGAGTTCGCATCCTCCGAGGTTTCAGCGAGTCGAGGCAGATTTCCAGATGACGGCCGAGACGGGCGAACAGGGCTTGCTGGCGTTTGCGACGGATTTTTTTCATCGTTCGCAACCCGTAGAAGGGAGTCGGTGGCCACCTCAGATCGAACGCCGGGAGACGGGACCGAAGCGAGTGCGAGCCGAATTGCGAGCGGGCTGGATGGGACGTCCTTGAACGATGCTCCTGATCGGCTCGTTCTCGACATCCAAAGTATAGAGCAAAGTGAATACCGAGATTATCCTCCCTACTCAATTTACGCCGCAAGACCAGGACAGGTCGCCGCGATCGCAATGAATATATGGATCATCATGGCGACCACATGCAGAAACCTCCGTCGTGGACGTGGAGGTGAACGGTTTGAAATGGGCCGTGAGATCACGAGCCTGGACAGGGAATGGGCGCCCCTGCATACTCTAGACGCAGGCAAGTCCGTCGAGGTTCGATCGAGGGGAGCGCAGCACGATGGCTTCGGACGTTGAAAATCCCCTCGCCCGCGAGGGCGGCGGGGTGCCGGCCGCGGGTCTCGGGCCGGATCGGCGCGGGTTCCTCGCAAGCCTGTGGGGTGGGATGCTGGGCGTCGGGGGACTCGCGGGCGGGCTCGACCGAGGCGGCCTGGGCGTCGCGAGGGGCGACGAGGGGGCCGTCGCCGCGGATCGTCGCATGATCGTCCGCACCGAGCGTCCGCTTAACCTGGAATCGCCGTCGGCCGCACTCGATTCGTTCCTGACGCCGAACGAGGGATTCTTCGTCCGCAGCCACCACGGTGCCCCGGCGGTGGGGCTGAGGACGTGGGAGGTCGTCGTCGAGGGCCTGGTGGATCGGCCGCTCAAGCTGAGCCTGGCCGACCTGGAGGCGATGGACGCGACGACGATCCCGGCGGTGCTCCAGTGCGCCGGCAACGGTCGGGGGCTGTTCCGCCCTCGGATGCCGGGCCTGACCTGGGAGCGAGGGGCGGTCGGGCACGCCGAATGGGCGGGCGTGCGGCTCGCGGCCCTGCTGGAGCGGGCCGGCGTGAAGCCGGAGGCGGCCCACGTCCATTTCATCGGCGGGGACGTCCCGCCCACGACCAAGGCGCCGCCGTTCACCCGCAGCATCCCCCTGGCCCGCGCGCTGGCCGACGATTCGCTGATCGCCCTGAAGATGAACGGCGAGCCCTTGCCCGTCCTCCACGGCGGCCCCGCGCGGCTGGTGGTCCCCGGTTGGGCCGCGAACAATTGGTCCAAGTGGGTGCGCCGGATCGTGGTCTCCGCCGAGGAGGCGCAGACTTTCTACATGAAGACCGGCTATCGCATCCCCCGCGAGCCGGTCCCGCCCGGGGTCAACCCGGACCCGGCCTCGCTCGTCCCGGTCGAGTGGATGAACGTCAAGTCGCTCATCACCTCCCCCGACCCGGACGCTTCGCTCCCGCTCGGCCCGCGCGAGGTCCGCGGCGTCGCCTGGACCGGCGAGGGCCACGTCGTCAAGGTCGAGGTCTCCACCGTGCAGGACCCGACCTGGCGCGAGGCCGAGTTGCTCGACGAGCCCCGCCAGGGGAGCTGGCGCCGCTTCAAGCTCGCCTGGACGCCCCCCGCCGCCGGGAGCTACACGCTCCAGGCCCGCGCGACCGACTCCCGTGGGGAGATCCAGCCCGAAGTCAGCCCGTGGAACAAGAGCGGCTATCTCTGGAACGGCTACGACCGCATCCCCTGCGTCGTTTCGTGAGCACAAATCCATGCGATTATTCCTGATCGGCCTGACGCTCGCCACCATCGCGGCGGTCGGCCTCCTGTTCGGCTATCGCCTCCAGCAACAACAGCGCGCGGACGTCGCCGAGCTGGCCCGGGCTGAGGCGGCGCGGGCCGAGGCGGACGCCGTCGAGGCGGCGAAATCCCAGGCGCCGGCCCCGACCGACGACACGGACGAGGGTGAGGACGAAGAAGAGGCCGCCTACCGCGACGTGATGGCCAAGCGGGCCCTCGCGGACAACTGCCTCGTCTGCCACGAAGAGGGCATGTACACGAGCCAGCGCCTGACCTCCGCGCAGTGGAAGGCGGAGGTTGACAAGATGCTCTCGTGGGGCGCCGTGCTCCCGGAGGCCGACCGGGCCCCGGTCGAGGAGTACCTGACGCGACACTTCGGCTCGGAGTCCCCCGTCCCGCCGCCGGGCCGCGTCCTCCTGGCCGACGTGTCCACGCGGGAGATCCCCGGCGATCCCTCGGAGGGGACCGGCGAGGCCGTCGTCGCGAACGGCGCCCAGCTCTACCTGGTCGTCTGCGCGAGCTGCCACGGGCCGACGGCCCTCGGGACCGAACTCGGCCCGGCGCTCGCCGACCGGGCGATCCTGACCCACGCGGGCGACTACCACAAGATCGTCCGGGACGGCCTACGCAAGATGCCGGCGATGAACCTGATGCTCACCGCCGACCAGCAGCGCGACATCCTCGGCTGGCTCCGAAGCGTCGACCATGAGTCCCTCGCGGCGGCCGCGTCCGCCGCGAAGCCGTGACCGACGCAGGCGGTCGGCCGCCTCAGCCCTGGGCGAGCATCTCGCGGGCGTAGAGCGACGCGCCCAGGACGCCGGCGTCGTCGCCCAGCCCCGCCAGGGCGAACTTGATGCAGTGGGTCGGGTCGGTGATGATCTGCAGCCGAGCGGAAGCGGTGATCCGCTCCAGGAACGGTTGGCCCAGGGCCAGGGCCATGCCGCCGCCGATGACGACGATCTGGGGGCCGAAGACGTTGACCAGGCCGCCGAGGCCCAGGCCGAGGTAGTACGCGGCGCGTTCGACCTCGCGGATGGCGATCTCGTCCTTGTCGCGGACGGCCTGCGCCAGGTCGCCGCTCTTGAGCCGGCCCTTGCGCTGGATCTTGTCGCCGAGCGGGCACGACCGTTTCTTGGCGGCCTTGACGAGCCGGTTGGAGAGGGCCGTCTTGCTGGCGAAGGCCTCCATGCAGCCGTTGTTGCCGCAGCCGCAGCGGGGCCCGCCGGCCTTGACGACGATGTGGCCGATCTCGCCGGCGTTGTTCGTCGACCCGGCGACGATCCGGCCGTTCTGGATCAGGCAGCCGCCGATCCCGGTACCGACGAACGCCGCGAGGACGTCGCCGTACCCCCGACCCGCGCCCAGCATGAACTCGCCGTAGCCGCCGACCCGGACGTCGTTCTGGACCTTGATCGGGATCCCCAGCGCGCTCGACAGCTCGGGGCCGACCGGGTAGTTCTTGACGCTCAGGTTGGCGCTGAAGAGGATCACGCCGGCGTCGACGTCGAGCGGGCCGGGCGAGCCGATCCCCCCCGCGGCCAGGTCGCCCCGCTTCAGGCCGGACTGCTCGAGGGCCTCGTCGACGCACTCCAGCATCGTCTTCAGGATGGCCGGCCCCCCCTCCTTGGCGGGCGTATTGCGCTTGCCCCGCCCGAGGATCCGGTTGTCGTCGGCGACCACGGCCGCCATGATTTTCGTCCCGCCGAGATCGACGCCGATCACGGGAGGGCCGCCGCCCTGAACTGTCATAAGGATACGCTCCAAACTCGATTTGCGTCCGCGACGCGATCGCCGCTTCCGACGTCCGGTCGATTCTACCGGACGGCCGCGCGATACGGTACCCGTCCTCATCCGGACGAAGTCCTCAGGCTCGCGGCGATCGAGACTCAGCGGCCCAGCAATTCGTCCAGATCGGCGGCGTTGAGGGTCTCGCGTTCGATGAGGCGGTCGGCCAGGCGGTCAAGGGCTTCGCGACGGTCTTCCAGGATGGCGCGGGCCTTGGTCATGGCCTCGCCGACGATCCGGCGGACTTCCAGGTCGATCTCGCGGGCGGTGCGCTCGCTGTAGCCGCGTGCGGCGTCGCCGTCGCCGCTGTAGCGGAGGCGGCCCAGGACGGGGCTCATGCCGAAGTCCAGGACCATTCGCGAGGCGATCTCGGTCGCCCGGCTCAGGTCGCTGGTGCAGCCGTCCGACGCCTCCCCGAGCGCGATCTCCTCGGCGAGCGTCCCTCCCAGGAGGCAGCAGACGGCGTGTTCCAGGGCGGTCCTGGTGTGGAGGAAGCGGTCGTCCTCGGGGCGGTAGAGCGTGTAGCCCAGGGCCGCGGCGCCCCGGCCGACGATTGAGACCTTGTGTACCGGGTCGGTCTGGGGGAGGCTCCGCGCGACCAGGGCGTGGCCAGCCTCGTGGTAGGCGATGCGCTGCTTCTCGTCGGGGCGGAGGAGCCGCTGGCGCTTCTCGGGGCCGGCGATCAGCCGCTCGATGCCGTCCTCGAACTCGGGCTGACCGACGTGGTCCTTGCCCCTCCTCGCCGCCAGCAGCGCGGCCTCGTTGACCAGGTTGGCCAGGTCGGCCCCCACGAACCCCGGCGTCATGGCGGCGATCTGGCGGAGGCTCAGGTCGTCGGCCAGAGGGACGACGCGGGAGTGGACCTTGAGGATCTGCTCGCGGCCGACGAGGTCCGGGCGGTCGACGACCACCTGGCGGTCGAACCGCCCCGGCCGGACGAGCGCGGGGTCGAGCGTCTCGGGGCGGTTGGTCGCGGCCAGGAGGATCACCCCCCGGTCGGCGTCGAAGCCGTCCATCTCGACCAGGAGCTGGTTCAGGGTCTGGTCGCGCTCGTCGTGTCCGCCCGAGCCCCCCGCCCCGCGAGCCTTGCCGATGGCGTCCAGCTCGTCGATGAAGATCAGCGACGGCGCCTTGGCCTGGGCCCTGGCGAAGAGGCTGCGGACCCTGGCCGCGCCGACGCCGACGAACAGCTCGACGAAGTCCGAGCCCGAGAGCGAGAAGAAGGGGACGCCGGCCTCTCCCGCCACGGCGCGGGCCAGCAGGGTCTTGCCCGTGCCGGGGGCGCCGACGAGCAGGACCCCCTTGGGGATCCGCCCCCCCAGCGACTGGAACTTGCCCGGCGTGCGGAGGAAGTCGACCACCTCGCGAAGCTCGGCGACGACCTCGTCGTGGCCGGCGACGCTCTCGAACGTCACCCGGGGCTCGTCCGCGCCGTAGACCCTCGGCCGGCTCTTGCTGAACGCCAGCGCCGAGCCCATCCCCCCGGACCGGGCGACGACCAGGGCCAGGACCGCGACCATCATCAGGAACATCACCGTGGGAACGGCCATCGTCCAGACCGGCGACGGAGCCGGTTCGGCGTCGTAGTCGCCGTTCGGCACGTGAGCCTCCAGGAGTCGAATCAGGTCCTCGTCGTGCTCCATGCCGAGCCGGGAGACCCGGTACGAGACGGCCGCGGCCTCCGGGGAGGCCGGCGCGAGGAGGCCCTGGATGGCGGCCGGGCCGACGCGGGCCGACGACACGCCCCCCTCGGCCAGCTTCCTGCGGAACTGGCCGTAGGAGAGGTCCTGGACCGGGTCGTCCAGGTATACCAGGAGGCCGAACGTCGCGGCGAGGCCGAGCGCGACGACCGTGGCGAGCAGGGTTAGATTCCGGCGGCCTCGCCGGGTGTGGTGCGAGAGCGGGAAGCGATTCATGGTGCTCACTTCGTCAGGGCGATGGGGCGGACTCACGAGGCGGAATCGGCGGCGATATCGAGATCGAGACCGGGACCGGAGCGAGGCGCGAACGGGAGCGAGAGTCGAGTCAGACGACCGGGGCGTTCTTGCCGAGGCCCCGCAGCGGGTCCGGGCCGAGGCCCCCGGACGGCTGCGGGCGCGTCAGGGGCATGCGCGGGAACGAAGGCTGGGCCTCGATGCGGCGGGCCTTGGAGAGATCGATCCGCTCATCGCTCAGGTTCACCTCGAAGCGATGGTTGCCGGCGAGCTGCAAGGGGATGCGGACCGTGAACGTGCTCCCCTGCCCCAGCTGGCTGCGGAGGTGGATCTCGCCGCCCAGCAGCCGGGCCAGCTCGCGGACGATCGACAGGCCCAGGCCGGTCCCCTGGTGCTCGCGGGTGAGGACGTCGTCGGCCTGGCCGGGCGCCTTCGCCTGGCGGAACTTCTCGAAGATCGTGTCTCGATCCTCCTCGGCGATGCCGATCCCCGTGTCCTCGACCTCGAGGACCACGAACCGGCCGTCGGTCCGCGCCCTGAGGGTCACGCGGCCCCCCTCGGGAGTGAACTTGATCGCGTTGGAGAGGAGGTTGTAGAGGATCTGGCGGATCTTGCCCGGGTCCTGCCGGAGGAGCGGGATGGCCTCGTCGAGCCGGCATTCCAGGGTCACGTCCTTGCGGTCGGCCATCGGCCGGGTCAGGTTCGTGAGCGCCTCGCAGACGTCGCGGATCGAGAAGTCCTCGCCGCGGACCTCCATCTTGCCGCTCTCGATCTTGGCCAGGTCGAGGATGTCGTTGATCATCCCCAGGAGCATCTTGCCCGAGGTCTGGATGTTCCCCACGTACCGCCGCTGCCGCTCGTTGAGGTTCTCGTTGCCGCCGAGGACCTCCGAGAAGCCGATGATCGAGTTCAAAGGGGTCCGCAGCTCGTGGCTCATGGTGGCGAGGAAGTCGCTCTTGAGGCGGTTCATCTCGTAGAGCGCCATGTTGGCCTGGGCCAGCTCGTCGACCTTGTGGTCGAGGTCGCCGTTGACGTCGCGAAGCTCCTGCTGCATGGCGACGAGGTTGTGGAGCATGCGGTTGAAGGCGTGGGAGAGGTCCTCGAACTCGTCGCCGGTCTGGATCTGGCTGCGGATGTTGAGCCGCCCGGCGGCGATGGCGTCGGAGACGTCGCGCAGGTGCTTGACCGGCTTGACGATCACGTAGCGGACGATCATGTACGAGGAGACCATCGCCAGCACGGCCGTCACCAACGCGGCGGTGATCAGCACGGCGCGGTTGCTGTTGATGGCCTTCTTGGTCTGCTCCATCGGCACCCGGACGACCACCGCGCCGGCGAGGTCGCCGGGCTTGACGGGGATGTTGTGCTTGCCGTCGGCGGCCAGCCGCCAGAGGTGGTGGTTGTCGATGTGAACCTTGCCGCCGTCGAAGCCCTCCAGGCCCGAGTCCTCCCGGCTGTGGCAGTCCATCAGGCAGCTCGGCTTGAAGGTCACGGCCTGGATGTACTGATATTCCTTCTGGTCCGGGGAGATCCGGTCCTCCCACATCCTGGTGCCGTCGGCGAAGGTGTAGGGGTTGGGCCGGGGCTTGCCCGTCTTGACGAACGCCTCCTCGTCGGCCGACGCCTTCAAGAACCGCGCCAGGGCGGCCCGCTCGAACTCGTCGGAGGGCTGCTTGGCCGGGTCCTTGTCGGCGTAGGGCTTCAGGACCGTCGCCTTGACGTTGGGAAGTTCGTCCAGCGGCTTCAAGTCGCCCCAGAGGACGTCGATGATCGGCTCGAAGAAGTAGTTGCCCAGCTTCTTGTAATGGATGTTCATCAACGTCGGATTGACGAGCATCCGGGCCGTCTGGGTGGTCTGGTTCTTGACCAGGCTCTCGGTCTTCAGGCCGTACAGGAGGAAGCTGACCACGACGAGGAGGAAGATCCCCAGCCCGAAGATGAAGCGACACTTGCGCTCCAGGCTGGTCTCGCCGAGCAGGTGCTTGAAGCTGCGATAGGACACCGGTCAAATCCCTCAACCTGGCTCCGGGGCCGACCGCGGCGGGGCGATCGGGGCCGGGTCCGCGCGGGTCCATGCGACGCAACCGAGCTTCCATCCTTCCTGATGCCGTCGCGAGAGGAACATCCACCCTAATCGAAACCACCCGCCCTGGCCAGTGCGAGATTCGACGCCCTGGACGGCCCCCTCGCGAGCCCGGACAATCGGGGGAGACCCCCAGCGTCCCGACGGCCGCCGACCCGCCCGGAAAAGGAGCCTCGCCGATGTACGTCGTCTACGGCACGTTCGTGAAACCCTCCTCCGTCGAAGGCTGCCTGGCCCTGGCCGATCAGGCCCTCCGCGACCAGGGTCTCATCGTCGTCAAGGGGGCGGACGGGGCCGATTATCTGGTGGCCGGCGGCAATGATTCCGTGACCCTGACCATCGTCGGCGTCCCCCAGTCCAACGGGACCTGGGTCGTCGTCTCCGCCTCGTCCCCCGACCCGAACCTCGCCGCCCAGGCCCGCGACGTCATCCGAGGGATGATCGAGAGCACGCCCGTGGCCTGACGCCCCCCTCCCCTTTCCCGAACCGGCGCGACGCCGGAGGACGACCCCCATGCAGCTCGCCCGCCGCTCATTCCTCCGCACGGCCCTCGGCGCGACGGCGGCGTCCGCGCTCGCCCCTCGCGTCCTCGGAGACGACGCCCGGAAGCCCTCGACCGAGCGGCTCCGGGAGGTCGCGAACGCCCCGGTGCTCCGGGTCGAGGGGATCGAGAAGCCCGTCGTCATCGCCACGATGGACCTGCTCCGCAACGGCCGGGAGTACCTGGTCCGCGTGCGCTCGAAGGACGGGGGCGAGGGCTGGTCCGTCGCCAATTCCATGCATCTGGTCCACACCTACCCGATCTTCCTCAATCGGGTCGCCCCGTTCTTCGTCGGGAAGGACGCCCGGGAGCTGGAACCGCTCCTCTGGGAGTTGTACCGGCACGACGACAACTACAAGTACCAGGGGCTCGCCCTCTGGGTCTGCACGGCGGCCGCCGAGTTCGCCGTGCTCGACCTGCTCGGCAAGGTCTCGGGGAGGTCGGTCGGCGACCTGCTGGGAGGCTTCCAGCGGCGGGAGATCGCCGTCTACCGGGCCAGCGGCACGCGCGGAAACACGCCCGAGGAGGAGGTCGCCGACCTCAGGCGGATCGTCGCCGAGAGCGGGGCGAAGGCGCTCAAGTTCCGACTCGGCGGCCGGATGAGCCGGAACGCGGACTCGCTCCCCGGGCGGACCGAGGCGCTCATCCCGCTCGTCCGCGAGGCGTTCGGCCCCGAGATGACCCTCTACGCCGACGCCAACAGCTCCTACGACGCCGCCGAGGCGATCCGCGTCGGCCGCCTGATGGAGGAGCACGGCTACGCCTTCTATGAAGAGCCCTGCCGCTTCGACCACCTGGAGGAGACCAGGGCCGTCGCCGACGCCCTGAGCATCCCGGTGGCCGGCGGCGAGCAGGAGGCCGCCGAGGAGGGCTTCCGCTGGATGATCGCGAATCGAGCCGTCGACATCGTCCAGCCCGACCTGCACTACCACGGCGGCTTCGTCCGCTCGATGCGGGTCGCCCGCATGGCGCACGAGGCCGGCATGCTCTGCACCCCCCACATGTCCGGCTCGGGCCTGGGCTACCTCGACGCCGCCGTCTTCGCCGCCTGCATCCCCAACCCGGTCCCCTTCACCGAGTACAAGGGGAGCGCCGAGGTCCCCGTCACCAGCGCGTCCTCGTCGTTGAAGGTGGTCGACGGCAAGCTCCAGGTCCCCGACGGACCGGGCTTCGGCATCACGATCGACCCGGCGTATCTCCGCGAGGCGGTCGAGGTCCGTTCGCGAGGATGAGCGTCTGTCCCAGAAGGTCGGCGGCAGGCCGAGCCGCCGTGGATTGCCTGAAGCCTTTGCAGGAACCCCGCAACTCGACATGCTTGCCGAGACCTGCATGGCCCCGGGGGGCCGATCGAGAATGGTCGGTGATGGGTCTAACCGGACGCAGGTTCGCCGGGAAGCTCGACGTTGTGGTAGATCTCCTGCACGTCGTCGCAATCGTTGAGCATGCCCAGCAATTTCTCGAACATGCCCAGATCGTCCCCATCGAGAACCTTGCTCGACTGCGGGAGGAAAGTGATTTCCTGAACTTCCAGCTCGAGGCCGGGGAACGCTTCGAGCAGGGCCATTTTCGCCTTGTAGAACTCGGCGGGAGGGGCGAATATCGTAATATTGCCATCCTTGCATTCGACGTCTTCGACGGCGACGTCCGCGGCGAACAGGGCCTCGATCACCTTCTCCTCGTCGTCGCCGCCGAAGGAAAGCACCGCCAGGTGGTCGAAAGACATGACCACGGATCCATTGGCGGCCAATTTCGACCCTGTCTTGCCGAAACAGTTCCGGACGTCGGAGATGGTGCGCGAATTGTTGTCGGTCAGGCAATCGACGATGAGCAGGGAGCCGCCGGGGCCAAACCCCTCGTAACGCGCGGCCTGGAAGTCCTCGCCCCCCGCGCCGGCCGCTTTCTGGATCGCCTTGTCAATCACATGACTGGCCACGTTATCGCGCTTGGCCTTCTCGACGAGGGCGCGCAAAGCCGGATTGGCATCCGGGTCAGGCACGCCGTTCTTGGCGGCCATATACAATTGTCTTCCATACTTGGAAAAGAGCTTTGATTTCTGAGCGGAGGTTTTGAAGATCGAAGCTTTGCGCTTCTCGAAGATTCGTCCCATGCGAATCCTGCCCTTTTGATTGTGGCGACCGGGGATTTCCCAGGGCGAGAGGCCCTTGAGGAGTCTCGATCTGTAAAGCCTATCGAAGACGATGCCCGTCACGGCGATTGTACCGGAATTCGTACCCGGCCAGGTACCTCGGGAAGTTCTCCCGGTCGACGCCGTGGCAGAGCCGGGGCATCCGCTTCGAGGTGCGGCGGACGAAGATCGACGCCGCCGCGCGAGGGAGAGCGGCCTTGCCGTCGCGAGGCGGGGGATGCGGTCGGCGGCGTCGACCAGTTCCAAAGGCGAGGCCGACGTGTGGCCGGGGACCAAGGCGTATGGCCGCCGGGCTCGCCGCGGTCGTTCGTCGGCGACAGCCACAGGCCGATTTCATGGCGGCGGTCGTCGGTCCGTCGCAACGGGCCGGGGGCGAGCCGCTCGCGAAGCGAGGTCCGCCGCGAGCCTCGGGCGTCTCCGCGGCGCCGGCGGCGAACGGATTCAGGTCGATGTCAGCGGCGACGGCCAGCAAGACTTCCTGATCCCGCACGGGGACGCTGCGGAACCGTCCTTCCCAGAAGGCTCCGGTGCAGCCGCCCTCACGGTTGGCTCGTCGGGCCAGCGGCTCCTTCAGACGCTTAATGAACCAGCCCAGCTCCGACAGCCGCTTCCGTACGGCGGCGATCCAGGCGAAATCGCCCGAGAATCGGCGGCCCCGCTCGTCCAGCACCGCCAGGGACTCTCCCTCGAGGTCGCGAATGGGAAAGAGCGTCAGCCAGCGTCGAGCGACCTCCTCATCCGACCGGACTCGCACCCGGCAGGAATCGAGGCGCAGCAGCAGATGGAGATGGTTGTCCATCACGGCGAAGCCGCCGCAGTCGACGGAGGGTCGCCGCCGCAGAGGCGGGCCCTCCGGACGCACCGTGAGACGCAGTGATACCAGGGCGTGACCGATTCGTCTACGAGCTGCGATCGGGACGTGGCCGTCGGCGGTCCTCTGAACATCCGCTCCGCCTCTAGAGCGCTCATGGCCGTCCGCCCACGATTTGCTGCCGAAAATCGACACTTGGATCTCGGCGGTCTCCCCAAAGTCCCGGACTTACCCTACTTAGGCATTAAGCCAATCTAGGCATAAACTTGGGTCTGCCAACGTAGGCCTTAACATAGGCCATCCATGGTGCCTTGGGCGATCTGGCCCCCGAGGAGTTCGCATCGACCGCGGCCGGGATGAAGCAAGCCACGTCGGGCCGAAAAGCTCTCGTTTCGCCGGTCCAACCTTTCGGGGCATGTAATCTGGCCGAGAAGCTCTGGTTTAACCGGTCCAACTTCTCGGGGCAGAACTCAAGTCGTTTATCTCGCTCTGCGGAGTAGTTCCTCCTCCGCTGCTGCGTCGCTTGAGCTGTAAAAGAATTCCTTTGGCATGCCGGTGCGATAGGGATCCCTCAGCACCCACGCGATGCTCGGGAGATCTACGCCAAATCCGGACGGCTGTTGAGGAGCTGCTTGATTCGCATAGACCTCCCGTGGAGCCCGCTCCATCGTTTCGAGTGCGGGGATCACGGAGGTGCGCAACCAATTGATACGTTGGACTCTGATATTCTGAAATTCGTTCAACAATGGGTTCTTGACATCTGCAGTGCCTGGCACTGTCTCGTTCACAATATCCAAGGCGTCTGCCAGCAAATTTGCGTCCGCGTAAAACTTGCCGACGTTAAGAAAAACAGCCTGGTACATTCGGGCATAAAAATACTCACGGCCGATCTCCTCGCCTCGCAGCAACTTCGACATTAAAAATGGCTCTGCAGGATTCGAGAAGCTCGCCGCAATCAAACTAGCTACATGGCGAGCTGAGAGCTCGAAGCCGCTAGTCCCAGCAGCTAAGTAGTCTCGCTCCCTCTCCAGCCGCTGCCTCAGATTACTCGTCACCGGGTCGGACGCGACGTGCTTCCCGTCCATGCTCGTGATCCACAACTGAGGAGGGATCTCCAGTAGGACCACCTCTTCTCCCTTCCCTACGGCCTCCTGGGCATCGAGGGAGCGAAGGGCCAAAGCCACCCAGTCTTGTCTGGCCTTTCTAACCCAGGAAACATCCACAGCCTCCACCCCCAAATCTATGGGGAAGCTTCTCCTGTTTTTCTTAACGAGTCTCAACGCATCCAAGACAATCCCCTCGTCGCCTTGGGCAGAATATAAACTTTCAAAAACAGCCCGATTGACAACCTGACGAGGAAAATTGGCGAGCCTGCCAGCTTGCGCTCTCATGTAAACAGAGTTAGGGTCCAACCTCCTGTCGATTTCTTCGTTTATCGCCCGTCTAGTGCTCTCGACCGCATCCCCGCGCGGGTCCACCTCGGGAAGACCAGGTGCCGCCTCGCTCGGTGCCTGTACTAAAACTACCAGCGGGAGTTGCGTTATCAAAATGCTCGCGTCCGAGCCCTCCTGGATACGAAGGAAAGCGAGGGACTCGAACAAGAGAAAGATCACCTGGTAGTAGATCATCTTAGTCATTCCCTTGGAAGGTATTGGTGTCGAGGGACGCCTTCTCCAGACAGCGAATCTGCGATTGCGCGTCCTTACGCGTAATCACGACCTTCGTTCGACCCCGCGACGGGTCGATGTATGCCATGGACGGGAGTTCGAACGTGTCGGACTGCGATTCGTGGAGAGATGGCAGGACTTCATCCCGTAGCCAATTCAATCTCGCCTGACGTATCTCAGGCAATCTTTTTATAACCGATTCCAAATGGACATCCTTAGTTCCATTTTTAGAAAATTCTCCCTGCGACTCCATATACCTAATGACCCGCTCTACGGGTGTAAGATCGCCGTGTGAGAGCGGCAAGCTTACAAAAACAGCCCGTACTAAACGACTTTCCCCTACCGACCCGTCCTCCATGCTGTTGGGAGGCACACCTTCTAGCAAAGCGAAGTTTTTCCTAATTGATTCTTCAATCATTGCAGGATCAGGAGGTTGCCTACACGGATCCCCCGTCAACGCGGCCCAGGCCACCACTGCTAAGGTCAGGGCAAGGCAGAAGCCCACTATAAGCTTCAGCCGACCGAGCCGGGGCTTGGGAGAAGGTGTGGAGGTGGGCAACGGTGGAAACGCGGCAGGTGGCGCCTGGATCTCAAGGCATTTGGCGACGAAATTCTCGACACCGACGTATTGTTGTGCCCATCTGCCCGGCGGCTTGGTGATGTCGACGTGTTGGTTATCCAATGGAACTGCGTCAACGTCCCGTATGCCCGGGTCTCCACTTATTTCATCTACGATTCTCACGCCAAACATACTTCTCGATTCAACCCAAACGCTGTTTTGAATCCTCAATCTGTCGCAATGATTACGATACCAGGTGTTCAAGTTACGCAGTTGCACCGCGTTCTTCTTCAATTCTTTCACAGCAACCGTGGGTTCATAGAACGGCAATCTTAGCACCAGATCAGCCAGTCCGGAGCCGAGATGCGGAGTCGCGAGGAAAGCGATCCCGCGGGTATTGGCTGCAATCGCCTTATGAGCTTTGAGATTAGAGTCCAAGCAGTTGCGAAGCACCTGTTTGATTAGTAGGCCCCCCATGCTGTGGCAAACGAAGACAACCGGCCTAGCCCCAATTTGGTAATGCGTGAGGCGATCGACGACGTTTGTCGCTCGATCGGACAACTGCATAGACCAGCCTGACCACCGGTTCGCACGGACCTCGTATCCGAGAGACCAAACATCCAGCTCAGACAGGTCCTCCTTTAACCATCGCGGCCATGTGTCCCCCTCCCCCTCGCCCGCAGCCCATGTTGCGTAGGCATCACCGTTCAACCCATGAACGAACACGACGTCCCCAACGCACTTCACAATCCCCGTAGGGACTGGGCTCCGCCGGTCCTCAAATTTGTAGAGCTCGGCCATGTGGATTTCGCCCCCCACGTTAAGGAAGCAGCCAGATCGCGGCGTCGATGCTTGCTGGAGCAGATGCCCGCTCAGGCCTTTCGGTCGAGAGTTCTGCCACAATAGCCAGCATAGGCCTGTCGGAGTCTCTCTCTCAAGATACTGTTCGCCAGAAATCAGCACTTTTCGAGACTCGATTTATTTTGGATGGGTAGCCACGTACCTAACGCAGCCGATCTGGGAATACCAGAGAAGGGGCTAACGAATTGGGCACTGAAGTCTGTGACGGCGCTTTAGGTTCAACATCACGCCTGCATGCCGAAGTGGATTTTCTGAAGAGTTCGTCGCAAGTCGGCGTATCTCCGCGAGGCGGTCGAGGTCCGTCCGCGGAGATGAACGGGGCGGGCGCTCCCGGCGCGGCGTTTACTCGGGGAGCCAGTCCGGCGGGATGCGGGCGAGGGTGAGTCGACCGTAGGGGGAGCCCTTCGCGTCCGGGCCTTCGGCGAGGCTGCGTTCGTAGAAGCAGAGGACGGTGCCGTCGGGGAGGACGGCGAGGTCGCTGTACGCGCTCGGGCCGGGTTCGAGGGTCTTGACCAGGGGCCAGGTCGCGCCGCCGTCGAGGCTGACCTTGATCGCGAGGTTCCGGCGGTCGTTCCAGCCCTTCGGCGGGGTCGAGCCCGGGGCGACCGGGGGCTTGTGAGGCTGGGCGAAGAGGATGCGGTCCGGCCCGACGCCCAGCTCGGCGGGGAGGCGGACGAGGCTTCCCATGCAGATGGGCTCGGGGAGGTCGTCGACGAACGTCGGCTTCGTCCATCCGGTCTCGCCGTCGGGGCTGGTGGTGGCGAGCCGTCGCAGGGCGGGCGACGTGTTGCGGATGTTGAGCATCACCCGGCCGTCGGCGAGCTGGACGATCGCCGGCTCGCTGGGGTCGTGGTGATCCGGCGTGGCGGGGGCGACGATCGCCCCTCGACGCCAGGTCGCGCCGGCGTCGTCGCTGACGATCGTGCAGGCGACCGAGGGGTGGTGGCCGTTCCCCCCGGTGCCGAGCGACATCCAGGCCGAGACGACGAGCCGTCCGCTCGCGAGTTGAACGCCGTGGCCGGGGCCGACCGCGATCACCTTCCAGTCGTACTCCGGCCGGAACGCCTCGAACGCGGCGGTGACGTCCACGGGCGGGGAGAACGTCCGGCCGTCGTCGTCGCTCTTCATGTAGAAGCATCGAGCGTACTCGACGCCGTAGAGCATGTGGACGACGCCCGAGCGGTCGACCACGGCCACCGGGTTGTTCGTGGTGCGCGCCCCGTCGCCCCGCGATTTCGGGGCGACCGGGTTCGGCGGCACGGCCGGTCCGAGATGGGCGATCCGGGCCGGCGGTCCCCACGTCCGGCCGCCGTCCTCGCTACGTCTCAGGAAGACGTCGATGTCCGCCCAGTCGCTGCCGCTCTTGCGGCCTTCGCAGTACGCCAGGACCGTCCCTTTCGCCGTGACGACCACGCCGGGGATGCGGTACATCGCACGGCCGTCGCGCCCGGCTTCGAACAGGTCGATCTTCTCGGGCTCGGACGCCGAGGCCGACGCCAGACACACCCCCGCGATCGCCATCGCCGCGAACGCCCGTCGTCCGATCCAACCCATGCCGACGCTCCCGAATCAAGGCCCGCGGCGCGATCCCCTCCCCGCCGGAATCATGATAGCAGCCCGCGGACCGCCTCGCACGCGGGGGACGACGCCCCCGGGACCAGGGGTCTCCGATCAGTTGCGATTGACCGATCCTGGTGTTGGGTCTAAGATCCCGCCGATTTCCGGGGAGCATTCGCTCCGCCCGTCACCCCTCGGTCCGCCGACCATCAGGCTCATGGAGGAGCAACAACGATGCGAGACCACAACAAGGCGTTCTGCCGCCTTGTGGCCGAGACCTTCGACTGCCCGACGCCCATCGTGGAGTTCGGTTCGTATCAGGTCGAGGGTCAGGAAGGCTACGCCAATCTGAGGGGGATGTTCGCGGGCAAGGACTTCATCGGCTGCGACATGAGGGCCGGCCTGGGAGTCGACCGGATCGAGGACGTCTCGGCCATCAGTATGGCCGACGAGTCCGCCGGCGCGGTCCTCTGCATCGAGACCTTCGAGCACGTGTTCGAGGTCCGTCGCGCCTTCGACGAGGTCTTCCGGATCCTCAAGCCGGGGGGGATCTTCGTCATCACCTCCCCCCTGAACTTCCGGATCCACGCCTACCCGGACGACTACTGGCGGATGACCCCGAGCTGCCTCAAGCGGATGATGCGCCCCTACGACGGCCGCGTCGTCGGCTCGCAGGGCTTCCGGTCGTTCCCGCACTCGGTCATGGCGATGGGGGTCAAGACCCCGGCCCCGGCCGACTTCCACGACCGCGCCCGAGCCCTGACGGCGGCCTATGACCGCTGCCTGGCCGAGGCCGAGGCCGCCGTCCCGCTCCGCCAGAAGCTCCGCAAGCGACTCGGCCTGCTCTACCGCTCCAAGGGGGAGCGCCAGGCGCTCGCCGGCTACTACCACACCGAGTTCAGCGTGGAGACCGGGGCCGAGACCGTCGCGGCGACGACCGCGGCGACGGCGCGCGAGCTGCGCGTCGATCCGGCCGTCAACGGTTCCCCCATCCCGATGATCCATGACAGCAAGGGCCAAGGCGCATGGCGGCATCCCTCGATCGCGTACTGATCCTCGGCCTCGACGGCGCCACCTGGACGGTCCTCGACCCGATGCGGCGTCGGGGCGCGATGCCGAACCTGGACGCCCTGCTCCGCTCGGCGGCGCACGGCGTCCTGACGTCGGTCGAGCCGCCGGTGACGACAGCCGCGTGGACCTCGATGGCCACCGGCTGCACCCCGTCCCGCCACGGCGTCTTCGACCATCGCTATTACGACGCCGCCGCCGACCGGATGAAGGTCAACCACTCCGGCCGCGTCCGCGTGCCGAACCTCTGGCGGATCCTCAGCGACGCCGGCCGATCGGCCGCCTGCCTGAACGCCCCGGGCCTCTTCCCGCCCCCGAAAATCAACGGCGTGGTCGTCTCGGGGATGGACGCCCCCCACCTCGACGCCGCGCTCCAGGGCTCGCCGGAATTCGCCGCCAGGCTGAAGGCCGAGGCCCCGGACTACTCCCTGCGCTACTTCTGGAAGCGCGCCCCCCAGACGCTCGACGAGCTGCGGACCAACGCCCGGCTCACCGCCGAGAGCTTCCGGGGACGCGCCGAGGGGGCCTGCTGGCCGACCGGATGTTCCCGGACTGGTCCGCGCTGATGGTCCAGTTCCAGAACCTGGACCCGTTCCAGCACCGGGCCTGGCGATACCTGAACGTGGATGAGACGGGCGTCGACGAGCCCGACTGGAACGCCGCCGCCGAGGAGGTGATCCGGGGCCTGGACCGCGCGATCGGCATGCTCTGCGAGGCGGCCTCGGCGCGGGGGCGGCCGTGCTGGTCGTCAGCGACCACGGCTTCGGCCCCTGCCAGGGCCGGATCGACGTCAACCAGATCCTGCTCGACGCCGGGCTCGCCCAGAAGGCGGGGATCGGCCGCAAGCTGGCCCGCCGGGGCCGACAGGCCGTCGATCGCCTGCGGGTCTGGAAGGCCAAGCGGAACGACCCGACGGCCCGTTCAGCCTCGTTCGACCAGTCGGTGGCCGCGTCGTTCCCGTTCGACTGGTCGCGGACCCTGGCCTTCGCCCCCCATCAGGACACCGCGGCGATGGTCTACGTCAACTCCCCCTCGCGCCGGGGGACCACCCGCCACGCCGCCCCCCTGTTCACGCCCCGCGAGATCGACGAGGCCCGCGACGCCGCCGCCGAGGCCCTCGCCGACGCCCGACACCCCGAGGACGGCCGCCGCCTCTTCCCCCGGATCATCGACACGGCCGAAGCCTACGGCGTCGATCCCGCGCGGGAGGGCTACCCCGACCTCATCGCCCTGCCCGACGCCGCCTACTGGGTGCGGACCAAGCTGGCCGGGACCGGCCCCGGGGACTGGGTCCGCTCCGACCCGAACCTGACCGGCACGCACCGCCCCGAAGGGGTCGTGGCCCTCGCCGGCGCGGGCCTCGCGGCCGGGCGGAACCTCAACGGCCGCCTGATCGACGTCGCCCCCACGGTCCTGAGCCTCCTGGGCCAGTCCGTCCCGTCGCACATGGAAGGATCGCCCCTCGGCTCCGGCCGCGCCGCGAGCCCCGTCACCCGCCTCGACGAACCCGCCAAGCGGCCGATCAACGGCCCCCACCAGCCCGCCTTCGAGTACACCGACGAGGAGCAGGCCATCCTCGAACAGCGGCTCATGGACCTGGGCTACATGGAGTAATCCCCAGCCGCGTCTTGCTTTCTCCCCCTCGAGGGGAAGGCGAGCACGAACGCCGTCGGAATCCAGGCCCGGACCATAACGTCCTTTCCCCCTCGCGGGGGAAGGTGGCCCGCAGGGCCGGATGAGGGGGAAGACGAGCACCAAGTCCGTCGGCAGCTGGGAAACCGGATCGCGAATCCCGACGGTCCTCGTGCTGGTCTTCCCCCTCATCTGACCCCTTCGGGGTCTGTCTTCCCCCGCGAGGGGGGAAGACCGTTATTGAGCACGGAAGCCGTCGACGCCCGCGCCTCGCCGGGATCGGATCGGGCCCGGTCAGATCAGGTCGAGCCGCCGGCGGGGGCTGTGGGAGCGGTCGCAGGACGAGCAGACGCCCTCGATGAGGAAGCGGTGGCCGGTGGCGCGGAAGCCGTGGGCGCGGCTGACCTCGTCGCGGAGCTTGAGAAGGTCGTCGTTGCGGAACTCCACCACGCGGCTGCAGACCGTGCAGTGGAGGTGGTCGTGCGCGGGGTAGCCGTAGTCGTGCTCGTAGGCGGAGCGGTTGGTCAGGCGAAGCTCGCGCAGGAGCCCGGACTCGACCAGCAGGCGGAGGGTCCGATAGACCGTCGACCGGCTGATCGCGTGGCCCGCGTCGTGCAGGTCGCGGACCAGTTCATCGGCGTCGAAGTGCTTGTGCGAGCTGAAGATGTGTCGCACCAGGGTGCGCCTGGGATCGGTCAGCTTCTCGCCCCGGATTTCGAGGAACTCGCGGAATTTGTCCTCGGGCGATTCCTTGACGTCCAGGGGAATTAAATCGTCGGTTTGAGTTTTCGCCACGGCCGCTTCCTTCCATCCAAGTTGCGGTCTTTATTGAGCGCGACATCCAAATTCATCACCAAATCAAGAATGGTTCTCCATTGTAGACGACCCTCGGCCTGCTGACCAGTCCGACGCCTCCCAGGATCACGAGGCCGGGGGTCGGATCGCCTGGATCGCGAACCGCCCCCGGGCTGGGGCAGACCGGCGGGGCCGGGTCAGCGGGAGTCGGCCGGGGTGGTCAGGGGGATGACCGGCCCGGCCGTCGCGGGGAGGGGCGGCAGGACGCGGCTGCCGCCGACGGTCGGGGCTCGAGTCGGGGCCGGGGCCGGCGTCGGGCGCTGGAGGCCCGCCGGCTCGCCGAAGGCCGAGGCCGCGGCTGCGGGGGGCTCGACGAACGGCGGCGGGGCCAACTCGCCGGCCGGGGCCGGAGTGGACGCCGGGGCCGAGGCGGCGGAGGCGACCGGCTGGCCGCTGAGCCGAGCCTGGAGGTTCTCGATGAGGGTGTGGAGTTGCCGCACCGAGGGATCGCAGCCCTGGGGGTTGCCGGAATAGGAGAACGGCTGGGCGGTCAGGCGGCCGAGCCGACGTTCGAAGACGACGACGTGGACCTCCTCGATGTAGTCGCTCGACGGGGTGCCGCAGTGGCCCCGGTTGCGCCCCAGTTCGCCGGAGGAGACCAACTCGGCGATCGGCCGGAGATCGGCGGGCGCGAGGCGGTGGACCCCTTCGGAGTCGATCACCGTGCCGTCGGCGTAGACCTGAAGGAACATGCCGAACTGGCTGCCGTCGTTGGACCGTCCCAGGGCCATGCGGGTCAGGAGCGGGTCGGCGTCGGTCGCGGCGTTGCTGACCCGCGCCCGGGGGGTGATCGGGGGGCGGCCGGGCCGCCGCCGGCGACCTCGGGGGTCGACGGCCCCTCGCCGATCGGTCCGGTGGTCGGGGTCGGCGCCGGTCCCCTGGGAGCGGCGGGGGGGACGAACGCGTTCGCGCCGTGGTCGTGGTCGTGCTTGGGGCCGGGGTTGGAGTTGCGTCCCGCCCCGTTCGCGTCCGGGGCCCCGGGCCTGGCCTCGGCGTCGCCGCGAGGCGCGGGGGCCGGTTTGGATCGGGCCGAGTTCGACGCCCCGCCGAGGCGGAAGAGACGGCCGAAGAGGCCCGAGTCGTCGGCCGAGGCGGCGCGGGGCGCGGCCAGGGCGGCGGCGGCGAGCAGGCTCAAGCCCGCGGCCGTAAGTCGTTTGCGGTGACGTTGCGCGTGCATTGCCGACCTCCTGTCGGTTCGCCCGGATCTTCCCTGGGGGTCCGTCGAGTCGATTCAGAACGACACCACGCGGTAGACCTCCTCCACCGTGGTGACCCCTTCCAGAATCTTATCGACCGCGGACTGCTTCAAAGTTCGCATTCCCAGATCAACCGCCACACGCCGCAAAACATCCCGGGGGATCTGCTGGAAGATCAGGTCGCGCAGCTCTTCCCCGATCAGCATGATCTCGAACACGCCGGTGCGGCCGATGTAGCCGGTCTGGAAGCAGGCCGGGCAGCCCGCGCCGCGGTGGAGCTCCACCCCCTTGTGCTCGTCGGGGTCGAGTTCCAGGGACAACAGCAGCTTCTCGTCCGGGATGAAGCTGGTGCGGCAATTGGGGCAGATTTTGCGGACCAGGCGCTGGGAGACGATGGCGAGGAGGCTGCTGGAGAGCTGGTAACCGGGGATGCCGAAGTTGTAGAGGTTGCTGATGGTGCTGGGGGCGTCCGAGCCGTGGAGGGTGCTGAAGACCAGGACGCCGGTGAGCGCGGCGCGGATGCCGATGCGAGCGGTCTCCTCGTCGCGGATCTCGCCGATCATGACGATGTCGGGGTCCTGGCGGAGCATGGCCCGGAGGCCGTCGCCGAAGCTCATGTCGCCGGGGTTGGAACCGACCTGGGTCTGGTTGACGCCGGGCATCCGGTGCTCGACCGGGTCCTCGATCGTCATGACGTTGCGCAGCGGGGAGTTGATCCGCTCCAGGCAGTTGTACAGGGTGGAGGTCTTGCCGGCGCCGACCGGCCCGGCGACGAGCACGGCCCCGTAGGGCTGGACGATCAGGCGGTCGAGGACCTCGGCCTGGGACCTGGACATCCCCAGGTGGGGGAAGCCGACGACGTCGGTGAGCACCTCATGGATGCGGATGACGACCTTCTCGCCGTAGATCGTCGGGAACGTGGCCACGCGGAGGTCGCGGGGCTTGCCGCTGTACATGATCGTGATGCGGCCGTCCTGCGAGTGCCGGCGCTCCACGATGTTGAGGTTGGACATGACCTTCAGGCGGCTCAGCGCCGCGGCGGCGACGGACGACTCGATGAACAGGATGTCCTGGAGCTGGCCGTCGATCCGGAAGCGGACCCGCAGGCCGTTGTCCAGCGAATCGAAATGGATGTCGGTGGCGCGGCAGTCGATCGCCCGTTCGAGGATCTGGCCGACCAGCTCGGGGACGGGGACCGTCTGGGTCAGGTCCTGCAATTCCTTGCGGACGTCGCGCTGGATCTGGTTGCGGTCGGCGACCACCAGGATGGCCGACGAGGCGTCGGCGGCGGCGGGTTCGGGCTCGGGCGCGGGCTCGGGAGCATCGGCCTGGGCCAGGGCTCGGAGCCGCTCGAAGGCGAGTTGGTTGAGCCGCTCGTGGGAGATCAGGCTCATCTCCAGGATGGCCTGTTTCAGGTCCCGCCGATGCTTCTCGGCATGGCGGCGGGCCTCCTGAATCTGCTCGTCGGTGAGGACGCCGTTCTTCACCAGCACGGCGGCCAGCACCGCGTCCTCGGTGGAGGCGGCCGGCGAGGGCGATGAGGGGGACGACGGAGCGGGGTTGGGAACCATGACTGGGCCTCTCGGTACGCCGACCTGCGCCGGGCGATGCGGAGCGACTCCTCGCCGCCCGGCGCGACGTCGAACCGGATGGGACGGGCCGTGATCGTCGCCGTAACGCCTTCCACGGCATTCTTTCCCATATCGCGGGGCCGCACAAGACGGAGGTCGCGGCGATTCGCCGTTCTGGGGCCCGGCTCCGGGAACCCCGGCTTGCGGGCGAGGGCGATTTCCGGTAATCGGGACCGTGGAAGGGCCTCGCGGCCCCGCTGGTCCTCGCCGCCGGCCCTCGCGATCGCGGGCTCCCGAGCCTTGCGGCCTCAGCCAAATCAGGGTGATCCCCGTCATGAACCCAGTCGCGCGCGGAAACGCATCGAAGTCGTCGAACGGGCAGGCCCCGGTCCGGGATCGGTCGTCGATCCTGGCCTGCGTCGCGCTCCTGGCGGCCCCCTGGATCCTGCCCGACGGCGACCTGCTCCGGTCGGCCCTGGGGAGGCCCCGGCTCGACGGCGAGCTTCGCCACATGGCCACGCGCGGCTATTACGAGGAGCTGATCGACGCCAACCGGGCCCCGGCCCCTCGCCCCGTCGGCGAGGCCGCGCCCCCCGCCGGCTGGGTCCCGTTCGGGGCCTCGGACCTCGTCGAGCCGATCCCCTCGTACTTGCGCTGGCGGATGCGGCCGGGCCTGGACGTCGCCTGGAACGGGGAGAGCTTCCGGACGAACAGCCGGGGCTACCGAACGCCCGAGGTCGCGATCCCCAAGCCCGAGGGGGTCTACCGGATCGTCCTTTTCGGCTCCTCGAACACGATGGGCCACGGCGTCGGCGACGACGACGCCTACCCCCGCCTGCTGGAGCGCTGGCTGAACGAGGCCGTCGCGCCGGGGCGCCGGGTGGAGGTCGTGAATCTCTCGGTCTCGGGCGACTCCCCCTCGCGGCGGCTCGTCCGGATGCGCGAGGAGGCGGAGGCCTACCAGCCCGACTGGGTCCTCTGCGACGCCACCGTCCTGGACCCTGCTCTGGAGGAAGCCCACCTGGAGTCGGTGGCGCGGGGCGACTCCCCCATGCCGATCCCGCCCCCCCTGGATTACGTCCGCGACGCGCTGGAGCGGGCCGGCGTCTCCCCGGGCGACTCGGCCGACGCCTTCCGGTCCAGGATCCAGGGCCAGGCCCGGCCGCTCCTGGAGGGGGCGTTCGCCGGCTGGGGGGATTTCGCGAGGCGGACGGGCCTCCCCCTGGCGATCGTGCTCATCCCCCGGGCCGACGAGAAGCGGGACAACCCGGAGATCTTCAAGATCATCCGCGCGTCGATCCGTCGCGAGCGGCTCGACCTGCTGGACGCCGCCGAGGCCTTCCAGGGCCTGTCGGTCGAGCAGTTCCGGGTCTCCCCCTGGGACAAGCATCCCAGCGTCCTCGGCCACCGGGCGATCTTCGAGACGCTCCGCGCCGCCCTGGCCGATCGCGGCTCGCTGCCGGGGCTGGAGCTGGCGCGATGAGGAAGCCGAAGTCTTGAACTTAATGAAACCCGCCGATATAAAATCATTGTGTTTGATTGCTTGCTCCCGGCGTCGTCCGGCGCAGTCCCCGACCAGCCGCGGGGGTGTACGCGCCTCGTCGGCCGGGGCCATGCCGCTGGAGCCGATGCGAGGTATCGCGTGATTCCTGCAGAATCCGAGCCACAGGTCAGGACCGGCGCCACGCCTTCCCCGCGAGAGCTGGAGGCGTTCTTCCTCCAGAAGCACGGCAAGCCGGAGACGGTGGGATGGGCGCCGCGGCGTCGATTCCGATTCGGCTACTTCCTGCCGATGGACGTGTACGAGCTCGTCGTCGGCAAGTGCGTCGATCCGGGGTGCAACTGGCTCGATGTGGGAGGGGGCCGCGCCATCTTCCCGGAGAATCCGCGATTGGCTCGCGAACTCGTCTCGCGGTGCGAGAAGGTCGTCGCCGTCGACCCGAGCGACAACGTCCAGCGGAACGATTTCGTCCACGAGCGCCATCAGCTCATGCTGCAAGACTTCGAGGCCCGGGAGCAATTCGACCTGGCGACCATGCAGATGGTGGTGGAGCACGTCGACCAGCCCGAGTCCTTCGTCGACGCGTTGGCTCGCCTGGTGAAGCCGGGCGGGACGGTCGTGGTGTTCACCGTCAACCGCTGGTCCCCCCTGACCCTGATCTCCTGGCTCGTCCCCTTCCGGTTTCATCACCCGATCAAGCATTTCTTCTGGGGCGGGGAGGAAGAAGACACCTTCCCCGTCGCGTACCGCATGAACACGCGAAGGACGCTGAGCCGACTGTTCGGCCGGTCGGGATTCGACGAGGTCGACTTCCTCAGACTGGACGACCTGTCGACCTTCGGCGGGTTCAAGGTCATGAACCTGGTGGAGCTTGCGGCCTGGTCCGCGCTGAAGGCCGTCGGGCTCGGCTACCCGGAGAACTGCCTGCTGGGCGTCTATCGCAGACGGGCGGTCGACTCGACGCCTGACCTGAGTTAGGTCCGTCCCCCCCTTCCCCGACGCCGGTCCGCGCGGCGCTCCGATTGGGATTGCCGCCCCCCCGGACTTCGACTAAAGTTCGTCGCGCCTCGGGACGACGGCGACGCGAATCGGCGTCGGGCCGTCGGCGTTCGGACCGCTGTTCATGGAAGAGCAGTGCCACAGAGATGAGACGATCGCTCGCCGCGGGAATGCTGGTTCTGACACTGGGCTCGTCGCCGGGATGCGGCATGACGAAGCCGCGCAACTTCCGCAAGATCGAGCATCCCGCGCCCATGGTCCGCGCCCGGGCGCTCAGCCTGGGAGACCGCCGGCCGGGCTCGCAGGTCGTCCCCGCCCTGGTCGCCCGCCTGGAAGACCCGGACCCGGTGGTCCGCCTGGCGGCCCACGAGGAGCTGAAGCAGCGGACCGGCCGGGACTTCGGCTACGTCCCCTGGGAAGAGGAGCCGGAACGCCACGCGGCGGTCGGCCGCTGGCGGGACTGGATGAGCGGCAAGTCGCCCGAAGCGACGCCGACGCCGCAATCGCAGTCGCAGTCGGAAGTCCCCTCCCCTTCGCCCCAGCACCAACCGACGACGCGGATCCGCCGGACCATCCGGCAGTGAGGACCCCATGGCGATGACCGCAGGCGCGAACGCGACGGGGACGCCGGCCTGGCTGGCCCCGATCGGCTGGATCGGCCGGGGGGCCTCGGGGATCCTGGGCCATCTCGGCGCGACGGCCGTTTTGATGCTCTCGGCGGCAGCGGCCCTCGTCCGGGGCCGGGCCGACGAGGACGAGCCGACCCTCTTCGCGGCGACGACGCACGAGCTGTCGTGGATGCTGGGCGCGGGGATCCCGCTGGTGGGCCTGGTCCACGTGGCGATGGGGTCGTTCCTGTCGATGCAGGCGTACTTCGGCAGCACGTTCGTCGACGGCACGGGGGCCGTGGTGGGCGTCGGCCTGCTGCGGAACCTGGCGTCGATCATGACCGGGCTGACCCTGGCCGGGCTGCTCCCCGGCCGGATCGTCCCCGAGCTGCGACGGGCCCGACGCCGGGCCGCGGCCGGGGCCGACGGGACGAGGGGCCTGGACGCCGGGCGGCTGGCCGCGGCGCGGATGCTGGCGGCCGTCGCGGCCACCCCTCTGCTCTCGCTCTGGGGCTGCGTGGTCGGCACGCTCGTCGGCTGGAAGTCGTCGGAGGCGCTCATGGGGCTCTCGACTGAGATGTACTTCATGATGCTCGTCCGCATGCTCTGGTTCCGAGACGTGGTCGGCGTGATGGTCAAGGGGGTGGCCTTCGGCCTGGCCACCGCGCTGCTCGCCTGCGCCGAGGGCCTGCGAGACCCCGGCCCCCAGGCCGAGGCCGAGGCCGACGACCCGGCCGCGCTGCTGTCGCCGATCGTGCGGACGGCCTGCCTGGCGATGGCGGCGATCCTGCTCCTGAACATGACCTGGTTCCTCTTCGTGTATCACGCGGTCCCGATCTACGGACCTTCGCTTCTGCAACCGCCGACCCCGTGACGGACCGGGCCTCCCGCGAGGGGGGCCGCGACCGGGGAGGGAGCCCCAATGCCTTCACGAACATCGATGCGGGAAGTGTGGATCGGCCTGCTCGTGCTGGCGGGCCTGGCCGGCGTGGTCGCGCTCGGGGGCCTGGCGAGCGACGGCCCCGGGTTCCTCGCGGCCCACAAGACGTTCGACGTCGTGTTCCGCGACGGCCAGGGGATCCGGGTCGGCAGCCCGGTCCGGATCGCCGGGCTCGACGCGGGCAACGTCGTCGACCTCTCGCTGGTCGAGGTCGAGGGCTCGCTCCGCGCCCGGGTGCGGCTCTCGCTGCCGGCGGCCCTCCTCAAGAAGCTCAAGCAGGACGTCAAGGTCACGATCGTGCCGGGGCTCACCGGCATGAGCCACGTCAACGTCGTGGCCTCGGGCGCGTCCGACGTGGCGCTGGTGTCCGGCCAGACGATCCAGGGGGTCGAGTCCTCGTTCTTCGACCCGATCATCGAGCAGGTCGGCCTGGGGCCGCAGGAGCGGAACCACCTCAGCCACACGATCGGCGAGATCCGCCAGACGGTCGACTCCGTCGGCCCCCGGCTGCGGCAGATCCTGGCCTCGTTCGAGGACGCCACGGGCAACGTCAAGGAGATGAGCGACGCCCTCCGGCCGGCCCTCGAGACCACCGTCGGCAACGTCGAGGAACTCGCCAAGCGGATCGGCGCGACCTCCCCCCGGATCGAGGCGGCCGTCACCCGGTTCGACGTCATCACCCGGCTCGTCGAGTTGATCCTCAGCGACAACCGCGACAACGTCCGGCTCGCCGTCGGCTCGGCCAAGGACGCCGTCGGCTCGGTCAAGGACATCCTCACCGTCCAACGGCCCAAGATCGACCGCACCATCGAGCAGGTCGACATGCTCGCCGCGCGGGCCAACCGCGTCGCCTACCAGGCCGACCTCCTGACGACCCAGGGGGTCCAGATCGTCACCAACGGCCGGGCCGACATCGAGCGCTCGATCTCCAACATCCGAGACGCCACCGACTGGGGGGACAAGCTCGTCCAGAAGATCTACACCAACCCCTTCGTCCTCAGCCCGTTCTACAAGCCGTCCAACGAAGACCTGCGAGTCCAGGCCGTCTACGACACCGCCCAGGTCTTCAGCAAGGGGGCCCAGGAGCTGCACGACGCCGCCAAGACCCTCGACGCCATGCAGGCCAAGCCGTCCACCCCGGAGCAGCAGCAGCAGGTGCAGCAGCTCCAGCAGAAGGTGCTCACCCTCACCCAGGGTCTGGGCCAGACCTCGCAGCTCCTGGCCGAAGGACTCAAGGCCCCCGCGCAGGCCGGCCGCGTCAGGCGCTGAGGCTCTCGCGTCGGCCAGATGTTTTTTCCGATTTCGACTCAACCGGCGGGCCCCGAGGACCGATATTAACGACATCGACGTTCGACCTCGGACGTCTAGGCGGTAAAGGAAGACCGGAGCTGAGATTCCCGGCTGATCGTCAGCCGGCTCGCTCTCACGAGAATCTCAGCCGTCCCGACTATCGAACGGCACCCGGATCCGCCGGAGGCCCAAGCCTTCGGCCACGGCACCCACTTGGAGGCGAACGATGGAAATCTTCGGCGCAGGGGGCGCGCAAGGCCCTCAACCCATCTACCCGCGACTGGCCCCGTTCAGCGTTGACGCCGGCAACACGGTTCACGCCGGGGCTCCTCGCGACCAGGTCGAAATCTCGCCCCTCGGCCAGATGCTCGACGGCATCAGCCGACTCCCCGAGATCCGTCACGAGCGGGTCGAAGAAATCCGACGCCAGATCGCCGAAGGGACCTACGACACCCCCGAACGGCTCGAACTGGCCCTCGACCGGATGTTCTCCGAAATCCTCGGCTGAGCCCCCGGAATCGCCCTCCTCGACGGGGAACCGTAACGACCAGGCCGACCCCGGACGCACCATGCATGGCGCGTCCGGGGCGGCCTGCTGACGTTTCGAAGACCCCGAAATCGGCTTCGTTCGCCCCGCCCCAAAATCAAACCCATCGGCCGCAACTCCCCACCAAACAATATCTTACGCCACGATTTCCGGCCCCGCGATTGGCTTCGTTCGGCGATTTTCTCCTCACCTCGCAACGATCCCAGGCCCCGGCGGGCCGACGCGCGATTCGCGGAAGGCGCTGCATCCCCTACCTTTAGAATGCACCCGTCCGCAGCCTCCATAACGTCCTTCCCCCCTCGCGGGGGAAGGTGGCCCGAAGGGCCGGATGAGGGGGAGGACCAGCACGAGGACCGCCGGAGTTACAGTCCGTCCGCGATGAGGGTCCTCCTCATCCGCCGCTGCGCGGCACCTTCTCCCACCAGGAGACAAGGAGGGAAGGAGAAGCCGTCTGGGCTGAGGTCGCTTCCGCGATGAGGGTCTCCCGGATTTGGCGTTCGAGCCGATCCGGCCGCTCGCCGCGCGGTCAAAACCGCGCTCGCCGGCCCAGCCCGTTCCCCCGCCGTGGAGGGCGCCGCTAGAATCGAGGTCGAGGCGCCGTTCTCATGCCGCGACGCCCCGCCCTTCTCGACCGGCATCCTGAACGACCCGTGCGAGGGCCATCTCCCCATGTTGCGCCTCCTGCTGCTCGCGACGAGCGTGGCGGCCGTCGCCCTGACGGCCTCGCCCGCGACCGTCCGGGCCGACTCCCCGCCGCCGATCCGCGTCCTCTTCCTCGGCGACCGCGGCCACCACGACCCGGCCGACCGCGAGGCGCAGATCGCGCCCGTCCTGGCCCTTCGCGGGATCGACGTGACCTACACCGAGGACGTCGCCGCGCTTGAGCCGGAGACGCTCAAAGGCTACGACGCCCTCCTCCTGTACGCCAACATCGACGAGATCGCCCCGGCGCAGGCGAAGGCGCTGGTGGAGTACGTCGAGAACGGCGGCGGCTTCGTCCCGGTCCACTGCGCCTCGTTCTGCTTCCGCAACTCGCCGGAGTGCGTCGCCCTGATCGGCGCCCAGTTCAAGAGCCATGAGACGGGCGTCTTCGAAACCAAGGTCGTCGACGCCGAGCACCCGATCATGAAGGGACTGGTCCCGTTCAAGACCTGGGACGAGACCTACGTCCACGAGAAGCACAACGACGAGGGCCGCCACGTCCTTCAGCTCCGCGATCAGGAGCCGTACACCTGGACCCGCACCCAGGGGAAGGGCCGCGTCTTCTACACCGCCTACGGCCACGACTCCCGCACGTGGGAGCAGCCCGGGTTCCAGGCCCTCCTGGAGCGCGGAATCCGCTGGGCGGCCGGGAAGCCGGTGTTCGACTCCCGACCGACCGTCGCGCCGGGCCTGAAGCCGGCCGAGATCGTCGACGCCGGTTCGGACATCCCCAACTACCTGCCTTCCGACAAGTGGGGGGTGCAGGGCGAGCCCTACCGCAAGATGCCCTCCCCCCTCGACCCGGCCGAGTCGCTCAAGCACCTGATCGTCCCCAAGGGCTTCGAGCCCCTGCTGTTCGCCGCCGAACCCGAGATCGCCAAGCCGATCTGCATGACCTGGGACCACCAGGGCCGGCTCTGGATCGCCGAGAGCTTCGATTATCCCAACGCCAAGCGGGACCGAAGCGCTCCGGGCCGCGACCGGATCAAGCTCTGCGAGGACCGCGACGGCGACGGCCGCGCCGAGACGTTCACCGTCTTCGCCGACGGGCTCAACATCCCGACCGGCCTCTGCTATTACGACGGCGGCCTGATCGTCCTGCAGGCGCCCGACACCCTGTTCCTCAAGGATACCGACGGCGACGGCAAGGCCGACGTCCGCAAGGTCCTGTTCTCAGGCTGGGGGGTCGAGGACACCCACGCCGGTCCGAGCAACCTCCGCTACGGGCCGGACGGCTGGATCTGGGGGATCGTCGGCTACTCCGCGTTCGACGGCGAGGTCGGCGGCGAGCGGCACCAGTTCGGCCAGGGGATTTATCGCTTCAAGCCCGACGGCTCGAAGCTGGAGTTCCTCCGCAGCACCAGCAACAACTCATGGGGCCTGGGCTTCAGCGAGGAGGGCCTGGTTTTCGCGTCCACGGCCAACGGCTGCCCGAGCGTCTTCCTGGCCGTGCCGAACCGCTACTACGAGTCGGTCCGGGGCTGGTCGCCGAGCGTGCTGCGGATGATCGCCGCGACCAACAACATCTACCCGGAGACCGACAAGGTCCGCCAGGTCGACCACCACGGCGGCTTCACCGCCGCCGCCGGACACGCGCTCTACACGGCCCGCGCGTACCCGGCCCCGTACTGGAACAAGACGGCGTTCGTGGCCGAGCCCACGGGGCACCTGCTCGCGACGTTCACGCTCCAGCCCAAGGGGAGCGACTTCGCCTCGTACAACGGCTGGAACCTCGTCTCCAGCGACGACGAATGGACCGCGCCGACGATGGCCGAGATCGGCCCCGACGGCAACGTCTGGGTCGTCGACTGGTACAACTACATCGTCCAGCACAACCCGACGCCGCAGGGGTTCCAGACCGGCAAGGGGAACGCCTACGAGACCCCGCTCCGAGACAAGACCCACGGCCGGATCCACCGGATCGCCTGGAAAGACGCCCCCCCGGCCGCCTGGAAGCCGCTCGACCCGGTCGACGCCGACGGCCTCGTCGCCGCGCTGGCGAGCGACAACCAGTTCTGGCGGCTGCACGCCCAGCGGCTCCTGGTGGAGCGCGGCAAGGCCGACGTCGTCCCCGCCCTGCTCGCCCTGGCGGCCGACCCGAAGGTCGACGCGATCGGCCTGAACCCCGGCGCGATCCACGCCCTCTGGACGCTCCGAGGTTTGAACGCCCTCGACGCCGACGCCAAGGCTCGAGCGGCGGCCGTCTCCGCGCTCAAGCATCCCTCGGCCGGCGTGCGCCGGGCCGCCTTGCAGGTCCTTCCCCGAGACGCCGAGGCCGTCGCGGCGATCCTCGCGGCCGGCTCGCTCGCCGACCCGGACGTCCAGGTCCGGCTGGCGGCGCTCCTGACCCTGGCCGACGTCCCGACCGACCCGACGGCCGGCGAGGCGATCGCCGAGGCGCTCGTCGCCGGCCTCGGCGAAGGCGACCGCTGGCTGACCGACGCGGCCACGAGCGCCGCGGCGGCCCACGTCGAGCCGTTCCTGAAGGCGATGGCGACGGCCTCGGCGAAGGCCAGGGCCCCGGGGCAGGCCTCGCCGGCCATGCTGCAAGTCGTCGCCCGCGTCGCCGAGCACCACGCGCGGGGAGGCCCGGTCGACTCGATCGGCGCGGTCCTGGAGGCCTTCGTCCGCCCGGCCTTCACCCCCGTCGGCCGGGAGATCGCGCAGCAGGTCGTGATCGGCGAGGCCAAGGGCTGGCCCGCCGACAAGCGGCCGAAGCTCGACGAGGCGACCGAGCGGGCCCTCGCCGGGCTGCTCGACAAGCTCCCGTCCGAGGGCCGCGGCCGGCTCGTCTTCCTCGGCTCGCAGTGGGGGAGCACGGCCATGAAGGAGGCGGCGGAGGCCGTCGCCCGGAGGCTGCTCGCGGCGATCGCCGACGAGGCCCAGCCCGAAGACCAACGCCTGGCCGCCGCCCGCGAGGTCGTCGCGCTTCGCCCCGAGGACGACGCCGTCGCCGCCGAGCTGGTCGAGCGGATCACCCCCCGCACGCCCCCCGCGCTGGCCGCCGGGCTGGTCGAGGCGCTGGCGAAGGGTCGCGCCCGGGGGGCCGGCGAGGCCCTGCTGGACGGCCTTCCCCGGATGACCCCCGCGACCCGCGCGGCGACCGTCCGCGCCCTGCTAGGCCGGGCCGACTGGACGGCCGATTTGCTCGTCGCCGTCGAGGCGGGCCGGCTCGGCTGGGACGACTTCACGCTCGACCAGAAGCAGGCCCTGGCGGCCCATCCCGACAAGGCCCTGGCCGAGAAGGCCGCCCGGCTCATCGCCCAGGGAGGCGCCCTGCCCGACGCCGATCGCCAGGCCGTCGTCGACCAGCTCGCCAGGGTCGTGCTCGAAGGGGGCGACCCGGAGCACGGCAAGAAGGTCTTCGTCGAGCAGTGCGCCAAGTGCCACAAGCACGGCGGCGAGGGGGGGGACGTGGGCCCGGACCTCAGCGGCATGGCGTCGCACCCGCGCTCCGAGCTGCTCGTCCACATCGTCGACCCCAGCCGGAGCGTCGAGGGGAATTTCGTCCAGTACACCCTCGCCACGACCGACGGCCGGGTCATCAACGGCCTGATGGCCTCGGAGTCCAGGACGGCCGTCGAGCTGCTCGACGCCGACGCCAAGACCCACGTCGTCCTCCGCGAGGACATCGACGAGATGACCGCTTCCAAGAAGTCCATCATGCCCGAGGGCTTCGAGAAGCAGGTGAGCGAGGCCGACCTGAGGGACCTCCTCGCCTTCCTCGCCCGGCGCGGCAAGTTCCTGCCGCTGGACCTGCGCAAGGCGGCCACGGTCGTGACGACGAAGGGGATGTTCTACGCCTCCGAGTCGCCCGTGGAACGCCTGATCTTCCCCGACTGGGGACCCAAGGAGTTCCAGGGCGTCCCGTACCAGCTGATCGACCCCAGGGGGGACCGCACGCCCAACGCGATCATGCTCAACGGGCCGATCGGCTCGCTTCCCCCCAAGATGCCGCGATCGGTCTCGCTGGACTGCAACGCGCCCGCGAAGGCCGTCCACATCCTGGGGGGGGTCGGCGGCTGGGCGTACAACGGCGGCGAGCCCGGCAAGACGGTCTCCCTGATCGTCCGGCTCCACTACGCCGACGGCCAGGTGGAGGACCACCCCCTGCTCGACGGCGTCCACATCGCGGACTACATCCGCGTGGTCGACGTGCCGGGTTCGGACCTGGCCTTCGACCTGGGGGGTCGGCAGCTTCGGCACGTCCGCGTCGAGCCGGCCCGTCGCGAGCCCGTGGCCCGCGTCGAGCTGGTCAAGGGGGACGACCAGACCGCCCCGGTCGTCATGGCCGTGACCGTGGAAACCGAGTGAGCTACGTGCGATAATCGAACCCCCACCCCTTCGGAGACGAACCGGCGCGACGGCCGGCGTCTCCGACCGCATTCGAATCGGAAAGGATTCAACCCGTGCGACGCATCCTCTTGGGCGCCCTGCTGGCCGCCGCGCCGGCGATCGCCCTCGCCGCCGACGACGCGAAGACCTGGGAGCCCGCCCCGAGCACGCTCAAGACCCGATGGGCGGCCCAGGTCGACCCGGCCACCGTGCACTCCGAATACCCCCGTCCCCAGCTCGTCCGCGAGAAGTGGACGAACCTGAACGGCCTGTGGGACCACGCCGTCCGGCCGACGGCCGACGCCCGGCCCGACGTGTTCGACGGCCCGATCCTCGTCCCGTTCCCGATCGAATCGGCCCTGAGCGGCGTGAAGAAGGGGGTCAAGCCCGACGAGACGCTCTGGTATCGCCGGACGTTCGCCCTGGAAGAGCCGGCCGCCGGGACGCGGTTCCTGCTCCACTTCGGGGCCGTCGACTGGGCGGCGACCGTCACCGTCAACGGCAAGGAGGTCGGGAGCCACAAGGGGGGCTACGATCCGTTCAGCTTCGACGTCACCGACGCGCTCGACTTCGGCAAGCCGGGCCAGGAGATCGTCGTCGCGGTCACGGACCCGACCGACCAGGGGGGCCAGCCCCGGGGCAAGCAGGTCCTCAAGCCCGAGGGGATCTGGTACACGCCCGTCACCGGCATCTGGCAGACGGTCTGGCTGGAGCCCGTCCCCGCCGCGCGGATCGACTCCTTGAAGATCGTCCCGGACGTCGACGCCGGGGAAGTCCACGTCACCCCCACGGTCGTCGGCGGCGAGCCCGGCGAGGCCGTCCGCGTGTTGGTGTTCGACGGCGACGACGTGATCGCCGAGGGGACCGGCCCGGCCGGCGAGCCGATCAAGATCGCCATCGCCGAGCCCAAGCTCTGGGGCCCCGACTCCCCCTTCCTCTACGACCTCAAGGCCACGCTCGGCGCCGGCGACGCCGTCGGCTCGTACTTCGGGATGCGGAAGATCGAGCTGGGCAAGGACGAGGCCGGCGTGGTCCGGCTGATGCTCAACGACCGGCCCCTGTTCCAGTACGGCCCGCTCGACCAGGGCTGGTGGCCGGACGGCCTCTACACCGCCCCGACCGACGAGGCCCTCAAGTACGACCTCGACGTGACGAAGCAGCTCAACTTCAACATGATCCGCAAGCATGTGAAGGTCGAGCCCGCCCGCTGGTATCGCTACTGCGACGAGATGGGCCTGCTCGTCTGGCAGGACATGCCCTCCGGCGACAACAAGACCGACGCCGACCATGAGCAGTTCGACGTCGAATGGAAGGCCGTCGTCGACGCCCTCCACAACCATCCGTCGATCGTCATGTGGGTGCCGTTCAACGAGGGCTGGGGCCAGCACGACACCGAGCGCGTCGTCGCCTGGACCAAGGATTACGACCCCACCCGGATCGTCAACAACGCCAGCGGCTGGACCGACAAGGGCGTGGGCGACGTGAACGACATGCACAACTACCCCGGCCCCGGAATGCCCGCCCTCGAGGAGAACCGGGCGGCCGTGCTGGGCGAGTTCGGCGGTCTCGGCCTGCCGATCGAGGGCCACGTCCTGCTGGAGAAGGGGAACTGGGGCTACGTCAGCTTCAAGAGCCCCGAGGAGCTGGGCGAACGCTACCTGGGCCTGGTCGACCGCCTGAAGGTGCTCGCCGGCCTGGGCCTGAGCGCCGCGGTCTACACCCAGACGACCGACGTGGAGATCGAGGTCAACGGCTTCATGACCTACGACCGCGAGGTGATGAAGTTCCCGGTCGACGCCGTGGCTCAGGCCCACGCCGCGCTCTACGACGTGGCGGCGCCGCTGCGGGCGAACGTCCTGATCCCCACCGCGCAGACCGCGCCCCAGGAGTGGAAGTACACGACCGACGACGTCGCCGCCGAGGGCTGGAACCAGCCCGACTTCGACGACTCCGGCTGGGCGTCCGGCCTCTCCGGGTTCGGCACGAAGGAGACCCCCAACACCGTCGTCAACACCGAGTGGACGACCCCCGAGATCCGCATCCGCAAGGAAATCGACCTCGCCGAGGCGCCGACCGGCCAGATCTGGCTCTCGATCCACCACGACGACGAGGCCGAGATCTTCCTCAACGGCCAGTCCGTCGCCAAGCTCGGCCGGTGGGTGTCGAACTACGAACTCGTCCCCCTCGGCCCCGACGCCGCCCAGGCCCTCAAGGCCGGCCGCAACGTCATCGCCGTCTCCTGCCGCCAGGACAAGGGAGGCCAGTACATCGACGTCGGCGTGATCGAGGTCAAGCAGGCCAATCCCTGATCGGATCCGCCCTCCCGCGATCGCGACACGGCCCCGCCCAATTCGGCGGGGCCGCTCGCGTTTCGAAGCCCCGGGCGCTCCGATCGGAAGCATGAAGTCCTTCCCCCCTCGCGGGGGAAGGTGGCCCGCAGGGCCGGATGAGGGGGAAGACCAGCACGAAGACCGACGGTGGTACGAGCGGACGGACCGCGAATCCCGACGGCTTCCGTGCTCGTCCTCCCCCTCATCTGACGCCTCCGGCGTCTGTCTTACCCCGCCAGGGGGAAGACCATTTTGAGCACCAAAACCGTCGGCGTTTCAAGCGGCCGGGTTGCGAATCCCGACGGCTCTCGCGCTCGTCTTCCCCCGCGAGGGTGGGAGACCGTGATGCGCGATCGGAGGCCCGCGCCGGCCTGGGGATGCGACGGCGGCCGTCGCCCTCATCCGGCCTACGGCTCTTCCCCGCTCGCGGCGGGCGACCCGGGGTTACTGGGGGGCGGCGGCGGTCTCGGGGGGCTTCTTCTCGTCGGGGCCGGGGTCCTGGCGGAGGATGACGACGCGGTCGTGGAGGATGACGACGAGGTCGGTGCGGCCGTCGCCGTCGACGTCGCCGGCGGCCATTTCCCGGGGCTCGAACGAGGCGCCGCCGCCCCGGAACGACTTGCGCTCGTAGAGCTTGAAGGTGAGGGCGTGGAGGAGGTCCTCGCCGCCGTCGAAGGTGGCGACGTCCAGGGCCTGTTCGGCGACGTCGGTGAAGATCACGTCGGCGACGCCGTCGGCGTTGAAGTCGCCGGCGATGAGGTCGCCGAGCCGTCCCTCGACGGTGCGAGGCTCGTAGCTGGCGATGACCTTGAGGCGGCGGCCGCGTCCCCCGGTCTGGAGCACGGCGAAGCGGTCGGTCCCGGCGATCAGGAGGTCGTCGCGTCCGTCGCCGTCGAAGTCGCCGACGTGCAGGCCGTCGAAGTTGACCGCCCCCACGGAGAGGCTGCCGGCCTGGCGGTAGACGCCGTCCTTGGGGGTCAGGAACAGGAGCGACTTGGTGCTGCGGTCGAGGAGGACGACGTCCTTGCGGCCCTCGCCGTCGAGGTCGAGCGCAGCGGCGCCCTGGATCTGGGCCGTGCCTCGGGCGGCGTTGAACTGGTCCTTGATCTGCCACTGGCCCTGGTCGTCGAGCTGGACGCGGCGGGCGAAGGTGTTCTGGGCGACCATCAGGGCGGGCCCGTCCAGGTCCGCCACGGTCAGGGCGGCGGGGGTCGCGCCGCCGAGCGGGCCGAGGCCGCCGGTGAACGGCTTCAGGGCCTCGTCCTTCTGGCCCAGCAGCAGGATCGGCGAGCCAAAGGCGCTGAAGACCAGGAAATCGGTCTCGCCGTCGTGGTTCACATCGAAGGCCTGGATCGCCGTGGGGGCCCCGGAGAGGCCCGCGAGGGGCGCGGACTCGGTCGCGCCGAACTTGACCTCGGCGAACCCGCCGGGCCCGTCGGCGCGGATCGCCCGCAGTTCGAAGGAGTCGGCCCCCGGCTTGGACCTGGCCGCGTAGACCAGGGCGGGCTTGCCCGATTCGTCGACGTCGGCCAGGGCCATGGCGACGGGTTCGCCCTTGATCGGCAGGGCGGCGGGGAAGGTCAGACGGTTCTCCTCGAATCGGCTCCGGCCGATCTGCTTCTCCTGCTCGGAGAGGACGTAGACCTCGTCTCGGCCGTCGCCGTCGAGGTCGGCCAGGACGGTCCCCTTGCCCCCCAGCAGGCCGGGGAACGACTCGCCGGTGCTGAGGCCCGCCTCGCCGGCCTGGCGGTAGACCCAGACCTGGGCGTTGGCCGGGTCGGTGACGACCACGTCCTTGCGCTTGTCGCCGTCGAGGTCTCCCACGGCCAGGCTGCGGCCGCGTTCGTTCCCCCTGGGGAAGCCGAAGAAGACCAGGCGGCCCCAGCGGTCGTCGGAGTCGGGCGCCGACTCGTCGAGCGTGTAGACCTTGCCCCGGCCGGACTGCTCCTCGACCGTCAGCAGCTCGACGCCCCCCTTGCCGTCGATCTGGCCGAACGCCAGGGCCCGGGGGGTCGCCAGGGCGAACCGGCGCTCGGGCCCGAGCTTCTTGTCGGCCGTGGCGAAGCGGACGTGGATCGGGTGCTCGGGGTCGCCGTCCATGATGACGAGATCGGCCGCGCCGTCGCCGTCGAGGTCGTGGATCTTGACCATCCGGGGGTTGGTCGCCGTGTGCGGGACCCGTTCGGGCTCGGAGAGGACGCCGGGCTCGGGCTGGCGGATCAGGACCAGTTCGCCCTCCGCCAGCAGCGCCACGTCGTCGCGGCCGTCCTGGTCGAAATCGCCGACGGCCAGGGCGTTGGGGGCCTCCACGGCGTCGCCGCACTTGATCCGCCTGGGGGGCCCGAACTTGCCCGCCCCCTCGTTGTGGAGGATGACGATCTCGGCCGGGGAGCCGTAGAAGATCAGGTCGGGCTTGCCGTCGCCGTTGAAGTCGCCGGCGCCCAGGCTGACGATCTCGCGATCGACCGGGAGGTTGGCGGACCGCATCCGCTTGTCGGACTCCAGGTCGTTGACCTCCTTGCGGAAGGGCCGGGAGTCGGCCGCGCCGGCGGGCTTCTGGGAGGAGAGGAGGAGGTCGATCCGCGACCGGGCGTTGTCGGCGACGATCACGTCGTCGACCTTGTCGCCGTCGACGTCCGCGAGCGTCAGGTTGCTGATCCGGTATTCGAGCTTGTAGATCTCCAGCGGCAGGAACCCGAAGTAGTCGGCCAACCTGGGCTTGCCGGACGGCGCCGGGGCCTCTTCCGCGAAGGCGCGTCCCGCGCCCCCCGCCCCGATCCCGAGGCAGGCCCAAACGAGAACGATCCCGCGAATCCTGAGCGGTGTGATCATCGAACGGTTCCCGACGTACGGCGGCTGAGGGCGGAACGGCCGACGCTTCGGCCTTCTCCGGCCCCCAGACTACGACCCCCGCCCGGAATCGACAAGTGGGGGCCTGGCCCGGTCGGGGAAACCATGCGGCCTCGAACATCGTCCCGCGGGCATGGGTCTTGCGTGTGGAGAAATTCGTCGAAACCCGACGCGAGCGGATCGCGCCGCCACCAGGCCCCTCATCCAGGAGAGACGTCATGCCCAACGTGGGATCCAACAAGGGCGAGAAGAATCGCGGCCCGACCAGCAGCGGCCACGGGGCCCTCGGCATGGGCGGCCAGCCCAGCGACGACCCTCGCGACCTGCGGGCGGGGGGCGGGGACGACTTGGAGGAGGAGGAACGCGGTTCCGGGACCGGCCCGATCCCCGGCGCGAGCGGCTCGCCGAGCGGCGACCTCTCCGCCGGATCGGTCGCCGGCGTCCCCGGCGACAAGTCCATCGAGGAACAGATCGAACGCGAGGCCAAGCCTTCCTGACGCCCGAAGCCAGGACCGGAGCCGGGGCCCGCCGCGGGCCCCGGCCGGCGTCTCGCCAAGGACGCCCAGACTTGGCGGGACGTCGAGGAACGGGCTGCGCCGCCGGCACGGCCTAAGAAGGGGGGAAACTTTTCGCGGACCCACCGTCGAGCGGCGATTAAGCTCAAGTCGCCGGAGCGAACGCGCCGAAGAAGTCCAATAACGGACTTTGACGATTATCTCGTTTATTCGGCGGCGGCCCGCTCATGAAGGATTCGCGCACGACGAGCCGAGGGACGGACCGGGGCGGGGCCTTCGCGAGGTCGCTCCTCGCGACGGCGCTGATGCTGTCGGCGTCGGGCCTTGCCGCCCAGGACGCCTCGCCCGCGCCGCCGATGATCCCCCTGCCCCCCCCTCCCCGGGTCGAGGCCGAACTCGACGCCGAGGCCGATTCGGGCGGGCTCGCGATCCCCGCGCTTCCGGACGGTCCCACGGCCCCGGTCCTCTCGGGGGCCTCGCCGTCGTCGGTCATCGAGATCAAGGTCGGCCAGGGCCGATTCCTGACCTTCCCCGAGGATCTCGCGCAGCCCGGCAAGCCCGCCCCGTTCCTGGCCGTCGGCGACCCGATGGTGGCGGACTTCTTCCAGATTGGGCCGAGGCAGATCCGGCTGATGGGGAAGCGGCTGGGGATCACCGACCTGATGATCACCGCGGCCTCCGGGCGGACGTTCGAGTACGAGCTGCGGATCATCCCCGACCTCCCGGCGCTGGAGGCGGAGCTGAAGCGGCTGTTCCCGGACGCCAGCCTCAGCCTGTCGCCGCTCCGCGACAAGGTCGTCGTCGAGGGCCAGGCCCGCGACGTCAGCCAGGTCTCGCGGATCGTCCTGGCCATCGACGGATACATCCGCAACGCCCAGCGGGTCGTGATCCAGGGTCAGGTCGGCAACGCCCGGAACGCGATCGAGGAGGCCGACCCGGACGCCCCCGAAAGCGGCTCCCCGATGACACCCCCCGCCGCGACGCCGACCCCCGTGAACGACCGCCTCGGCCCTGTCGGGTTCGCCGGCGATCTCGGCGGGATGGCCGGAGGGATGGGAGGGGGCCCGATCGCGCCGCCGTCCACGCCGGGGTCGATCACGGCCAACCAGATCGCCACCAACCAGACCCAGGTCGTCAACCTGATCCGCGTGCCGACCTCGCAGCAGGTGCTGCTCAAGGTCCGGGTCGCCGAGCTGAACCGGACGGCGTTCCGCGAGATCGGCGCCGACTTCCTGGCCTCCATCCCCCAGTTCGGCAGCCTGTTCGGGACCCAGATCGGCGGTTCGTCGTTCGAGCCGGGGCGGATCGGCCGGTCGACCTTCAATCCCGACATCTCGAAGGTCGACCCGCGGAACATCGCCATGGGGGCGGGCTCCACGGTCTTCGGGACGTTCTCCCAGGCCCGATTCAACGTGGTCCTCTCGGCGCTGAGGCGGAACAACCTGCTGAAGATCCTGGCGGAGCCGAACCTCGTGACGCTCAACGGCCACCAGGCCGACTTCCTCGCCGGCGGCCAGTTCCCGGTGCCGATCAACTCGGGGCTGGGCGGGGGCGTCGGCGGCGGCAACGTCCAGGTGCAGTTCAAGGACTTCGGCGTCCGCCTGGCGTTCCTCCCCTTCGTCGAGGACGGCGAGACCATCCGCCTGACCGTCGACCCCGAGGTCAGCTCGATCGACTTCTCGCTGGGGACCACCCTCGTCCCCGGCGGGACGCCCGTCCCCGGCCTGAACATCCGGCGGTCCCACACCACCGTCGAATTGAAGCAGGGGGAGACGCTGGCCATCGCCGGCCTCATGCAGCTGACCCTGGACGGCCAGACCCAGCGCATCCCCGGCCTGGGAGACCTCCCCTACATCGGCGCCTTCTTCAGCAACACCACGAGCAACCGGGTCGAGAAGGAGCTGGTGGTGCTGGTGACCCCGTACCTCATCGAGCCGATGCGACCGGGCCAGGTCCCCCCCACGCCCGGCGACGAGATCGACCAGCCCAACGACCTGGAGTTCTTCTTCATGAACCGGATCGAGGGCCGCACCGGGGTCGACGCGCGGGCGACGACCATGTACGACGACCCGCTCCATCTGGTCCGCCCCGCGCTCATCGAGCGCAAATACCTGAGCGGCCCCGTGGGGTACTCGAAGTGAACCAGGAGCGAACCGCGATGAAGCCGACCTTCCGACGCTTCCAGGCGTGCGCCCCCCTGATCCTCGGCCTGGGCCTGGGGCTCGGGCCGGCGACGGCTCGCGAGGCCTCGGCGCAGCAGGGCGGCGGCGGCGCGGCGGTCGTGATCCCACCGCCCCGGCCTCCCGCCCCCGCCCCGCCGGCCCCCGGTCGCCCTCCCCGCGCCCGTGGTCGTCGACGCCCCTCCCGACGACGTCGAGACCCGGCTGGATCGGCCCCCCCTCGACCCGGTCGCCCTCGAGAGGAAGGGGCCGCACTTCTTCTTCAAGAAGATCCGGTCGTGGCACTGGCGGCGGGCCCAGGGGAAGGTGCTCGGCTACCCCGAGGAGTTCAAGCCCCGGCCCCTGGGGACGTCGGTCCACGCCATGGGGAGGACGATGGCCGCCAACGGCGCCGAGGCCCGGCTCGCCCTGCACCACTACGACTTCGTCCCGGGCTCGGCCGAGCTGAACGAGCGGGGCCGCGACCAGCTCCAGAAGCTGTCGGCCCAGCTCGCCGCGAGCCCCTACCCGCTGATCGTCGAGCGGACGCCGAACGACCCGGAACTGGCCGGCGAGCGGCGGCGGGCCGTCCTGGACCTGCTGGCCGCCGCGTCGTTCCCGATCGCCGAGGACCGCGTGCTCGTCGGCCAGCCGCTGCCGTTCGGCATGTCGGGCGTGAACTCGCAGGTCATCAGCGCGAACATCCTGAACCGGACCCAGCAGTACGGCCCGCCGATCCCGATCAACGCGAACGGCGTGAACAGCCCCAGCGGCGTCACCAACCAGATGATCGGGGCGGTCCCCGGCCAGTGAGCGGGGTGCCTCGCCATCGTCGGCCTGAACGGAATGAAACCGAACGGAAGGGTGGGATGATCATGCGACCGGGTGCTCGCGCAGGCCGGATTCTCGGGTTGGCCCTCGTCGCGGCGGCGCTCGCCATGGGCGCCGGCTGCCGAGGCGGCGCCGGCCGCCGCGTCGAGCACGAATCGGCGAGCCTGCTGAACGGCCTGGGCCCGTCGAAGGTCTCGCGACGGCAGGCGGCCGACGTCGAGGTCGCGCTGGGCCGCTCGCAGGAGGAGTCGGGCGACCTGGCCGGGGCCGAGGCCGCCTATCGCGACGCCCTGAAGAAGGACCCCCGCCGCGCCGACGCCGAGGTCCGGCTGGCGGTCCTGGCCGAGGAGCGGGGCGAGCGCAAGCAGGCCGACGAGCACTTCGATCGGGCCGTCAAGCTCGCCCCCAACGACCCGGACGTCCTGTGCGACCGAGGCTACAGCTACTACCTCCAGCGCCGCTGGGCGGACGCCGAAGGGTGCTTCCGCAAGGCGATCAAGAAAGACTCGCGCCACGCGCGGAGCCACAACAACCTGGGCCTGGTCCTGGCCCGCCAGGGGGAACGCGAGGCCGCGCTCGTCGAGTTCGCGAAGGCGGGCTGCGATCGGGCCGACGCGCAGTCGAACCTGGCGTTGGTGCTGGCGATGGAGGGACGCCTGGAGGACGCGCGGGCGATCTACGCGGAGGTCGCCGCCGCCAAGCCGGCCTCCGCCGCCGCCCGCGAAGGCCTCCGCGCCGCCGACGCCGCCCTCGCCGCCCGCTCCGCCCCGCCGGATTTCCTCCCGGGCGAGGCCCTCGCCGCCGCCGTCCCGGCTCCGATCCCGGCCCGATCCCGCCCCCGCGCCGCCCGGACCCCGCCCTGACGCGGGCCTCAGCGACGCGCGGCGATTGACGGGGCCGACGCGCCCGCCCCGCCCTTGACGTCCCCCTGGCTCCCCATCGACTTCATGACCTGGAAGGCGGCCGGCGCCAGCAGGATCACGAAGATGGCCGGGAAGATGCAGAACAGGGTGGGGAAGAGCATCTTGGTCGCCGCCTTCTGCGCCCGCTCCTCGGCCTGCACCTTGCGGCGCTCGCGGATGGTCTCGGAGTGGGTCTTCAGGCTCTTGACCAGGCTGGCCCCGAACCGCTCCGACTGGCCGACGACCGTGGAGAGCGACAGCGCCTCGTCCAGGTCGCTGCGCTGGGCGAAGTGCAGGAGTGCCTCGGCCGGCGAGCGGCCGAGCTGGATCTCGCGGTCGGCGATCCGCAGCTCATAGCCCAGCAGCGGGTGGGCCGAGACGATCTCCTCGGCGACCCGCTTGAGGGAGCTCTGGAAGCTCAGCCCCCCCTCCAGGCAGATGATCAAGACGTCGAGGGCGTCGGGCAAGGCCCGGCGGAGCTTGAGCTGGCGCTTGCCGCGGCGGCGGTCCAGCCAGAAGCTCGGGCCGATCATGCCGGCGATGAACAGGCCCAGCGCCGCGCCCATCGTATAGGCCGGCGGGGCCGCGCCGGTCAGCGTCAGCCCCGCCCCCAGCACCAGGGCGGCCAGCATGATCGACAGCTTGACGCCCAGGAAGACGTGGAGCGCCTGGCGGTGGTAGAGCCCCGCCTGCACCAGCCTCGTGGAGAGGCGGTTGCGCTCGACCTCGTTATCGGGCACGATCACCTTGCCGAGCTTCGGCAGGGCCGCCCGCGCCAGCTTGGCGACCGACTCCGGCCGCTCCGCGCGCTCGGCCTTGCCGGCCAGCTCGTCGAGCCGGTCCGAGAGCCGCCGCCCCTTCCCCGACAACGCCAGGCCGGCGAGCGTCGCCAGGCCGACGGTCGCCGCGAAGACGACGAACAGGATGACCGAATCCGCGTCCATGGCCGCTCCTCGCGATCGGGATCAGGATCAGGATCAGGATCAGAAGTCGAAGTTGACGATCTTGCGGATCCAGAGGACGCCCACCATCTCGATGGCGAAGGTCCCCATGAGGATCTCGGAGTGTTCGAACAGGATCATCGCGTAGTCGCGGTTCATCAGCAGGAGGACCAGGAGCATCACCGGCGGCATCCCCGCCAGGACCCAGCCCTGCATCCGCCCCTCGGCGGTTAGGGCCTGCACCGCCCCCCGGATCCGGTAGCGCTCGCGGACCACCGCGGAGAGCTTCAGGAGCATCTCGGCGAGGTTGCCGCCGGTCTGCTGCTGCACCAGGACGGCCAGGACGAAGATCTTCAGCTCCACGATCCCGGTCCGCCGGGTGAGCTCGCGGAACGTGACCTCCGGCGAGAGCCCGAGGTTCTGCTGCTCGTAGCAGTAGGCGAACTCCGCCGAGATCGGCTGCGGGAATTCCTGGGCCACGCCGAGCACCGCCTGCCCCAGGCTCTGCCCGGCCCGGACCACCCGAGCCATCAGCTCGAAGGCCTCCGGGAGCTGGGAACGGAGCCGCTCGATGCGGGCGTCGCGCACCTTCTTGACGTAGAAGATCGGCGCGACGGCCCCCAGCAGCGCCGCGAGCGCCGCGTCGAGGGGGCGGCCCCGGGCGGCGAACGCCGCGAGGCCCAAAGCCGCGGCGGCCCCCCCGGCGATCGACAGCAGCCGCCCCGGCGTGACCTCCAGCCCGGACTGCTCCACCATCGACTCGAACGCCTGGCTCCAGGTCGGCGAGCCCGAGCCGGCCCGGACCGCGGCGTCCATCTGGTCCAGGTTCTTGAACAGCGAGGCCTTCTTCGCCTTCGCGGCCGACGCCGCCGCCTTCTTCTTGAGGAACTCCACGTCGACCCGGTCGCTGATCCGCGCGCGGTCGCGGAGGAACAGGTCCGAGGCGACCTGGAACACCGCGACCACGAACGCGACGGCCGACGCCGCCGCCAGCCCCAGGACGATCACGTCGTTCATCACGCCCCCTCCCCGCGACCCCGGCCGAACATCCCCCAGAGCCGCTCCCCGCCGCGCGGGTCCTCATCGGGGGGCGGGGGCTCCGGCAGGGGCTTCGACGTCAGGATCCGGCTCTCGAACATCTCGGGCGGGAGCTTCATGCCCGCCTCCTCCAGCCGCTCCAGGCACTTGGGCCGGACCCCGGTGCAGAAGTGGTAGCCCTGCGCGGCCCGGTCCTCGTCGACCCCCGTCTGCTTGAAGACGAAGAGGTCCTGCATGCTGACCACGTCCTCCTCCATGCCGACGATCTCCGAGATCTTCATGATCCGCCGCACGCCCCCGGAGAGCCGCGACGCCTGGACGAGGATCTGCACGGCCGAGGCGATCTGGCGGCGGATGATCCAGATCGGCAGGTCGAAGCCCGCCATGCCGACCATCATCTCCATACGGCCGATCGCGTCGCGGGTGTCGTTGGCGTGGATCGTGGTCATGGAGCCGTCGTGGCCGGTGTTCATGGCCTGGAGCATGTCCAGCGTCTCGGAGCCCCGGCACTCGCCGACGACGATCCGCTCGGGCCGCATCCGCAACGAGTTCTTGACGAGGTCTCGCGTGGAGATGGCCCCCTCCCCCTCGATGTTCGGCGGCCGGGTCTCCATCCGGACGACGTGCGGCTGCTGGAGCCGCAGCTCGGCCGCGTCCTCGATCGTCACCACACGCTCGTCCTCGGGGATGAACGCCGAGAGCGCGTTCAGGAGCGTCGTCTTGCCGGAGCCGGTCCCCCCCGAGATGACCATGTTGACCCGCCCCCTGATGCAGGCGGCCAGGAAGTCGACCATCTCCTGCGTGATGGCCCGCTTCTCGACCAAGTCGTGCGTCAGGAGCGGCGACTTCCCCGCGCGCCGGATCGACAGCAGGCTGCCGTCGAGCGCCAGGGGGGGGATCACCGCGTTGACGCGCGAGCCGTCCGGGAGCCGGGCGTCGCACAGGGGGGAGGTCTCGTCGATCCGCCGGCCGACCCGGCCCACGATCCGCCGGACGATCTCCTGGAGGTGCTTCTCGTCGTTGAAGACGACGTCGGTCCGCTCCAGGCGGCCCCGACGCTCCACGTAGACCACCTTGGGGCCGTTGACCAGGATGTCGGAGACGGTCGCGTCGCGCATCAGGCCCTCGAGCGGGCCGATGCCGAAGGTCTCGTCGAGCACCTCCTCGATCAGCCGCTCCCGCTCGGGGAGGCTCAGCAGGTCGTCGTGCCGCATGCAGAGCTGCTCGGCCCCTCGGCGGATCTCCTCGCGGATCTCGTCCTGGCTCATCGAGCCGATCGACGAGAGCTCCAGCTCGGAGATCAGCTTCTCATGCAGGTCTTTCTTGATCCGCAGGTGCCGCTCCGCCGCCGAGGGGGGGGAGGAGCCCCGCCGGTCCAGATGCACGTCAGTCATGCTCATCGGATTCTTCCGTTCCGGGATGCCGAGGGCCGCGGTCGCGCCGCCCGCCGGGGACTCGAACCGAGGCCCAACCCAACCCTAGGACGCGTTTCGGGGCGTCGTCGGACCTAAAGCGCGGCGACGTTTCGCTTCCGCCAGGGCCGCCAACCGGGCCTCGATTCGGCGGAAGCCGACGCCCCGGCATGCGCCGACGGCGGGACCAGCAGCCTGGCGAGCTGGACCAGGCTCCTCGCCACCTTCGAGGACGGGGCCTCGATCACGAAGGGGACGCCGTTGTTGTTGGCCCGCGCCACCGTCCGGGCGTCTTCCGGGACCGAAAACGCGATGACGCCCCCCAGGGCCTCTTCCGCCTTGGCGTGGGGCACCTCGCCGGGCTGGCCGGAGCGATTGACGACCAGGCGGACCCGGTCGCCGGCCAGGCCAAGGCGGCCCAGGTGCTCCATCGTCCGGTGGACGTTCCGCAGCGAGTTGAAGTCCAGGCGGAAGACGACCGCCAGGACGTCGGCGTCGCGGATCGCCACGAGCTGCTCGTCGCGGAAGTGGTGGTCGACGTCGACCACCACGGCCGGGAAGAGCGATCGCGCCAGGTCGAGCGCGCGGGCCACCCCTTCCGGGCGGACCAGGGGCGCATCGGCCAGCCGCCGGGGGGCGGCGAGCAGGCTCACGCCCGACTCGTGGCGGGCGAACGAGCGTTCGAGCATCACCTTGTCGAACGGGGCGGCCGTCTTGCAGAGGTCGGCCAGGGTGTACGTCGGCTTGAGGTCCAGCAGGGCCGCGAGGTCGCCCGCCTCCAGCTTGAGGTCGAACAGCCCGGCCGACCCGTGCTCCGCCGCCATCGCCGAGGCGAGGTTGGCGGCGATCGTGCTCGACCCCGAGCCGCCGCTGGGCGCCAGCACGGCGACCACCCGGCCGTGCGACGCCCCGGCGTGGGTCGACGCCGCCATCCGCTTGACCGCCGCGTCGAGCTCCGCCTCCAGGTCGGACCTGTCCAGGTAGTCGCGGACGCCGGTCCGCAGGGCCTGCACGACGAGCCGGGCGTCCGAGGTCGGGCCGACCGCCAGCAGCCCGCCGTCGGCCATCGGCGCCAGCCGCGCCAGCAGCTCGAGCGCCGTCGCGGGGTCGGGCGGCAGGACCGCGACCACCAACCCGACGGCCGGCTCGCGGCCCAGCCGCCCCGCCGCCTGGTCGGTCGGCAGGACGTTCGTCTTCGGGCAGTCCCGCTTGTGGAAGGCCAGTACAGACCGGATCCGGGAGGCGATCGACTCGTCGTCGGCGACGATGAAGCAAGGCATGATTAATCCCTTACATCAAGAGCGGCATTCCCTGGAACGTCCGGCGCGAGCCGCGCGTTCAACGCGATCGACGCGGGGGGGCGGGGGTGGCGACGGTCGGCGGGCCCGTCACACCCGCGCCCGTCGCGGGGGGCCGGCCTCGGCGGAGCACGGTGATCTCGTCGCGGCCGGCGGAAGTGCCTCGCAAGGTTCGGATTGAGAGCACCACCGGGACCGGCTCCGGATCAGGGGCCGGGGGCGGCGGGGGCGGGGGCGCCGCCTCGGCGAGCGTCGGCGGAGTCGGGCGGATCAGGCCCAGGTCGGCCAGCGTCGCGGTCGTCTCCTCCGCGTCCGTCTCGTCCTTGCTGTTGCGCAAGGAGAGGTGGAGCGTCCCCTTGTTCTGCGCGAGGTCCAGGATCGAGGCCTGCTTAGGCGTCACCAACAGGGTCACCGACCGGGCCTCGGTGGGGTTGGCCCGGTTGTCGGCCGGGGCGTCGACCATCGTATGCACGGCCAACAGCTCGACGTTCTGGAGGAGGGTCGAGGTCGTCGCGTCCTCGGTCGAGGAGGAGCCGGACGGGGTGAGGGTCAGCAGGACGTCCACCCGGTTCCCCGGCATCAGGAAGCCGGCGAGGCTCGACGAGAAGGTGGGCGTCGTGATCGTGAAGGCCCGCATCCCCGGCTTGATCATCGACGCCAGCCCCGCGCGGCTCCCCTTGGGGAGCAGCTTGGGCTCGATGACGAACTCGCCGGGGAGCATCGGGATGTAGGTGGTCCGCCCCTCCGCCTCCTCGATGGCGGCGAGGCCGCCGGCGGGCGCCTGGCTCTTGGGGACGTTTCGGATCTCGACCGCCGCCGCGTCGATGACCTCGTCGCGCCTGAGGTCGAGCTTGGCGACGACCGCGGGGACGGTCTCCTCGGCGGCCGGCTTCTTCAGGGACGACCGGACGCCCCAGACGGCGGCCAGGCCGCTGCCCAGGGCCAGCAACACGACGGCCAGGGTCTGCGGCCTCATGGCGTGGTCCCTTCAAGGAATGGCGATGGGAGGACGGCCGCGACGCCGACGCGCGACGCCGGGGCGGTCGCGATCGTCGGCGGGGCCTCGAACGGGGTGCGGAATTCATCGAGATCGGCGGCGCGCCAGGCGACCGTCGCGAAGAACCCCAGGCAGGTCATGGCGGCGAACGGCACCAGCCGACGGCGGCGGTCGGGCCGGGCGGCCTCCTCGCGGATCGAGGGGCCTCCCTTCGCGACGAGGTCGCCCCGGCGGAGGCGCAGGATCAGGAACAGCAGGTCGACGGCCGTCGCGGCCAGGCCGCCGCTCAGGACCGTCAGGACTATGGCGTAGAGCCCCGCCGCGAGCGACGCGGCGAGGAAGACCTGGAACGTCAGCGACGGCCCGAGCCAGGCGCCGAGGGCCGTCAGCAGCTTGACGTCCCCCGCCCCCACGCCCCCCATCGCGAAGAAGACGATGAGCAGCCCGAAGCCGGTCAGGGCCCCGAGCCCGCTCGTCGCCAGCCCCGACCAGCCGCCGACCCACGCCGACGCGGCCAGCCCCCCCAGCAGCGCCGGGAACGTCAGGGCGTTGTACACCTTGAACTTCCAGAGGTCGGTCGCGGCGGCGATCAAGGTCGCGACCGCCGCCGACGACAGGAACAGCATTTGCCAGCGGTCCACGGCTCCGTCGCTCCCTTCCACGTCACCTGCGAGAAGTCGGCCCGCTCAATCACTGGGGCATCGGCGGCCCAGCGTCGGCGGGCCCGGCGTCGGCGAATCCGGCCACCGCCAGTTGAAGCTTCGCGGCCGTAACGGTCCCGATCTGGCTCACGGTCAGGATCAGGACGGCGGCGATCAGGCCGAGCATGAGGCCGTACTCGGCCATCGTCGCCCCCACTTCGGCGGCGACGAATCGGCCGAAACCATGTTTCCTCGCGTCGCCGTCGACGGAGTCCGACGGCGTCGCGGAACGCTTCAGGAGTGGAAACATGTCGCACTCCCCGTGAAGTCGACCGGGCGGGCCCCCACGTCCAGAGCCCGCCCCCGGCGAAGACGATCAGTCGTCGGCCCAACGGCGACGGAGTTTTAGCTTAGTTGCCCGCGGTGGACACCGAGGTCTTGACGGTGTCGAACTTGCTGTTGATGGCCGTCCCCAGGGCGGCGGCGCCGGCCATGACGACGACGGCGATCAGGGCGACCATCAGGGCGTACTCGACCATCGTGGCGCCGTCTTCTTCGGTCATCAGGCGGTTCAGGAAATTGCGCATCGGAGTCTCTCCTTGAGGTCAGGGGGGGTGGAGGCCGGCGACGACGGCATCCTCGGCCGGTCGTCGGTGGTTCGTCACGGCGGGCGGGGCCGGGCGGTGGGGCGATCGAGTCGAAGCCCTTCGTCGCGAGCGGGGCGGACGGCGTCAGGCCCGAAAGGGCCCGGGAAACGCCCGATGATCCGACCGGCTCGCGTCCGTCTCCTCCGTCGGCGGCCGACGTGTTCGTGTCGGCCTACAGGGGAATACAAGGTCACGTCCGCGTCCTTGTCAAAAATCGCCGTGAACTTTCATGAGGAAGCCCTCATGGACGCCCCCCGGCCCCCCTCGCGGGCGCATGGCGCGGGGACGTGGCCTTCGTGAGACGGAGATTCGCCTCGCGAGCCTTCGTGAGCTAGGAGTTCTTCAGAGGGAGCGTGGGAAGCCCGCTGGTTCGACGGTCCGCAGGGCCGGATGAGAGGGAGACCCGCACGAAGGCCGTCGGCGTTGCGGGCCGCCGGATCGCGAATCCCGACGGTTCCCGTGCTGGTCCTCCCCCTCATCTGACCCCTTCGGGGTCTGTCTTCCCCCGCGAGGGGGGAAGACGGTTGAGGAGGTCGTCGGCGGTCCGGGCCTGGTCCATAACGTCCTTCCCCCCTCGCGGGGGGAGGGCACGAACGCGACGGCCGCTTTTCGGCCTGTTGGGACGATCGTTCAGACGTTCAGAGGGGAGTCTCGCCATGCGTCGCGTGAGGTCCGGGAAGTCGAGTCGTCGGGGCGCGGCGGCGCTCGAGCTGGCCTTGCTGCTCCCGCCGCTCTGCTTCCTCTGCGTGATCACGATCGACTTCGCCCGCGCCTTCGCCGACGTCATGACGTTGGCCGAGTGCGCCCGCGTCGGGGCGATTCGCGGCGCGACGCGCACCGACAAGCCGGTGTCGTACGGGGAGGTGCAGGCGGACGCGCTGGCCCGGGCCGTCGACCTGGAGACGCCCCCGACCATCGAGCTCCGCCAGGGGACGGACCTCGCGGGGGGGGCCTACGTCGAGGTGGCGGCGCGTTACACCCTCCACCCCCTGTTCCCGTATCCGGGGGTCCCCGATTCGATCTCCATCACCCGGACCGTCCGGATGAGGCGCCCCCCTGGTGACCCGAACCCAGGAGCTTGAAGGCGATGATGAGGCGAAACCGTCAAGGCCGGGGTCGTCGGGGAATCGTGCTCGTGGAGGCCGCCGTCGTCTATCCGGTCCTCCTGACGCTCCTCCTGGGGACCTTCGTCCTCGGCCTCGGGATCTTCCGCTACCACCAGGTCACTTACCTGGCCTGCGAGGCCGCGCGGTGGGCCTCCGTGCGGGGGAAGGAGTTCCAGGCGGAGGCGAAACAGCCGGCGCCGACGAGCGCCACAATGCTGCAATTCGCCAGGGACAAGGCGGTCGGGATGGACGCGACCGCGCTGACCGGCGAGCTCCTCATGACGTCGAGCACGGCGACCGTGACGCTTCGGTATCAGTGGGTGCCGGAGGCTTATCTTCCGGCCGTCACGTTCAGGAGCACCGCGACCTCGCCGATCTCGTACTGAGTCGGGGGCGGTCGAGCTGGATCTGGAAGCGAGGCGACCGATGATGATCCGCGATGCGATCGTGAACCGACGCGGCGCCCGGCGCGGGGCCGTCGCCGTCGTGGCGGCGTTCTGCCTGATCCCCCTGATCGGGGTCCTGGCGCTGGTCTTCGACGCCGGCCTGCTGATGGCCGAATGCCGCCGGGCGCAGGCGGCGGCCGACTCGGCGTCGTTCGCGGCCATCTGCGCCTACCAGGCGGCGGTCGTGGCGAACAACGGCCAGTCCCCCCAGGCGGCGGCCGTCGCCGCGGCCCAGGACTACGCGGCGGCCAACGGCTTCTCGGCCGGCCCAGGTGCCACGGTGACCGTCCGATCCCCGATATCGCCGAGCCGGTACGCAGGCAGGACCGGGGCCTTCGAGGTCGTAATCGTCTCCCACCAGCCCCGGTTCTTCAGCGCGATCTGGGGCGGCGCCCCGATCGACGTCTCCGCCCGCGCGGTCTCCTACCTCAAGCCCAACGCCCCCCCCGCGGTCGTCCTCCTGAACGCGAAGGACCAGGCGAGCCTCTCGGTGGCCGGCAGCGCCCGGATCATCGCCCCGGGCGAGGTCCAGGTGAAGTCGAACCACCTCAAGGCCGCGACCATCAACAACATGGGATACGTCGAGGCGCCGGTCCTCCGGATCGGGGGGGGTCTGGACCTCTACAGCGGCAGCAACACCGACAAGGTCGGCTCGGTCCAGCCCTGGAGCGACCCGGCCGCCATCGTCGACCCCCGGGCGAGCCTCGCCCGGCCGACCACCTCGGGCCTGGCCACCCGCCAGGCCCCCTCGGGCTGGAATCCGACGAACCCCTTCCCGATCGACCCCGGCGTCTACGAGAACGGCCTGAACCTCAGCTCCGGCGGTATGAACTACACCCTGAATCCGGGGGTCTACTACATCCGCAACGGCGACTTCGTCGTCAGCAACGGGGTCCGCGCGACGGGGAACGGGGTGATGATCTACCTGGACAACGGCAACCTCAGCATCCAGGGGGGGAACGGGACCACCCTGAATCCCCCCACCAGCGGCCCCTATGAGGGCATCTCCATCTTCCAGCGATCGGATAAGAACCCGGTCACCGGCGACTACACGCCCCGGACGATCTCGATCGCGAACGGGACGAACAACCAGATCGGAGGGGTGATCTACGCCCCCGGCGCGGCGGCGAACTTCGCGGGGGGCTCGAACAACAAGTACGGCACTCAGTTGATCGTCAACAAGCTGAACCTGTCGAACAACGCCGTCGTCACCATCCCCCAGTGGGCCGGCCCCGCCAAGGTCACTTACCATCTCGTCGAGTGACCCCTCGCCCGCCCGATCGGTCTCCGCAAGCCGGGGTTGACAGCCGCCGGCTTCCCCCTCATGCTGTTCGTACCGGGCCGAAGTGGCGGAATGGCAGACGCGACGGATTCAAAATCCGTTGGGGTAACACCCGTGTGGGTTCAAGTCCCACCTTCGGTACTCAAGACTTGCGGCGAATCAGGGCGGCCCGGACGAGGACGTCGGGACCACCCCCGGGAACGGCCGGAGCTCAACCGGCCTCGGATTGGGCCCCGTCGATGCGGGCTTGAAGGTGCAGGCCCCACTCGCAGAGGGGCCGCAGGACTTCGGGGAGCGTCGCCCCGAGATCGGTCAGCGCGTACTCCACGCGCGGGGGGACCTCTCGGTAGTCCTTGCGCGAGACGATCCCGTCGGCCTCCATCTCGCGGAGCTGCTGGGCCAGCATCTTCTCGCTGACGCCCGTCACCAGCCGCCGCAGCTCGCCGAACCGGCGCGGCCCGGGCGCGAGGCGCCAGAGTACGATCGGCTTCCATTTGCCGCCGATCACCGCGAGCGCGGCTTCCAGGCCGCAGCCGCCGGCAGGTCGCGTCATGGCCGTATCTCCTCAGCCTGGGGCACTTACCAAATAGTGCGTACTTGCCGCCTCGAAAGGCCCTCCTACGATACCCGTCGTCCACGTTTGCGGGTATTCCAACCGGAGGCCATTCGATGGCGAAGCTCGACGGCAAGGTGGCGGTGGTGACGGGAGCGTCGAAGGGGATCGGGGCGGCGATCGCACGACGGCTGGCGGCCGATGGGGCGGCGGTGGTCGTGAACTACGCCTCCAGCAAGGAGGCGGCCGATCGGGTCGTCGCCGCGATCGCCGAGGCCGGCGGCCGGGCCGTCGCCGTGCGAGCGAACCTGGCCGACCCGGCGGAGGTCCCTCCACTCTTCGACGAGGCGATGCGGGCCTTCGGCGCGGTGGACGTCCTGGTCAACAACGCCGGCGTTTACGAGTTCTTCCCGATCGAGGAGGCGGGCGTCGAGTCGTTCCGGCGGATGTTCGACCTCAACGTCCTGGGCGTGATCCTCGCCTGCCGCGAGGCCGTCAAGCGGTTCGGCCCCGAGGGGGGCTCCATCATCAACATCAGCTCGGTCGTCGCGACCTCCACCCCCGCCATGGGCACGGTCTACAACGCCAGCAAGGCCGCCGTGGACGCCGTCACGCGGTCGCTGGCCAAGGAGCTGGGCCCCAGGAAGATCCGCGTCAACTCGGTCAATCCCGGCATGGTCGAGACCGAGGGGGTGCACGCCGCCGGCCTGGCTGAGAGCGATTTTCAAAGGCGGTTCGAGGCCGACTCGCCCCTCGGCCGCATCGGACGGCCCGACGACGTCGCCCCCGCCGTCGCGTTCCTGGCCTCGTCGGATGCCGACTGGATCACGGGCGAGACCCTGGACGTCGCCGGAGGTTTCCGCTGACCGCCCGGCGCGGCGTCAGTCGAGGATGATCCTCGGGCCGTCCTCGACGTCGAGGTCGACGACGTCGCCGCGGGCCATCTGCCGGCGCTTGCGGGATTCGGGCTCGCCGTTGACGAGGACGAGCCCTTCGGCGACGAGGTTCTTGGCCTCGCCGCCGCTCAGCACGCAGCCGGCCCGCTTCAGGACCTGGATCAGGTTGATGGGGCGGTCCCCCACGTCCAGGTGGATCTCCTGGCGATCGGCGTCGCTCATCGGGGGGCCTTCTCCGGGGCGGGATCGGGGAGGCCCAGGCGGTCGAGCCCCTTGCCGATGGCGTCGGTGAGGGACTGCTCGATCTTGCGGCGGCCCTGGTCGATCGCGCCGTCGGCCCCCTGCTCCAGCCGCTGGCGGGCCTTGACGACCTGCTCCTGCGTGCGGTCGAGCCGCGAGCGGGCCTCGCCGATGCGGCGCTGGACGTCGCCGGCCTTGCCTTGAAGCTGCCCGGCCCGGCCCTGGAGCTGGTCGGTCACGTTGCGTCGGGTCTCGTCGACCGCGTCCGTGACCTGGCCGGTCAGGTTGCGTCGGGTCTCGTCGACCGCGCCCGAGACGGCGTCCTGGAGGCGGGCCTTGTCCTTCTCGATCAGGTCGCGGATCGTGGACGCCTTGCCGTCGGGGTCGACGTCGAGCGACTGCACCACGGCCTCCTCGGCCTTGCGCTTGCCCTGCTCGACGAGCCGACTCATGACCTCGCGGGCCGACGGCAACTCGGCCGTCTCGGGGGCGAGGGCTTCGGCGTCGGCGGTCGCGCCCGATTCGAGGCGGCGGCCGACCTCGGCGTCGAGCCGGGAGGCGGCGCGTGAGGCGACGGCGCGGACGTTCGGGTCGCGGAGGGGCGCCGCCTCGGTCGCATCGGCGAAGTTCGCGTCGGAGTCGTCCGCGACGGCGTCGACTTCGGCACCGTCCGAGTCGGCGGCGACCGGGCCCGCGCCGTTCCAGAACGGGGCCAGCGCGTTGCGGACCTCGGCCGGCAGGACCGGCCCGACGTGGCTGACGACGCCGTTGACCACCTTGCCGGTCGGGCTGGCGAAGATCGGCTGGCGGGTTGCGGGCGCGACGCTGACGACCAGCATCGTCCCCAGGATCCCCACCGCGACTCCCTCGACGCCGCCCAGCATCATGCCCAGGTGTCGGTCATAGGCCTCGAACTTCATCTTGCGGATGACGTTGCGGACCATCCAGGCCGCGCCGAACACGGCGCCCGAGACCGTGAGATAGGCCCCGGCCATCGACATCGCGCGGGCCGCCTCGGGCGTCCCCGGCAGGTGGGGCGCGATCATCGCCGAGACCGGATAGGAGAACAGATATCCCAGCACCAGCGACCCGATGCTCGCCAGCTGCCAGGTGATGCCTCGCCAGGCGCCGCGGACCATCCCCGCGATCAGGACGGCCGCCATGGCCATGTCGTAAATCGTCATGCGTGTCCCTCCATGTCCTTTTCCCAGGCCTCCGCGCCTCGTGCGCGGACTCTCCCCAGACGGTCCGCGGCATGGTAGCCCAGCGTCCCCGGGCCGGGAAGCCGGATTTCCTCAAGTCGACGAACGAGCCGGCCGACGAACCCCGGTCGGCGATTTGGGTTCGCTCGGCCCCGCCCAAAAACGAAGCCAATCGCCCCAAGCCCGATTGCTACAATGGGTTAAACCCGCATTCCAGCCCCCGAAATTGGCTTTGTTCGCCCGTTCTCGACTCATCGCGACATCCCGCGACGGCCCCGCCGATCGGCTCGCGGGCTGCTCCGCGCGGGGCGTCGCCTACAGTGACCATGCATCAGGATCGACGATCGCGCGCCAGTCCTCCCCTCACTTTCGCTCGGCGTCGATCGCGACGGTGTAGGCCAGGCTCCAGAGGGCGGCGGCCTTCTCGGCCGGCGATTCGATGGCCTCGGCCGCCTTCAGGGCCTCGTCAAGGCCGCCTCGGCGGAAGGCCGCACCGACCTTCGCGGAGTGGTCGCCTTGCGGCATGGGGACCGGGGCGGCGAGGTCGGCGTCGGGCTCGCCGGCCAGCGTGCGGAGGGCGGGCCGCATCGAGGAGCGGTGGAGCGCGACCCAGGTCATGGGCGTCTCCAGGTCGTAATCGATGAACCCGTCCCGGGTGCTGCTGAGGCGATCGCCCGGGATCAACCTCGGATCGGACGCCCTGGGCTGGAGGTGGGCGAGCGCCCGGCGGGCGAGGGCTCGGGCGGCCTCGGCGTCGCCGTCCTCGTGGAGCCGGCGTGCGACGGCGTTCAGGGCGCGGGCTTTTTCAAGGCCGGGCTCGTCGCGGATCGCGTCGACGATCTTCGAGGACTCGGCGACGCCGACCGCCCCGAGCTGGATCTCGGCGAGCATGGCGAGCATCCGCGACCGGCGGGGCTCGGGCTGGGCGAGGGCCTGGGGGACGGCCTCGGACAGCACCTCCGCCGCCTCGTCGGGTCGGCCCGTCGCTTCGAGCTTCCCGGCCAGGACGATCCAGGCAATGAGCCGCTCGGCGTCGTGCGTCACGGCGCGGGCCAGGTCCTTCGATCGGGCGAACGCGGCGGCCGCGCCGGCCTCGTCCCCGGCCTGGGCGCGTCGCCAGCCGATGAGGGCGAACGTCGCGGGCTTGATGGAGTCGTGGAAGCCGTCGTTGGGCTCGGGACGGCCGTCGCGGCGGAGATCCGGGATCGCCTCGGCCGTCGCGAGGGCCCCGGCGAGGTCGCTAGCGCGGGCCTGGAGGTGGGCCAGCACCGCGAGCGTCCGGGCCCGAGCCGCGTCGCCCTCGATCGTCGCCGCGACCGCCGCGAACTTCGACAGCGCCGCGCGGGCGCGGACGCCGTCCTTCGGGGCCAGACCGGGATCGCCGATCGTGATCTTGATCCCGCCCGAGTCGAGCCAGTCCGCGGCCTCGAATGTACACAGGTTTTCGAGGATCTTCCGCAGCGCGACGTTGCGCCGGGCCGGCGGCACGGCCGCGAACAGCTCCAGCGCGGCCTCGGGGTCGGACTCTCCGAGGCTGGTCGCGAGCAGCAGGACGGCCTCCTCCTTCAACTCGCGGTCGGGCGTCTCCTCGATGAGCTTTCGCACCTTCGCGATCAGCGTGCGTCCGCCCGCCACGTCGCCCGCAAGGACGAGCCGACCGCCCAGGCCGCCGCACAGGAACGACGAGAGGAGGGGGTTCCGCAGCGGCTCGGCCAGCCCCGTGGTGTAGGCGGCGACCTGGCGCAGCGGCTCGATCTCGCGGCGTTCCGCGAGGATACGGCTCAGGTGGTCGAGGACTTCCAGCTTCACCGGGATCGCAATGGGACCTTCCGTCGCATCCGCCTTCTCGGCGTCGCCACCCTGGACCTGCACGGAAACGACCACCGGCGTGCCGTCGGCGCCGTGCCCCTCGTCTTGGACCAGGAGGCCGAGGGCCCGCGTCACGAGGCGCATCATCGCGGCGTCCTGGGCGGGGTCCGGCTTGCACACCAGGTCGACGACCTGGCGGAACTGGGCCCGGCCGGTCTCCACGTCGCCCGCGTCGTAGCGGATCGCGGCAATTTGCAGCAGGCCGGCGGCGTCCATGGACGCCAGGTCGTCGCGCCAGAGGTCCTTACCGATGGGTGCCGCGATCCTCACATATTCAATCGCCTTCAACGCCCCCGCGCGATCGCCTTGGTCGACCTGCTTACGGGCGATGTCCATCAGGGCTTTCGATCGCTCATCGGGCCCCTGGGGATTCGGGGGGGCGGGGAGTGCGGCGACGGCCTCGGCCAGCCGCTTCAGGTCGGCGCGGGCGTCGGCCTTCGGCCTGGCGGCCGGGGGTTCGGCGCGGGTGGGCAGCGCGAGCGCGGCGGCGAGCAGGGTCGCGGCGCAGAGGGCGAAGGCTTCGGGGGCGGTGGGCTTCATCGTCATCGGGCGGTCCTCCATGAGCAGGATGCGACGGATCCGTGTCGTGATCGGGCGTTCGGCCAGGGAGAGCGCGGCCGCCGGCGCGGGGCGGGCAGACGCCAGAACGGCGAGCAGCTCCGCATAGGCGCGGGGACGGCCGGTGCGGGCGACGACGAGGCGGTCGCAGCAGGTCTCTCGCTCCAGGCGGACCCAGGCCGAGAGCCACCACGTCGTCGGATGGAAGAATAAAAGCGCCTCCATAATTTTCTGAAAGAGGCTGACGAGGTTGTCGCGGCGGCGCAGGTGGGCCAGCTCGTGGAGCAGGGCCATCTCGACCTGGTCGGGGGCCCAGCCGGTCAGGGCCGCGGTCGGCAGCAGGATCAGGGGGCGGACGATCCCGATCAGGACCGGCGCGGCGATCCGGTCGCAGACGGCGACCCCGACCTCGCGGGCGATTCCCAGCGACCGCGCGAGCGCCCGACAGCGCTCGGCGACCGGGCCCGATTCGAGCGGGAGCCCCGAGCGCCGGAGCCGCTCGACGCCGACCAGCCCCGCCGCCAGCCAGGCCAGCGTCAGGGCCGAGCCGCCGAGCCAGACCCCGGGTAGGATCCCAATCCACGGATCCAGGAATCGAAACCTTCTCTTCGATTCGAGGGACGCGCCCGGACGAATCCGGGACGGGGCCGACTCGTAAGCGACGCGGGAGTTCGCGTCGATGGCGAAGGCGGGCGTCGGGGCCGCCGTCGGCCTCGGCGCGGGCGTCGGCGGGGACGGGGTGTAGACGACGGTGAAGGCGGCGAACGGCCCGACCGCCAGGACGACCAGGCTCGCCAGCGCCGCCGCGTGGCGGATCTCGGCGGACGCGCGCCGGAGCACCCGCCGCGCGAGCGAGGCGCCCAAGCCGACGACCGCGCCGACCCAGAGCATGTGCAGGAAGGTCCAGCCCAGGGCCGTCCAGGCGGGCGAGGGCGAAGCGACGAGTGGAGTCATGCGCCTCCCCCCTTTCGCTCTCGGGGGCGTCCGGCGTCGTCGGCCTGGTCGAGCAAGGCGCGGATGGCCTCGCGGTCGCGGTCGTCGAGGTCTCCCTGCTCGATCAGGTGGGCGACGAGGCCCCGCGCGGAGCCGTCGAAGACGTTGCGGACGAGCTTGCCCAGCAACCCGGAAGCCGCCGCGCCGCGCGTGGTCTCGGCGGCCCAGACGTAGCCCTTCGGCCCGTCGTCGCGACGGACGAGTTTTTTCGTGAGCATGACCTTGAGCGTCGTCGCCACCGTCGTCAGCGCGACCGGCCGCGTCGCCCGCAGGGCCTCGTGGACCTTGCCCAGCCCCGACGGCCCCCCCTCCCAGAGCACCTGCAAGATCGCCAGCTCCGCATCCGTCGGCTGGCCGCTCGACTGCCGGGCCATCACGGGCCTCCTTCCTCCTCGGACGCTCCTGGAACGAACCGGGCCTACGCCCCGCGATTCGCTTTCTATAAAAATAGAATCATCGCGTCAAGAGGGGTGAGAATCCGGACGGCGCCGCGAGTTCCCTGGACGCGCGGCGCCCTGTTCCGGCCCTGACGGGTCGCGGCTTCGGGTGGGGGGGGATCGATCGATCCTGGAAACGTGAGGTCGCCGTCGTCGGCGGGCCGGCCTATCCGCCGAGGATGTCGTCCGGGCTGTTATCGTGGAAGTCGTTGGCGCTCATCCACAGGAAGGCGAAGTTGGCGATGGCGCCCCCCTGCGCGGCGGAATTCTCGACGAACGTGCTGGCGCTGACGAACAGGACCCCGGCGCTCGAGAGGGCGCCGCCGAAGGCGGCCGCGCGATTCCGCTTGAAGAGGGTGTCGTTGATCACCACCACGCCGATCGAGTCGATGCCGCCGCCGCTGGCGCTCAGGGCGGTATTGCCGACGACGAGGCTCTCGCCGACCTGCAAGTAGCCGGCGTTGGAGATGGCGCCGCCGAACCCCGCGGTGTTGCTCTGGAGCAAGCTGCGCGAGATGAACGTCGAGCTGGTGTCGAACGTGAAGATCCCGCCGCCGCCGACGCCCGCGCGGTTTCCCGCGATCACGCTGTCGGTGACGATCATCGTCCCGAACTGGTTGACGAGGCCGCCCCCCAGCGACGACGAATTGCCGGCCACGACGCTGTCGCTCAGCGTCAGGGACCCGGAGAAGCAGAAGATGCCGCCCCCCACGCCGACGGACGAGTTGTTCGACACCGTGGCGTCGGTCACGGTCGCCGAGCCGGTGATGGAGATGGCGCCGCCGTTGGCGGCGGAATTGGACTCGAGCGTGCTGTCGCTCACCGTCAGCGAGCCGAAGTCGGCGATGGCGCCGCCGTTGGCGGCGGAATTGCCTGAGAGGGTGCTGTCGATCACCGTCAGGGTCCCGTTGTCGTTGAGGATCGCGCCGCCGAAGCCGAAGGAGGCGTTCGCGGCGTTGCCGGAGAGGGTGCAGCCATCGACCGTGAGGGCGCCGAAGTTGAGGACGGCCCCGCCGTTGCCGTCGGCGGGCGAGGAGCCGGCGGTCGCGCCGGCCAGGCCGTTGCCGCCGATGAGGTTGAGGTTGACCAGGTTGACGTGAGCGCCTGCGGCGACCTCGAAGACCCGCGAGGCCCCGCCGCCGCTGATGGTCGGGGTTCGAGAGGGGACGCTCATGATCGTCACGTCTCGGCTGAGGATCAGCTCACCCTGCGTCAGCACGATGGGGGCCCGGACGGCGGCCGTCAGCAGGATGGTGTCCCCGCTCTGGGCGTGGGCGACGGCGTAGCGCAGGGTGTGATCCTGAGTCGCGATGTCGGCGCTGCTCGTCACCGTCAGGGTGGAGGGGACGCAACGGTCTTCCAGGACCACCACTCGGGGCCGGAAGACGTGCCGGCGGTTGGTCGCGGCATGGCTCAAGAAGAGTGGGTGCGCGGTTCGCCGCGATGAGCGAGAGACGGTGTACGACACGGTGAGGACTCCTGTCCGTTCACAAACGCGTCAGCTTTCGCCGCCGAAGCGCGACCCCGCCCGTTACGCATCCCGATTCCGGTCCGACGGCGGAGAATGACGGCGGCGCCGAGGTCATCCCATCCGGTCGTCGGGGTGGATTCTCCACGTCCCGAAAGGATCGGTTGAGCTGTGCGAACGCGCACAGGATCGCTATTTGAGAGGCGGCGCACCTCGAATTCAATAATGTTCTTAAAAGCTTGGCGATTTTTCCGCGTTTCAGCCGACAGGCGTTCAATGTTTGCAACGGAATCCGTCGACGGCGGCGCGAGATGCGAACCGGCCGGCCGCCGCGTGATCGCGGAGGCCGGCCGGGAGCGGTCGCGGGATCGGCTCCAATCCATATCCATACGAATCGGCGCGGTGGTCGCAGGATCGGCTTCAACCCACATCAATACTGGTCGGCGCTGATGATCTCGCCGCCGTTTCGGGTGGAGAGGGCCTGATAGACGCCGACCTTGGCGCCGTTGAGGTTCAGGCCGTAGGGGGTGCCGATGGTGGCGCCGGTGGGCATGCCGTTGATCTGCGGGCTGGCGATGGTCCAGGAGTCGATGCTGTCCTTGAGGAACCGCACCGAGCCGTCGCAGAGGGCGACGTTGACGCCGCCGGGGTGGAAGCTCATGGCGTCGTAGATGGCCCACTGCCGCAGGGCGTCGTTGCCGGGATCGCCGGCGGGGTCGGAGTACTTGCGGCCCCAGTTGGGGGCGAACCGGGTCTCCAGCGCGGTGGAGCTGGGGTCGGACCCGCTCCAGATGTGGATCGACTTCTGGGTCGTTTCGCTGAAGACGCCGTGGCCGTTCTCGGCGTAGAGCATCGTGTTGCTGGTGCCGTCGGTGATGGAGGCCTGGGTCATGTTGCCGAGGATGATCACGCCCTTGGCGTACTGCGGAATCTGGGGGTCGAATTCCATCCCATTGGGCCCGAACAGGATGCCCGTGTTGGTGTGCCACGGGCCGACGACCCCCGAGTAGTGGGAATGGGCCTGGTTGAACGTCGGCGGCCCGAAGGAAAGGGGCTCGATCTTCAGGGCCGAGGGGTCGCTCGGGCAGGCGAACGTGGAGATCGCGACGCCGGGGATCGTCCAGTTCTCGGGCATGAAGAACGCCTGCGAGAAATTCGCCGCGTTGAAGACGGCGGACTGCTCCAGGAACGGGCAGATCCGCAGCAGCGAGGAGAAGCCGACGTTCGTGGGCCGGGTGCCGTTGGGGAGGAACGTGGCCGGGAAGACGCCGTTGGCCGACTCGTAGTTCACGGCCCCCAGGGCGATCTGCTTGAGATTGTTCGTGCACTGGGCGCGACGGGCGGCCTCGCGGGCCGACTGCACGGCCGGGAGCAAGAGGGCGATCAGGACCGCGATGATGGCGATCACGACCAGAAGTTCGATGAGGGTGAACCCTCGACGCGGAAGACGGCTCGTTTCCATTTCCGACTCCACAGGAGCGACTCGATTCGGATGACCTACCGATGACGAAAGACGGGGCGCGATCAGGGTTTGTTCACGGGCCTGGCCCTGGATTTCCCCTTCGCGTTCCCCTTGGGGGTGGGCTGGAACTTCAGGTTCTCGACCGGGACGTCGATCGACCCGGCCCCGCGGACCGTGTCGTCTCGTTGACAGCCGACGCCCGGCGCCAGGCAGGCTCCGGCCAGGAGGACGAACGCCGCGCGACGCGAGAGAAGGGCGTGAGGATTCATGGGGGGATTACACCTCCGTCGCGGCCCGGACCGTCGATCGGTCGCGGCGCGCGGGCCGTGGAACGGCGAGCATCATGAGCGTTCTGGTGAGGATTCGACGGCGAGTCGACTTCGAGTCACCGCTTCATCGCCCTGATGGGAGGGGGGCAGGACGAAGGGGCGGATCAAGTTGGATCGGGTCGGGCCTGATGGCCCGAGAGGTCGTGAAAGGAGAGATCTCGTCTCGATATGCGAAGGCGGCGGTCTCCACCGCCCAGCCGAATGGATCGACTCGAAGCGTCTCCTCGCGACTTCCCGAGCGGGCGGGGATGGTTCGAGCCGCGTCGCTCTGGGAATAGATCTTAATTCCCCGAGCGCGACCCGGTCAATCACATCTGTCGCCGGCGAGGAAATCCGAGATCGCCGGGCGCGGGTTTCGAGGCGGAATCACATCACCGGCGGCGTCGGCCTCGACGCGACGAAGGGTGGTGCGGCTCAGAGATCGGGGGCGGGTTGCGGGGCGGCGTCGTCGACCTCGACGGGAGAGGGCTGGAATCGCAGGTCGTCCGCCGGGACGTGGATCGAGCCGGCGCCGCGGAGCGAGTCGTCGGGTTCCTCGCAGCCGGTCGCGGCGATCAGGAAGCCGCACAGGACGAGGCGCAGTCCGGCGCGGCGACGCGCCAGGGAGGCGAATGGGCTCATGATGCAAGGTCGCTCTCGATGAGGATCGAACCGGCCCGGTGTGGGCGGCGTCTCCCGATCGATGGTAGTCGCCGGGCGGCGGCGGGGTCAACGCCGCCCGGCGCCGTCCGCTCAGGCTCCGAAGAGGGGGGCGATGGGCTGGCCGTTGCAGAGCTGGATGGGGCGGCCGAAGCGGTCGCGGAGTTCGGAGGCGGGGTCGACGCCCAGGGCGTGGTACAGGGTGGCGGCGAAGTCGCCGGGGGAGTACGGGGGGCTGGCGGGATAGGCGCCGATCCGGTCGGACGCGCCGATGACCTGGCCCCCCCGGACGCCGCCGCCGGCGAAGAGCGCGGAGAAGACGGCGGCCCAGTGGTCGCGGCCGTCGGGCGAGTTGTTGTTCCCCGTGCTGGAGCCGATCCGGGGCGTCCGGCCGAACTCGCCGGCGATCACGACCAGGGTCTCGTCGAGCAGGCCGCGAGCCTTCAGGTCGTCCAGCAGCGCGGCCAGGCCGCGGTCGGTGGGGGGGAGCAGGTGGTCCTTGAGGCTCTTGAAGTTGGCCGAATGGGTGTCCCACTGCTGGACCCGGCCGAGGTTGACCTGGACGATCGGCACGCCGGCCTCGACCAGTCGGCGGGCCAGGAGGAGCGACTGGCCGAACATGTGGCGGCCGTAGCGGTCGCGGACGGCCGGGTCTTCCCGGTCGAGATCGAACGCGCCGGAGACCCGGCCCGAGAGCAGCAGCGACATCGCCCGCTCCCGCTGGTCGCTCATCGGGTCGCGGGACAGGTCGGTCCCCGGCAGCATGGACTCGTTGACCTGGTCCAGGAGGGCCTGCCGTCGTCCCAGGCGTTCGACGCTGAAGCCGACCGGGAGCGCCAGGCTCTCGACGCGGAAGCCTTCCTTGTTGGGGTCCTGGCGGATCTGCCAGGGGTCGTGGCGGGGGCCGAGGAAGCCGGCGTGCTGGCCCGGCCAGGTGAGCGGGCCTTCCATCAGGAAGGTCGGCAGCATGACGCCGGTGGGGATGCCGTCGGTGCGGGGCCTCAGGTAGTCCAGGGCGGAGGCGTAGCAGGGGTAGTCGTCGCGCGAGGCGACCTTGTCGAAGAACGCGCCGGGCTGGGAAGTGCCGGTCAGGATCTCGTGGGTGGCGTTCAGGTGGTTCGTGTACTTGTGGGCGAGCGAGCGGACGACGGCGAGGTCGCCGGCCCGCTGGGCCAGCAGCGGCAGGTGCTCGCAGAACTGGATGCCGGGGACCGCCGTGTCGATCGGGTTGAACTCGCCGCGAATCCCCTCGGGGGCGTCGGGCTTCATGTCGACCGAGTCGATGTGGCTGAGCCCGCCCGACATGAAGGCGACGATCATCGACTTGGCCCGGGGCGCGGACCCCGGCCGCTTCCCCGCCCCTCGCGGCGACGGGTCCGCCACGTCCCGCGCGGCGAGGACCTGGGGCAGGCTCATCCCCAGGAACCCGGAGAAGCCGACTTGCAGGACCTCGCGGCGGACGAACCCGCGCGTGTGAGTGTGGCTCGCCTTCATATCCAATCCCTCGTCCGTCGTTCAATCCCGACACTGTTCAACAGGAGTTTAACCGATGCGCCGCGATCGGGGCCACCGCAAACCGGCCGGGCGAGGCGCCGGCTCACTTCTTCGCCGTCTCGATCAGATAGGCGACGAGGTCGCGAAGGCGGTCCTCGCCGAGCACGGGGACGAGCCCGACGGGCATGATGGATGTCGTCCCGGCGCGGATCTCCTCGATCTCGTCGCGGGGGATGACGGTGACCTTGGCTTCGGTGTCGGTCACGCGGACGGCGTCGGCACCCTCGGCGCGGACGACTCCGGCGGCGACCCGGCCGTCCTTCATCGACACGGTGTAGGTGACGAAGTCCGGGACGATCGTCTCGCTCGGGAGCGCGAGGCTGCGGTACAGGTACTCGCTCCCCTTGCGGCCGACGTCCGTGAGGTCCGGCCCCACCGGCCCCCCCCTGCCCCGGACGACGTGGCACTGCGAGCAGAGGGCCTCCTTGCTGAAGAAGACCTGCTCCCCCCTCGCGGGATCGCCCCCCGAGAGGTCGGGGATGGCCAGCGGCTCCGGCGCGGAGGCCGCCAGCGCCGGCGAGGCCCAGGGGAGCAGGAACCGCACGGGCTTCCGGTCCGTGGGTGCCTCGCCGTCGACCTTGTAGTCGATCTTCATGGCCGCGCCCACCCCGTCGACCCCGGTCTCGACCGTCAGCGACAGGAAGACCGGCTGGGACGCGTCCTCGATCGCGGTCGTCATCTTCCAGGAGCCGTCCTCGGCCTTGACGACGCCCCCTTCGGGCTCGCCGTCGCCGAAGAGGCATTCGACGACCGGCACCGGAGACGTGATCGTCGCCTCGACCTTCCCGGAGACCGGGAACCGCACCTGCGTATCCAGGCGCAGCCGGCCCGGCTTGGCCAGGTCGTTCGCCCATCGCTCGTGCCGGGGGTTTTGATTGAGCTGGGCCAGCAAGCGGACCCCCCGGAGGCTGAGGGTTCGCATCCAGCCCGTCCAGTTCGGCTCGGCGCCCGGCTCGGCGCCCTCGAACCAGGAGGCCTCGACCCCGTCGAGCGTGTAGCCGACCCGGACGTGCCGGGAGACGCCTTCCAGGTCCAGGACGTACATCGCCGGGACGGGGTGCGGGTCGGTCGCCAGGACGAGGATCCGGCCTTCGTCCTCGGCGCGGGCGCCGCCGATCTTCAGCACGCCCAGGGGTTCGGCCGAGGGGTCGGGGAACGGGGCGTCCGCCTCGTGAGAATAGTAAGGGATCGACCGCCCGACGAGCCCGGCGACCGCGTCCGGCTCGGCGGGTTGCGGCAGGGAGACGACGACTTCCAGCGGCCCGGAGGCCCAGGCGGTGACGACGTCGTAGGGCGGGCGGGCCGGGGCCGTGACGACCATCAGCCCCAGCAGGCAGGCGGTCGAACCCAGGGCCCAGGCGATTCGGCGTGCGGGGATGAAGGTCATACAGGCTCGCGAAAAGGAAGCGTCGAAATGAAATAAGGATGCGTCCGAGGTCGTCCCGCCCTCATCGTAGCGGATCGATCAAGGACTCGGCGAGTCCGACCCGCCCCAGGCTCCCGTCGCCCGCCTCGGCGGCTCGGCCGCGTCGAGTTTGCGGCGAACCGAAGCCCATTGCCCTTGACCGGCCGTCCGTTTTGCCGCAAAACGCCCGGCACGCCCGGGGGAAACGGCGCGCGGCGGGCAAGGACGCCTGACCGGGGACCGTTCAGGATCAACCGTCGCATGAAATCCCATGAACGCGTACTGTCTCTGGTCGTGAGCATGGCGCTCGCCTTCGGCCTCGCAGGATGCTTGCATCGGCCGACGACGTATGAACGCCCCGACCTGATCGCGCGGGTCAACGGCGAGAACCTCCCCCGCGGGACGGATCGCCGGTCGGCCTCGTCGGACGGCTCGATCGTGCGCGCATCGGCCGAGGAGGCGACGAAGGACGCCGAGGGCCGCGAGCCGATCCCCGACGCCGGGCCGGGGGTCGCGGCCGAGGCGCGCTCGGCCGCCGGGATCGAGGCTGGCGGGGAGAAGCCGAAGGAAGGCGAGGCCGAGGCCGAGGCCCTCGCCGAGCCCCTGACGCTGGAACGGGCCCGCGAGCTGGCGATGCGGTACAGCCCGATCCTGCGGGGGTCGGTCGCGGCCGTCGATTCGTCGCTCGGCGACCTGGAGGTCGTCCAGTCCGGGTTCAAGCCGACGTTCCTGGGAAATTACGCCTACCAGGCCTTCACATCGGACGTGGGGTTCGTCGGCGACCGGGGACGGTTCCCGGTGCTGCCGGTGCGGGGCTTCGGCCCCGGCATGCAAAACTTCCACATCTCCGAAGTCCAGATGAAGTGGTCGATCTACCAGTTCGGCCGCCTGCTCTCGAAGGAGCGCCAGGCCCGGTTCAAGACCGAGGTCGCCAAGCTGGAGGCCGATCGGTCGCAACAGACCGTCGGCTACGAGGTGGCGCGGACCTACTTCCAAGTGCTCGAAGCCGAGTCGACGCGGCGGATCGCCGACCGGGCCGTGGATCGCGCCGAGGCCTACCGCCGCGAGGCCGGCGACCTGCTGCGCCGGGGCGCGATCACCCGCGAGCAACTCTTGCGGGTCGACGCCGACCTGGCGGGCGCGCGGCAGCTCCAGTCCGACGCCAAGAGCGAGGAGGAGGTGGCCGTCGCCGCGCTGAACCAGACGATGGGGATCAAGGTCGACGCCCCGACCCGCGTCGCCGAGCGGCGGGCGGCCCCCCGCCTGGAGATGGAGCTGAAGGACGCGCTGGAGTTGTCGGTGGCAAGCCGCCCGGAGATCCCGGTCGTCCTGCGAGGCATCGCCATCGCCCAGGAAGGTGTCTCGTTCGCCCGCGCCGAGTTCCTGCCGATCGTCTCGATCCAGGCCGGGTACTCGAACGTGACGGGGACGGGGATCCAGAACGCCAACGTCGGGGCCGGCGGCATCTTCCTGACGCAGGAGCTCTACGCCGGCGGCAAGCGTCGCGGCCAGCTCCGCTCGGCGGAGGCCGGCGTGCGCTCGGCCGAGGCCCAGGCGCAGCAGGTCTGCGACCTGATCGCCTTCGAGGTCAACGCCGCCTACCGCTACCTCGAGGACGCCCACGCCCGGATCGAGGCGGCCCGCGCGGTCTACCTGCAGGCGGTCGAGAACCAGCGGCTGGTCGCCAGCCGGTACGAGGCCGGCGACGCCACCCCCGCCGAGGTCGTCGAGGCGCGGGCCTCGGAGACGAAGTCGGAGCAGACGTTCAACGCGGCCTTCTACCAGTACCAGCGGGCCCTGGCGCGGCTGGAGTACGCCGTCGGCGGCCCCCTGCCCGTCTCCGCGGAGCCGATCCCGGCCGCGGCGCCCGTCGAGACCGGCCCGGACCGGGCCCCCGCGCCGCCCCCGGCGAGTCGCCGTTCCGCTCCCGCCCCGGCGGCGGCCTCCCCGGCCTCCCCGACGCGCCCTCGTTCACCCTGCCGTCGACCGAGCCGGCCCCCACGACCCCCGCGCCGACGAGCCCCACGCGCGGCCCCCAGCCCGCCGGCGAGCCCGGCCTGTTCGGGCCGCCGTCGTCGCTCGCCCGGCCGCCCTACGAGTCGAACTCGCCCTACGGGACCAGGCCCTGAGCCCGAGGGGGGCGCCGGCCGGGCTCACCCGCGACGCGGCCCCGGGGCGTGGGGCGGCAGGGGCTCAAGAAGCCAGGCGAGGACGAGCGCCCCGAGCATCACCAGGGCGATCATCTGGAGCACCGACTGATATGCGTAGACCGTGGCGTGGGCGTGGGTGTAGCGGCCCAGCAGGCGCCTCGCTTGCTCCGCGGCCTCGATCGGGTCCAGGCCGTGGAGCGTGAAATAGTCGACCACCCGGCGGAGGACGTCCTCGGTCGGGGGACGGTTCGGCAGCATGCTCTGGCGCATGGCGTCGAAGTGGGCGTCCCCCCGGCGCTCGATGAGGATCGATGCGACGTTCCCGCCCACGAACGCCGGCAGGACCAGCATCAGGTTCTTGATCCCCGCCGACGACGCGATCTGGGCCGGAGTCATCTCCTCCTGCGAGATGCAGATCAAGGGCGAGGCCACCATTCCCGCCGACGCCGCCCAAAACATGACGTAGAGGCCCGTCCAGAACTTGTCCGTGTACAGGTCGATCGACGAGAGCAGCCAGGTGCCCACGATCAGCCCGCACACGCCGGCGATCAGCCGGGCCTTGCGGTCGGACCGACGCCCCAGCCACGACGTCAGGGCCAGGGCCGTCGACATCGCCAGCACCCCCGGCACGAGCACCAGGCCGGTCGTCAGCCGCTCGTAGTCCCGGGTCACCGACATGTAGCGGACCAGGATCGAGATCACGCTGAAGAACGTCATGTCGCACATCGCCTTGATCGCGACCGACAGGGTGAACCGCCGCCGCCGGAACAGGCGGAGGTCCAGGAGCGGGTGCGGGCACGTCCATTCGTGGGCCAGGAACCAGGCGAACAACCCCCCTCCCAGGCCGGCGACCATCCAGAACTCGTCGGCCGTCCACCAGCCCCACTTCTGGAACCGGAAGAGGCCGAACTCCAGGCAGATCACGAAGGAGAGCAGCAGGACGAGCCCCTCGAAGTCGAACGGCTCGAGCTCCTCGTCGCGGGGCTCGTCGGGCTGGAGCAGGTGGAAGTTCAGCACGGCGCAGATGCCGACGATCGGGACGATGAAGTAGAAGATCGACCGCCAGGACGGGGCGTTGATCAGGTAGCCGGCGACGCTGGGCGCGATGATCCGTCCGAAGTACAGGCCCAGGACGTAGGCGGCGATGGCGCCGTCGCGGTGGTCGGGGAACTCCCGCCAGAAGACCGCCAGGACGGTCGTCACGACCAGGCCGTTGCCGAAGCTCTGGACGAACCGGGCCGCTCCCAGCAGCTCCATGTTCGGCGCCGTCGCGCAGGCCAGGCTGCCGAACATAAAGACGACCAGCCCGGCCACGTAGGTGTTCTTGAGCCCGAAATGGTTGCGGGCCCAGGCGATGAGCGACATCCCGGCGACCGAGCCCAGCAGCGTGCAGGCCGGCACCCACTGGTAGCGATAGCGGTCCGACGCCAGCTCGGTCATGACGAACGGCCGGGCCAGGTCGGTGAACGTCGAGGACATCCCGCACACCAGGAGCGCGGGCATCATCGCCAGGAACACCAGCTCCCGGCGCTGGACGCCGTGCCAGGAGCGGACGTCGGGCAGCACGGGGTCGAGCGAGCGGTTGGCGAGCCGCGGCGCCCCCCCCTCCGAGGGACTCGTCATGGCCGGGCCTCCTCGGGCGTCGACCTCGGCGCGGCGACCTCGGCGGCCGTCTCGGGGATCGAGGTCGGGCTGACGCCGAGCTCGCCGCGGGTCCGCTGGCGCTCCGCCTCCTGGCGCGCCCATTCGACGTCGCCGGGGACGTGCGAGATGGCCACCGTGACCGACAGGCCCGGCCGGAGCTGCCCCCACCGCGGGCCGCGCTCGACGGCGATCCGCACCGGCACCCGCTGAGTGACCTTGGTGAACTCGCCGGCCGTGACGTCGCGCGGCAATAGCGAGAAGTTCGCGCCGGTGGCCTGGCCGATCCAGACGACCCGACCCCGGAGCTTGTCCGGGAAGGCGTCCGCCCAGATGCTCACGTCGTTGCCCGGCGCGACCCCCTCCAGCCGGTCCTCCTCCAGGTAGGCCGTGACGTACACCAGCTCCGGGTCGTACATGCTCAGGACCGGCGAGCCCAGCGGCGCGTGGTCGCCCGGGTTGCGGTAGCGACGGACGACCACGCCGTCGAACGGGGCGACGATCCGCGCGTTCTGCCGCCTGGTCTTGGCGGTCGCTTCGGCCCGCTCGGCCTCGGCCACCTCCTCCGCCCGGAGCAGGACCTGACGCTTCTGGACCTCGATCTCCAGGTCCCCCAACTCGGCCAGCCGGACCGACTCCTCGGCCTTTTCCTTCGCCCGCAGCCGCTGGTCGAGCGCCCGCCGGGCGATCTCGACCTGCGCGCGGTCGGCCTCGGCCCGCTCGACCTTCGCCTGGCCCGCGTCCACCTTGGCCTGGGCGGCCCGCAGGACCCGCGTCGCGTCCTGGAGCCGGCGCTCGGTGGTCGCCTCCCTGGCGAAGAGCGCCGACTCGCGATCGTGCTCCTCCTTCGCGTTGACCAGGGCCGCCAGGAGGGCCGCGGTGTCGGCCTTGGCCTCGTTGACGGCCTTGTCGACGTCGATCGTCGTCATCTTCAAAAGCGCCTCGGCCTCGGCGACGGCGGCCTCGGCCGACGCCTCCTCTTTCTGGGCGACGGCCACGCGGCGGGGGTGTTCCTGCACCAGCCGTTCGAGCGTCGCCTTCTCATACTCCAGCATGGCCTCGGCGGCCCTGCGCCGCGCGACGGCCTCGTCGACCACGCGGGTCAGCGGGACCATGTCGATCTCGGCGAGGATCTGGCCCGCCTTGACCGCGTCGCGCTCCTCGACGTGGACCCTGGCCACCACACCGCTCTCCTGGAACGCCAGATGGACGATGTGCGATTCCAGGAATGCGTCGTTCGTCATCGACATCGTGAAGCGGTAGTACGCGAACTGGCCGAGCACCACGGCGCCCACCACGATCCCGACCGCCCCGACGGCCCAGATCCCCCACCGGGCCACTCGGCGATGCTCCGACGCCACCTGCCGCATCCGAGGCAACCTCTCCGCCAGCTCGGCCGCCGACTCGTCGTCGAGGTCCAGCGCCAGGGGGGAGGCGGCCGCCGCCGCGCGGGGAGGGGGAGGCGTCGGGGCCGCGGTGGTGACCGTCGGGCCTGGTTTCTCGGGTTGGGGCGATTCTCCGCCGTTCCCGCCTTCCTCGCTCATCGAATGTCTGCTCCGTGTTCTTCAGGCCGCAGGATCGGACGCGCCCCGCCCCGGCCGGTCCCCCGTCTCCCGAGGAGGCGCCAGGCCGCACGGCGTGCGCGAGGCCCCTCGGCGATGGGACCGGCCGGCGCCGGGCTGGGTCGTCGTGTTGCGACGGCGACGTCGGGCGTCCGCATGCGATCTCTCGGCGGCGACGGCCGCCCTGGACGCCTCCAGACAGGGCGCGGCCGACCTTCAGGCCGGCCCCTTCGAACGCAACACGGATGGCGCGCCGCCGGCGCGCCATCCGTCAAAAGGATTCTAGGAAGGTCCGATCCGGAAACCAGGGGCCGCGACCGTTTCCCGAACTTTTGCGGCCCAGGACGACTCCAAGCGGCCCCGATCGCCGGTCGGTTCGGAGCTGCGCGATCGGGCCGGGACGCGCGGGCACCCCCGCACCCCGGCGGCGGTCCACGCTTGGTCGCGACCTCGGGGCTGGTTAAGATCCGGGTCGAGCGCCCGCTCGTCTCCCGCAATTCCCTCCCGATCATCCGAGGCTCGCCGCCCACGCTTGCGGCATCCCCGGAAGGAGCCGATGCCATGAATCCCCCCCGTCACGCGCGGATGTCCGCGGCCCTCGTCGCGGCGGTTTCGATCGCGATCACAACCGTCGATGCGATGGCGGACGAGCCGCTGGCGAAGCGATTCGCGGAGTCTCCCCGATCGACTCGCGTCCTCAAAATCATCCACAACTGGCCGGACCGCCCCGAGGACCAGGACGCGCTCATCGAGCGGCTGAAGGCCCAGGGGTTCGGGGGCGTCGTCTCCAACGTCGCGTTCGACGACTACCTGGAGAGCGAGGCCAAATGGGCCGCCTTCCGGCGAGGGGTCGAGAAGGCTCGCGAGGCGGGCTTCACGCAGTGGCTCTACGACGAGAAGGGTTATCCTTCGGGCAACGCCGGGGGCCTCGTGCTCCGAGACGATCCCGAGTGGGAGGCGAGCGGCCTCCTGATCGCCGAGGCTCGCACCGAAGGCCCGCCCGTCCCGCTCACCCCGCCGCCGGGCGAGTTGGTCCTCGCCTCGGCCTTCCCCGAGCGCGAAGGCCGCCTCGACTGGGCCGCGAAGGTCGACCTCGCCGACGCCGTCCGCGACGGCCGCGACGCCTGGACGCCCCCCGCCGCCGGGGCCTGGCGGGTCCTGCTGGTCACGAAAAGCCGCCTGTTCGACGGCACCCACGCCGACTCCAACCTCTTCAGCCACGTCCCGTACCCGAACCTGCTCAGCCCCGAGCCGACGAAGAAATTCCTGAAACTGACCTATCAGGCGTACTTCGATCGCCTGGGGACCGACCTGGGCAAGACCTTCGAGGCGACCTTCACCGACGAACCGTCGCTGATGAGCTTCTTCCTCAAGCCGATGCCCTATCGGGTCTTGCCCTGGGCGCCGGCCTTGCCGCGCGAGTTCCGCGAGCGCCGGGGTTACGAGTTGGAGCCATTCGTCGCCGACCTGATCGTCGACGCCGGGCCGGACGCCGCCCGCCATCGCCACGACTTCTGGCTGACGGTCGCCGAGTTGATCTCGGAGAATTATTTCGGCCAGATCCAGACATGGTGTCGCAATCACGGCATCCCTTCGGGCGGGCACCTGCTGCTGGAGGAGCCGATCGCCTCGCACGTCGCGAACTACGGCGACCTCTTCCGCTGCCTCCGCCGGATGGATGCGCCGAGCATCGACTGCCTGACGAGCATCCCGGCCGAGGCCCCCTGGTTCGTCGCCCGGCTGGCCGCGAGCGCCGCCGAACTGGAGGGGCGTACGCTGGTGATGTCCGAGACCTCGGACCACGTCCAGCAGCACCGGCCGAAGGGGGACGACCGTCCCCGCCGGGTCGTGACCGAGGCCGAGATCCGAGGGACGATCCACCGCCTGATGCTCGGCGGCGTGAATTGCATCACCAGCTATTACCGCTTCGACGGCCTGGACGACGACGCGCTTCGCCGGCTCAACGCCCACGTCGGACGGGCCGGGCTGATGATCCGGGGCGGGAACCAGGTCGCCGACGTGGCCGTCGTCTACCCGATCGAGTCGCTCTGGGCGAGGTTCCAACCGTCGCGGCACATGACCCGCGACGCCGACGCCGCGAATCGGATCGAGACGATCTACCGCGAGGCCCTGGACCGGCTGTTCCGCGCCCGCCGCGACCCGACCATCCTCGACGCCCGCGCGCTGGCCGAGTCGACCGTCGAGGGGGACGCGCTGGTCCACGGCTCGCTGCGGTGGCGGGTCGTCGTACTGCCGGGCGTGGACACTTTGCCGACGGCGGCCTGGGCGAAGCTCGAAGAGTTCGTCGAGGCCGGCGGCGTGGTCGTGGCGATCGGCGCGCGGCCCGAGAACAGCGACGTCCGCTTCCCCGACCCGGCCGTCCAGGCGGCGGCCGCGCGGTGGGTCGGCCCCGAAGCCTCGGGCGACGAACCCCACGTCGCGGCGAACGAAGCCGGGGGCGGTGTCGTGGCGCTCCCCGACGATTCGGCCCCGCTCCTGCCCCTGGTGATCGACGCCGTCCTCGCGCCCGACGTCGCGGCCTCCCGGCGCGATTCGCCCCTGCGGGCCACCCATCGACGGATCGACGACCATGATCTGTACCTGATCGCCAACGATTCCGGCGAGGCCCACTCCGAGGCCGTCCGACTCCCCCTCGATCCCGGCGCGACGATCGAGACGTGGGACCCGGCGACCGGCTCCATCCTCCCGGCCGTCGTCGGCGACGGCGGCGCGGTCCCGATCGCGCTGGGGCCGTACGACGCGGTATTCGTCCGCGCGGACGAGGTCCGACCTCGCGCCCGCGCCCGGCTCACGACCGGGGCCCTGCCGAACGTCTCGCTCGCGAAGATTTCGCTCCCCGACCCGATCGTCGGTCGCGGCGAGTTCGTCCGCGAGGCGACCGAGGTCCGCGACGGCGCGTGGACCTTCCGCGCGACGCTGACGAAGGGGGCGGTCGACACGCACCTGTTCGCCGCCTTCCCCTTCCCCTCGCCGCTCGATCTCGCCTCGGCCGACAGCCTGGTCGTCGACGCGACCATCCCGCCCGGCCAGCGCGCGGCGACGCAACTCCTGGTGGTCGTGCGCGAGGCCGACGGGGGCGACTTCCTCGCCTCGACCTCGCGCTCGCTGGGCACCCCCGGCTCCGCTCGCGTCTTCGTCCCCTGGTCCAGCTTCGCCAAGGCCGGCTGGTCCCATGTCGGCGACGAGGTCCTGGACCCCTCCCGCGTCGCCGAGATCCGCGTCGGCTGGGGCGGCTACTTCGGAACCGAAGGCGAAACCGTCACCTTCCAGCTCCACGGCGTCGAGACGGCGACCGTGGGCGCGAAGTAGGGGCGGTTCCGCCCTGGGATCACGGGCCCTTGCCGGGCAGCGGCTCGGGCCTGGATTCACCTTCGACGAGGCGATAGACGCGGTCGGGGTCGAGATCCTCGAAGGTGTCGAGACGGCCGGAGGGCCAGGCGACTTCGATTCGGTCGATCCTGGGGGCGGCGCCGAGGCCGAAGTGGAGGCGCGGGGAGACGGCGGACTGGTAGCTGCCGCCGCCGAAGCGGACGGCGACCTGGCGACGGCCCCCGGCCAGGAGCGTGACCTTCGCGCCCACGGCGTCGCGGTTGGACTTCGTGCCGACGAGTTGGAGGCCGACGGATCGGCCGGGGGAACTCGCCTGGTGGAAACAGGCGAGGGACTCGCCGTCGGCGACCATCAGGATCTCCGGGCGGCCGTCGTCGTCGAGGTCGCCGATCGCGAGGCCCCGGCCCACGCGGGGGACGGACCAGGGGGGCCCGGCCTGGGCGGAGACGTCGCGGAGCCGGCCCCGGACGTCGCCGAGGAAGAGCTGGGCGGGCATCGCGTAGCGGGTCGCCGGGCTGTAGTCGTTGACGTGGCCGTTGGCCTGCGCCAAATCGAGAAGGCCGTCGCAATCGGCGTCGAGCGCGGCGAGGCCGAAGCCCAGGACGTAGCGCGTGGCCGAGGCGAGCCCGGCGGCGGCCGAGCGGTCGCTGAACAGGCCCCCGCCGTGGTTGTGATAGAGCGTGGTGGACTCGCCGTAGAAGTTGGTGACCGCCAGGTCCAGGAGGCCGTCGCCGTCGAGGTCGCCGCAGGCGATCCCCATCCCCGCCAGGAACCCGCCCCCGGCCGACGCCGCCAGCCCGGCCTCCATCGCCTGCTCGGCGAACTTCAGGCCACCCTGGTTGCGGAAGAACAGGTTCGACGTGGTGTCGTTGGCGACGAACAGGTCGACGAGCCCGTCGTCGTCCAGGTCGGCGGCGACGACCCCCAGGCCCCGACCGTCCGGGTCGACGATCCCCGCCTCCTCGGTCGCATCGATGAATCGGCCGCCGTCGTTGCGATACAGGCGGTCGCCGATCGCCGGGAAGAGGCGGGGGTCGCAGTAGGACGCCCCCTTGCCGGATGCGTCGGGGCAGAACTGCGGGTTCGCCTCGTCCCAGCGCAGGTAGTGGCAGACATAGAGGTCCAGGTCGCCGTCGCCGTCGAGGTCGGCGAAGGCGGCGGACGTCGGCCAGTCGCGATCGCCCCCCAGTCCGACGGCCTCGGTGGCGTCCTCGAACGTGCCGTCGCCCCGGTTGCGGTAGAGGGCGTAGCGCCGCCAACGGGTGACGAAGACGTCGGCGTGGCCGTCGCCGTCGAAGTCCCCCACGGCGACGCCGTGGCCGTAGCCGCCGGGGAGTTTCGCCAGGCCGGCGGCCTCGGTGGCGTCCTCGAACGTGCCGTCGCCCCGGTTGCGGAACAGGCGGTCGCCGAAGGGGGCGGAGGGGGGCGGGGGGAACGTCCCCCCCTGCACCGCGTAGACGTCGAGCCGACCGTCGCCGTCGTAATCGAAGACCGCGAGGCCGCCGCTCATCGTCTCGGGGAGCTGTCGAGCCTCGCTCCGGCCGTTGTCGAACGTGAAGCGCAGGCCGCGAGCCTCCGCGTCGTCGACGTACGTCGGGACCGATCCGGCGGGCGTCTCGCCTTCCGACGAGGCGAAGCGGTCGGCGAGCGGTCCCAGCCAGTCGGAGACGAGGCCGATCGGGGCGGGGGCGGCGGGCTTCTCCGAGAGGGCGCGGGCCTTCGCCTCCGCCTCGTCGCGGGCGGTCGCGTCGGCGGCCTTGCGGGCGGCCAGCCGCCACCAGAGGGCGGCCTCTTCGAGCGCACCGGCGGCTTCCGAGGCGCGGGCGATCTCGGCCGCGCGCGACGCCGGGTCGGGCTGGCTCAAAAGGGCGCGTCGGCGTTCGCGGGCGGCCTCGACCGCGGCCTTGCGGCGGCGAAGCTCGGCGGCGGGCTCGACCCGGCCGGACTCGGCCTCCAGACCGGCCAGACGTTCCAGCGGGACGAGGGCGCCGGGCTCCCGTTCCAGCCAGCCTTCCAGCGTCGCGCGTTCGGCTTCGCGGTCGCCGGCGCGGGCGTCGAGCCAGGCGCGGAGGGCGTCGCGCTCGCCGGGCGAGAGGGCGTCGGCGGGGACGAGTCGCGCGGCCTTGACGGCGACCTCCGGGCGGTCGGCGGCCTTGCTCCAGAGCAGTCGCGAGCGAGCGACCAGGGTGTCGTCGGGCGTGGCGGCCTCGCACTTCGAGAGCCATCGGTCGGCCGCGTCGAGGGCCCCGGCGCGGAGTTCCAGGTCGGCCAGGGCGAGCCACGTCCGGTCGTCGTCCGGGTTCCTGGCGTGGGCGTCTTCGAGAGCCCGGCGGACGCCGTCGACCGGATAGGCGACGCCGTCGAGCGCCCAGAGGGCGCGAAGCGAGTCGCTCGGATCGTTGGTGCGACCGGCCTGACGGAGGAGCAGCCGGCGCTGGTCTCGGGGCCGGCCCGCCAGGGCGTAGAGGCGGCCGAGGGCGTCCCACGCCTGGTCGGCGACCGGCCCGCCCCCCTTCGCGGCCCGGTCGAGCGCCTCCTCGGCCGGTCGAAGTCGGCCGGCTTCCAACTCCAGGCGGCCGAGCGTCAGTGCGGCGTCCCGCGCCAGGGGGTCGGCGTCGGGGATGCGACGCAGGGCCTCGGCTCCCGCGGCCTGGTCCCCGGCCTCCCAGGCGGAGACCCCCAGCCAGTAGGCGAGGTCCGCCCGATCCGGCCGGCTCGCGGCGATGGGTGCGAGCCGATCGCGGGCAAGCCCGGGACGACCGGCCTCCAGGTCGATCCGGGCGAGCCGGAGCGCCTCGGCGATCCGCCCATCGTCGCGGACGCGGAGGGCGAACCAGCCGAGGGCCGCGAGGCCGACCAGCACGGGGAGGATCACGGGGAGGCGACGTCGCATGGGGTGCTCGGCTCGTCGGTCAGGTCGGATCGGGTCGGATCCATGCCGTCAGGGAACGCCAAGACCCGGCCGGGCGCGAACGCCGGGCCGGGTCTTGGGGATTCTAACCGATCGGGGAGTCAGGCTCGAGCGACTCAGTAGGAGTCGGAGCTGACGACCTCGCCGCCGGCCTTGGTGCCGAGGGCCATCCAGGTCCGCATGTTGATGGAGTCCTTGACGAACTTCACGGAGCCGTCGCCCATCAGGACGTTGACGCCGCCGGAGTGGTGGCTCTGGGCGTTGGAGTAGGCCGAGTCGTCAGGGCCGCAGCCGGCGCAGTCGGGGCGGCAGGAGTTGAAGCTGTGCTGCTTGGAGTTGGGGGGGACGATCGTGTTGAACAGGGTCATCGTCATGGCGCCCCAGCCCCAGCGGTTGCCGTTGGCGTTGCTGATGTTGGTGTTGCCGTTGGTGAGGCCGGCCTTGTAGGCGGTCGTGCAGGCCTGGATCGAGGCGATCAGGACGGCGTCGGACAGCGAGGAGGCGTCCTGCACCAGGTTGGTGGCGCCGCTCACGCCGGTCACCGAGTTGTTGGGACGGGCCACCGAGACGCCGGCGGGGTCGCCGACGAGCGACTCGGAGAAGGCGATGGTGTTCGAGCTGCCGTCGGTGATGTCGCGGATCCCGTTGACGGCCCAGTAGACGAACATGCCCGTGGAGTAGGGGTTGCAGTTCGGGGGGCCGCCGCTCTTGTTGAACGGGTCGGGGCGGCAGTTGGCGTAGCCGGGCCACTGCTCCCAGCGGGCGCTGGTGGTGCCGATGCTGCCGCGGTAGCTGTTGGTGTTGGGCGAGCCGGTCCCGCGGGGGACGGCGCCCTTGGCCGCGTTGCCGTCGGAGGGGCAGAGGAAGCCGTTGACGACGGTCGTCCACGAGGTGCCGTTGATGTTGGCGCCGTCGTCATAGCCGCCGCAGAAGGCGAAGTTGATCGAGTTGTAAAGCGGCGTCTGCTCCATGTAGGGCAGGATCATCGCCTGGGCGCTCCACTCGGTCCACCCGGCGTAGCCCGGGTAGCTCATCTGGTTGGTCGCCTGCAGCTGTCCCGGCGGGAACGAGCCCACGGCCTGGTGATAGTTGTGCAACCCCAGGCCGATCTGCTTGAGGTTGTTGACGCACTGGGAACGACGAGCGGCCTCGCGCGCCGACTGCACGGCCGGAAGCAGCAGGGCGATCAAGACGGCGATGATGGCGATGACGACGAGGAGTTCAATCAGGGTGAACCCCGCTCGCTTGCGGTACTCCATTGAGCACGACTCCAATCAGTGGGAGGGAGGAGGGAAAGGAAAAGAGCGAGCAGGCGACGGCTCGCCGAGGACGAGGTCCGACGCCGATCTGGGAAGTTCGCATCCGCCACGCCGAGTCACTTCACTCGTCGACTCGGCGCGCCCGTGGATTCGTGAGGGCGTCGGCTGTTCAGGGCGCGGCCTTCTCGGCGGCGTCGGCCGGCTTCTCGGCGGGCTCGGCCGGCTTCTCAGCCGCCTTGCCCGCGGCCTTGTTGGGGTTCTTCCCCGTGGGGACGCCCCGACCGCCGTAGGCTTTCCGACGGGCTTCCATCTCCCGGTCCTGCTGAGCCTTGATCTCGGCCTCGGTCTGGACCGGGGCCGTGCCGGTGCTGTTGTCGCAACCGGCGGCCAGCGCGCCGAGCAGGAACGTCCCCAGCAGCCAATGGGCCGCACGAGCCTTTCGCGAAACGATCATGTTTGATGCATCCGAAGTTGGAGAGGCGATCCCGGGGGGATGGGGTGAGATCGCACTCCAACCACCGCCGCACCAGGATCCGATGCCGATGAGATGACACGAGTACGCGGATGACTGCTTGAAGGCGAGGAAGCGAGATAGTGAATGTTCTGCGAACCCCGCACATGGGAAAATTATCAAGTAGTAGCGGAACATGTCAATGAGACACCACCGATATAACCTATTTCCCACAATGAACTCCTAAATAGTTCGGAGTGGCGTCCGGCGTCGAAAGCTCAAGTCCGGCATGGGCCGCGCCGATGAGAGAGGTGATAGGGGAAGCGCCGATTTCCGGGGCGGTCAGGCCGGGAACGGGGCGCTTCGTCGCGAACTGCCGCCCCGCATCGTCCCCTCGACGGCGCGAGCGACGGCCGACCTCCCAAGGAAGGGGACGTCCCAGGATGGCGAAGGAATCGTCGGATTCTCCGAAGGCGGCCTATGTTGCGGCGTCGGCGATGTTGACGCTGGCGATCCTGTTCCCGATCGCCCTGATGATCTTCGACCCCACGCTCATGTTCGAGCGAGGTTGGGAGCAGTACGTCGGGACCGGCATCTACTTCTGGGCGGTGGCCACGCTCGCCGTCGAGCTTCGCCGGCTCTGGCGGGATGAACGGGCGTTCGACGAGGCTCCCGCGTTACTCCGATACGTCGCCGCGATGCTTCGAAGCAACGCGACGGAAGCGCCGACGGCGGAGGCCCAGGCGATCGCGGCCGACGGCCGGGTCTTGCCCGTGCGGGTCCGTCAGCTCGCCGGGCACGCCCGCGAGTCCCGCTCGGGTTCGGCGAGCCAGCTCATGGAGGTGAACCGCGAGGCCTCGGGGCTGGACCAGGAACACGCCGCCGGGCGGTTCACGCTCACGCGGTACATCCTCTATCTCCTGCCGGTGATCGGCTTCATCGGCACGGTCGAGGGCATCTCGAAGGCCCTCATGAACATCAGCAAGGTCCTCCCCCTGGTCAAGGATCTGGACGCGTTCCTGGGGAACCTGACCGGCGTGACCTCGGCCTTGCAGATCGCCTTCGACAGCACGTTGCTGGCCCTGTTCCTGAGCGCCGCGCTGATGCTGGTGCAGACCCTGGTCTATCGCCTGGCGGAGCGGCACCTGGCGCGGGTGGATCGCTGGGTGGTGGAGAACGTCCTCCCCGGCGTGGCCGCCCGCGACCCGCTGGGCGACCGGCTCGACGACCTGATCGCCCCCCACGTCGATCGACTCCGGAGCGAGTTGGCGACGATCCTGGAGCCCGCCGCGAGGGCCTTGCAGGGGGAGGCCGAGAAGATCGGCCTGAGCCTGAACGCCCCGGTGGAGCAGCTTGCGAAGGCCGTCGACCGGCTGCCGGAGTCGCTGGCGGCCTTCCGCGAGGGGGCCGACGCGATCGGCCGGATCGGCGGCGAGTTCGAGGTCCTGGAGACGTTCGGCGAGTCTTCCCGGCGGTCGGCGGCGTCGCTCTCGCGGATCGAGGATTCGCTCACCCGGAGCGACGAGCCCGATCCCCAGCTCCAGGAGATCAAGCGGGCGCTCGACCGCAACACGGCGGCCGTCGAGAGCATGGCCTCGTCGTGGGCCTCGGCCTACGAGAAGTCGAGCCGGACGACCCAGGAGCAGCTCGCCAAGACCATGAGCAACCTGAAGGACGCCCTCGACCTGATCAACGTCAGCATCGAGCAGGGCAACTCCCTCTACCGCAACATCGTCAAGCGGATGTTCGACGAGCGGAGCGGGCGCGGCGGCGGCGATTCGACCCGCGCCGCCTGAGGACGGTTTCTCCGGTCGATCCTGACTGAAGCTGAGAGGGCGGGAGGCGCGATCCATGCGACGGAATCGGCGAGGCGGCGGCGGCGGCCTGGAATTCGGCGGCTCGGGCGAGGATTCGTTCGTCGCCGTCGTGGTGACCAAGCTCACCGGCGCCCTGCTCTTCATCCTGCTGCTGACCATGGTCATCATGGCCCTCTTGCCCAAGGCCGTGGACGTGGGGTCGGCGGGGCCGCAGGCTGCGGCCGAGGCCCGGCCGCTTCGGATCGCGACGCCCTCGGAACTCCCCGAGGCGATCGCCGGTCGGCCCTACACCATCGCGCTGGCCGCCGACGGCGGTCGCGGGCCGTTGCACTGGTCGCTCGACGGCCCGTTGCCCGAGGGGCTGGCGTTCGACGGCGATTCGGGCCTGTTGAAAGGGACGCCGACGGCCGGGACGCCGAAGCCGCTCGAACTGGCCCTGCGGGTCAGCGACGGCGAGGCGATCGCGGTCGGGGCGCTTCGCCTGGTGGTCTACCAGAGCGACGTCCCCCTGAGCACCCCCGCCTGGTGGAAGCCCGGCATCCCCCCCATTCCCTGGCGCGCCTGGCTGGATCAGGGGGTCGGCTTCCTGATCCTCTGGCTCGTCCACCTGGTCGGCATGTCCGTCCTCGCCGGCTTCGAACGCCAGACCGAGGGCCTGAGCCTGGCCGTCGAGGGGGGGCCGCGCGAGGGCTCCACCTTCCTCACTCCCCGCCGCTTCGCCCTGTACCGGGCCCTGGTGCGGTTGAGCACCCTCACCGCCATGATCGGCCTGGCCGCCTGGCTCTGGTCGGCCCGGCCCTGAACCGCCCCTCGCGAGGCCTCACGACGACGCCGTGTCGACGCTCCCGTCATTTCGCGAAAGCTCGTCCGAGTTCCTCGGCCATCGGCGCGGCGGAAACCGCTAAGATGAGGAGGTGAAGCCCGAGCACGGACGTAGACGATCCGCCTCGCGCATTGAAGCATGCCGTCGTCCACACTCGCATGAGAGGAGCCTCGAACATGACGCGACGTCGTCTCGGCGTGATCGTGGGAGGGATCGCTTTCGCCATGGCGATCGCTTCCGTTTCCGCGATGGCACAGGATCAGGGCCGGGTCGGTCGCGGAGGCCGCGGCGGCTTCGGCGGCGGGCCTGGCGGACCGGGAGGACCTGGCGGACCGGGAGGCCCGGGGGGTCGGGGCGGCGGTGGATTCGGTCGCGGCGGGCCGGGCGGCTTCGGCGGCTTCGGCGGTGGTTCGCTCGTGGATCTCGCCACGCGTGGGCCGGTTCAGGAGGAGCTGAAGCTCACCGATGAGCAGAAGGACAAGATCAAGAAGCTCTCCGAGGAATCTCGCGCCAGGCGAGACAAGGCGATGCAGCAGCTTCGGGAGCGGCAGCAGCGTCAGCAGAACCGGCAGAACCAGCAGGGCGCCGTCACCCCGTCCCGCGCGACGACCGGCGTGATCCGCCGCGTCTCCTATCCGCAGGACGGCGGCTATGGCGGCTTCGGCCAGTCGTTAGGGGGATTCGGCGACTCGCCCTACGCGCCCCAGCAGCAGCAGGGCGTCGACCCCGCCGTCATTCAGCAGCAGTTGCGGAACCAGCAGCAGACCCTGGAGCAACAACAGCGCAACTTCCAGCGCATGCAGGGCATGAACGAGATGATGCAGACCATGCAGAAGCTGCGCAAGGACGACGAGGCCGCCCTCGGCAAGATCCTCGACGCCAAGCAGGTGAAGCGGCTCCGCGAGATCTCGCTCCAGATGGAGGGGCCGTTCGCCGTCCTCCGAAACCAGGAACTCGCCCAGAAGCTCGGCATCACCGAGGAACAGTACGCCGAGATCCAGGACGTCGAGCGCAAGGCCAACGAGGCGCGCCGGTCGAACGGCGAGGCGATGCGGACGATCTTCCAGAAGTTCCGCGAGAGCCAGCCCCAGGCCCCGAACGCGGACGGCGGCAACGGTCGCGGGGGACGCCCGAACTTCGACCGCGACGCCATGCGCAAGTTCATGGAACAGCCGGAGAACAAGTCCCAGATCGACAAGATGGGCGAGCGGGAGAACGAGCTGAGGGACCAGAGCTACTCCCGCGTCTTCAAGGCCCTCGACCGCGGCCAGGCGTCCAAGTACAAGCAGATGCTCGGCCAGAAGTTCGACACCAACGCCATGATGCGCGGGATGTTCGCCGGCCCTGGCGGCCCCGCTGGTCCTGGCGGTCCTGGCGGCCCCGGTGCTCCGGCGGCGGCCCCGGCGGGCGGCGCGAACGCCACGGCCCCGACGGCCGACGCGGCCAAGGCCGAGACGCCCAAGGCGGCTCCCGCCGGCCGCGGATCCAGCCTTCGCGATCGGCGTGGGATCGGCTCCGCCACCAAGCCTCAGTAATCCAATCCCTAAGCACCGGGGGAAGGCGCCTCGATCGAGCCGCCTTCACTCCGGTCCATCCCCAACGCCGAACGGCCCGTCGACGCAGTCGCGTCGACGGGCCGTTCGGCGTTGGGGCGTCCTGTCGGTTCCGGCGTCAGTCGATCAGGTCCACATGGGCGCGATAGCCGGCGGGGATGGTGAGGGCGTCCAGCGCCCGCCGGGCGCTCCAGCGATACCAGAACCGCGAGGGGCGGGCCTGGATGACGACGCTCCGGCCGGAGACGCGCACCCGAACGTCCTTGACGCGATCGCCGAGCGACTCCCTCACCTGCTTCTCGACCCGGCGCTTGACCGCCGCCTCGACGGCCGGGTCGCCTTGCGACTCGACGGTGAGGCCGTCACGCCCCGCCTGGACGCTCTCCGAGGCTCCACGGAGGCGGCCGAAGTTGACGTTGGGGCGGCGCCATCCCGAGGAGGAGGATTCGGCCTCCGAGGGATCCTCGCGCGGCGTCGGCGAGGTCGCCGGGCGTCGGGGCGACGCTTCCGATCGGTCGCCTTTCGGGCCGTCCGGGATGGACTCCAGGCGCAGGGGGATGTCCAGGCCCGCGTCGGGACCGTCGAGCGCCGGGAGGGTCGAGCGGGCGGCCGGCGTCTCGACCGCGTCGAGCGCCGGCTTGCGCGCGGTGTGGGGGGAGGCCGGGGCCGTGACCCCCGGGATCACCAGCAGGGGCCGACTCGGCGGCGGCGTGCGGGGAGGCTCGGCCGCCGGGGGGATGGGCGGAGCGTCGGCCGCCGCCTGGGCCGGAGCCTCCAGCGCCGGGGGCTCCTGAGCGTCAATCGGGACGGCCCCCAGCGCGAGGAGGCCGACGGTCCCGAGCACGATGCTTCGCGCCATGCTTTCCCCGCCTTCATGAACGGGCCGAACGGATAAGCCGTGGTGGATCATCTCGAATCATCGGATGCGGGGGCGGGACCGCATGCGTTTTTCTCGGCCCGGGCGAATCCGTTATTCTGGGTCCTGCGTTTTCGGACAGTCGCACGGCCCCCCCGAAGGAAGCCCGCATGAGCAAGGCCCAGGAAATCATCGACGCCCTGCAACTCCAGCCCCACCCGATCGAGGGAGGGTTCTTCCGCGAGACCTACCGATCCACCGGCGCGGTCCCGGACGCCCATCTCCCGGCCGGTTATCGCGGCAAGGGGGAGCGGTCGCTGGGGACGTCGATCTATTACCTGCTGACCGCCGAGACGTTCTCCGAGATGCACCGGCTCCCCACCGAGGAGGTTTTCCACGTCTATCTGGGAGGCCCGGCCCGGATGCTCCAGATCGACCCCGACGGGACCCATCGCGAGTTGATCCTGGGCGCGGACGTGCTCGGCGGCCAGCGCCCGCAGGTCGTCGTCCCTCCGAACGTCTGGCAGGGGACCCTGCTGGAGCCGGGCGTCGACTTCATCCTGCTGGGCGCCACGATGGCCCCCGGCTTCGACTTCGCCGACTACGAACAGGGCGAGGAAGCCGACCTCGTCGCCCGCTATCCCGAAGCCGCCGCGCTGATCCGCAAGCTGACTCGGGTTTGAAGCCAGGCGCTGGGGGTCGGGCGATGCGGTCCGGTCTGATCCGACCCGGCGCGGGGCCGAAGCTGGCTCAAGGGGAGCGATGCCCGGCCACGGCGGCGTCGAGCGCTTTCCAGAAATCTCGCGCCATGCCTTCGGCGTCGATCGCCTCGAAGACCGTCACCCGCCGGGGATTGTCGGGATGCTGCTCGACGGTCTCGGCGTCGCGGATGATCGGGGCGCCGACGACCACGCGAGTCGCGAGGTCCGGGCGCAGCATCGCCTCGACCAGGGCGACGTCCCACATCACCTTCCTGGGCTTGCCGGCGGTCCGGGGGAACGTCTCCCAGCGCTCCACAAGGAAGTCCCAGGCGCCGCCCCGCCCCTTCAGATGCTCGTCCACGTCCTGCTTCGTCAGCACCATCTCCACGCTGACCGACTTGGCCGGCATGTGGAAGTAGTCCACCTTCGATTCGAAGATCGCCCGGACGGCGTGGATGTCGTTCTTCCAGTTGAAGATGCCCGGCCCCCATCGACCGTTCTTGTAGTCGCCGTCGATGAAGGCGAAGGTGACCTTCGGCTCGATCGAGGGGTCCAGCAGCAGGGCCGAAGCGAGGTTCGTAGGCGCGCCGAGGGCCATGACGAGCAGCTTGTCGTCGGGGCCGCCGGCGTGGGCGAGGGCGATGATGTGCCGGGCGGCGGGCGAATCGATCGGGGTGGCCGGATCGGGCATCGAGCGGTCGGCCCCGAGAGGATGGGGGACCGTCTCCCGCAGGCCCATCCGGTCGAGGAGCCGCTCGTGAAGCTCCTGGCTCCGGTGGACCGTCGCGTTGGGCTCGGTCGAGCGCATCCAGTGGGCCGAGGTCACGCCCACGACCTTGTACTCCGGCGCGACCAGGGCTCGAACGATGGCGTAGAGGTCGTCGATCTCGTTGGCCGAATCGGCGTCGATGACGACCCGGACAGGCTCGTCGGGCCGGGCCGAAGGAACGCCGAACCCGAGCCCGAGCCCGAGCCCGATCACAGTCAACGCCGCCACGAAACTTCGCCGATTCATGATTCGATCTCCGGTCGACCGCCTCACGACGGCCCGAAGCGTCGGGTCGAGTCCGGTTCGATCCGGCCGGCGTCCCGCGAGCTTATTTTTCCTCGCTCCGCAGGCCCGACTTCTCATCGGCGACGGCGATCCGGGCCGATCCGCTGCATCCCGTGGCCTTGTCGGTCCGGCCGGAGGCGGCCAGGAAGCGGCCGTCGGGGAGGCCGACGATCCCCAGCGAGGCGTCGAACTCGTAGCGGCCGATCAGGTTGAAGTCGGCGTCCGTGACGAGCAGGATTTTCGGATCGCCGTAGCAGCCGAACCACCATCGACCCCCGGCGAAGGCGGCCGTCTGGATGCCCAACTGGGTCCACCCGCTCTTGACGTCGTGCTTCTTGATGAACTTGAAGTCGCCGTCGTACTCGTAGACGTGGTTCTCCGGCACGCCGTCCGGCAACCCGCCCACGACGAAGAAGCGGCCGTCACGGAACTCGATCCCCCCTGCCCCGTGGAAAACCTCCTGGATTTCGTGCCTGGCGAGGAGCGACAGGTCGCGGGCGTCGTAGACGTAGACCCAGGAATCGGCGTTCCCCTTCGGGTCGTTGAACTTGCCGAGGTTCACGGCGACGTAGAGCTTGCCGTCGCGATGGCAGAGGTCGCCGTGATGGTCGGCGACGACCACCTGGGCCAGCACCTTGCCGCCCAAGTCGGTCTTCACCAGCCGGGTCGTGAACGACCAGTAGATCGCCGACTCGTCGACGCAGAGGCCCTGCAAATGCTGCGGGTACGTCCCTTCGCAGGCCACGTCGCCGAAGTCGCCCGCGTACAGGGCGGGAAGGACGAGCAAGGCCATCGGCAGGATCAAGACTTGTCGCATCATGGTTGATCATCTCGCGAGAGTTCGAGAGGCGCGATTCGGAGAGCCTGCTACCGCGGGGTGCCGGGTTCCAGCTCCGGCAGGAGGGGGCCGGCGGCGCGCTGGCGTCGGAATTCCTCGTCCTGGCGGCTCCAGAGTTCGGCCATCTCCTGGACCTTTTCGGGATGCTCGGCGGCCAGGTCGTGGGCCTCGGCGCGGTCGTTCGCCAGGTCGTAGAGCTGCCAGGGGGCGTCGGCGGGACGGGCGGGGGCGACGATCTTCCAGTCGCCGACCCGCAGGCCGCGATTCCCCTCGTGGTGGAAGTAGAGGAACGGGCGATCGACGGCCGCGTCCGCCGCGAAGACCGGCGCGAGGCTGCGGCCGGGGGGCGTGGGCCGGTCCGCTCCCTTCCAGGCTTTCGGGAATTCCAGCCCGGCCAGTTCCAGCAGCGTGGGGGCGACGTCGATCAGGTGTCCCGGCGTGCGGCGGATCTCGCCTCGGGCCTTGATGCCGGCGGGCCAGTGGGCGATCAAGGGCGTGGAGACGCCCCCCTCGTAGTTCCAGTATTTGTGGAGCCGATACGGGGTGTTCGCGGCCGTCGACCATCCCGGCCCGACGCCCAGATACGTCCGGGCGGAGCCCATCGGGGCGGACGGGTCGTGGCCGCCGGATCGGATGAGCTGCTCGGCGCTCGCGCCGTTGTCGGAGGCGAAGAGGATCAGCGTGTCGTCGAGGGCTCCGACGGCCTCCAGGCGTTCCAGGATCCGGCCGATCTCGCGATCCATCCGGTCGACCATCGCCGCGTGGACGGCCATCTTGTCCGCCTGAAAGGCCTTCTGCTCGGCCGTGAGCGACTCCCAGGCGAGGGCGCGCCCCACCTCGCCGGGGCCGATCCGACGTTGCAGCTCCTCCTCGGACAGATTCCAGGGCGGGACCGTCTCCGGGTCCCTCGGCGAGAGCGGGCCGTCGACGATCCCCAGCTCGCGCTGGCGATTCCATCGGCGTTCACGGATCACGTCCCAGCCCTCGGCGTAGCGTCCGCGATAGCGGGCGAAGTCCTCCGGGAGCGCCTGGAGGGGGAAGTGGGGCGCGGTGAACGCGACGTAGAGGAAGAAAGGCTCGCCGGGGTGCTCGGCATGATGGCCGTCGAGCCAGTCGATCGCGTGCGAGGCGATGGCGGTCGTCGAGTAATATCCGTCGTCGGGCCCCGGCCTGGGCAACGGCTCATCGTCCAGGCGGTGCGCGACGGGCGCGAAGTAGTCTCCCAGGTCGTCGAGCGAGTAGGAGCGGGCGAAGCCCCCTTCGAGCACCGGGCCGTCGACGTGCCACTTGCCCGAGTGGTACGAACGGTATCCGGCCGGCCTGAGCAGATCGGGCAGGAGCGCGGCCCAGGTCGGCCGTCGGCGGGCCGGGTCGCGGTTCACCTGCTGCGGGTAATACCCGGTCAGCAGCGCCGCACGCGACGGCCAGCAGCGGGCCGTGTTGTAGAACTGGGTGAACCGCACTCCGCCGGCCGCGAGGCGGTCGAGGTTCGGCGTGGCGATCTCCCCGCCGTAGACGCCCACGTCCGAGAAGCCGAGGTCGTCGGCCAGGATCATCACCACGTTCGGCGGCTTCGCGGCCCGCGCGGGGAGGGCCGCCCCGGACAGGGCGGCGAGCATCACGATGGCCGACGCGAGGGCCGCGCGGGCGGGGCGTTTCAGTGTCGTCATGGTGTCGGCTCGGCGAGGCTGAATGACGGTCGTCGAAGGCGGCGGGCTGAAATGTTAACACAGCCAGGCCCGATCCGCCCGAGGCCGTCGACCGCCGTCAGGAATTCCCGGAGGCCGTCCGCGTCGCGGCGGCCGGCGCGAAGGCCAGCTCCAACTGACGCCAACCGCGACCCGTCGAGCCGGCGTCGACCCGCGCTTCGGCGTCGGCGGCGGCCGGGGCGCGGCGGCCGAACCATCGCGAGGGGCGGAAGAACGCGCCCAGCGAGGCCAGCTCGTCGGGATCGAGGAACAGCAGGTAGAACGCCGTCATCTGCTCGCCGAACAGCGGCACGTTGACCATCGGCCAGATGCCGGCGTGCAGGCCCACGCCCAGCAAGGCGACCCAGCGCCGCGTGGGGCGGAACCAGAGCAGGAACGCCAGCGAGAACTCCACGACCAGCGCCGTCGTCGTCATGAGGTTGACGACCAGCGGATAGCCCCCCAGCCATTCCAGGTTGAACTGGCCGACCTCGTGGTTGAACAGGACGTAATGGACCGCCGTCCCGCCCAGCCAGGCCCGGCCGTTGCACTTCAAGAAGGCCGTGACGAAATAGATCAGGCAGAGCTGGAGCTGGATCAGACGCTGCGCCCAGGGCAGGATCAGCGGCTCCGCGGGCGTGCCGCGACGGCGGGCCTCGCGGCGGGCGTCCAGCGAGAACGCCGCGCCGCAGGGGGCGAGCATCATGTAGAACGCGGTGATCATCATCACCTGGTCGGGCCCGCAGTTCGTCAGCAGGTTGCGGTTGTAGAAAGTCATCAGGCCCAGGTACAGCAGGACGCTCATGATCTTCGTACGCCAGCCCAGCGTGAACGCGACGGCCACGCCGGCCGTGGCCGCCAGCATCGCCCGGACCGAGGCCGGGTCTTGATAATGGGCCAGGAGCGTCGGCCGCAGAGGGCCGGCGGTGACGGCCGCCTCGTCCCCCTGGAGGAGCCCGACGTCGGAGTACCAGAAGTCGAGGTCCACCGAGATCAGGGCCAGGTGGGACAGGACGAACAGACCGAAGAGGATCCGGTGGACGCCCAGCGGCTTGGCCGAGATCGGGGCGAACCAGAAGCGGTTCCAGGCGCGCAGGGGGTTCATCGGCGATGGACCTCGTCCCAGGACTCGAATTGGAAGGCGGCCAGATTGTGGATCGTCTTCGGGGCCATCGGATCGGCCTGCGACGAGCCGGGGGGCGGGGTCTCGGCGACCTGATAATAGAGCCGGACGTAGACCGGGAACGCGTCGGGAGCGATCCCGAGCGTGCGGACGACGTGGCGGGCCGCCATCTCGCGCTGGGGGACGTACTCGTCCGCCAGGAGGTTCGCCGCCAGCTTCGGGTGGCGGAAGCCCGGCATCTTCCGCCAGAAGGGAAGGTCGGCCACCTTGGCGAACTCGTGGATCCGGCCGAGCCCCCGGACGTCGCTCACCTCGGCCTCCAGCGTGTAGGTGCTCTGCACCGGGTCGGGCGCGAACATCCCCCAGCCCTGCCAGAGGCCCAGCGGGACCATGTAACTCCGGAACCACGGGAGCAACTCGCGGCGGAGCGGCGATTCGGGCGTCACCCAGACGAGCGTACCCGCCATGTGGAACAGCACGAACGCCGAGATCACCAGCTTCCAGGCAGTCCATCGCCGAGCCAAGGCCGCCTCCTTTCGATCCGCCGCCCCGGGGGAATCCCCGGCGATCCAGCGCGCGGAAATCTAGGGCAAAGCCCGAAGCTCGTCAATCGCAGGTCGCCCCCAAACCGCCACGATCGGCGACCTGGCCGCCTCGCCCCCCCGGCTCGCGTCGGGAAGGGCGTCGCATCGTCGAACGGCGGGAGAGGTCAGTCGGCGGCCGGTCGCTCGAGGCCGGGTTCGACGCCGGCGCGTTCCATGGGGCGGTGGGCGTCGGTGAGGGCGAGGAAGGCGAGGAAGGCGATCCAGGAGAAAAAGAGCGCGAGGGCGGCGTAGAAGCGCCGGCGGGCGCGGGGTGAGGGGACGGTCTCGGTCGAGGGGACGGTCTCGGTCTCGATGGGCATGATTCAGTCGTCCTCCTGGGCTTCGGGGTCGTCCTCGTGGAGCGGCGCGGGGCGGAAGTCGACCTCGAAGTCGAAGACGTCGTCGAAGTCCTCGCGGCGGTCGTTGGGGGTCTTGTCAAGGTCGCCGGAGGCGATCAGGTTGTAGATGATCTCGCCGATGTCGGACGTCGAGTGCAGGCCCCATCGGGCGAGGACCGGGAGGGCCAGCATGCCGTATTCGCGGAGCGCCAGCCGACGCGCCGCCAGGCAGACCTGCCGGCCGGAGACGTGTCCCGAGACGGCTTCGGACTTGGCCTTGCGGGCGCCCCGGCCCTTGACTGGGCGGGAGGCGCGATCGCGTTCTCGTTCCCGCTCCAGTCGGCGCGCCTCGCGGATCTTGCGGTTGCGCGCGACGTGCAGGGACTCCAGCACGAAGGCGTAGGCCTCCAGCGAGTAGCGGGGGTCGGTGGCGATGACGCGGCTGATCTCGTCGCGGAAGCTCATGGACGTCGTCCTGGGTGCGGGAGCCGGGTTCGAGGCCGGGCCGGGCCGGGCCGGGCGGTCGGGTCACTCGTAGGGCCCCGGGTCGGAATCGTCCGGATCGTCGTCAGGGCCGCCGTGACGCCGGGGCCCTCGGGAACGGGGCTCGAAGGAGAGGACGTCGTCTCGGCCGATGATGATCCGGCGGCCGTCCTCGAACTCGACCACGAGCTTCCCCGCCAGGACGTCCTGGGCCATGACCCGGCCCCGGCCCTTGACGGTCTCGACCAGCGAACCGCTGGGAGGGAGTTCCTTCGCGGCCTCGCGATAGGCGTCGTACTCGTAGCGGAGGCAGCACTTGAGCCGGCCGCAGCGGCCCGAGATCTTGGAGGGGTCGAGGGTCGTCTTCTGGAGCTTGGCCATCTTCATCGAGACCGGCGGCATCTGGGTCAGGTGCGTGTTGCAGCAGACCGGCTTACCGCAGTCGCCGTAGTCGGCCAGCAGCTTGGCCTCGTCGCGGACGCCGATCTGGCGCATTTCGATCCGGGTCCGCAGGGCGCGGGCGAGGTCCCGCACGAGTTCGCGGAAGTCGACCCGCTTCTCGGCCAGGTAGTAGAAGATGATCCGCTCGCGGCCGAAGAGGATCTCGACGTCGACCAGGTTCATCTGGAGCTTCCGCTTGGCGATAAGCTCCTGACAGACGGCGAACGCCAGCTTCTCCAGCGGGGGGAGCGTCCGCTCGTGTTCGAGGTCGGGGCCGTCGGCCTCGCGGATGATCTCGCCGGGGTCGCGGCGTTCCAGGGCCTTGGCCGCGCGGTCGGTCAGGGGGCAGAGGATCTCCCCCAGCTCCAGCCCCCGGTCGCTGCGGACGACCACCCGCTGGCCGCGCGGATGCTCCATCCCCGGCGCGGGCTGGCAGGCGCCCAGGATCCGCATCCGGCCGTAGCGTACGACGTAGCTCATGCCCCGAATTATGACCGTCCGCCGACCGCGACGAAAGATCAGAACCCGCCGAGCCCGCCCGGACGGGGCATCCCTCTTCTAAGCTTCGGCCCGAATCGACATAATACCCGCTCTGGAAAGGGATGGGATTCGGCGCGGCGAGGCCGGCGTCGAGGAAGCCGAGGACAGGACGCTCGACCATGATCAAAGAAGAATTGCTGGCCCTGCTGGTCTGCCCGCTGGGCCGCGCTCCGCTGCGGTTGGAGGGCGAATCCCTCGTCTGCACCCGCTGCGGCCTCCGCTACGCCATCAACGACGGCATCCCGAACATGCTGTACGAGGAGGCCGAGCTCCCCGCCGGCGTCAAGTCGATCGCCGACCTCGAATGCTCCAAGACCGCCGAGGCCAAGCCGGCCTGACCACGGCGAAGGCCCGACCGCCGCGGTCGCGGCGGGCGAGCCCCGGCCCGGGTCGGATCAGGCGAAGATTTCGGTGGCCACCTGCCCGGCGACGTCGGTGAGGCGGAAGTCGCGGCCGGCGTAGCGGTAGGTGAGCTTCGTGTGATCGAGGCCCATCAGGGCGAGCAGGGTGGCGTGCAGGTCGTTGGTGTGCATCCGACCCTCGACGGCGTTGAGGCCGTACTCGTCGGTCCCGCCGTAGGAGAAGCCCGGCTTGACCCCCGCGCCGGCGAGCCACATCGGATAGCCGGTGATGTTGTGGTCGCGGCCGTCGGCCCCCTGGCTCGTCGGCTGGCGGCCGAACTCGCTGCCGAACAGGACCAGGGTGTCTTCGAGCAGGCCGCGCTGGTCCAGGTCGGCGAGCAGGGCGGCCGTGGGCTGGTCGGTGGCCTTGCTGTTGGCGATCAGGCCGTTGTGCAGGTTGGTGTGGTGGTCCCAGCCGGGCTGGGCGACCTCGACGAACCGGACGCCGGCCTCGCTGAGCCGACGCGCCATCAGGCACTGGCGGGCGAAGCTGCCGGCCGGGCCGGGCTGCACGCCGTAGGCGTCCAGGACCGACTGCGGCTCCTTCGAAATGTCCAGCAGCTCGGGGACCTTCCCCTGCATCTTGAACGCCAGCTCATAAGACGCGATCACGCCGTCGAGCTGGTCCGGCGCGCCCGGGGTCGCGCCGAGGTCGCGGTTCATGGCCTGGACGAGGTCGATCTGCCGACGCTGGAGCGACGAGGCGGCGTGCGCCTGGATGTTCGGCAGGTAGCCGACGTCGCTGATCCGCGTCCCCTGGAAGTGGGCCGGGAGGAAGGCGCTGCCGTAGTTGACCGAGCCGCCGAAGTTCGCCGGCGGGTTGATCGTGACGTAGCCCGGGACGTCCTGGTTCTCGGTCCCCAGGCCGTAAAGCAACCACGCGCCGAGCGACGGCCGCGTCAACGACGACAACGCCGCGCCGGTGTGAAGCTGGATGACGGCTTCCGGGTGCGCCGGGGTGTCGGTGTGCAGGCCCCGGATGAAGCAGAGCTTGTCGACGTAACGCGCCACGTTCGGGTAAAGCTCGGAGACCCACGTCCCGGTCTCGCCGTGCTGGGCGAACTTGAACTTCGAGGCCGTCAGCGAGCCTCCCCCCGGCCCGACCTTGCCGTCGTCCGCCTGGAGCTTCGGCTTGTAGTCGAACGTGTCCATCTGGGACATCGCCCCGTTCATGAACAGGAAGATGATCCTCTTGGCCTTCGCCGGGAAATGCGGAGCCTTCGGGATGAGCGGGCCGGGAGCCGCGTCGCCGGCGCGGACCCTCGGCGCGGCTTCGCCGAGCAGCCCGGCCAGGGCCAGCATCCCGAAGCCGGTCCCGGCGCTCTTGAGGACCTGTCGGCGCGAGAGGCCGTCGACGATGGGGAGATCGGGGAATTTTGGCATATCGATATTCCTTATGCTTGATTCTTGATATCAGTTTGAGATTCGGCGATCCGAGGGGCCTGGGCCCCTCCCCTTCACCGCCGTCGCATCCCCGGCCCGGCGTGGGCCTTGAAGCCCGCGGCCTCCTCTTGACGGTCTTCCCCCCTCGCGGGGGAAGACAGACCCCGAAGGGGTCAGATGAGGGGGTGACGAGCCGGGGAGCCGACGGGATTCGCGATACGTCCGATCGAAAGGCCGGCGGTTTTCAAGCTCGCCCCCCCCTTCACCCTGCCGCCGCATTCATGCCTTCCCCCCTGGTGGGGGAAGGTGGCCGAAGGCCGGATGAGGGGGATCATCATCGCGGACGAGCCGAGGATGCGACGGTTTGTGAGAAGCCACGGCGAAATCCGACGGCCGTCGTGCTCGTCCCCCCCTCATCCGGCCCTGCGGGCCACCTTCCCCCGCCAGGGGGGAAGGGCTTTATGGTCCGGGCTCGGATTCCGAGGGTCTTCGTGCTGGTCGCCCCCTCACCGCACGTAGCGGAATTCCGCCGAGCCGATCAGGGCCTGGCAGAAGCCGGCCCAGGCGGCGGCGCGGGGGGAGGAGGCGCGGACGACCTCCTCGCGGAGAGGCGTGTCGACGGGGATGACCTGGTCCGGGTCGATCACCTGCGCCGGAGGCTTGGCCGCGCCAGCCGCGTCGGCCGCCGCGACGGCGGCCGGCTTCGGTTCGGGCTCCGGCTCGGGAGTCGGCTCCGGCTCGGCGGCGGCCAGCGCCTCGTAATCGGCCAGGAAGCCTCGGCCGCGATCGGCCTCGGCGGCCGAGGGCGAACGTCCCAGGGTCAGGCGATAGGCCAGGTCGACGCGGGCGGCGTCGTCAAGCTCGGCGCGGGCCAGGAGACGTTCGGCCAGCCGCAGAGACTCGCGACGGACCAGAGGATCGTTGAGGAAGTAGAGGGCCTGCGTGGCGACGGTCGTCGTATCGCGGTCGCCCGTGACCATCCCCTGCTCGGCGAAATCGAAGACCTCCAGCGAGGTCGGCGTCAGGCCGCGAAGCAAGGGAAGGTAGACGCTCCGCGAGGCGCTGCCGCGGGCCGTTTCGAGGATCTCGCGGGCGACCGGGCCGTTGTTCGGAAGTTCCATCACCTTGAGCGCCTTCGCCGGCGAGGCCGTGGGCCGCGACGGGTCGAGCGATCCGGCCGCGGCGAGCGTGGCGTCCCGGATCTCCTCGCCGGTCAGCCGTCGAGGGGCGTGCCGCCAGACCAGGCGGTTCGCCGGATCGGCCGTGACGTTCGACTCCCTCGCCTCGGACGAGAGGCCGTAGGCCCGCGAGAGCACGAGGCTCCGCACCAGCGTCTTGACCGACCAGCCGTCGGCGACGAACTTCGCCGCCAGGTGGTCGAGAAGCTCGGGATGCGAGGGGACGTCGCCGTTGACGCCGAGGTTGTCCACCGTCTTGACGATCCCCCGGCCGAACAGGTGCCGCCACGTGCGGTTGACGAACACCCGCGAGGTGAGCGGGTTGTCCGGGCTGGCGATCCATTCCGCCAGCTCCAGCCGCCCGCTCTGGTTCGAGGGGATCTCCGGGGCCTTGATCGGCACCACGCCCAGGACGCCGCGGGGGACCACCGGGCCGAGCTTCTCGGCCTCGCCCCGGATGCGCACCTCGGTGTCGGCGATCTCCCTGGAGTCGCGGACCCCGATCGCGACCTGGCCCGTGGCGGCCGGGTCGGTCAGCTCCAGCAGCTCGTTCTGGAGCCTGACCATCTTCTGGCGATACTGGAACTGCTTCGGACGGCCGTTGGGCTGGACCGCCAGGCCCTCGGGCGTGCCTCGGATCTTCTGGAACTCCTTGCGGGCGTCCTCGAACGCCTTCGTCGCGGCGGCGACCTTCTCGGCGAGCGCGGGGTCGTCCTTCCTCTCGGCGGTCTCGCCCAGGGGTATCAGCATCGCGGAATCGTAGTAGTCGAGCCCGCCCCCTCCCATCTTGTTGCGGACCCCGGCGCAGAGGTCGGTGCTGCGGAAGATGCCGGCGAGCGCGTAGTAATCGCTGGTCGGGATCGGGTCGAACTTGTGGTCGTGGCAGCGGGCGCAGCTCGCCGTGACGCCGAGGAATCCGCGGGAGACGGCGTCGATCTGCTCGTCGACGTTGTCCATGACGAACCGGACCTTGAACCGCTGGTTGACGTCCTTCTGGCCGATCGCCAGGAATCCGGTCGCGATGGCGTGCTCATCCCTCTCGGCCTTCGACGAGGCCGGCAGCAGGTCGCCGGCGATCTGCTCGCGGACGAACTGGTCGAACGGCTTGTCGCGGTTGAAGGCGTCGACGACGTAGTCGCGATACCGCCAGGCGTGGGGATACGGCAGGTTCCGCGACGCGCCGGTCGACTCGGCGTAGCGGGCGACGTCCAGCCAGTGCCGCCCCCAGCGCTCGCCGAAGGCCGGTGAGGCCAGCAGGCGGTCGACGACCTTCGCGAAGGCGTCGGAGGCGTCGTCGGCCAGGAAAGCCGAGATCTCCTCGGGCGTCGGCGGCAGGCCGGTCAGGTCGAAGGAGACCCGACGAATCAGCGTCGTCCGATCCGCGTCGCCGACCGGCGCGAGGCTCTCTCGCTCCAGGCTCGCCAGGATGTAGCGGTCCACGTCCCCGCGCGGCCAGGCGGCGTCGCGGACGTCGGGGGGTGCCGCGTCCTTCAGGGGCTGCCAGGCCCAGTGTTCGGCGCGGAGCCTGGCGTATTCCTCGTTGGAGGTGCTCTGGGAGGCGGCCACGGCCTCGGCCGGCCAGGCGGCCCCTTCGGCCACCCAGCGAGTGAGGTCGGCGACCTGCTCGTCGGAGAGCTTCTTCTTGGGGGGCATCCGGGGGGCGTCGTCGAGGTGGGCCACCGATTGCAGCAGCAGGCTTTCCTCCGGCTTGCCCGGGACGACCGCCTCGCCCCGATCGCCCCCCTGGACCAGCCCGTTGAGGTCGTCGACCCGGAGGCCGCTCGCCGCCTTGGTGTTCGCGGAGTGGCAGTTGTAGCACTCGGCGACCAGCAGGGGCCGGATCTTCTTCTCGAAGAACTCGACCTTCGCCGCGTCCGGCGAGGAAGCCGGCGGGGGGTCGCCGCCCAAGGCCGCCCCCGCGCCCAACGGCGCCAGGACGGCGGCGGAGATTAGGAGCAAACGCGTCGACATGAGAGCTTATCCTTCTGATCTGTGCGCCCGCCTCGGGGCGCCCTTGATTCGCGACTCCCCCCCTCGGCGGGGGGAGCCTGTCGGCCTCTGGATCAGTAGCTGTCGGAGGTGACGATCTCTCCCTGGGCGATGGAGCCGAGGGCCCAGACCGTCGGGTTGGAGACGGAGTCTTTCAGGAAGCGGACGGAGCCGTCGAGCAGCAGGATGTTGGCGCCGCCCGGGTGGAACGAGCTGAGGCCGAAGACGCCGGGGCTCATGATGGTCCCGTTGCCGTTGACGTTGCAGTTGGGGTGCCTGGAGTTGGGGGCGATCAGGACGTTGCCCAGGGTGTAGCCGGTGAGGCCCAGCGGCCAGGCCTCCCCCAGCGTCGAGGTCTTGCCCTTGCGTCCGCCGCCGCCCTCCCAGAGGCTCGTGCATTCGTTGAGCCAGGTCTGGAAGCCCGCCACCAGCGCGGGGTGCGCCATGTTGAGGGAGCCGTCGTTCCGCCTGGTCCCGGCGGGGAAGGAGCCGACGAAGACGACGTCCTGGATCGCCGGCTGGTTCGCGTTCCCGGTCCCGATGCGCCACTCGCCGAAGGCCAGGGTGTTGCTCAGGCCGTCGGTGACGCCCCCGATCGTCGTGACCTTGCCCTTCGTCCCCACATACTGGAACGGGCCGTTCGGCGGCCCCCCCGTCTGCTGCCCGGCGAACTCCAGCGACGAGCCCGTCGAGGCGAAGTAGCTGTTGCCCGGCGCCTTGACGCTCAGGAGCGGACCGTTGGTCCCCTGGAAATTCCAGCTCGGCGGCGTGCTGGAGGGGCAGACGTAAGTCGCCACGACGGTCCGGGTGACCGTCAGGTTCATCGCGTCCTCGTCGGGGGCGTTGAAGATGCTCACCGAGAAATTCAGCGCGTTGTGCAGCGCCGATTGCTCGACGTGGTTGAGGATCCGGGCGTGCACGCTGGGCCCGTGGTTGTTGTAGAACGTCGACGAGGAGACGTCCCCGTTCTGGAAGTAGGCCAGCGCCCCGGGCGGGAACGAGCCGTTGGAGCTCTCGTAATTGAGCAGCCCCAGGCCGATCTGCTTGAGGTTGTTCGTGCAGGAGATCCGCCTGGCGGCCTCGCGGGCGGCCTGGACGGCGGGCAGGAGCAGGGCGATCAGGACCGCGATGATCGCGATCACCACCAGCAGCTCGATCAGCGTGAACCCGCGGATCGCGCGGCGGGATGCCGGGGTCGGGACGCGCCGGCCCTGGCGTCGGGAATGAGACATGCCATCCTCCAGATTCGTGCGGGGCGTCTCCGGTCGTTCCGGTGGACGGCCCGCGTCAAAGGGAAGATTCGACACGCCTCTCGTGGTCGAGTCGGCGGGATTGGGGCGGGGACGCCGTCAGCGGAGCCGTTGCTTCTCCAGACGCTCGATCTGCACGATCAGGCCGTCCTGGATGATCACGCGGACCTCGCCGTAGCGGATGTCCCGCACCGCGGCGCGGACCCGATCGAGGTCGAGTTCGCTCGTCGCGATCGGGAGTCTCGAACGCTCGCCGTTCCCGACGGGAAGCCTACGCTCTGCCATGATCACCTCCCGGGACATTCCCTGGCCGCGGGTCGACGTCCCGGACGTCGACGACGGCATACACCGCATCTGTCGGTCGGATTATGCAAGACTCGCCTCGACCGAGCAAGACCAATATCGACAATTCCTACAGGTTTTATCGAGATTGATTTCCGACGCCGCCCTGAGGCCGTGCCGACGATCGGCCGGCGGCGCGATCGGGATCGTCGGCCGGATCGCGACGCAAGAATTCGTTCCGGGGAGGCTTGCGGGGCCGGCGCGAGTCCGAATAAACTAAGAATCGATGAAGGGGGGCCGAAGCGTCCTCCTTGCATCGATCTCCCGGGGCTCGCGACGACACGCGATGCGACGGTCCCTCCCCCCCGCCTCGAGCCTCCGGGCAAACGATGCGGGTCCTCCCCAGCCGCGCTGCCCTTCGGAAATTCGTAAGGCTCTCATTGATCAACATCCTGGGTCGCGGTTCTTCGACCCCCGGATTCGACGAATCCTCACGGTGCAGTGAGCGATTTCGAAGGCCGGGCGCGAGCCTCCGCGACCCGAGCCAGGCGGAGGTTACACGACGATGCGGAAAGTACGCAGCGGCTTCACGCTGATCGAGCTGCTGGTGGTGATCGCGATCATCGCCGTCCTGATTGCCCTGCTGCTGCCGGCCGTCCAGGCGGCCCGCGAGGCGGCCAGGCGCGCCCAGTGCGTCAACAACCTGAAGCAGATGGGCTTGGCGCTCCACAACTACGTGTCGAGCAACGAAGCGATGCCGGCCCAGTCCACGTGGACGGTGCCGTCGGGGCAGGACAACTGGGGCTTCAACTGGTACTCGGCGCTGCTGCCGCAGATGGAGCAGCAGACCGTCTACAACACGGTGAACTACTGGGTCGACCCGTGGTCGGCGGACAACACGACGGCCGCTTACACCCAGCTGGCGCTCTGGCTGTGCCCGTCCGAGAGCCGGACCGAGCGGATCTACGGCAGCTACTCCATCGCCAATTACGTCGCGAACTACGGCGGGCCCGGCTGCATCTCGCCGAACTCCGGCCTGATGATCCCGTCGGTCAACGTCTCGACCGAGCTGGGGCCGTATCTGAGCAAGCCGGGGCCGATCCGGATCGCTTCCATCACGGACGGCACCTCGAACACGGGGGCCTTCAGCGAGCGGCTCGTCGGCGTTCCTGGGAACGTCCCGATCCGTCCCGGCTCGCCCGAATCCAAGCGGGGCATCTACACGCTGACCTCGTCGGGGGCGGCGCCCGGCTCGGGCGAGGTCGGCGCCCTGTCGTTCGTCCAGCAGTGCCGCGCGGCCATGGAGTCGGCCCAGCCGGTCAACGGCAACGTGGTCGGCCAGTTCCAGTTCATCGGCTACCCGGGCCACCTCTCGCTCTCCAGCTACACCCACTATCTGCCGCCCAACGCGGCGTCGTGCAAGAACCCGACCTCGCTGGAGCCCTCGTTCCTGCTCGTCGGCGGCCTGAGCGGGGCCTCCGCGACCAGCAACCATCCAGGGGGCGTGAACGTCGCCTTCGCGGACGGCTCGGTCCGGTTCATCAAGGATTCGATCAACAGCCAGGCGTGGTGGGCCCTCGGCTCCCGCGCGGGCGGTGAGATCGTCAGCTCCGACGCCTATTGATCCGACGCGACCGGACGGGATTCAGCCGGGGCCGGGGATTCGTCCCCGACTCCGGCATCGCCCCCGCTCGGTCGCGACGCCCTTCGTCGATCCCAGGTTCATGGAGATACCTCCGGTGAAGCGTTCAATCCTCTGGTGCGGCCTCGCCGTCTTCGTGTTCGGCCTGACCGGCTGCGACGGCGTGCAGGAAGGCATGCCCGCCAATCCCCAGCCCCCCGGCCCTCCCCCCGACCTCCAGAAGCAGATGGAGTCGCATCGCGACCAGCTCAAGGGCAAGGCCAAGGCCCCCCGCCCCCGGTAATTCCGACCCGGCCGGGACGCCCCGCCCCTCTCCGGGGTGAACCGGAGTCCCGCCCACTCCACTTCGCCGCTCGACCTGCTAGGCTGGACTCCCTGTGGGCGCTGTGCATGGGGCTTCGCCGGGCGGGGAGGATCGGAAGATGGTCGACAGGAATCCTTATCGCGAGGATCGGGGGCCTTCCCTGGTGGCCCCGATCGTCACGGCGATCGCCGGCTTCGGCCTGGGCCTCTGGGCGGCCCGACGGCGTCCGAGGCCCCGGACGATCGCGAACACCGGATCACCGGAGCGCGCGGCGTCGCGGCGGGCCTGGGCGACGGCCGAGGAGATCCAGGGCCGATTCTCCGACGAGGCGTCGCGCGGGTTCATGCGGCGGGCCATCGCGAACGCCCGCAAGGCCGGGATCGAGGAGCGGACGGGCTGGCCGTTCGGCGCCGTGATCGTGGACCGCGACGGCGAGATCGTGGGCGACGGCTCGAACCACGTCTTCGCGAACCACGACCCGACAGCCCATGGGGAGGTGCAGGCGATACGCGCCGCATGCGCCGCGCTGAAGACGATCAACCTCGAAGGCTGCATCCTCTACAGCTCGTCGGAGCCCTGCCCGATGTGCCTGGCCGCGGCCTACTGGTCGGGAATCGACGGGATCGTTTTCGGGGCCCTCGCGGACGACGCCGCCGCAATCAACGGCTTCGGCGACGCCTTCCTCTACAGCGAGATCGCCGCGCCCCCCGCCGCGCGCGAGCTCCCCGTGGTCGACCTGCTCCGCGACGAGGCCGTCGCCGTGCTGCGGGAGTACCAGTCCCAGCCGGGCGAGTCTCCCTGAAGGAGAATCGAGGAATCGCGCCCCCCCCCGCGAGGAACGTGAACTAGTCTTGCTTCGACGTGGGATTCGGGCGAGACCACGAGTTTCGGCGGGGAGGCATCGCGATGGCTTGGATTCGAGACTGGCGGGGCGGGAGACGGCTGGTGCTGGCCACGGTGGCGGCCGGCCTGGCGGGGGTCGGCCTGGGGGCCTGGGCGGTGCAGCCGAGCCGGGCCGGCGGGGCCGACGCGCCGTCGAAGGACCGGGCGGTCTCGGACAAGGTCTGGGTGACGGCCGACGAGCTTCGCGATCGCTTCACGCCCGAGCAGTCGCACGGTTTCATGCGGCGGGCCATCGCCAACTCGCGGAAGGCGGGGGTCGAGAAGCGGACCGGCGGGGCCTTCGGCGCCGTGATCGTGGACGGTAGCGGCGAGATCGTGGGCGAAGGCTCGAACCACGTGGTCGCCAACCACGACCCGACCTGGCACGGCGAGATGGAAGCGATCCGCAACGCCTGCGGCAAGCTCAAGGTGCTGAAGCTCGACGGCTGCGTCCTCTACACCTCGTCGGAGCCCTGCCCGATGTGCCTGGCGACGGCCTACTGGGCCGGCCTGGACGGCATCGTCTACGGCGCGACCGTCGCGGACTCGAAGGCCTACGGCGGCTTCGACGACGACTTCATCTACGAGCAGTTCGCCACGCCGATCGCCGAACGGAAGATCCCCGAGCTGAACCTGCTGCGCGACGAGGCCGTCGACGTCTGGAAGGAATACGCGGCGTTGAAGGACAACGTCGCCTATTGACGAACCGCCCGGCGCGACGTCGATCGTCGCGCCGGGATCGACGCCGACGGGCCGAACTCAGGCGTCGCGCCGCATGCGGTCGCGGATCGCGTGCAGGGCCCGGTCGTCGAGCGTGCGGCCGAGGATCACGTCGAAGGTCGCCGCCAGCTCGCCGGTCTTGGAATCCGGGATCGGCTTGAAAGTGGTCATCAGCAGCTTGCGATCGGCTTCTGCAAGGCCCCCCCGGAGCACCCCGTCCTTCTGGTTTCCGGGATGGCCGTCGATGAAGATCTGCGAGGTCAGGAGCGTTCGGTCCCCCTTCTTGATCTTGAAGTGGATGTGGGGGGCGGGGCGTCCGGAATAGACGACCGGCTTGATCGTGCGGAATCGGTATTCGCCCGTCGTCCCGGTGGTGAAGCGGCCGAAGCCCTGGAAGTTCTTGTCCTGCTTCGCGGGGTCCCGGCCGCTGTCGGCCGAGTGGAGGTAGACGCCGTTGGCGTCGCACTGCCAGATCTCGATGACGGCGTCCTTGATCGGGCTGCCGCCGAGGTCGAGAATCCGGCCGTGGAGCTGGGTGATCTCGCCGACGGCCGGCGTGAGCGAGTCGCCCAGGACGATCAGGTCGTTGTCCGCGTCGAGCGGGAGGTGGTCGGGATAGAACGGCCCCTCGGTGCAGGCGGGGGTGCGGGCCAGTTCCTCGGCGAACAGGCCGGGGGTCGTGAAGAAGGCCGCCCCCAGCGAGAGGGCGCCCAGGAAGGCCCGGCGGTCGGTCGGCCGGATCGGGGAGGACATGGCGAGGCTCCTTGAGGGCCGTCGGGACGTGTTCGGATCGCGACGCCGCGACGCGCGGCTACTTCAAGGGTAGGGATACGAAGCCCGGCGTTGAAGGGAATTCGCGGCCGATTCGCGTAACGGAATGTAACGGGCCGGGCGACGTCGCCTCATCCCGGCGCGGTCGCGGCCTCCGGTTCGGCCATGGCGCGGACCATCGCCGCGGCGGATTCGAGGCCGAATCGTCGCTGGGCCCGACGCATGTAGGGATATCCCAGGCGGGTGAGGAGCAGGTGGGGCTGCGAGAAGGCGGCCACGTCGTACCAGACCTCGTCGGTCTCGCGGTCCCATTCGATGAGGAACCGTTCCTCGCCGGCGCCGACGTGGTCCGGGAGCGTGCCGTAGGCGAAGCCGACGCGGGCCGTGGGGGCCTCGGGGTCGTCCTCATCGACGACGTAGACGACCCGGCAGGCGTTGAGCCACCAGAGGCCGAGCCGATGGGCGACGATCGCCACCACGGCTCCGGGCTGGATCGGCTGGTCGACCGGCTGGACCTCGGCCCAACCGATGCGGAACTGGTCCCAGCGGTCCAGCGCGGCCCTGGCGCGTTCGAACGTCGCGCGGCCGGTGCCGAGCCGCTCGCGGGTGTGGTTCAGCCGATAGCCGGGCGGCGCCGCGCCGGCGGTCGCGCCGACCGGGCTGTAGGTGAAATCAAGCCGCGCCTGATCGTCGAGGAACTTCCGTACGGTTTCGGCAGACGGTTTGCGTAAGAATATCATCAACGACACCATGAAAGGCCGCGATCCGAAGAGGTTCACGACATTCTATGCAGCACGTAAATCCCCCAACGACGCCGCGGATCCTCGTCGTCGGGGCCAGCGGCTACATCGGCGGCCGTCTGATCCCGGCACTGGAACGTCGTAGCGAGCGCGTGCGATGCCTGGCCCGCAAGCCCGACGCCCTGCGGGAACGGTTCGGCGAGGGGGTCGAAATCGTCGCCGGGGACGTCCTCGACCGCAAGTCGCTCGATGCGGCCCTGGCCGGCGTCGAGACGGCGTACTATCTCGTCCACATGATGTCGAACTCCGAGGACTTCGCGGAGAAGGACCGTCGGGCGGCGGCCGACTTCGGCGACGCCGCCAGGGCCGCGGGGGTCCGGCGGATCATCTATCTCGGCGGCCTGGGCGACGACGACGACCCCGGCCTCTCCCCCCACCTCAAGAGCCGCCACGAGGTCGGCGAGGTCCTCCGGCGTTCGGGAGTCGAGACGATCGAGTTCCGCGCCTCGGCGATCCTCGGTCCCGGGAGCCTGTCGTACGACCTGGTCAAATCCCTGACCGACCGCCTCCCCGTGATGATCTGCCCGAAGTGGCTCTCCACCCCCACTCAGCCGATCGCCGTCGAGGACGTGGTGGACTATCTGGTCGAGGCCCTGGACCTGCCGCCGGGCCCCGGGCGGATCGTCGAGATCGGCGGCGCCGACGTGGTGAAGTATCGCGACCTGATCGAGGAGTATGCCCGCCAGAAGGGGCTCCACCGGACCTTGATCTCGGTCCCGGTGCTGACCCCGTGGCTCTCCGGCCTCTGGCTCGCGCTCGTCACGCCGACCAAGTTCGGCGTCGGCCGCCACCTGATCGAGGGCCTCAAGAACCCCACCGTCGTCCGGGGCGACGAGGCCCGCAAGCTGTTCCCCGGCATCCATCCCCTCGGCGTCGCCGAGGCCGTCCGCCGCGCGATCGTCCAGAGCGAACGGCCGGGGCCGACCCCGGCCGGATCGGCCCCGGCCTGAATCCGGCGTTGCCCAAATGGGCGATCCGGGGTATTCGTGGGCCGGGTTTCGATCGCCAAGGACACGCATGGAGGCGTTTCAGGATGGACGACCCGCTGACTCGGGGAGAGACGAGTCCGACGGCCGAACGGGCGGCGACGCCGCTGGCGGTCGCGCGATTGGCGCTCCTGTTCGGGCTCTTGACGGGGGCGCTGGAGCTGACGCAATGGCTCCTGCGGAACGCGGTGTCGGGCGGGGTGTCGCTGGGGACGTTCCAGATGTCCCGGCATTTCTTCTGGATGATCCCGGCGTCGAACCTGGCGATCTTCGGGGTCTCCGGGGCGGTGCTGGGGCTGGCCGCCTGGCTCGGTCCGCGATGGGCGGGGCGGCTGACGCTCTGGGCGATGGGGTTCCTCTGCGGGCTGGCCCTGCTGCTGACGGTCCCGGGGCTCTACGCGTTCGCGGCGGTCGCGCTGGCGGCGGGCCTGGGAGCGATCACCGCCCGGCACGGCTCGGCGCACCCGGCGAAGCTCCGCCGCGCGCTGCTGGTCGCCCCCCTGGCGCTGGGGGCGGTCGCGATCAGCCTCCAGGGCTGGGACCGCACCCACGCCGTGCTGCTCGATCGACGCCCCCTCCCGGCGCCGGCGTCGCCCGTCGAGGGCGACGCGCCCAACGTCCTGCTGCTCGTGCTCGACACCGTGCGCGCCGAGAGCCTCGGGCTGTACGGGTACGACCGCGACACCACGCCCAACCTGAACCGCCTGGCGGCCCGCGCGATCCGCTTCGATCAGGCCCGCTCGACGGCGCCGTGGACGCTCCCCTCGCACGCCAGCATGTTCACGGGTCGATGGCCTCATGAACTGGGCGTGGGGGAGCACCAGCCCCTGGACCGGACCTACCCGACGCTCGCCGAGGCGCTCTCGACCCACGGCTACGCGACGGCCGGGTTCATCGCCAACACCTTCTTCTGCAACGCCTGGTTCGGCCTGGGCCGCGGATTCCAGCACTACGACGACTTCTACGAGGAGCAGACGGCCGTCTCGCTGGAGGAGGCCCTCCGCTGCTCCTCGCTGGGCCGGCTGGCGGTGCAAATGCTCTCCGACCCCTTCGGCGGCGTCGAGCGTCGTCGCAAGGACGCCGGCCGGATCAACGCGGCGTTCCTGTCGTGGCTCGACCGCGAGGAAAAGGCGAAGGACGACCAGCCGTTCTTCGCCTTCCTCAATTACTTCGACGCCCACGGCCCGTTCACCCCCCCCGAGGGGGCGAAGCGCCCCTTCGGCCGCCCCCCCGCGACGCCCGAAGAGGAAGCCCTGATCCGCGACTGGGACGTCCGCTCGCGCGCCGGGCTGACCGACGAGCAGCTCGGCCTGGCCCGCGACGCCTACGACGACTGCCTCGCGTACCTCGACGATCAGATCGGCCGGCTGTTCGACGAGTTGGAGCGCCGGGGGGTCCTCGACGACACGCTGGTGATCCTGACCTCGGACCACGGCGAGGGCCTCGGCGAACACGACCTGATCGGCCACGGCCGAAGCCTGTACGACCAGGAGACGCGCGTGCCGCTCCTGATGTTGCTCCCCCACGGCGCGCGCGGCGGCGAGACGGTCGGCGAGGCCGTGACCCTCCGCGACCTCCCCGCGACGGTCCTCGACGTACTGGGCGTCGACGCCTCCGCGTTCCCGGGCTCCTCGCTCGCCGCCCGCCCCTCGGACGAATCGCCGGTCCTCACCGAAGTGCGGATCAAGGAGGAAATCTCCACCAATCCCGCCCGCCCCCCCGCCTGGCGCGGGCCCATGTCCGGCGTCGTCGCCGAGGGCCTGTCGTACATCCGCAACGCCGACGGCCGCGAGGAACTTTACGACGTCCTCGCCGATCCCAAGCAGCTCCGCGACCTGGCCCCCTCCCCCGAGTCCGCCCCCCTCCTGGATCGGATGCGCGCGCGTCTCGAAGGGCTCGCCGCCGGCCAGGACGGCTGAGCGTCCACCCTCCCAGATCGAAGGACGGGGTCGAACGAGGGGGACGAGCATGGAAACCCTGAGTATTCCCAGGCCGGCTTGATCTCACGCCGGCACCCTCTGCGCCGGTCCTTCCCCTCATTTGACCCGTCCGTGCCGGCTTCCCCCGCGAGGGGCGAAACGTCGAGCGGCCGTCGGTTCTCTGACTCGACGGCCCCACCTCCCCACGCCTCATCCCCGCCCGCCGAACCGGGCCCCGCCGACGATCGGCCCGTCACGCGCCGCCGGCCCCCCCATGCCCGGGTCCGGAAATTCGATGAATCGATATCTCTTATATTTTTCGTGAGAAGATTCGTCGAGTAGTGTCTGGCTCGACCCACTATCGCCTGAAATCGCATCCTCGGCTGCGGTCCAAGGCCGACCAGCTCTTGTCGCAAACCCAACACATGCCCAGCGAAGGGGGGACCGATCGATGAATCGGGGATTTCGTTTTGCGCCCGTCCCGTTCATCCTGGCCGCGGCTGTCCTGGCCGGTTGCGGGGAATCGGCCGAGACGGGGGGAGTCGACCGCACGGCCGAATTCGTCAAGGCCGACAACCGAGGCCAAGACGCGATGAGGGAATACATGCAATCCAAGAAGGGGGGAAGCAAGGCCAAGGCGCCCAAGGCGGCTCCCGCCAAGGAAGCCAAGCCGGAGGATGGGGGTGGGGATGCGGACGCCCCCAAGGCGGAGTGAACGAACGTCGGAGCGTGGCACTCGCTCCGGGGAAGTTCCTCGGAGAAACCTTTCCAGGACATCCACCGACAGGACTGTTACTTTTATGAAGATCATTCGACGCAGGGGCTTCACGCTGATCGAGCTGCTGGTGGTGATCGCGATCATCGCCGTCCTGATCGCCCTGCTGCTCCCGGCCGTGCAATCGGCGCGAGAGGCGGCGCGACGGGCGCAATGCACGAACAACCTCAAGCAGATAGGGTTGGGGATGCACAACTACCACTCGGCGGTGGGCTCGTTCCCCATGGGGAACGCCATCGCCTACGCCAACGTGGGAGAGCAGACCGACTGGGGCACCTTCAGCGCCCACGCGATGATGCTGCCGTACCTGGAGCAGACGCCGCTCTACAATTCCTGCAACTTCAACTGGACCATCTGGTGGGGGACGGGCGCCGAGCTGAACCGGACCGCGTGGAACTCCCGCGTCGCGGCCTTCCTCTGCCCCTCCGACGGCCAGGCCGGGCGTGACAACCTGAACAATTACCACGGCTCGTACGGGACCGGCACCGACCCCTGGTCGACCAACACCAACGGCGCCTTCGCCCCCCGGCAGCGGGCCTATTCGGTCGCCGACATCACCGACGGCACGTCGAACACCATCTCGCACACCGAGGCCCTGGTGGGCGACTACAACAACACCCGGCGCAAGTGGCGGCAGTACGTCTCCGGCGTCCCCGGCTCCGTCCCGGGGGAGATGCTCGTCCGCGACGCGCGGACCATCATGCCGCAGGTGATCCAGTACGCCCAGAACTGCATGCAGGCGATCATCACCACCCCCGGCACGAACTCGAATCGCGGGGTCAGCTGGGCGACCGGCTCGCCGGGGGCGACGCTCGCCTCGATCATCTTCCCGCCCAACTCCACCCAGTACGCCTTCTCGTCCTGCCGTTGGGACTGCTCCGCCGGCTGCGGGACCGACTTCGGCCACATCCACATCCCGTCGAGCGCCCACCCCGGCGGCGTCAACGTCCTCTTCCTGGACGGCTCCGTCCGCTTCGTGAAGGACTCGATCAACCAGAACACCTGGATGTCCCTGGGCTCGCGCGACGGTGAAGAGGTCGTCTCGTCGGACAGCTACTGAGGCCGTTCGACCGGAAGCCCCATCCACGCCCGGCCGTCGCGGGGCTCGCGGCCGCCGGGCGTGGCCCGTCGCCGGGCGGGCCTACTCGTCACCGGCCTCGGCGCGGGCGAGGCGGTCGGCGACCACGCCCAGCGGGCAGGCGTCCGGACGCCTGGCCCCCTGCCCGATCGCGATCCAACCGCGATCCATCGCGACGGGCGGCGGCGCCTCCCCGACGAGGGAGGACAGGCGGAGGAGGGTCCCGATGCAGGAGGGCCCTTCCGCGCCGTAGTCGGGATCGACGTCACGCCATTCGTCCTCGTGGCCGGGGTCGTCGCGAGGGTCTTCCGCGCAATGACGTCGCAGCCAGGGAGGCCATGGCTCGCCCGACCTGGTGCGGCGGAAGTAGGCGCCGATCGGTTCATCGGGCCCGGCCTCCCTCAGGCAGGATTCGCCGTTGACGCCGTGGTAATAGGTGTAGACCTCGGCCAGGTCGTCGCCGGGGGGGACGTCGAGCGAGGCGGTGAACTCGTCCATCTCCTCGCCCGCCAGGTACTCCCAACAGCCCCCGACGACGACGAGCCGGCCGGCCGGGATGATCAGCCTGTGGCGCGTGCGGCCGACCCACTCGTCCCGTTCCCGCGCCGCGAGCGGCTCGTCGACCATGACACGGATGAGGAAGCCGTCGTCCTGGACGAGCCGGAACGGCAGGAAGGCCCCGGCCTCGATCCCCGCGAGCCACCCGGCGTCGCCCTCCTCCACGCCGGCGAAGGCCCCGCCGTGGAGGCTCGCGGAGCCGATCATGAAGCCCCCCGCCTCGTTGTAAAGTTCGAGATCCGTTCGACTCATGGAGTTCCTCAGTCGATGACGCGCGCGGTCGGCTGTTCCGACACCCGGCGCAGCGAGCGAGAGAAGAACGAGACGACCGTCCAACCGCTGAGCATCCCCAGCAGGTACGCGACGATCGCCATCAGGGCCACCGGCCCGGTGGTCTTCCAGTTCCAGAACGAGACCGTGATCGGGTCGGTGTTCTGGACCGCGAAGAGCCCGACGGCCCCGAGAAAAATCAGCAGCAAGATCGCCTGGATGAACCGCATCTGGCCCCCGATCCGCCGGCCTCGGCCGGTCGCAAGAGTGTCGCTCGTTCGATGTTCGAACTCCGACCTCATCGCGCAAGCAACAGTCATGCCGGGAGCCCCGACGCTGCTTCCATGACGAGGGTCGAAATCGGCCGATCCTTCACGACAGGATCACGTCGAACCGCGTCACCGACGCCGGATCGAGGACGACGCGGAGCGAGCCCCCCCGGAGGTCGGCGTCGGCCGACATCGGCGCGACCGCGTCGGGCGTCTCGAAGGTGTTGTGGGCGTTCAGCTCGGCGTGGCTGAGGACGGTCTTGCGGACCGAAGCCGCCTCGGCGCCCTTGAGGCGGACCTCGGCCTCGACGGGCTCGGTCGCGTGCGAATGGACGAGGGTGATCGTGACCGCCTTCGCGCCGGCCCGCGAGGCCGAGCCGGCCACTCGGAAGAGCTTCGCGTCGCGGTTGCCGATCTTGAACGGGACCTCGGGGGACTGCGCCTCGACGCGCACGCTGGTCGCGCCGTGGTGGGGGCGGTACATCTCAAAGACGTGGAAAGTCGGCGTGCAGACGAATTTGTCGCCGTCGGCGAGGAACAGCGAATGGATGTTGTTGATGAGCTGCGCGACGTTCGCCATGTCCACCTTGTCGGCGTGGCGGTTGAAGACGTCGAGCGTCAGCGCGGCGACCAGGGCGTCGCGGAGGCAGCCCATCTGCTCGTATAGGTGCCTGGGGTTGATCTCGGTCCCCGGCGGGTGCCAGCATCCCCACTCGTCGATGATCAGCTTCACCCGGCGCTCGGGGTCGAACTCGCCCATCGCCGCCCATTGCTCGCGGATCAGGGTCTCCATGAAGTTCGCCTTGTGGAGCATCTCGTACCACTGGTCGACGCTGAACTCCAGCGCGTGGCCGGTGGTCCCGCAGTAGTAGTGCGCGGCGAAGGCCGCGAGCGGGGCGCGAGCGCCGTCGACCCACTTGGCGAAGAAGCGACGGGTCCAGTCCATGTCGTTGCCGTTCGGGCCGGCGGCGATGAGGTAGGGCTTCACGCCGTATTCGGGGACCCACTCGGTGAACCGCCGGTACTCGCGGCAGTAGTCCTCGGGGGTGAACTTGCCGCCGCACCCCCAGCTTTCGTTGCCCACCCCCCAGTAGGCGACCCCGAACGGGTCCCGGTCGCCGTTGGCGACGCGCTCGTCGGCCAGCGTGGTCGCGCCGGCGGGGGCGTTGCAGTACTCGACCCAGTCCTGGAACTCCGAGGGCGAGCCCATCCCGACGTTGGCGGCGAAGTACGGGGCGTCGCCGCAGAGCCGGCAGAACCGCATGAACTCGTGGGTGCCGAACGCGTTCGGCTCCGTGACCTCCTTCCAGCGGCCGAAGCGGCGGGGGCGCTTCGCCGCCGGCCCGATCCCGTCGCGCCAGTGGTAGGCGTCGGCGAAACAGCCGCCGGGCCAGCGGACGACGACCTCGCCCAGCCGCTTCATGTGGTCGACCAGCTGCTTGCGGACGCCGCCGATGTTCGCGACCTTCGAGTCGGGCCCGACCCAGATGCCGTCGTAGATCACGCCGCCGATGTGCTCGGTGAAGTGGCTGTAGATCTCGGGGCGGATCGTGCCGATCGGCTCGTCCAGCAAGACGTCCACGGTCGCGCCGCCCGCCGCGCGCGAGGCTCCCAGGCCGCCCAGCGCGACCGCGCCGGCGCCCGCCGCCCCCAGAAACCCTCGACGGTTGATCATGATCGCACTCTCCGACTTCTTCAGGAAAGGCCCAGTTCCTTCTGGAGCCGTTCGAGCGGCACGCCCTTGGTCTCCGGCATGGAGGTGAGGACCCAGACTAGCTGCAGGACCATCATCGCCGCGTAGAAGGCGAAGGCGTGCCCGCCCGACCGCTCGGCGATCATGGGGAACGTCTGGGTGATGGCCAGGGCGCCGATCCAGTGGACGACGCTCCCCAACGCCTGCCCCTTGGCCCGGACGCGGTTGGGGAAGACCTCGCTGATATAAACCCAGATCACCGCCCCCTGGCCGAACGCGTGCGAGGCGATGAACACCAGGAGGCTGATCAGGACGACCCAGCCGCCGAAGCCCGTGAACTCCGTGCCGTAGGTGTAGAAGGCCCAGGCCGTCGCCGACAGGCTCAGGATGTAGCCGATCGACCCGACGAGCATCAGCACGCGGCGGCCGAAGCGGTCGATGACCGTCATCGCCAGCATCGTGAAGATCAGGTTCGTGCCGCCGACGAGCACCGCCTGCAACAGCGCCGCGTCCTTCCCCGCGCCGGTCATCGCGAAGACCGTGGGGGCGTAGAAGAGGACCGCGTTGATCCCCGAGAGCTGGTTGAACGCCGCGATCGCCACGGCCAGCAGGATCGGCTTGAGGTAGGCGCGCTGGAACAGGGCGTCGTCGTCGGCCAGGCCCGTGCCCCGCAGCGACTCTTCGATCTCGGCGATCTCGGCGTCGACCGCCTCGTCGGCCCCGATCGACGTCAGCACGCGGCGGGCCTCCTCGACCCGACCTTGCCCCACCAGCCAGCGCGGGCTTTCCGGGATCATCAGGGCCAGGACGAAGAACAGGGCCGAGGGGATCGCCTGCACGCCCAGCATCCAACGCCAGTCGTCCTCGCCCAGCCCCAGCTGCGCGATGACGTAGTTGGACAAAAAGGCGAGCTGGATGCCCAGCACGATGTTGAACTGGACGGTGGCCACCAGCCGCCCGCGATACCGGGCCGGGGCGATCTCGGCGATGTACAGGGGCGCGATCACCGACGCCGCGCCGACCGCCACCCCGCCGAGGATGCGGAAGACCAGCAGCGACCACCAGTCCCACGCCAACGCGCAGCCCAGGGCCGAGACGAGATAGGCGATCGCCAGCACCGACAGCAAGGGCCGTCGGCCCCAGACGTCGGCCGGCTTGCCCGCGATCAGCGAGCCGAGCACCGTCCCCAGCGGGCCGCTCGCGATCGTGAAGCCCAGCGTCATCCCGGTCAGGCCGAAAACCCGGGTGAGCGCGTCGGTCGTCCCCGACATGATGGCCACGTCGAATCCGAACAGCAGCCCCCCGAGGCTGGCGACGAACGTGGCGAAAATCAACGGGCCCGAGAGCGACCGCGCCCCGGACGCGGCCGAGTCGTCGGCTGACGAACGATCGAAGGAAACGTCCAAGCGAACCTCCACGACGCGACCGATTCAGAACCCGCTGCGGAGCGACTCGGGGAGCGCGGGCGTCCCCCCCGGTCGTGTGCACACGAAGGCGGCGACGGCGTCGGCCCGCCGGTTGATCTCGTCGAGCGGCCGCCCCGCCAGGAGCCCCATCGTCATCGCCGCGGTGAACGCGTCGCCGGCGCCGATCGTGTCGACCACCTCGACGGGCGTCCCCGGCCGATCGGACCACCGTCCCTCGGCGAACAGCAAACTGCCGGCCGTCCCCCGCGTGACGGCGACCAGGCGGAGGCCGAACCGTCCCGCGAGCGCCTCGACGATCTCCCGAGGCGACCCGGCGAGGCCGAACATCCCGGCCAGCACGCCCAGTTCCTCGTCGTTGAGCTTGAGCACGTTCGCCATCCCCAGCGACCGCTCGACCACCTCGCGGTCCACGAACGGCGGCCGGAGGTTGACGTCGAGGATGCGAAGGGCGTCGGGCCGCGTCGCGGCGACGATCCGCGCGATCGCCTCTCGCGATTTCGCCGACCGCTGGGCGAGGCTGCCGAAGCAGACCGCGTCGGCCTCGGCGGCGTGCGCCATCGCCGTCGGCCCGGCCTCGATCCGGTCCCAGGCGACGTCTTCATGGATCGTGTACCGCGGCTGGCCCGCCGCGTCGACGTCGACCGAGACCGTGCCGGTCGGGGCCTCGGCATCGACCTCGACCGTGTCGGTCGGCAGGCCCAGGGCGCGGAAGCGTTCCAGGACCTCGCGGCCCAGGTCGTCGTCGCCTACCCGGGTGACGATCCGCGCGTCGGCCCCGAACGCCCGGGCGTGGTAGGCGAAATTCGCCGGCGCGCCGCCGAGTTGCTTTCCGCCGGGCAACAGGTCCCAGAGCACCTCGCCGACGGCCAGGATCTTGAACATCACGTCGCCTCCGGCCGCTCGCACGACCCCGGAAAGCGAGGCCGAGGCGACGCCCCGCGACCCCCTTCGTCCTCGCGCCTTCCGAAGCTAACACAGCCCGGAAGTCGAGTCGAGCGACCAGCCGCCGACGGGACCGACTCGCGATGGAGGGGGACTATCCGAGCGAGACCCCGTCCAGCGACACCAGCGGGATCCGGCTCGGGGAGGGCTCCCCGGCGCGATGGAACAGGACGAAGTCGTGGACGGAGATCGGCCGCGTCCCGGTCGACGACCTCAGCTTTCCCAGCGACCCGAACCCGGTGATCGCCTTCAAGAGCCCCCAGGCCCGGTTCCGCGTCCAGCGAACGGCGACTTCGCCCCGGCCGCCGATCCGATCGCGCGGCACGACCTCATCGCCGATCGAGACGCTGAGGAGGTCGCCGGTCTCGGTCCGGGAGCCGTGGAACCGCAACGTGTCCCAGGTGGCCAGGCGATCCACCGCGGCCTGGATCGCCCGGACCTTGTCCGACGTCAGGCTGCCGAATCGGTCGTCCATCACGGCGTCGGCGGACTCGGTGTCGAAGCACCACTGGACCACCGAGCCGAGGACCCGCTCGCCGAGGCCCGACCGCCGTTGGCCGCCGAGATAGGCCTCGAGCCGATCCGGCAGCAGCACCCCCGGATTATCGCCGATGGCCCGATCCTCGACCGCCAGCCGCCGATTTATGAAGACGACCTTGTTCGTCATGTATTTCCCCATCGCTCCGGCGTCGAGCGCGATCCCCTTCCCCTGGAGATACTCGATCAAGGCCAGGTTCTTGGCCTGATGGTCGGCCACCAGGTCGGGGTGCTGGATCTCGCGGCCGTCGCGATTGGTCTGGATCCAGCCGCCGGGGCCGACGCGGAGACTCCCCGACCAGTTCTTCACCTCGATGACGTGGATCCGCTTGGCGGTCACCACGATCAGGTCGATCTCGCGACGGCGACGGCCGGCGGGCACCCTCTTGTTCGGGTACAGGCCCGCACCCTTGAAATTGGCGTGCGACTCCACCAGGTCCTTGAGAAAACGCTCGGCTTCCCACCCCCCCGCCGCCTGGGGGTCCTGGAAGACGGGAGCGGTCGCGGCGATCGCGCGCCACTCGCGGAGACGGCTGAAAAGCGTGCTCAACGGCGAATCCCTCCCGACGTCGAGCTTGCGGCCCGTCCGATCTCGATCGCTCGCCCCAACGATAGCCGCCCGCGCCGGGGAGTCAATCTCGCCCGCGGAAGCGGCCGCGCGCCAAGCGTCTGATTAGGTCGACATATCTGTTGGTTTCTCGACCTCGACGGCTTCGTTCGGGGTCTTCGCAACCCCCGCCCGGGAGCCCCCTTGACATCGCCGCGACAAAAGCGATACTCAAGTCTGTTACGTCGGTTATTTCCGTAAAGACCGACCAAAGCGATGCGGCTCACAGGTCGTGCCCGCCCCTACCCTCGGACTCGGGCTGGGATCGCCTCGATTCCAGCCCCGCCCCCCTCCCGGCTCCGGCTTCGGACGCCGAGGGGGCCCGTCCCCTGGTGCGCGAATCGGACGCCGGACCGGCGTGCGGACGGCGGCTTCGACGCTTCGAGCCACCCAGGGAGCTATTGAAAATCATGTTCATTAAACGATTCGTCCTTGCGTGCGCCGCGGCTTTGGCGGCGGTCGCGATCCCGATCGGCTGCGCGGACTACGACGCCGACAAGACGGGCGACGCCGCGGCGGGGATCGGCGCGGCGGGCGTGAACGCCCCGGACGCCCCCCAGACGCAGGAGGAGATGCGCAAGCAGCAGATGGAGCAGGAGGCGGCCTTCCGGAAGTCCTCGAAAAAGTGACCCCGTCCGCCGCCGTCCGGCCTCGGAGCGGCCCCCTAAGTCCCGCAAGCGGGGGACTCCACTTTCCTCATCCATCCAGCGACACAAGGAACCTCGACTCATGTCCTGCAAAATACGACGCGGCTTCACGCTGATCGAACTTTTGGTGGTGATCGCGATCATCGCGGTGCTGATCGCCCTGCTGCTCCCGGCGGTGCAGTCGGCCCGCGAGGCCGCCCGCCGTTCCCAGTGCGTCAACAACCTGAAGCAGATCGGCCTGGCCGTCCTGAACTATGAGAGCACCAACGCCGCCCTGCCCCCCACCGGCCTCAGCCCCTGGCCCGGGTCGGACATCCGCGACTCGCACTTCTCGATGAAGCTCCGGATCCTGCCGTTCCTGGAGCAGCAGGCCCTCTTCAGCGCGTGCAACACGAACCTGTCCGCCTACGTCGATGCGAACCGGATGGAGAACTGGACGGTCGGCCACACCCGGGTGGCGGCCCTCCTCTGCCCCTCGGATTCGAACGACGGCTGGGACGACCAGGTCGCGGCGAGCTACGCGAACAACCTGGGGCGGAACCGCTATTACAACGACTGGGCGTCGGACGGCCCCTCGTGGTGGTTGGGGACCGACGGCGGCCTGAACAAGATGGTCACGCTCGCCAAGATCGTCGACGGCACGAGCAACACGGCCATCTTCAGCGAGGTCCTCAAGGGGACCGGCAAGGGGATCGGCTCCGGCAGCAAGGACGGCCGCCACATGCTCTACCAGGCGCCCGGCCTGGGCATCCGCAACTTCGCGGGCGAGGTCGACGCCAACTTCAAGCTCTTCCAGGCCTGCCGCAACCAGGGCACCGTCCGCATCTGGGACTACAAGGGCGAGCGCTGGATCCTGGGCGACGCCGCCCGGGGCGGCGGCTACCACCACATCGCCACGCCGAACCAGAAGTCGTGCGCCCTCGACGGCAACACCGGGCCCAACCGCAATGCGGACTCGATCATCGCCCCGTCGTCGAACCACTCCGGGGGCGTGAACGTGCTGATGCTCGACGGCTCGGTCAAGTTCATCAAGGACTCGATCAACTACCAGGCCTGGTCGGCCCTAGGCACCCGCGACGGCGGCGAGGTCGTCAGCAGCGACAGCCTCTGACCCGCGACGATCCATCACCAACCTCGGGAGGGGGGCCGCCGCGACGCCGGGGCGGCCCCTTTTCGCATCGGCTCACTTGACGAGCGACGCTTTCCACTCGGCGCCCAGTTCTTCCTTCGTCTTGCCGGTCGCCTCCTTGAAGAGGCCGTCGGAGTACTTCCCCTCTCGCATGGTCTTGTTCAGCTTGAGGACGAAGTCCTCGTCGTATTTGCGGACGATGTAATCGAGGTAGCGGGCGGTGACGCGGTAGCTGTCGTCGTACTTGGCCCGCTGGGGATTGAGGCCGCCGATGTTCTCCGGCTCATACAGGACGAAGCGGACGTAGTCGGCGACCCCCTCGACCAGCCAGCCGGGGTTGCGCCGACCCCGATAGTTCTGGACGATGTGGGTCGTCTCGTGGATCATGGCGCCGACGTCGTCCGGATGGTCCTTGAACCACTTGACGGAGCCCGTGACCCGATCTCCGCCGGCATAGGCCGGGACGTCGATCCCGTCCTTGAGCGACATCCGGATGACGCGGGGCGGCTTGTATCCATCGCTGCGCAGGGCCTCGTTGATGCGGTCGTAAAACCGCTCGCATTCACGGGCCGCCTTTTCGGCCCAGCCCCGCATCCCGGGCGCGTCCAGTTCGTCGACGACGACCTCGACCGGGAAAGCGAACCGCCGCACCGCCGGGTCCGAGTCCACGACGAACTCGCGGATCGCCAGCGGCCCCCCCGACCCCTTTTCCGGGACGACCCGGACGGCCTTGAGCTTGCGCTTCGGGTCGGCCTTCGCGACCCCCTCGTGGAAGTCCGCCAGCTTCTCGAACGCCCGGCCGTCCGCCGATCCTTCGAGCGTCCCGCCGTCGACCCGCCCCGCGCCATCGTCGCCCCCGGTGCGGACCTCGATCGACTTGACCAGCACCGGCTCGTCGAAGACCAGGGCGACCGCGTGGTCTCCGGCGGTCGCCGGCTCGGTCGCGTAAGAGGTCGCGTCGTCGCCGTCGAACGCGTCCTGGCGGATCCGCTCGCCAGCCGTGGCGAGCGTCGATTCGACCCTCGCCCCCACCGGGGCCTCGGCGGCTTGCGAGAACGATGCCAGGCCGACGACGAATACAGAGTGCACGAATCCAGCGCGGAGCATGGGCGATCCCTCGGTCGCTGAGACCGGGCCAGGGGATGGTGGCGGAAGCGAACCTGACGCTCGCCTGGCTTATCAGGATACTCTCGCCAGGTCCCTCATCGACAGTGGCCGTCGGCCGCCGCCCCTGGGTGATCCGACACGAGCCTCTTCGAGACCTCCCCAAGACGGAGGGCCCCGGACATGCCCGGGTGGAACCGCGTCACGTCGTTCGGCTCGATGCTCGCCACGACCGAGCGAGTCGGACAGGTCGGGACGAAGCGGACCGATTCGGGCGACCTGAACGCCACATCTGACGGCGTGTTCGTCGCCCTCGACGCGGCCGCCGAGGTCGCCCGCCTCGTCCCCGGTGACGCCCTCCTCGCCTGGACTCCGGGGGGCGATACGGAACGCCGCGCGCGTCTTTTGGGAGGGCGGGTCGCGTTCGTCACGCCCCCCTCCCTCGTCGACGCGATCCTGGCGGGCTACGCCCCTCGAGATCCGTCCCTGGGCTCGCGGGGCGCGGGGGGGCTTTCGTCAGCCGCCCGTCGGCCGGGGGAGGAGCCTGGCCAGGACGGGGAAGAGCACGACGCCGATCGTCGCAATCAGCATCGAGGCGGGCTCGGGCACCGGACAGGCGCACGACCACGTCTGGATGCCGCCTGCGTCGGAGAGCGTCGCCGGGCCGATCTGATCCGCGGTCAGGATCGCCGACGTGACCAGGCCGGACGCGAAGCCGTCGGACTGGAACGACTCGCCGACCCCCAGGTCGGGCAAGCTCAGCGTCTTGGAGATCCCGGCTTCCAAATAGGTGATGCTCGCCCCCGTGAGCGCGGCGTCGCCGTCGTTGTAGACCAGGAACCGGTCGAGGCCGGCATCCCCGGTCGGCACGACCGAGAAGAGCGCGTCGGGATGCGGATTCGCGACGGGGAACGGCTGGGTGTAGGGAATAACCTCCGTGCCAGCCTCCCCCACGACGGCGAGTTCAAGAAACCCGAAACCGGCCGGGATGGGGCTCGTGAACGCATAGGCGCCCACGTCCATCACCCGGTCGATGGGATCGGGCGGCAGGAAGGCCAGAGCCTGGCCTCCGTCCCGGATCTCGTAGGTCCACCCCGCCGGCGGCTGAACGTCGAAGAAAAGCGGCGTCACCGCGGCCGAGACTCCCGCGTCGAACTTCGGGATCAAGGCGGCCACCCGGATGACCAGCTCGAGGATCTTCACCAGCGCGGTGATCTCGGCGTCGGTGATCCGGATGCTTCCGTCCGTCGTCGTCGTCCTGGTGAATTTCGATCCGTCCGGGAGGCAGAAGGTCGTCTCGGTGATCTTACCCGGGACCACCTCCCCCGCCAGGGCCGCGCCCGACGTGCCGATCAGGATCGCCGTCGCCGGGAGAAGCCACCGGGAAGCTCCGCGCCGCGAGCCGACGCCGGGCCCCCGGACGGCCTCCGGGGCCGGCGCGCGTCGCGTCGGGAATCCCACGTTCATCGCCCCCTCCTCGCGGACCGGCTGGTCCGCCAGCCGTAGCCCGCGACCGCTCCGAGTCCGACGAGGCCCATCGCGAGGGTTCCGGGCTCGGGGACCGCGAGATGTTGCCCGGTGAGGACGAAGGTGTACCCCGTGATGTCGTCGAAGTTCAGGGTCGTTTCGACCGTGAACGTGAGCTTCGCCGTGAACCGGTCGACGTGCTTGAAGCCGTTCCCGACGTGGGGCAGGTCGATAGGCTGGTTGATCCCCTTCGTCACCGTGTGCACGCCCGGCGTGAAGTCGTCCGCATCGACGATGAAGCCGTCCGAGAAGATGTTGACGTTGGGCCCCTCGCCGTCGGGCGGGATCAGGTGCTGCGCGGTCCAGTTGATCGACAGGACGTCGTTGACGAACCCGGCGTCCTCCGTGACGTTCGTCGTGATCGACCAGTCGACGCCCCTGGCGTCCGCATGGGTTTCGTCCGAATCGAAGTCCCCCCCCGTAATGGTGTAGGTGAACTGCTTCGTGCTCTCCGTGAAGGTGTAGTTGACGGGCCCCGCCGACGCCGTGGGCGTCCAGCACGACCACCCCAGCAAAAGCGCCCCCAGGACCGAGGGGACCCAATGGCGTTGGATGCGACTCATGGCGAATTCCTCCTCGTAGGTCGCGGTCGGTCACCGTCGGCGGGGATCGGACGTCGACTTCACATGATGCCCAAGCACACTCTTTAAATCAAGAGATTTCAATTCCACGCATTCTTTTATTTTAGGACGCGGCCCGCGCCCCCTTCTCCCATTTCGCGACGACCGCTTCGGCACTATCCTCCGAGGACGAGGGACGAGGACGACCCGATCGCGAACGGCCCAGCCTTCCCCTGCATCCATCGAGGCGACCCATTCCGAGGCGGCGAGACGTGTTTCGAGCACTCGCGGGCGCGGGGGCGGTCGTGACGATGGCGATGGGCGAGGCGGCCGCCGTGGCGGGGCGTCGATGCGTCGGCGCCCTCGACTTTGAAGCGGGCGACGGCCGGAAGGATCCTGGCCCGAATCACCTCGACGGCCGATGCGGCGTGCGACCGGCTGATCCGGACCAGTCCCCGCTCCGATCCGGTGCGGCCGTACCCAGGTCGAGGTCGAAGCCAGGCTGAGAATGCTCATCACCGGTTCCACCCGGATTGGGCCTCGGCCGTCGCGGTGTGGTGTCCCGACGCCGACGGCTGGTACTCGATGAAGACCACGGTCACATCGTCCTGGGGCGAGTTCCAGGCGGCGACCTCCTCCCGGCGTTTGAAGAGGCGTGCGACCAGGTCGTCGAGCGTCGCGTCCTCATGCGCCGAGAGGATCGCCTCCAGCTCCGCCCCGCCCCAAATCCGACCCGACGAGTCGGCGACCTCGACGAGGCCGTCCGAATAGGCGAGGAGGCGCGAGCCGGGCTCGAGGTCCACGGTCTCGTCGGTCGGGGGCGTGTCGGGGAGGATGCCGAGGAGCGGCATCGTCGGCCCCAGCTCGCGGATAGGCCCCGCCGGGTGCCGCAGCAGGGCCGGCGGGTGTCCGGCGTTCGCGTAGCGGAGGCACCCGGTCCACGGGTCGAACGAGGCGTAGAACGCGGTGGCGAAGTGCTCCTCCGGGAGGTCGCGACAGAGCCGCTCGTTGAGCCGGGCGAGGATCTCGCCGGGCCCGTCGGCATCTGCAGCCTCGCGCCAGACGATCGACCGCACCATCGCCGTATGGAGCGCCGCGGCGACGTTGTGGCCGGACATGTCGACGACGAGCACGCCGACGCGACCGTCGGGAAGCAGTTGGACGTCGTAGAGATCGCCCCCCACCGGACCCGTGGGGAGGCAACGCCCGGCGGCCTCCACGCAGCCGAGCCGGAGCTTCTGCGGCGGCAGGAGATGCGCCTGGACCCGGCGGGCCGTCTCCATCTCACGCCGATCGTCCTCCGCCCGGTCCGCGAGGGTGCGGGACATGGCGTTGAACTGCCGGGCGAGCGCCCCCAGCTCATCTCCGTTCGGCGAGGCGACCTCGACCCCGAGCCGCCCGCGTTCGAGTTGTCGCACGGCCCGGGAGATGCGCCGGATCGGGCGGAGCACCGCACGGCGCATGACGACGTTCACCGCGCCCAGGAGGAGGACCCCGGCCCCGAGGAACCAGACCGCCTGCCGCCGGAGGTTCGCCCTCACGTGCTCACGCACCGCACGCGTCGACTCGGCGACGACCACCCGCTCCTTGCCGACGTCCGAGATCCGGACGAGGAACGTGTCGCCGTCATGCTCGCGCGTCTGGAACCCGTCTCCGGCGGCGGCGAGCCGGCGGACGTCCATCGGCCGGCGTGCATGCTCGGCGGCTTCGGCCGCCACCCGGCCGTCCTCGTCGAGCAGCGCCACCTGGTGTTCGGGCGATGCGGAGGGGTCGAATGCGTGGCAGAACCGGGCGAGGAACGCCTGGAAGCGCGGCGACGCCCCGAACGTGACGTGCGCCGCATGCACGAAGCGGGCCTCTTCGTCGAGCCGAGAGCGGAGGAGCAGCAGCCCCGTCGCCTCCTGGCGCCGCCACTCCCAGGCGAGCGAGGCGCCGAGGACCAGCACCAGGATGACGTTGACCGGCAGGACGAACTTGTATCGCAGCGTCATGTCGAATCCGCTCTCACTCTCAGTTGGGGACATCCGGACGGGCCCGGGTGCGACCCACCGCCCGACCTCCTCGAACTCGGCCGCGGCGAGCATCCTCGTGCGGGGCTCAATTACGCAACGAGGACCTCTCTCGCGGCCTCGATCCAGGAGGCCGGGACGGTGGGCCGCACCGGAGCCCGGCCCGGAGGATCACACCTGGCGAGCCTCCCCTCCCGGGACGACGGCCGCCGTTCGGCACCTCCCGGATCTCCCCGCGCCGCGTCCAGACGACGCTCGCGCGGGGGCGCGATCCGGTCAGCGAGGGGCCTCCTCCGCTTTCGGCGTGAACACGTGGGCGAGGATGCCGCCGTCCGCCTTGTCTTCCCAGGCGACGACGACGGGACCGCGGCCGTTCGGCGCGGCGGCGACCACCGGATCGTTCGCTCGTTCGGCGAGGATCAGCGGCGAGTCCGCAGCGGGCGTGAGTGCGAGGAGCTTGCCCGGCCGCTCCTCGAGCCAGACCGAGTACGGCCCGTCGGCGCCGAACGCGGCCCAGCCCTGGACCCCGCGACCGAGCGACCGCTCGGCTTCGCCCGGCCTCGCCGCGAACATCGCCCCGGCCCGCATCCACACCGTCTCGACCCGGCCCTCGGGTCCCGCGGCGACCGCCCCGCCGTCCATCGGGCAAGCGTTGAGCGGCCAGCTCCCCCGACCGAGTTTCTCCGCCGGACCGAAGGACTTTCCGCCGTCGGAGGAGTTGGTGATGTAGAGATCGCGCGCCCCCTTCAACGAGTTTCGCCACATGACGTGGAGCGTGCCGTCGGGGCCGAAGGCCGCCGAGGGATGGCAGCACTCGCAGACGCTCCCGTCCGGCGAGCGGTAGACCAGGGCGTCGGGCTCCCAGGTCGCTCCGCCGTCCTTCGAGAGCGAGCCGTAGACTTCCATCTTTCCGCTCCGGAGGTCGAGCCAGGTGCAGAAGACCTTCCCGTCGGGAGCGGCGGCCATGCCGTGGAGCCCCTCGCGGGCGGAGCCTTCGACCGCATTCACCCGGCTCGGCCCGGCCCAGGTCTTCCCGCCGTCCTGCGAGCGCCAGGCGAGCACGTCGCCGTCTCGGCCTTTCCCTTCCTTCCCGCCGATCGCCGTGACGACGACCGAGCCGTCCGTGGCGGTGACGCGCGGCCCGCGACGCATGCCGAGCGCGAGCGCGCCGACGGAACCGACGGTGTTCTCGTCGAACGTCTTCCCGCCGTCCGTCGAGGCGGCGAGCCGGACCGTGCCCCCCCGGCCGAAGGTGACGTAGATTCGCCCACGCGCATCCACCGCGACCTGGGGCTGTTTCGCGTCCCGGTCGGCCCCGTCGCTCGCGGCGACCCGCACCGGCTCGCTCGCCGTCGCTCCGGAGAGGAGCCCGAACGGAGAGGCGAGGACGCCGAGCAGAATTCCGGCTCGCAAGTTGCTTCGATTCATCACGGACCTTTCTGAATGAGGAAAGAGGGAGCGTGTCACTCGGCCGACGGTGCCGTGAGGTTTCAGGTCGCGACGGCCACCCGATTGTTCGGCTCGAAAAGTCCCACGTGGTGGATCTTCCGCCACTGCCACTTCTTCACGGCGAAGTAGAGGACCGGGAGGAAGATGTCGATGACCTCGTCGGCGATCAGCAGCCCGCCGAGCACCGGCGCGGCCATCGGCCGGATGACCTCGGAGCCGACGCCGCTCGCCCAGAGCATGGGAGCGATCGAGATGATCGTCGTCCCCTCCGTGAGCAGCTTCGGGCGGAGGCGGTGGATGGCCCCTTCGAGGATGGCTTCCTTGAGCTCCTCGACGGAGCCGATGCCCTCGAGCCCGCCGCGCTCGGCGATGGCCTCCCGGAGATACACGAGCATCACGATGCCGGTCTCGGTCGCCATGCCGAAGCAGGCGATGTAGCCCACCCAGACCGCGACCGAGAAATTGAAGCCGAAGAGCCACTGGAACATGGCCCCCCCGGCGAGCGCGCCGAGCACGGCCGTCATCATGAGCATCGCGTCGATCCAGCTCTTGTAGGTCAGGTACAGGATCAGCACGATCACCGCGATGACCGCCGGGAAGACCAGTTGCAAGGTCTTGCGCGTCTTGAGCTCGTTTTCGAATTGCCCCGCCCACTCGACGTACATCCCCGCCGGGAGCTTCACCTCGTCGGCGACGACCCGCCTCGCCTCCTCGACGAAACCGACCTCGTCGCGGCCTGTGACCGTGAGCTGGACGTAGGCGCGGAGGAGCCCGTTCTCGCTCTTGATCATCGACGGCCCCTCGACGACGCGGACCGTCGCGACCTCGGACAGCGGCACCTGGACCGGCGGCGCGTCCGGCGCCGAGGGGGGGGCGCCGCCGCCCATGCCCATCCCGCCGGCCGCATCCGCCCCGGCGGCGCCCGTCGCGCCCCGCGCCGCGACGAGGGTGTTCTTGAGCGCCTCCTCGTCGGTGCGGAAGTCGCGTGCGTAGCGCACGCGGACGGGGAAGCGCCTTCGTCCCTCGACGGTCACCGTCAGCGGCTTGCCGCCCATGGCGACCTCGACCACGTCCTGGATGTCGCCGACCTGGATGCCGTAGCGGGCCGCCTTCTTGCGGTCGATGTCCACCTCGACGTAGCCCTTGCCGACGATCTGGTCTGGCACCACGCCGTTCGCGCCCCGCACGCCGCGGAGCACGTCGGCGATCTCGAGGCTCACACGCTGGATCTCCTGGAGGTCGTCCCCGAAAACCTTCACGCCGACCGGCGTGCGCACGCCGGTCGCCAGCATCTCGATGCGGTTGATGATCGGCTGGGTGAAGATGTTCCCCCAGCCGGGGACCTGGAGCGCCGTGCCCATCTCGTCGACGAGGTCCTGCTTCGACTTCCGCCAGAGGAAGAGGCGGTCGGAGAACGGCTTCTCGAGCGAGGCCCGCAGCGCCTCGAGTTCGTCCGGGGTCGCCTGGCGGGCCGCGAGCTTCTTCTCGCCGGCCCGCTTCGTCAGCTCCTCCATCGCGGCCCAGGTGCCGGTGCCGACGGCCCGGTCGAACAGCTCCCAGTTGAGCGACTTCGTCCGCTCCTTCAGCTTCTCCTCGTGGGCGGCGACGAGCCTCTCGGTCACTCGCGTGAAGAGCGTCGCCTTCTCCCTGCCCAGCACCTCGCCCACGGCGGCGGTCGCCCGCTCCCACGTGCTCGGGGTCGGCGAGAGCAGGTCGGGACGCTCCTCCAGGACGCCGAAGGCGACCAGCCTCCGCGATGCGTCCTTGACCACATCGGTCACGTCGTCGAACCTGGGCTCGAGCGCCAGGCGTGCACCATGGACGGCGCCGAGCGCCTTCGCGAGGTCCTCCCGCTCGGTCGCGGTGGGCTTGCGGCGGACCAGTCCCGGGTCGACGCGCGCCAGCAGCTCGTCGACGGCGTCGCCCGCGAGCTCGGCCCCGAGCGTCGGGCGGTACTCCTCGAGCCGCATGAGCGCCAACTCCCGCAGCGAGGCGTCGACCCAGACGACGACTTCCATCGCCGCCTCGTTCAGGAAGGCCTCCCGCTCCTCCTTCGTCGCCGGGGCCTTGAGGACGCCCCCGGCCTCGAGCGCCGCCAGCGCGGCCTGAGTCTGGATCAGGGCGTCGTTGAACTCGAGCTTCCGCTTCGGCCAGAGTTCGCGGTCATGGAGATTGATGATGGTCTCCACCATGTCGAGCGGCGACGGGTCGGTCGCGGTCTCCGCCCGGCCCGCCTTGCCGACCACCATCAGTACCTCGGGGAAGCCGCGGAGCACCGCGTCCCGCGCCTTCAGGTCCTGGGTCGCCTGGGTGACCGACATCCGCGGGACGCTCGTCGGCATGTCGAGGATCGAGCCCTCGTCCAGGGGGGGCATGAACTCGCTGCCGAGCCGGGTCGAGGCGAGATAGCCCACGCCGAGGATGCAGGCGAACAGCCAGCAGACGAGCGTGGTGCGGTCCATCAGCCAGGAGAGCATCGGCTTGAAGATGGTGATCATCGTCCTGACCAGCCAGCTCTCGTCCTCGGACTTGATGCGGCCCCTGAGGAAGATGGGGATGAGCGCCGGGACGAGCGTGATGGCGAGCACCGCCACGCCGATCAGCGCGAACGTCTTGGTCCACGCCAGCGGGTGGAACATCTTCCCCGAGCGGCCGGTGAGCGCGAACACCGGCAGGAACGAGACGATAGTGATGAGCACCGAGAAGAAGATCGGGCGGCCCACCGTGCGGCAGGCCGGGATGATGACGTCCAGCACGTTCCCCGTGACTCGGCGGTCCCCGAACCGGCGCGTGAGGTGGTGCGCCGCGTTCTCGGTCATCACCACCGCCTGGTCCTCCAGGATGCCGACCGAGATCGCGATCCCCGCCAGGCTCATGATGTTCGAGGGGATGCCGAAGATCTTCATCATGAGGAAGCTGAAGAGGATCGCCAGCGGGAGCGTGATCGAGACGACGAACGCCCCGCCCAGGTGCCCCATGATCAGCACGATCATCACCGTGGAGATGATGATCTCTTCCTTCACCGTGTCGGAGACCGTCTCGAGCGCCTTGTTGATGAGCGGCGTGCGGTCGTAAAACGGCACGATCCGCACCCCCTCGGGGAGCCCGGCCGAGAGCGTCGTGACCTTCTCCTTCACCTTCCGCGTCACTTCGAGCGGGTTCTCGCCGAAGCGCATCATCACCACGCCGCCGACGACTTCCCGGCCGTCCTTCTCCAGGACGCTCCGCTTGAACCCCGGGCCCATCTGGACGGCGGCGATCGTCTTCAGGTCTATGGGGACGCCGCCGCGCTGGGCGACGACGGTGTCCTTCAGGTCGTCGAGGTTCTGGATCCAGCCGACGGAGCGGATGAGGTACTCGGCGTTCCCCTTGTGGACGACCCGGCCGCCGACGGCGGAGTTCGAGCGCTGGACGGCCGAGTAGACCTCGCCCAGGCTGATCCCGTAGGAGCGGAGCTTGTTGGGGTCGAGGTCGATCTGGTACTCGCGCGGGGCGCCCCCCACCGACGCGACTTCGGCCACGCCGGGGACGGAGTTGAGCTGGTAGCGGACGTACCAGTCCTGGATGGCGCGTAGCTCGCCGAGGTCGGTCCCCTCCCCCTCGACGGTGTACCAGAAGATCTGGCCCACGGCCGTGGCGTCGGGCGCCATGTACGGGGTCACGCCCTGGGGGAGTTCGGGGGCGACGGTCGCGAGCCGTTCGAGCACGCGCTGGCGGGCGAAGTAGTAGTCGGTCGAGTCGTCGAAGATGACGTTGACCATCGAGAAGTTGAACTCGCTCGACGAGCGGACCACCTTGACCCCCGCCAGGCCCTGGAGCTTCGTCGTCAGCGGGTAGGTGACCTGGTCCTCGATCTCCTGGGGGCTCCGGCCCATCCAGTCGGTGAAGACGATCACCTGGTTCTCGGACTGGTCCGGGATGGCGTCCACGGGCATGGTCATCAGCGCGCGGAAGCCCGCGATCCCGACCGCGATGGAGGCGAGGATGACGAGGAAGCGGTTCCGGATCGACCACTCGACGATGTTCTCGATCATGGCTCCGGCCCCCTCAATGCCGGTGGCCGGCCGCGGCGTGCGCCGCGGCCGACCGGGTGGCTTCGGCGTCGGGCCGGGGCGAGTCGCCTTGCGAGCCCGCCGCCTTCGGATTCAGCCGGTTCTCGGCGTCGATCAGGAACGAGCCCTGGGCCGCCACCGTCTCCCCGGGGGAGAGGCCGTCGAGCACCGGGTAGCGGTCGCCGGAGACGGGCCCGAGGACGACCTCGCGACCCTCGAAGACGCCGGGCTCCGCCTCGACGTAGACGACTTTCCTGGTCCCGGTGTCGATGACCGCCGATTCGGGCACGGTGAGGACCTCGTCCTTCGGGGCCGGCGCGAGCCGGGCGAGGTACTTCGCGGGCTCCCCCTTGAGCTTCGGCTCGCAGCCCACGCAGCACATCCAGAGCTTCCGCCCCTCGACCTCGATCGGGACCGGCTCGCCCATCGAGCCGAGCTTGGCGTGCGTCACGAGGCAGAGCTTCTGCTGCTCGACGGTGAGGCTCGCCGTGCGGGCCGCGCCCGCGGCCGGGATCGACGTCCGCCGGGCGAGGAAGGCCGGGGTGTCCGCGACCGGGGTCTTGAGCGTCACCGTCGCGAACATCCCCGGACGGAGGCGGAGGTCCGCGTTCTCAAGGTCGTAGCGGACGGTGACGGTGCGGGTCGCCGGATTCAAGACCGGGTCGACGAAGGCGACCTTCCCCGAGAAGACCTCGCCGGGGTACGCCTCGACGGTCGCCTCCACCGCCTGGCCCACCCGCACCAGCGCGAACTGGTTCTCATAGACCTGCGCCTTGACCCAGACGTGCGTCAGGTCGGCGACCTCGAACATCGCCTGGCCCTCGGCGACGTAATCCCCCTCGACCACGCCCTTCCGGATGAGCACCCCGCCGATCGGGGAAAGGATCGGCAGCTTGAATTCGGCCTTCCCCTCGCGGAGGATCTGCTCGATCTGCGCCGGGGCGACGCCCCAGAGCCGGAGCTTCTCCCGGGACAGGGCGACCAGTTCGTCCGGGTCGCCCAGGACCGAGCGGCCCAGCGCGGTCTGGGCCCGAGGCCGCTCGCGAGTCGACCGCTGGGCGAGGAGCAGCTCCTGGATCGCCTGGTAGAGCTCGGGACTGTAGAGTTCGGCGAGCGGTTCTCCGGCCTCCACCTTCGTGCCCGTGTAGTTCACGAACAGCTTCTCGACCCGGGACATGCCCTTGGTCTTCGAGGAGATGCGCTTCAACTGCCGCTCGTCCACCTCGACCGAGCCGACGGTCGTGACCGTCTCCGAGAGCGGGGCGTAGCCCACCTCGCTCGTCCGCACCCCGGCCTGGGCCACCCGGTACGGTTCCAGGGTGACTCGCGAGAGCACCCCCTCGGGGAGCCCCTCGGCCTCCCCCTTCTTCCGCTTCGAGAGCGGCATCCCGCAGATCGGGCACGAGCCCGGCTCCGACTGGACGACCGTCGGGTGCATCGGGCAGAAGTGCTCGGTGTCCGACGCCGCCGCGTGGATCTCGCCCGGCGGGCGCGTCCACTTCTCGTAGTGATTCCAGAGCGTGTCCCAGTAAGCGAACACGAGGCCGGTGGCGGCCATCAGGGCGACGAAGCGGAGCCTCAGCTCGACGACCTTCACCACCATGCGGAACCTCTGCCAGCGGGTCGGCGGCGTCCCTCCGGCCGGGACGGGCGCAGGAGTGACGGCAGGCTCGGGCGCACCCGGATCGGAGGGACGGGAAGGTCCATGGACGGACATGGTAGGGACTCCTCGCGCAACTCGGGCTCACGGCCCGAAGGCGCAGGTCTCTTGCGTTCGTAAAGCACGATAGGGCGTGGTTACGGAGCGGCTTCCGTCGAGCGAGCCCGCGGCGGGGACGCAGCATGGGCGCAGGGCGAAGCCGTGACGCGCGAGAGAGGAGTCAAATCAGCAGGCGGGAGGTGCGGAGATAGAGCGGTGACCCGGGCGGGCTCTCGTTCGGTAAGAGCAGACGTGCGAGCGAGGGCGAGGACTTGAGCGCCGGGGCGACGGCGACCGAAAGGCCGAGGTCCTGGATCTCGGAGTGGTTGGGGGAGGTCCGCTGGGCCGGACGCTCGGAGGGAGCGGCGGGCTCGCTCGCCCGGCATTCGCACGAGGCCGAAGGGGCCTGGTCGATCGCGCGGGCGGCAGGGGTGACGATCGCCGCATCGGCGCGGGACGCAACACCCGAAGAAGGCCGCATCTCGCCCGGGGCGCAGCAGTCGCACTCGGACGACGGCCGACTCGCGCAGCAGGTGCGGGAGGCCGATGCGGGCTTTGTCGTGCAGGCCGACGCCGACACCATCCCCGCGATCGCCAGCAGGGCGACCAGGAAGGGACGGAGTTGTCGACGGGTCGTGGGCATCATCACACCAGCATATCGAAATGAACGTTTCCTAACGACACCCCAAATTATACCTCGCGGGCCTCCCTTCGGCTAGCTCGGAACAGAGACAAAGGGGCCGGAGCGGGATGCCGACCGGCACGGCCACGACGCCGGGAGGGCTTCGGTTCGCATCGACGGGGGGGAGGTGCCTGACCCGAGGCGAGCGACGGGCCCTCCGGAAAATCGCTACGACGAAACTGTTTCGCCGAATCCGAACCGTGGTCGGCGCCGATGTTAGCTTCGGGCTCATCGAACCGGCAATTGCCGACTGCGCCGACGGTGCGCACTGCGGCGTCTCGCGAAGGAATGGCGATGACACGACGCTGGACCTTAAGGACGATGACTCCCTTCGTGCTCGGCATGCTCGGCTGCGCCCAGGTCGGGCCGCTCCCGGCGTACGTCGAGGTCGAACGGAACCTCCAGAGCGCCGTCAAGCATCCTCCCGGCCCAATTCACCCCGACGAGCCGATGGCCGTGGCGCTCGACCCGGTCCCCGCCCCGCCGGAATTCGCCGGCGAGCAGCCGGTCGACGCCTTCATCCGCCGGGCCCTGGCCGAGAACCGCGGCGTGCAGGCCGCCCGCTTCAACGTGCTCGCGATGAAGGAGCGCATCCCGCAGGTGACCGCGCTGGAAGACCCGATGGTCGAGAACACCATCTGGCCCTTCCCGATGAACGGCCCCCAGTACTCGCTGATGGGCTACAACCCCTATCAGATGATAATCAGCCAGCAGTTCCCCTGGTTCGGGACGCTCCGGCTCCGCGGGGAGGCGGCCGAGCAGGAGGTCAAGGTCGCCCTGATGGAACTCGCCGCGGCCCAGCTCGAGGTGGTCGCCGAGGTGAAGCGGGCCTACTACGACCTCTACTTCGCCCAGCGATCCGAGCAGATCCTGGCCGAGAACCGCAAGCTCGCGGTCGACTTCGTCGAGATCGCCCGCGTCCGCTTCACGACCGGGAACACCAGCCAGCAGGACGTGCTCCGGGCCGAGAACGTCGTGACCGACGTCGAGAGCGAGCTGGTGACGGCGCGCCAGGGGATCGCCGAGGCCCGCGCCGCCCTGGCTCGTCAGCTCCACGTGAGCCCCGAGACGGCTTTCCGCACCCTGCCCACGGTCCCCACCGCCGACGTCCCCGCCCAGGTCGATCGGCTCTACCGCCTCGCGGTCGTCGCCCGTCCCGAACTCCAGGGGCGACTCGCCGCCGTCGTCCGCGACACCCGCGAGGTCGAGCTCGCCCGCAAGAAGTATTACCCGAACATCGACGTCGGCCTGAATTACATGACGTTGACCCGCGACAACGCCATGTCCCCGACGGCCGACGGCCGGGACATGGTCGGCCTCACGGTCGGCTTCAACCTGCCGGTCTACCGCGGCAAGCTCGCGGCCGGGGTGCGCGAGGCGGAGGCGCGGGCCGTCGCGAACTCGCGCCGCTACGACAACCTGCGAGACGAGACGTACGAGGCGGTGAAGTCGCTGCTCGCCGAGGCGACGTCCCGCCGCGACGTCATCGACCTGTTCCGCTCGGGCTACCTGCCCCGGAGCCGCCAGGCCCTGGAGATCGCGGCGAGCGACTACCGCGCCGGGAACCTGGACTTCCTCACCCTCGTCACCGCCTGGCGAGAGCTGCTCCAGGTCGAACTCCAGATCGCCCGCTTCGAATCCGAGCTTGGCCGGGCCCTGGCCCAACTCGAGCGAGTCGTGGGGTGTCAACTCAACGAACATCCCCCCTCGCCCGCTTCGGCCGCGACCGTGCCCGACCTGGCCCCGCCGCCCCCCGCCGCGGACGAGCCGGGCCCGTTCGAGCCGGCCGCGGACGAGCCGGCACCCGATGGGAACGAAGCGCCTGGCGAAAGTGCAGCCATCCGCCCACCCGCTCGCGACCCGGCTGCTCTCGTGCTCACCGGCCCCAACTCCAAACCGGGAGCGGCGACCGTCCCGGCCGTTGGAGAAAATTGCAGACTCCTCACTTAGCACCACCAGCTCAAGGGGGTAGGGAGACGGCGATCGGGTGCCACGGGTTCTCTGAACCCGTGGACCGGCCGGGGAGTCGGACGACGGCTCGTGACCGGCCCGACGCCGATCCACGGGTTCGCGGAACCCTTGGCACCCGAAGGCTTTCCGCCGGAACTCGGTGGAGTTGAATGAAGAGTGTCGAAAGCTGAGCACGGTCCGAGGCGTATCGCCCGCGCCAGGTCCAGGCGCGAAAGCCGAGGCGACGCCCGATCGTTTCTAAAGCTCGAACCGAATATTCTGTTAAAGGGGCCGGGGGCGGGCGGGGCGGTCGGACGCTGTTGGATTTCGCAGGCCGGCCGGATGTGACGCCGGCGGCCCTCGTGCCGTGCCTCCCCTTGTTCCGGCGCTGCGGGTTCGGCGAGGGGGAAAGGGCCTCGTCCGATCCGTCAGGTTCCTTCCGGGACGGATTTCCAGCCCACCCCGTCACAAGGTGCCCGACCCGCACGTTTCTCCAGAACCCTTGGCGACCCATGCTTCAGCGGATATAATTAAACATCTTGTCTTGCCGCTCCCTCCCGATCGAAGCTCTCCGACCGTCCGGTCGACCCGTCTGCGTCCCTGGATTTCCTTCGAAATTGGTGACAAACGTGGAGCAAGGCGCCTGGCGGTCCTTAAATAACGAATCCATCGGATGAAATGACCGACCCGTCCGGGCGACGCCTCGATGCAGTGGAGCTTGCTCGCCCGCCGAGCCGACACACCGTGCAGAGCTTCTGAAATTCAGATCAAGGTCCGGTTCCGCGCCCGGGACGACGAGCGATCGGCCGAGTTCCCCTTCCGCCTTCGTTGGGAGTCCACTCAATGTCCCGCCATCGGGGTTTCACACTGATCGAGCTGCTGGTGGTGATCGCGATCATCGCCGTCCTGATCGCCCTGCTCCTGCCCGCCGTCCAGGCGGCGCGCGAGGCGGCCCGCCGCTCCCAGTGCGTCAACAACCTGAAACAGATCGGGCTGGGACTGGCCAACTACGAAAGCGCGATCGGGAAGTACCCGATCGGGACGATCTTCAAGGACACGAACAACTGCGCCCGCGTCTATCAGCCCTACTATAACGTGTTCGTGATGATCCTCCCGTTCATCGAGCAGTCGGCCCCGTACAACGCCCTGAACTTCCTGAGCGCGTCGGGATATCGCTCGGTGTTCAACACGACGGGATACAACACCCGGATCGCCACCTACCTCTGCCCGTCGGACCTGCCGAACACCCCGCTGGACGTCTCCACCGGCAACATCCCCAATCCTCAGCTCAGTTACGCCTTCTGCGCGGGGCTGGCGGACTCCCAGAACTACTCGCTGAACTCCCCGGCCATGTGCGGCCTGGTCGAGCCCGACGGCATGTTCGGCGCGGGCTACTGCTTCGGCGTCAACAGCGTCACCGACGGCCTCAGCGGGACGATCTTCATCGGTGAGTCCTCCCGATTCCGGGGCGAGCCCGAAGCCACGCCTTCCGGGACCCCGAATTACATCCCGGCCTACCCCTTCGCGGGGATCCTCTACCAGCCCGCCTGGATGAACGACACCCGGCCCGTCGGCTGGGCGACCACCGCCACCAAGATCAACGCCCCCGCGCAGCAGTTCCCGCTCCTCGGCTCCAGCTACTACAACCCGGCCAGCAGCGACGACCTCGCGAACTGGTACAAGATCCCCCAGGTGCAGACCTACGGCCAGTTCGGATTCCACAGCCAGCACTCCGGCGGGGCGAACGCCCTGTTCGGCGACGGCTCGGTGCGGTTCCTGAAGGAATCGACCAACCTCGCCGTCCTGAACGGCCTCGGCACCCGAAATCGCGGCGAGGTGATCTCGGCCGACGGCTACTGACCCTCGGGGACGACGCCGGGCCCCTCCATCCGCCGCACCCTCGACCGACCCCCTCGGGAGGATCCATGTCCCGTCTCCGAAACGCCGCGATCGTGCTCCTGACCCTGTCCGGCCTGATCGGCTGCGACCAGGGGGGAGGCGCGTCCATCGCCCCCGCCCCCGAGGAAGAGGTCGCCGCCGGCCTCAAGAACGCCTCCAAGCAGAAGGGACGCCGGGCCATCCCCAAGGCCGCCACCTCACGCCTGCCCTCGACGACCCTCAGCGCCGATTGATCTCCCGACTCCCCTCCCTATCCGCCGAACCTCGGAACCGTTCCGCCCGCCCCGGCCCCCCGACCGGGGCGTTCTCGTTCCCAGCGGGCCGCGCTCCCAACCCGCCCTGACGATGACGCGGATCGCCGCGACCCATCGGGATTTCTCGGATCCGACGTTGACATGGATGACAACGCGTCTCCATACTGAAACGCCGCCAGTTGAGACTGGATCTCAATTTAAATCAACATCGACGCCGAGAGTCGCGGCTCCCGACGCCGCCCTCAATCGAGAGGCTCATCCCCCCCATGTCCCGTTCGAAGACACGCGGCTTCACGCTGATCGAACTCCTGGTGGTGATCGCGATCATCGCGGTCCTGATCGCCCTGCTGCTCCCGGCCGTGCAGGCGGCGCGCGAGGCGGCCAGGCGCATCCAGTGCACGAACAACCTGAAGCAGCTCGGGCTGGGGCTTCATAATTACGAGGGGGTGGCCGGGGCCTTGCCCCCGTCGATGTGCATGAAGGGGAGCGGGACGACGATCACCTGGAGCAACGGCTGGAGCGTCCACGGTCGGCTCCTGCCGTTCCTGGAGCAGGGGTCGGCGTTCAACTCGATCAATTTCACGCTTCGTTACAGCGTCCCGGAGAACACGACGATCGGGGCGATGGTGATCGCGGCGTTCCTCTGCCCGAGCGAGGTGAACACCCAGCCCCGGGCCACGACGCTCGCCCGATACGGCGTGAACAACTACGGCTGGAACATGGGCGACTGGTACGTCTGGGGCGGGTTCGCGGGAGCCGCCAACGGGGCCCCGTTCCAGGTCAACCAGAGCCGCACCCTCGCCGCGTTCTCCGACGGCCTGAGCAACACCGTGGTCGCGGCCGAGGTGAAGACATACCAGCCGAACCTGGGGAACTGCGGCGGCCTGGCCAACGTCAACAATCCGAACGCGCAGCCCTCCCCCGCCGCCGACCCGTACACGGTCGCCCCGGAATACAACGCGGGCTGCACCCTGGCGACGACCGGGCACACGGAATGGGTCGACGGGGCGGTCCACGAGTCGGGCTTCACAACCGCCTGGACGCCCAACCGGCGGATCGTCCGCACGGGAGGCGACCAGAGCCAGGCGCTCGACCTCATCGGCAGTCGCGAGAGCCAGGGGGGCCCCACGTTCGCGGCGGTCACGTCGCGGAGCTACCACCCCGGCGGGGTCAACGTCCTGCTGGCCGACGGCTCGGTCCGGTTCATCAAGGACTCCATCAACGGCGACGCCTGGCGAGCCCTGGGCTCCCTCCGGGGCGGCGAGGTGATCAGCAGCGACTCCTATTGACTTGACCGGGCGGTCGACCGGGCGGGTCGCGCGGAGGTTTCGGGGGAGAAAGTTCGCCGGCGATTGGCGGGGGCGGGGATCGGGGGGTATATTGAAGAGTGCCATCGACTTCCCATCCCCGCGTGCGCCTTGGGCGGTCCACCGCCGGGGCTTCGTCGGCGGTTTTCCCATAAGGGCCTAGTGGCAGGAGACGTCCGATGTCGACCGCGGGCAAGGTGCTCGTCGTATTGATCCTCTTGGCCGCCGGGGTCTGGATTTTCCTGGGAGCGGGCGTCGCGCAGTTGAATCGCAACGGCAACGCGGCCCTGGCCAAGCTCCAGGCCGACCTCGCGAAGGCCGAGGAAGGGCTCCACCAGGCGCAGGTCGACCTGGTGAAGATCAAGGACGACACGTCCCAGTTCCAGGCCAACATGAACACCCAGGTCGCCGTCATCCGCGCCCGCGTCACCGGCGTGGAAGCCGCCGGCTCGCAGCTCAAGGGGGTGCTGAACAACATGCAGCACCAGCTTGAAACGGTGCAGAACACCGTAGAGCACGCCCAGCACGACCTGGAAATCCGCAAGCAGGAGAAGGAAGCGGAGACCAAGCTCCTGGCCGCCGCCCGCGCCGACGTGCAGGATCTCCGGGACAGGGACGCCGAGCTGACCGAACGGTTGGCCACCCTCCGCGACGAGTTCAAGAAGGCGTTCGACGAGAACGTCTCCAAGATGGCCGGCTCCACCCGCTGAGCCGAGCCGAGCGAAATCGAGCCGTTCGGCCCCCTGGGCTGGCCTTCATGACGACCCCCGACGACGCGCCCCTGGATCATGGATCGTCACCAGGCCGGAGGCCCTCCGGCGGCTGGGTGGGCGTCGTCGCGAACCCCGGATCGGGCGCGGGGGCCAGCCGCCGCCAGGCGGAACGGCTCGTGGCCGCGCTCCGAGGGCGTGACCTGGACGCCGAGGCCGCCTGGACTCCGGCCGAGCGCGCGGCCCTGGTCGCCAGGGCCGACGCCGACCCGACCTGCCGCTGCCTGGTCGCCGTCGGCGGCGACGGCACGGTCTCGGCCCTGATCAACGAGAAGCCCCGCACCCCGATCACCGTCCTCCGCACCGGGACCGAGAACCTCGCGGCCCAGCACTTCCAGCTCCGTCCCGACGCCGACTGGGTGGCCCGCACGATCGCGACGGGCAAGGTCGTGCCGGTCGACGTCGGCCTCGCCGACGGCCGTCGCTTCCTGCTGATGGCCGGCTTCGGCTTCGACGGCGACGTCGTCACCCGCCACCACCAGACCAGGACGGCCGCCGGCGTGGTCCGGACGACCCATCGCGTCGCCTACGTCGAGCCGATCCTCCGCGCCAGCTTCAGTTACGACTTCCCCCGGATCGCCGTCCACATCGAGGACCCCGGCGCGGAGGAGACCCTGATCGGCACCACGGTCTTCGTCTTCAACATCCCCCGGTACGCCCTGAACCTCCCGTTCGCCCCCTCCGCCTGCCAGGACGACGGCCTGCTCGACCTCGTCGTCTTCCGCGACCCCGGCCCGTTCCAGGCGCTCTATTACCTCTGGCGGGTCGTCCTGGGGACGCACCTGAAGCTCTCCGGCGTCCACCATCGCCGGGTGCGGAAGGTGTCGCTCTCGTCGCCGGGGACCGTCCCCGTCCAGATCGACGGCGACCCCGCCGGCCAGCTCGCACCGGCGTCTCTCGCGACGTCGGAGGCCGACGGCCCCGTCCGCGATCTCTGGACCATCGAGATCCTGCCGAAAGCCCTCCAGGTCCTCGTCGACCCGGCCTGGTCCCCCACGGCCCGTCGGACCGCCCTCGCCGGGGGTCGGCTGTTCCGCTAAGATCCGGGCGGGCGACGGCCCCCAAGGTCGGGGTTTCGGACAGCTTTCGCAATCTCAGGAGTCGAACACGGTGAACGTCGTCCCCAATCCGGTGACGGTCGGCCCGGTGCAGATCGGGAATGGACAGCCTCTCGCCTTGATCGCCGGCCCCTGCGTGATGGAGCCAGGCGATCTCACGCTCCGGATCGCCGGGCGGCTCGTGGAAATCTGCGGTGAGCTGGGCGTCCCCCTGATCTTCAAGGCGTCGTTCGACAAGGCCAACCGCACCTCGGGCTCCAGCTACCGGGGCCCTGGCCTGCAAGCGGGCCTGGACGTCTTCCGCAAGGTCAAGGCCGAGACCGGGTTGGCCGTGACGACCGACGTCCACGAGACGATCCAGGCCGCGCCGATCGCCGAGGTCGTCGACCTGCTCCAGGTCCCGGCCTTCCTGGCCCGCCAGACCGACCTGCTGGAAGCCGTCGCGGCGACCGGCCGGGCGGTCAACGTCAAGAAGGGGCAGTTCATGGCCCCCTGGGACATGAAGAACGTCGTGGCCAAGCTCCAGGACTTCGGCGCGGCCGGGACCCTGCTCACCGAGCGCGGGACGACCTTCGGCTACGGCCGGCTCGTCAACGACATGCGGGCCATCCCCCAGATGCAGGAGACCGGCGCGCCGGTCGTCTTCGACGCCACCCACTCCGTCCAGCTCCCCGGCGGCGGCGAAGGGGGCAAGACGACCGCCGGCCAGCGCGAGATGATCCCCACGCTGGCGAAGGCGGCCGTCGCCGCCGGCTGCGACGCCCTCTTCCTGGAAGTCCACCCCGACCCCGACAAGGCCCTCTCCGACGGCCCTAACTCCCTGCGGCTCGACGAGCTTCCGGACCTCCTCCGGGTCCTCCTGCGGGTCCGAGAGGCGATCGCCGGCTGAGCCGTCGCGCGATTCCCGCCGACCCGGCCGAACCGGGACGCCCCCGCCGACGTAATTTCCCGGGGGGGATTCCCGGAAAGGTCTCGCGAGCCTCGCCACCCATCGACACAATAAGACAAGACGTTGGACCGAGGGCCGACCTCGCCTCCGCCACGCCGACCTTCGGCCCGCGCCGGGTCGGCGCGGGGGGGCGAACCGAGACGTCCCGTCGGCGACCGACCGCATCCCGCCCGCGTCCGGACCCGAAGACGAATTCCGACATCGATCCCCCCGGGACGCGGCCCGAGCATCTCACCAGGAGCGACCGACTTTGATGGGGTCCAATCGTTGCGCAGGCGCCGTCCGGGCCGTCCTGCTCGGGTTCACGTCCGCGGCCGTCCTCTCGGGCTGCAATTACACGCCGCCGAACCGCACCACGACCGCCGCCGGCACGTTCCGGCCGGGGGCCACCGCCACCAAGTCCACGGCGAAGGCGGGCGCGTCCAGCCGCCGCGACTCCGTGGAGCGGGCGGCGATCCTGGAAAGCTCGATCCAGCTCATCAAGAGTGCCGCCCTGAAGCCCGGCGGCGACAACTTCCGGCTGGCCACCCAGAAGCTCAACCAGTTCTTCGAGGGGACACCCCCGGTCGAATACCTGGTCAAGACCGACGTCCTCCGCTTCCTCTCGCGCCAGCTCCCCTCCAAGATGATGGAGGATCTGCAAGCCCACCAGTGGTCGGAGAGCCGCGACGCCCGGCACATCGAAGACTGCATGATGTACCACGACATCGCCAGTCGAGTCGGCGGTACGGGCGACGACCTGGCGCGGGTCCGCCGCGTCTTCGACTGGACCGTCGAACAGGTCCAGCTCGTCCCCGCCGGCAGCATGGGGACGCCCCAGCTCCCCCAGGTCTACGCACGGCCGTACGACCTCCTCCTGCGCGGGATGGGGACCGAATCCCAGGGCTTCTGGGCCGAGCGCGCCTGGATGTTCATGGCGCTCTGCCGCCAGCTCGGCGTGGACGTGGGCCTCCTGACCTACTCCAAGGGGAACACCGTCGAATCCCCGATCCCCAAGACGGGCGACTTCCTCTCCCCCTTCGGACCGCCCCGCGGCGAACGCCAGCCGATCGTCTGGATCTGCGCCGCCCTGATCGACGGCGAGGCCTATCTGTTCGACGCCCGCGTCGGGCTCCCCGTCCCCGGCCCCGGCGGCGAGGGGGTCGCCACCCTGCGGCAGGCCCTGGCCGATCCCTCGATCCTCGAGGCCATGAACCTCCCCGGCCTCTCCCCGTACGAGACCAGCCGGGCCACCCTCCTCGCCAGCCCGACCCGGATCGGCGTCCTGATCGACTCCAGCCAGGGCTACTACACGCCCAAGATGAAGCTGCTCCAGAACGAGCTCGCGGGCTCGAACCGGACGATCCTCCACCACGACCCGGCCGCCGTCGAGGCCCATTTCGCCGAGGTCCTGGGGGACCGCCTGGGCGCCGTCGCCCTCTGGACGCTCCCCCTGGAGGTCGAGACCCGGCTCTTCACCGACCCCAACTTCGTCGCCGCGACCCAACAGTCGCTCCTGTTCTTCCGGGGCGAGATGCCCCTGCTCTACGCCCGCATCAAGCACCTCCGCGGTGAACTCGCCGAGGCCGTCTCCGACTACGTCTCGTTCCGGTTCTCCGAGAACGCGACCTTCGTCACCAACAAGAACCAGGTCATCCCGGGCGCGATCCAGGAGGGCCTGGACGTCTACGCGAGCTACTACCTGGCCCTCGCCCACCTGGAGCGGAAGAGCCTCGACCAGGCCGAGCTGATGTTCCGCAAGGTCCTGGAGATGCTCCCCGAACCGACCTCGAACGACCCGCCCTACTACATGTTCCGCTGGGGCGCCCACGCCAACCTCGGACGCATCTACGAATCCCAGGGCGATTCCCGACGCGCCATCGCGCACTACACCGCGATGGATCCCACGATGCAGTACCACGGCAACCTCCTCCGGGCCCGCTCCCTCGTCCTGGAAGACCCGACCCAGGACGCCCCCGACCCGCTCCCGCCGGCGCCCCAGGCCTTCGCCCGCATCAACGCCCCGGCCCCCAAGCCCGAGGCTCCCAAGGCCGAAGGCGAAGCCCACCAGCCCGAGGCCGCCGAAGCTCCCAAGCCCGAAGCGGCCGAAGCTCCCAAGGCCGAAGGCGAAGCCCCCCAGCCCGAAGCGGCCTCGCCGCCCGCCGACGGGAATTCCGAGCCGCCCCCCGCTTCGACCCCGCCGGGGGGGGCGGGTGTGGTAGAATGAGGAACGGAAGTCGAGCCTCGCGGTAGCCTTGTCCACGCCCATCAAGACCGTCGCATCGAGAGGCCCATGTCGGACGACCTCGCCCAGCCCGGCTCGCCCACCAACGGATCGTCACGGCCCGGAGGGCGTCCCTTGGACCATCGGACGCCGGACGCCGGCGTCACCCTGGCGTCGCGCGGCGGCGCCGAGGGGGACGATCCCGGCTGGGTCGTGGAAACGGTGTTCAGCCCGTTCCACTGCCTCTACCAGGACGCGCTCCACTTCCACACCCAGAGCCGCCTGGCTTACTCCGAGGCCGAGGCGTCCCGGCTGGCCCGCGCGGCCTTGATGCTGTACATCGCGTCGGCCGAGGCCCTGGTCCGGCAGGCGGCGGTCGAGCTGGGCCGTCCCGAGCTTCGCGGCCTGCTCGCCGACCCGAGCCGCCCCCTCCCCCTGGCCGAGGCCTGGCGGCTCCTCCCCGCGATCGTGGCCGAGCCCGGCGTCCCCACGTCGTCGTTCAACCCCGAGGCTCCCCCCTGGCCGCAGTTCGCCGAGCTGCTGATGCTCGAAACCTCATGGGTCTACCCCGGCCCCCCGTCGACCCGACGCGCCTACTATCGGTCCTCCCGGCGCGACGGCGACTATGAGCCGATGCAGCCCCATCAGGTCCCCGAGCCCCTTCGCCGGGCCGTCCGGGCCGAATCCTTGACGTTCCCCCGCACGGGCCTCCCGCGCGATCCCTACGCGCTCCGCCCCCGCCACCTGGACACCGCCCGGGGCGTGCTGGACGCGGCGATCGAGGCCCTCGACCGCCGCACCGGGGGCGTCCTCTGCCAGGATAAACGCCACCGCCGCGAGCCCACCCGGCTGGTCTCCCCGCCGGGCGACGCCACCTGAGCCGGTCGTCGCGGGACTACCGGGTTCGCGCCCGCATCGCCAGCCCTTATCCTTGAGGCCCCCGGGACAGGAAGACCGGGTCAAGGAGGAGCTGCTTCGATGCGCGTTCTGATGGTGACCTCGTTCCCAATCCCGGGCGAATACGACGGCACGGCGATGCTGCCGATCAAGATCCTCAGGGCCCTCAAGCCGCGAGGGGTCGACGTCGTCGTGGCCCACCTGCGGCTGCGGCCCGCCGGAGGGCTGGCCGCCACGCGGGCTGATTTCGAGGGGACTCCGGTCTTCACCGTGCCGCCGGCCGCCTGGCTGGCGGGCCGGGGACTGGAGAAGATCGCCCGCGAATTCCCGTTCGACGTGGTGCACGCCCAGCACTACGGCGGGGCCACCCGGGCCTCGTTCGCCTGCCGACGCAACGGCTGGCCCATGGTCTACGAGATCCACTCGCTCCTCGGCGACGAAGTCGAGCGCGACCGCCTGGGCCGGGGCGTCGTCTTCCGGACCTACCAGGCGCTGGAGCGCAAGGTGGTGGATCGCGCCGCCTGGGTCATCGCCCTGGGCGAGCCGGTCAAGGACGTCGTCGTCCGCGAGAAGAGGGTCCCGGCCGACCGCGTGAGCGTCATCTATCCGGGGATCGACCTGGGCGAGTACGAGCGTCCCGTCCCCGACACGCCCATCCCGGGCGTGGGGCCGGAACACAAGGTCGTCATGTACATCGGCAGCATCGTGCACCCGAACCAGGGGGTGCCGATCCTGATCGACGCCCTGCCCCGGATCTTCGCGGGCCGCCCCGACGCCCGCTGCGTGCTGGTCGGCGGCCCGGCCGAGGCGGGCGAGGAATACCGCCGGAAGCTGGGCGAATACGGCGACCGGCTGGTCGTCATCACCGGGACCACCCCCGAACAGGTCGTCGCCCTCAGCCGACGCGCCGACGTCCTGGTCCACCCCCGGTTGGCCTGCCGCGAGAACTACTCGGTCCAGAGCAAGCTCGCCGTCTACCTCGCCGCCGGCCGCCCGATCGTGGCGACCGACTTCGGCGACTACCGGCGCCTGCTGGGCGATACCGGCGCCGGCGTGCTCACCGAGGTCGCGCCCGGCCCCCTGGCCGACGGCATCCTCCAGGTCCTGAACGACCCCGAGCTCGCCGCCCGCCTCGCCGCCGCCGGCCGGCCCGTCGCCGAGGAATACTTCGGCATGGACCGCAACGTCGACCGCTACCTGGACGTCTATCGCCGCGCCATCGAGCTCGGTCCCCGCCGGGGATCTTGACAGAGCGGCCCGTCCTCTTATAATCGATCTTCCCGCGTGCGACGCCTCCATCCGGACGCCGTACGCCGTCGCCACCTTAGCTCAGTTGGTAGAGCGCAGCTTTCGTAAAGCTGAAGTCCAGGGTTCGAGTCCCTGAGGTGGCTTCCCCCCTCTTTCTTCGGTCCTCCGAAGCCCAACGGCGGATCTGCCGCCCTCCGACGCTCGCCTTCACGCCTCCCAGAAGGTTGTGGCGCGATCGCCTTCGCGCTAAGCTAGGGATGATCCCGATCCACGTCCCGTTCTCCACCGGAGGCATCGGCGATGAAATTCGTTTTGTATCGCGATATAGCCGGCGAGTTCCGATGGCGCCTGGTCGCTTCCAACGGCCGGATCCTCGCCGACAGCGGCGAGGGCTACAAGAACAAGACTGATTGCGCGGCCATGATCGAATCCATCAAGCAGAACGCGGTCGACGCCGCCTTCGTCGACGAGACCTGACCGCGTCCCAGGGCGGGCGCCCGCGCAAGTTTCGCTCGCTCTCCGCACGTCGAACCCGGTCCATACTCTAGGAAGGGCGCCGGCCGCGCCGTTCGCGCGGCCGGGCCGTTCACCAGGAGCGGACCGATGAAGCTCGAAGAGAAGATGCAGCAGGTGTCCGAGGCGACGGCGCACGTCGAGGCGAAGATCGATCGCCTCAACGCCGAACACGATGCGCTCAGGGCGCAGCTCGCCGGAGTCGGGGCCGGCCTGGGGGAGTTGTCCCCCGACCAGGAAGCGGCGTTCGATCAGGCCATCGAACGCCTGAGGATCCTCGCGGCGTGACGACCGCCGCGGCCCCTCTCCCGACGAAAGGCACCTCCATGGCCGCCGATCCCAACATCCTGGAGATCCCTCCCGGAGAGTATTCGATCCCGGGCGTCGACCGGGTGCTGGTGGTCCAGGGCGCCGCGTTCTGGCGGCTCCCCTCGCAGCCCACCAACCTCGCCGACCTGGCCGTGATCAGGCACCCGGCCGACTCGCCGAGCCCCCGGACGCCGGCGGAACGTCCGGCCAGTACGGCCCCCCCCTCGATCGCGTTCTACGTCCTCATGACCCTGGCCGGGGCCGGGCTGGGGGCCTGGACGCTCCCGAAGCTCGCCGCCTGGATCAGCCCGAACGCCCCCCAGCCGATCGCCCCCGTCGACCCCAGGCCGGAGCCGACGCCGGATCGCCCGCAGCCGCAGCCCCAGCCCCGGCCCGACTGGCTCCCCCAGCTCGAAGCCCTGGGCTCGCGGCTAGACCAGCTCGAACGATCCGGCGCGGGCCCGCCGCCCCCTCCGATCAGCCGGGCTTCGCCGCAAGCCGCACCCCGATAAGGCGCCCCGACGGCGCCTCGCCTCAAACCCAACGGCCCGCGTCCCTCATCCGAGGGCGCGGGCCTTTTTCGTTTGCGCCCCGCCCTCGCCGATCGCGCGCAAGTCGTCGACCTGAAACGACTTCGCGGCCGATTTTCTTGCGATCCGTGGAGAACCTTCGGGCTTCCGGGATCGTATTATTCTTATGACAACCACCATCGAACGACCGACCACCAAATCGCCCGTGGCGCTGGCCCGGGCGGCCCTGACCGTCGCGGGCGAGACGCTCCCGGCGTACTCGTCCAAGTTCTCCCGCAAGGACTTCACCCAGCACCAGTTGTTCGCGATGCTGGCCGTCCGGCGGTTCCTCAAGCTCGACTACCGCGGCCTGGAGGTCCTCCTCCGCGAGTGGTCCGAGCTCCGCGAAGTCCTCGGCCTCCGCAAGGTCCCCGACCACTCCACGATCCAGAAGGCGGCCCGGCGGCTCATGGCGACCGACGCGCCGGTCCTCTCCTGGTTCGGCGCCCGCGGATCGCGCCGGCGCGTGGCCTGACGGCTCGGGTCAACGACCCTGGATGAACACCGGCTCGGCGTCGGGGGACCGGAGCAGGCAGGCGGTCGGCCTGTCGAAGCCGCCGCTGGTGTCCAGCCGGATCCGCACCGCGTCGACCTCGGGCCGGCGGACGCGGTCGTGGCCGGTGACCTGCACCTTGCCCGGATAGGGGAGCGGCCTCGTCGAGAGGGTCCGATCGGCCCCCAGCCAGACGGGGTATTCGTCCTCCCAGTACCGATCCGTGTTCGTGTCGGGCGTGGGCCTCAGCGTCGTCCTGTCCCATCGCCTGGCTCGCAGGGCCGCGACCTGCTCCTCGGGACCGGCCCCCAGCTCGGGCGAGAGGCCGCAATGCAGGAAGAGGTGCCCGGGCGCCTCGACGGCCCAGCGCAGGCCGGTCAGGAACGCTCGATGCTCGTCCGGCATCGCCGGCCGAAGGGCGTCGAGATCGTCTTGGAAGCCGCCGTCGGTGTTTTGCGCCGGGCGGCCCAGATAGGATTCGAAGGTCGGCCCGCCGTCGTAGAGGTCCCGATAGCGCGAGGGCCAGTACGAAGACGGCGGGCCGTCGTCCAGCCTCGCGGATCGGATCAGGGCCAGGTCGTGATTGCCCATGACGGCCGAGCCCCCGGCCGGGCGTCGGAGCAATTCCAGGACGAGGTCGATCGTCCCCCGGGAGTCGGGCCCCCGGTCCACGAAGTCCCCCAGGAAGACGAGGGCGCAGTCCGGCCACACGTCCCGTCGTTCGAGCGCCTCGACGAGCCGTTGCAGGTGGTCGAGGCGGCCGTGGAGGTCGCCGACGGCGATGATCGGGTAGTCGAGGTCGTCGGGGAGATTCATCCGGTCCGCCCATCGTCCCGGCCCCGGCGGGGGTCCCTCGCGGGGCGCCCGACCGGGGCCGTGATCGATTCGTGGGATTCCTTCGATCGAGGGTAGTTCTGATCGGTCCGATCAAGAGGCGTCGGCCGTGACGGCTGGCAGCCCGCCCCCAGGGCGAGCATCGCCCCGTTGCAGAACGTCCAGGTGCGTGGTCCCATCGACGACGTTCGTCCTTCTGATCGGGTCGCAATGGCAGCGTCTGGCCGCGGAAAGCGCCAAAGGCCTCCCCACGTGTCTCGACGTGGGGGGCGCGACCTTCGCCCCCTGAATGGATGCGAGCGAGGCCGAATTTTAGCTGGGCGGAGGACCTGGCGTCCACACGAGAGGTTCCCAGAGCCTTGCCTTTGGGCCGATCAACCGCCGGCCGGTATCTCCAGCCCGTACGCCGGGGCGGCCCGGAGCAGCCGCTCGAAGTCGTTGGGCGTGGGTGGGATCGGGTCGGCCTCAGGGCCGTCGAGCCGGGTCCCGACCTCCATGAAGAATCGCTCCAGCCCGGCCGGGGTGACGGCGATGATCAGCTTCCCCGGCCCCGGCCCGACGTTCTTGAAGGTGTGCGGCACTTCGCGACGGCCGAACAGCGACCCCCCGGCCGAAAGCCTCACCGACTCGCCGGCGACCAGGAACTCGAACTCCCCCTCGACGACGTAGAACAGCTCGTCCTCGCGACGGTGGACGTGCGGCGGCGGCCCGCCCCCCGGCGGCACCCGGACTTCGACCACGCAGCACGCCCCCGCCGTCTCCTCCCCGGTGGTCAGGAAGACATAACGGTCGCCGACCACCGAATAGACCGGATTCGCAGCGGATTCGCTTGACGTCCCCATATCCCATCCCCCCGTCGTCGAGCGAGCGGCCTCCGGCTCCAACGCCGTAAGTCCAGCCCCGTCTCTCGTTCCGCGTACAGATCGGAAATCCACCGCTGCAACCTAACCGGACGCGCCGGCGTGTGGATCTGCCGTCAGGAACCGACTCAGCCCTCCCCGATCCGTCCCCACACCTCGCCCCCTTCCACGCGGCTCTCGACGAGGTTCGCGGAGGATCCCGGCATGGTGGTGCAGCGGCCGTCGCGGAGGCGGAAGCGCCAGCGGTGGAGGGGGCAGAGGAGTTCGCCCTCCTCGATCCAGCCCGATCCGAGCGAGCCGCCGGCGTGGGGGCACCGGTCGAAGAAGACCGCGACGATCTCGCCGTCGCGGACGACCGCCAGCCGCGCGCCCGCGGCGTCGACCGTCCGGCCTCGGCCTTCGGGGACCTCGTCGACCCGACACAGATAACGCCACTCGCCCATCGCCGCGATCCTCCCCCCACGAATCCACCCCCCGCCGAATCCTAGGACTTGCGTCCGAGGTCGCGCGGCCATTAGATTCTAGCAAGCGTGCGTCGGCGACGGCTGGGATCGACGAGGAAGGACGGGCGCGTGGAGCGTGCGGCGGGGGCGAAACGAGGGCGGGGCCTGCGGCTGGCCTGTGCGGCGGTCGCGCTGGCGTGCGCGGCGGCCGGCTGCGGCGGCGGCGAGACGTCGACGCCGGACTTGGTCTGGGGCGTCCACGGCACGAAGCCCGGCTGGCTGCACAAGCCCCGGGTCGCGGCCTTCGACGCCGAGGACCACCTCTACCTCGCCGACCTCACCGACCGGATCCAGGTCTTCGACCGCGACGGCAACTACCTGCGGGGCTGGCGCACGCCCGACCTGAACGTCGACGGCCCCAGCGGACTGACCGTCGACCGCCACGGCCGGCTGCTCGTGGCCGACACCCACTTCTACCGAGTCCTGGTGTACGACGCGCAGGGCGAATTGCTGTTCCAGATCGGCGACGGCGTGCAGGGGACGACCCCCGGCCGGTTCGGTTACCCGACCGACGTGGTGATCGACAAGGCGGGGAACTTCTACATCTCGGAGTACGGCGAGAACGACCGCATCCAGGTCTTCTCTCCCGAGGGGAAGTGGCTGCGGCAGTGGGGGGGGCACGGCTACGAGCCCGGCGAGTTCCTCCGCCCCCGCGCCCTGGCGATCGACGAGGACGACCGGATCTACGTGGCCGACAGCTGCAACCACCGCATCCAGGTCTTCGACGTCGAGGGGAAGCTCCTGAAGGCGTGGGGGACGCGGGGCGAGGGGCTCGGCCAGATGAGCTATCCTTACGACCTGTCGCTGGCCCCCGACGGCGCCCTGATCGTCTGCGAGTACGGCAACAGCCGCGTCCAGAAGTTCACCCGCGACGGGCGGGCGCTGGCGACCTGGGGCCGGCCCGGCCGGGGGCCCGGCGAGTTGTACAACCCCTGGGCGCTGGCGGTCGACTCCCGCGGCGGCGTCTCGGTGATCGACTCGAACAATCATCGCGTGCAACGGTTCAGGATGTGAACGACGGGGCGTCCGCCGATCGCGGGGCGCCTCGAAACTCGAACGGAGGGCGCGCGGAGGATGCTGGGCAACCTCTCGATCAGCTTCGGCCGACCCTTGTGGCTGGTCCTCATCCCGCTGATCCTGGTCCCCCTGATCGCGATGGGCCGCGGCGGCCTGTCGGGCATGGGCCGGGGCCGTCGGGCGCTGGCGATCCTGCTCCGCGCGGGGGTCGTGACGCTGATCGTCCTGGCCCTGGCCGAGCTGCAGTCGGTGCGGCGGTCGGACCGGCTGACGACCATGTTCCTGATCGACGCCTCGCAGAGCATCCCCCGCGAGCAGGAGAAGGCCGCCCTGGAGTACGCGGCCGAGGCGTCCCGGGCGCGCCGGAAGGACGACCTGGCGGGGGTCGTGGTCTTCGGTGCGAGCCCGCGCGTCGAGGTCCCCCCCGCCCCCAGCGAGCTGAACCTGCTGGGGATCGAGTCGTCGATCGACGCCGAGAACACGGACGTCGCCGCCGCGCTCAAGCTGGCGCTGGCCTCGTTCCCGGAGGACACGGCGCGGCGGGTGGTGATCCTCTCCGACGGCAATGAGAACCGCGGTTCCCTGCTGGAGCAGGCCCTGGCCGCCAAAGCGCTGGGCGTCCAGGTGGATGTGGTCCCGATCGAGTACAGATACGATCGCGAGGTGCTCGTCGAGAAGGTTTCGATCCCCCCCGACGTGAAGAAGGGGGAGACGGTCAACATCAACGTCGTCGTCCGCGCCAGCGAGCCCGCCGCCGGCTCGCTCCAGGTCTTCCAGAAGGCCGACGGCCACACCGGCGTCGCCGTCGGCAACGAGAAGCCCACGCGCGTGGAGCTCAAGCGCGGGATCAACGTCTTCACGCTCAAACAGTTGATCACGGAACCGAATTTCTACACGTTCGTCGCCGAGTTCACCCCCGACGCCGGCGGCGGCGACCGCCGGGCGATCAACAACGTGGCCGAGGGCTTCACCCACGCCCGCGGCAAGGCCCAGGTCCTCCTGATCGAGGGGACCGCGGGCGAGCACGTCGAGCTGGTGCAGGCCCTGCGCGAGAAGGAGATCGAGGTCCGGACGCTGACCGCCCCCCGGATCGACGGCTCCGGCGGCGTCGGCGGCGACCCGCTGCCGACCGACGTCGCCCAGCTCCGGCCGTTCGACTGCGTGATCCTCGCCAACGTCCCCAAGGAGGCGTTCACGGAGAGCCAGCACCAGCTCCTGGCCTCCAACTGCCACGACCTGGGCGCGGGGCTGATCATGCTGGGGGGCCGCGACAGCTTCGGCGCCGGCGGCTGGATGAACACGCCCGTCGAGAAGGCCCTGCCGGTCGACATGCAGATCAAGGCGCTCAAGGTCCAGGGCCTCGGCGCGATGGTCCTGATCATGCACGCCAGCGAGATCCCCGAGGGGAACTACTGGCAGAAGGTCGTCGCCAAGGCGGCCATCAACGCGCTTTCCACCTATGATTACGCCGGCATGCTCCACTGGGAGGGCCAGGAGGCCTGGCTCTTCTCGCTGCGGGCGATCGGCCCCGGCCGGTCGAGCATGCTCCGCGCCATCGACCGCATGACCCCCGGCGACATGCCCGACTTCGACCCCTCGCTCGTCAAGGCGATGAACGGCCTGAACGCCGTCCGCGACGCCATGTCCAAGCACATCGTCATCATCAGCGACGGCGACCCCACCCCTCCCACGCCGGGCGTGCTGAACCGGCTCGCCCAGAGCAAGATCACGGTGACCTCGGTCCTGACCGCCGCCCACGGCGCCGACCCGGGGGCGCAGTCGGTCATGCAGAACATCGCCCGACGCACCAAGGGGCGGTTCTACAACGTCACCAACCCCAGGGCCCTGCCCCAGATCTACCAGAAGGAAGCCCGGACGATCTCGCGGCCCTTGATCTTCGAGCAGGAGGCCCCCTGGCTCCCCCGGCTCCAGAGCCCGATCACCGAGCCCGTCATGGGCCTGGACGCCGTCCCGCCGATCACGGGCCTGGTGCTGACGAGCCTGAAGGAGAACGAGCTGGTCGAGGCCCCGATCCTCTCGCCGCTGCCCGGCGGGCAGGTCAATCCGGTGCTCGCCCACTGGACCTACGGCCTGGGCCGATCCGTGGCGTTCACCTCCGACGCCGGCCGCCGATGGGCCAAGGCCTGGCCCGACTGGGAGAACTACGCCGCGTTCTGGTCGCAGGTCGTCCGCTGGGCCATGCGGCCCGCCGAGCAAGGCGAGTTGACCATGACCGTCCGCCGCGAGGAAGGCCGGATCAAGGTCGTCGTCGACGCGCTCGACAAGGACGACCAGTTCCTCAACTTCCTCCAGATCCAGGGGAACATCGTCGACCCCGACCTCAAGGCGGCGCCGCTCACCCTCAGCCAGACCGCCCCCGGCCGGTACGAGGCGACCATCGAAAACGCCGACCGACGCGGCAACTACTTCGTGAATCTCGGCTACCGGGGCGCGAACAAGACCCAGGGGGTCATCTCCAGCGGCGTCTCCGTCCCCTACTCCGACGAGTACCGCGAGCTGCGCTCCAATCCGACGACCCTCCAGACCGCCGCCAGCCTGACCGACGGCCGCGAGGTGACGTGGAAGACCGCCCCCGACGGCCGCATCGACCTGGCCCGCACCCTCGACGGCGTCGACCACTTCCGACGCGATCCGGGCCTGGTGATCCCCCGGGCCTTCCGCCCGCTCTGGCCCGTGCTGCTCTGGTCCGCCGCCCTGCTCTTCCTGGGCGACGTGGCCGTGCGGCGGATCGCCGTCGACGTCGGCCGCGTCCGCCGCAAGCTGGCCGAGGGCTGGCGGAAGCTCCGCGGCGAGGAGCCCGAGGCCCGCACCGACTACCTCGACCAGCTCAGGAGCCGCAAGGCCGAGGTCGCCGAACAGCTCGATCGCTCCCGCTTCGCCAACCAGTTCCAGGACTCCGAAGCGCCCCCGCCCGCCGAGGGCGCCGCCGCCCCGCCCGCTTCCAGCCCCGCCGCCGACCGCCCCCGTCCCGACCGCCCCGCCGCGAGCCCATCCGACCCCGGCCTCGCCCCCGAGGCCCCCAAGCCCGAGGAGGCCGGCTACACCAGCCGGCTCCTCAAGGCCAAGAAAAAGGTCTGGGAGGAGCGGGAGAAGGACGACGACAAGGATCAAGGGGGCAAGAAATGACACCTAATGTGACCCGGCCCACCACGCGCGACGTAGGAAGCCAAGACCCCCGGATGGCGGGATGCGAATCGCTGGTGCAGGGGCTCGATTCGGGCGATCCGAAAATCATCCGCCAGGCCGCATTAGACCTGGCCGACTCGGGGTGCCTTGAAGCCGTGCCTCGCCTGCTTCAGATGTTTGCCGCGGGAGACCTCGCCACGATGGGCGCCCTCGCCTACGCCCTGGGAGAACTGCACGTCCAGGAGGCCAAACCTCGGCTGCTGGAACTCATGAAGGATGTCAGGACCAGAGGCTCGCGGGGCAGTCTCATGTACGCCCTGATGAATCTGAACTGCAACGACGACTACGACGACATCCTCGAATTCACGCACGACGACGTCTGGGAGGTGCGGCAGAAGGCCCTGATCATCCTCGACGATATTGCACCCTTCCAAAACACGGCCGCCTTGATCTCGGGTCGCGTCAGGTTGCTCACGAGGCTTGAAGACGCTTCCCTGCACGACGAGGCCAGATCGCATCTCGCGGAGGCCGTCGAAGCTCATGACGTCGAGTTGCTCACGCGCGAGGACCGGAAGCAGGAAGACAGCAAGAATTCAGACCAAAAGACGTGAACTTGAAAGCGATTCTCTTCCTCGTAACGAAGAGGATCGGGTTGATTGCGGAACCGCCCGATGTCACCGACGAACGGAAGCCAGAAATTGACGAGGGAAGAGCTGATCGCGATCGTCCAGAGGCTCCTGGCTGGGGAGGAAACCTCCGAGGCTGAGCAGGACGCGCGCCTGGAGATCCTCAACGAGCACTTCGAGCACCCCGCCCCCTCGGACCTCCTGTTCTGGCCCGACGACGTGCCGGGCTTCGGCAAGGAGTCCCCGACGGCGGAGGAGATCGTGGACTTCGGGCTGTCCTACCAACGACGCCTCATCCCGCGCGAGGAGCTGATCAAGCTCGTGCAGGCCAACATGGAAAGCTACAACGGCTGGATGACTCAGCTCAACGCCGATCAGTTCTACCTGATGAGCGAGAACCTCAAGGGCTATGAGGTCAACCACCTCTGCCTCTGGGGCCGGAGGCGCGGCTTGGGCGCCGACGAGCTGGTCGATCTGGCGCTGAGCGGCGGCCTCCATTCCGACCCCGACTTCCAGGAAAGCCTGGCGGCGACGAGGCCGGATGAGGATCACGGCGCCGACGTCGAGGAGACGCGGGATCGAGACGGACTCATGAGCTTGCCGAGCGAACGCCTGGATTCTCAGGGTAACGACGAAAGGAGCCCCGCCGATGGCTGACGAAGCGACCGCGAACGGGTCGGACATGGAGGCGCGGGCCCAGGAGTTCCGCGACCGCTATATCCAGGTGAAGTCCGAGATCGGCAAGGTGATCGTCGGCCACGACGAGATCGTGCACGGCGTGTTGACCTGCCTGTTCGTCGGCGGCCACGCGCTGCTGGAAGGCGTGCCGGGCCTGGGCAAGACGCTGCTCGTGCGCACGCTGGCCGACGCCCTCTCGCTCGACTTCAACCGGATCCAATTCACGCCCGACCTGATGCCGGCCGACGTGATCGGGACCAACATGGTAGCCGAGACCTCCGAGGGCCGGCGGATGTTCGAATTCCAGCGCGGGCCGATCTTCTCCCAGATCGTCCTGGCCGACGAGATCAACCGCGCCACGCCCAAGACCCAGTCGGCCCTGCTGGAGGCCATGCAAGAGCACTCCGTCACCGTGGGCGGGACGATGCACCGGCTCAAGGAGCCGTTCTTCGTCATGGCCACGCAGAACCCCATCGAGCAGGAGGGGACGTACCCCTTGCCCGAGGCCCAGCTCGACCGCTTCCTGTTCAAGCTCGTCGTCGGCTACTCCACCCGCGACGAGCTGGCGACGATCCTCGACCGCACGACCCGACGAGCCAACCCGAAAGCCGAGAAGGTCCTCGACGGCGACGACCTGATCCGATTCCAGCAACTCGTCCGCGAGGTCGTCATCGCCCCCCACGTCCAGGACTACGCCATTCGACTGGCGTTGGCGACCCACCCCGAAGGCCCGTTCGCCGCCGCCGTCACCAACCAGTACGTCCGCTGGGGGAGCAGCCCGCGCGGCGTCCAGACCCTCGTCCTGGCGGCCAAGGTGCGCGCCCTGCTCGACGGACGGTACAATGTCTCTTTCGAAGACCTCCGCCGGGTGTACCTCCCCGCCCTCCGCCACCGAGTCCTCCTCAACTTCGAGGCCCAGGCCGAAGGGATCGCCCCCGACGAGGTCCTCCTGAAAATCCTCGACTCCGTCCCCGAGAAGGCCGAGGTCGCCGTGACGGCCTGAATCCTTCCCCCCGGTGGGGGAAGGAGAGACCAGGACGAACTCATCGAGCCGCCGCCATGCACGACGTTTACGACCCGCCGACGATGCCGGAGATCGACTGGGAGGAGCCCGGGCGCGAGCCGTTGATCGTCTCGCGGGGGGACGTCGTCTGCTTGGTTTCGCTCTGCGCGGCCTTGTTCGTCGCGGGGGCGTTCTTCTGGCGGAGCGAGCCGATCCTGGCCTTGCTCGCGGCGGGGGCGGGTTCGCTGGTGGTGATGGAAAGCTGGCTCACGGCGCTGGCGTTCTTCCACCGCAGCCCGCCGCTGGGCCTGAAGGCTCGCTGGACGGTCTTCCTGGCCGCGATCCTCCCCTGGATCGTGGGCGTGGCCGCGGCCGTCGGGTTCCTGCTGGCCCTGTTCTGGATTTCGGATCGCTTCCTGCCGCTCTAACGTGACGATCCGACCCGCGAGGGACCGGGAGGCCCCGCCCATGCCCGCCGATTCCGGCTCGACCTCGACCGCCCGGACGCCGCTCCTGGACCCGGAGTTCCTCCACAAGCTGGAGCAACTCGAGCTGGTCAGCCGCAAGATCATCGTCGGGCGGCTCAAGGGGGAGCGCAAGAGCCGGCGGAAAGGGACCTCGGTGGAGTTCGCCGAGCACCGCCAGTACGCCCCCGGCGACGACCTCCGGCACATCGACTGGAACGCCTTCGGCCGGCTCGACCGCCTGTTCCTCAAGCTGTTCCTGGAGGAAGAGGACCTACACGTCCACACGCTCGTCGACTCCAGCCTGTCGATGGGCTTCGGCGAGCCGACCAAGCTGCACTACGCCAAGCAGGTGGCCGCGGCCCTGGCGTTCATCGGCCTGGTGAACAACGATCGGATCATCCTGGAGACCTTCGCCTCGCGGCTCCAGGCGGGCGTCCCCAACGTCCGGGGGCGGTCCCAGATGTGGCGGATCGTCCAGTACCTGGAGCGGCTGGAGCCCTCCGGCGAGAGCGACCTCACCGCCGCCGCCCGCGACTTCGCCATCAAGCAGGGGGGCAAGGGGGTCGTCGTCGTCATCTCCGACTTCCTCGACAAGCGGGGATATGAGGATGCCCTGCGATACCTGCTGGCGCGGAGGATGGACGTCTTCGTCATCCACGTCCTGAGCCGGGAGGAAGTCGAGCCCGAGCTGGTGGGCGACCTCCGACTCGTCGACTGCGAGGACGACGAGGAGGCCGACGTCACCATCAGCGCCCCGCTCCTGAAGCGGTACAAGGAGAACCTCGACGCCTTCGTCGGAGGCCTCCGCGACTACTGCACCAAACGCGGGATCACCTACGTCTTCACCACCAACCAGTACCCCTTCGAGAAACTCGTGCTGAACTATCTGCGCGAGCGCGGACTCCTCAAATGAATCGCTTCTGGATCACGAACCCCCTGGTTTTCTACTCGCTCGGCGGCCTGCTCGTCGCCTACGTCCTCTACACCATGATCGTCCGGCGCAAGGGAGAACGCCCCGGCCACGCGGGACGCGAACCGGAGTTGTAACCCTAAAGCCCTTCCCCCGCGAGGGGGGAAGGACGACCTTCGATCCATCAGCTTCCCCCCCGACGACCGATGCGAGGGGGCCCACCACGACTTCCAAGGAGGCCGCGGGATGCCGGGGAACCTGTTCAGCCGCCTGGGGTCGCTCCAGTTCAGCCCGCCGCTGGGATGGCCGGCGTGGGGGGCGCTCGCCCTGGTCCCGCTCGGGATCATCGCGCTCTACTTCCTCAAACTGAGGCGGCGGTCGGTGCCGGTCGCCAGCACCTTGCTCTGGCGCAAGAGCCTCGAGGATCTGCACGTCAACAGCCTGTTTCAGCGGCTCCGGCGCAACCTGCTCCTGTTCCTGCAACTCCTGGTCGCGGCCCTGGCGATGCTCGCGCTGACGGGCCCGCAGATGAAGGGGGCCGGCGGCCAGGGCCGGCGGTTCGTGCTCCTGATCGATGCCTCGGCCAGCATGTCGGCCGTCGACGACGCCGACGGTCCCAGCCGGCTCGACAAGGCGAAGGACGAGGCCCGCAAGGTCGTCCGCGACATGCAAGGGGACGACCTGGCGATGGTCGTCTCATTCGCCGACTCGGCCCGCGTCGTCTCCAACTACAGCGGCGACAAGCGGCTCCTCCTGCAACGGATCGACGCCGTCGCGCCGACGCAGGGGACCACGTCGCTCCGCGAGGCGCTCCAGGTCGCGGCCGGGCTGGCGAACCCGTCGAAGCAGATCGGCGAGGGCGTGGTCGCCACGTCCCAGACCACCCCCAAGCTGTTCATCTACACCGACGGCGGCTTCCCGGACGTCGAGGGCTTCAGCCTGGGGAACCTGGAGCCCGAGGTCGTCGTCGTCGGCCCCCCTCCCCCGCCCTACTCGCCCCCCGCCGACGATTCCCCCCCGGCCGATCGGGCCGGGGCCGGCGCGAACGGCGACCCTTCGGACAATGTCGCGATCGTCGCCTTGCAGTCCCGCCCGATCGAGGAGAAGGCCGACCTCCACCAGGTCTTCGGCAGGGTGCGCAACTACCGCGCCGAGCCCGTGACGACCGAGGCCCAGCTCGTCCGCAAGCGGCTCGACAAGCCCGGCGACGACGGGGGCCTGGTCGACGCCGTGGCGCTGGAGATCCCCGCGCGGGGCGAGCAGGCGTTCCAGTTCGACGTCCCCGAGCCGGGCGTCGCGGCGTTCGAGGTCCGGTTGACGGGGAAGGACGCCCTGGCGGTCGACGACCGGGCGTTCGTGGTCGTCGGCGACGCTCGCAAGGCCCGCGTCCTCGTCGTCTCGGCGAACGACCGCTACCTGATCGACGCCTTCAACACGCCGACCCTCGTCGAGAAGACCGAGGCGACGATCCTCACGCCCGAGGAAGCGAAGGGAGAGGCCGTCGTCCGCGACCTCAAGGGGGGGCGGTACGACCTCGTCGTCTTCGACGGCTGGCGGCCCGACGAGCCCCCGGAATCCAACGCCCTGTACTTCGGCGTCTTCCCCCCCGGCCCCGCCTACGAGGGTGCGAAGCCCGTCGAGAACCCGGCGATCCTCGACTGGGACGTGAGCCACCCCCTGATGCAGTACGTCCGCGACCTTTCGCTGGTGTACGTCGCCAGGGCCCGCGTGGTCGACCCCCTCCCCCCTTCGGCCGTCCCCTTGATCGAGGGGGACGCCGGCGCCCTGGCCTTCGTCGTCCCGCGTGGAGGGTTCCTCGACGCCGTGATCGCCTTCCCCCTCATCGACGGCCAGACGCCGAACACCACCTGGTTCCGCTACATCAGCTTCCCCCTGTTTTTGTTCAACGCGGTGCAAACCCTGGGCGGGACCCAGGGGGGCGAGGCCGCCGCGCTCGCGAGCCCGAACCGGCCGGTGGTCGTCCGCGCCGAGACGGCCGAGCGGACGATCCGGGTCGCCCCGCCGGACGGCTCCGCGCCCAGGACGATCGAGCGGAACACCCAGGGCGCCTTCGTCGACGACGCCGTCGCGACGACCGGCCTGTACGAGGCCCGGTGGACCGGCGGCGCGTCGCCGTTCGCCGTCAACCTGTTCGACCCCCGCGAGAGCGATCTCGCCACCCGCGGCCTCGTCCCCGCCGGCGCCCCCGAATCCCGCGTCGAGGCGTACAAGATCAAGATCGGCTACACCCCCGTCGAGGGCGCCGGCACCGTTCCCGACGCCCGCCGCGACTGGTGGAAGCTCGCCGCGCTCGCCGCCCTCGGCGTCCTGGTCGTCGAATGGTACGTCTACAATCGGCGGGTCTACATCTGATCGGCGACCGTGGGGTTCGGCTCGCCTCAGGCGCTCGGCCGGGCGAGGAAGTCCTCGAGGGCCTCCCGGACGGCCTCGTCCCGGGCGAGCCCGACGTACCTGGCGATGGCGGCTTCGCGGGCGGCTTCGGGGCCTCGGGCGAGGTCGATCTCGATCACCTCGAGGATCGCGGCCGGGGCCTCGGGGAAGTCGATGGAGTGTCGATCGAGCTTGGCCCGCGCGAAGTCCAGCTCCTCGGCCCAGGCGTCGACCGTGAAGGGGCGCTCGGCGGGAGCCTCGGCGGAGAGGGTCTCGACCAGCCGTTCCGGCTCCTCGGCCGAGATCAGCCGCGAGACGACCCCCTGCGATCGCGCCTGGAGGAAGCCGATCGGGACGCCGAACAGGAGCAACTCCAGCGCGTCCTTGGGTGCGAGCAGACGGGGGAGGTGCTCGATCGCGCCCCAACCGGGGATCAGGCCCAGGCGGACCTGGGGCAGCCCGAGTTGCAGCGGCACGCTCGTCGCAAGGGCCACGCGGTGGCGGCAGGCCAGGGCCAGCTCCAGGCCGCCGCCGAGGCAGGCCCCGTGGAGGACCGCCGTGGTCGCCGGCCCCAGCCGCATCAGGCGGTCCAGCACCTCGGTCCCTCGCCGCATCAGGGCCTCGACCTCCGCCCCCGAGGGGGCGTCGTGGATCAGCCGCAGATCGGTCCCCCCGCAGAAGCCGGCCGGCTTGGCGCTACGGATCAAGACCCCCTGGACCGAGGAGTCCTCCTCGACCTCCGCGAGCCGCTCATCCAGTTCGTCGAGCGCCGGCCGGTCCAGGATGTTCAGATCACGGCCCGGCTGCTCGAACCACAGGGTCCAGACGCCGTCGCCGTCGCGGTCCCATCGCCAGGCCGTCTCGCGCCCTTCGTCGGTCATGGTTTTCGCCTCATGGGATGGTTAGGATCGTGGGACGGGGATTTTTCCGAGAGGGCCGCGACGTGACAAGGAGCGACGGACCAATGACCGCGCCAAGCCGGATCACCGAGGAGTTGACGGCCGCGCTGGGGGCCCTGCTCGGCGCGGCCCTAGGATATTACACGTTCCAGTGGCTCTACCACCGGGGATTCTACGGGATGATGATCCCCGGCGCCCTGCTGGGCCTGGGTTGCAGCCTGGCGAGCCGGAGGCCCTCGCACGCCCGCGGCGTCGCCTGCGCGGCCGCCGCGTTCGCCCTGGCCCTGTTCGTCGAATGGAAGTTCTTCCCCTTCCGCGACGACCCGAGCTTCCGCCACTTCCTCACCAGGCTCCCCGACCTGAAGGGCGTCACGATCCTGATGATCGCCGCCGGGGCGGGGTTCGCCTACTGGCTCGGCCGGGACGCGGGCGGCGATCGATTCCGCCGAGCCGCGCCCGGGGCTGAATAAGCCGTCTCGACAATCTGCGTTTCGGCCCGAGGACGGGTCGGCCTCGAACAAAAAGGACCCAGGTCGATGGCGATCGAAACGGTCGGGCGGAACACGGAGGCGGGAGCGACCGGCCCGACGCACTCGCATGGAGGAGTGGTCCGGGCCCTGTTCGCCGGCGAATTCCCCGCCTGGGCGTTCTTCCCCCACCCCGCGCCGGTCGATCTCGCCGCCGCCGAGGACTCGCGGCGCGACGGCCCGGTCGTCGGCTTCTGTCGAGTGATGGAACTCCGGAGCCTCGACCCCGAGGGCGAGGGCTGGCGGACCGTCGCGGAGCGAGTCGCGGGGGCCGACGCGTTCGCCGACCGCCCCGGCCTGGCGCGCGTCCTCGCGGCCTCCTGGGGCCTCGGGCTGGCGCAGGCCCGGCTCGCGGCGGCCGTCGCGAAGGTCCGGGGCGACGAGCGCCTCGCCCGCTCCCCCCGCGCCGGGGCCGCCCTCGCCCGGCTCGCCGCCGGGTCGTACGCGCTGAGGGCTTCGACCGTCGCGGCGGCCTCGTGGCTCGATCGGGGGGTCGCCGACGCGGTCGACACGGCCTTCCTGGGACCGTTCGTCTCCCGGATCGATGCGCCGGCGATCCACGACGAAACGACCGACGAGGCCCTGGATCTCCTCGCGGCCGGCGGCCTGGGCGACGCCGATCCCTCGCCCGGCGGCGCCGGCCCTTCGGCCCCGTTCTGGCCGACGCTCGCCGCCCACATCCGCCGGAGTCTGGCCCGCTCGGCCTCGCCGCCGCGAGTCCCCGTGGCGACCCCGATGCTCCGGCCCTTCGGCGAGGCCCTGTCGCGGCGGACCTCCCATCTCGGCCGGGTCGTCGAGCGCATCGGCGCCCGCGATCGCCATGACGAATCCTTCCGCGATCGCGTCGCCCTCGCGGCCGTCGAGCTCATCGCCTCCGCCTGCACGCTCGCCCGCCTCGATGCGGCCTCGGCCCGGCCCGACGAGCAGGCCGTCGCCGAGCTGTTCCTCCACGAGAGCGGCCGACGCTTCGACGAGGCCCTCCGCTCCATCGCCCGCGACCCGGACCGCGAGGCCGTCGAGGCCGGCCGACTCGTCCTCCGCCGATCCCCCCGGACCTGAGGGCGACCATGCAGGGACGACGAGCCCACGAGACCTCGACGTCAGGGATCGCCCCCCGCGATGGCCCGCTTCATCATCCCTTCCCCCCTCGCGGGGAAGGGATCATTTCAGCGACATCCGATCATGAAATAGAAACCCGATCCGACGCCCCACGCGAAAGGACCGAATCCGCTCATGAACCGATTCCCGCGCGTCGCCGCGATCGCCGTCCTCCTCGGAGCCTCAGCACGACCGATGAAAGCCGAAGAACCCGCCAGGCCGTTCCCGTATCCCGAGGCCCCGAAGTCCGACACGGTCGACGTCTACCACGGCGTGAAGATCGCCGATCCGTATCGGCCGCTGGAGGACCCCGACTCGGACGTCACCCGCGCCTGGGTGGAGGCCGAGAACGCGATCACCAATGGGTTCCTCGGGTCGATCCCCCAGCGCGAGGGCCTCCACGCCCGCGTGACCGAGCTTTGGGACTACGAGAAGTTCAGCCCCCCCGGCAAGAAGGGGGGCAAGTACTTCTACACCCACAACACGGGCCTCCAGAACCAGGGGGTCCTGTTCGTCCTCGACGCGATCGACGCCGAGCCCCGCGCTCTGCTGGACCCCAACACGCTCTCGGCCGACGGCACCGTCGCCCTGGCCGGGACCGTCGCCAGCGACGACGGCCGGCTCCTGGCCTTCGGGATCGCCGAGGCCGGGTCGGACTGGAACGTCTGGAAGGTCCGCGACGTGGCCGCCGGCAAGGACCTGGACGACGAGCTGCGCTGGATCAAGTTCTCCTCGGCCGTCTGGACGCCCGATCACAAGGGCTTCTTCTACGGCCGCTTCCCCGCGCCCGAGCCGGGTCAGGACCTCAAGGGGGCGAACTACTACCAGAAGGTCTACCTGCACCGGGTCGGCACGCCCCAGGATCAGGATACGTTGATCTGGGAGGACCCCGAGCACAAGGAATGGGAGGCCACGCCGACCGTCAGCGACGACGGCGCGTACCTCGTGCTGACGCTCCACAAAGGGACCGACGCCAAGTACCGCGTGCTCTACCGGCCGCTCGACGCGACCGACGCGAAGCCGACCCACCTCGTCGGCGAGTTCGAGGCCGAGTACGACTTCCTCGACAACGACGGCCCCGTCTTCTGGTTCAAGACCAACAAGGACGCCGAGCGCGGGCGGGTCGTCGCCATCGACGTCCGCGACCCGAAGCCCGAGAAGTGGGTCGAGCTGATCCCCGAGGCCGAGGAGACCCTGGAAAGCGTCGACGTCGTCGGCGATCGCTTCATCGCCAGCTACCTGAAGGACGCCCACACCGTCGTCCGCGTCTTCGACCTCTCCGGCAAGCACCTCCGCGACGTCGACCTGCCGGGCCTCGGCACCGCGTCGGGCTTCTCCGGCAAGCGGAAGGACGGGGAGACGTTCTACGCTTTCACCTCCTACACCACCCCCGCCACCATCTACCGCTACGACGTCGAGACCGGCGCGAGCACCCCCTGGCGCAAGCCCGCCCTGAAGTTCGACCCCGACGCCTACGAGACCGTCCAGGTCTTCTACCCGAGCAAGGACGGGACGAAGATCCCCATGTTCCTGACGGGCAAGAAGGGGATCCGGAAGGACGGCTCGAACCCGACCCTGCTCTACGGCTACGGCGGCTTCAACATCCCGCTGACGCCGGGCTTCAGCCCCTCCGCCCTGACCTGGATGGAGATGGGGGGCCTGTACGCCGTGGCCAACCTCCGCGGCGGCGGCGAGTACGGCGAGAGCTGGCACCAGGGGGGGACGAAGCTCGCCAAGCAGAACGTCTTCGACGACTTCATCGCGGCGGCCGAATGGCTCATCGCGGAAAAGTATACCAATTCGTCGAAGCTTGCGATCTCGGGCCGGTCGAACGGCGGCCTGCTCGTCGGCGCCTGCATGACCCAGCGCCCGGACCTCTTCGGCGCGTGCCTGCCGGGCGTCGGCGTGCTCGACATGCTCCGGTTCCACAAGTTCACCATCGGCTGGGCCTGGGTCGACGACTACGGCTCGTCCGACGACCCCGATGAGTTCAAGGCGCTCCACGCCTACAGCCCGCTGCACAACGTCAAGCCGGGGACCTGCTACCCGCCGACGATGGTCACCACGGCCGACCACGACGACCGCGTCGTCCCCGCCCACAGCTTCAAGTTCGCCGCCGCCCTTCAGGCCGCACAGGCGTGCGACAACCCCGTGCTGATCCGCATCGAGACCAAGGCCGGCCACGGCGCCGGCAAGCCCACCGCCAAGGTCATCGAGGAGGCCGCCGACCAGTGGGCCTTCCTCGTCAAGGTCCTGAACGTCGAGGTCAAGCCGTGAGCGACGAGGAACCGAAGCCCCTCGAATCCCCTCCCGACGCGGCGGCGGCGGAGCCCGACGCAGCGGAGCCCGACGCGGCGGCGGAGCCCGTCGCGGCGCGGAGCCCGACGCGGCGGCGGAGCCCGTCGCGGCCGCGGAGCCCGACGCGGCGGCGGAGCCCGTCGCGGCCGCGGAGCCCGACGCGGCGGCGGAGCCCGTCGCGGCCGCGGAGCCCGACGCGGCGGCGGAGCCCGTCGCGGCCGCGGAGCCCGACGCGGCGGCGGAGCCCGTCGCGGCCGCGGAGCCCGACGCGGCGGCGGAGCCCGTCGCGGCCGCGGAGCCCGACGCGGCGGCCGTCGTCCCGCCGCCGGCCGCACGCCCGCGCGGCTGGCGGGACGGCCTGCGCGACCTGGGGCGGGGGCTGGAGTTCGGGGCCTGGTTGCCGGCCCTGGTCTCCGTGCCGGCGGCCTGCCTGCTCGTGGGCGGGTCGCTCGCGACGCTCCCCTACGCCGGGCTGACGCGCGGGGCGGTCGTCGGCCTGCTCGCGTTCGTCGGCCGCTGGGTGGGGATCTGCGCGTGGCTGAGCTTCCTCGTCGCCGTGCCGGCGGGCGCGGTCGTGTGGCTGGGCCGGGGCGTCGCCTCGCGACTGGGCTGGCCGGGCCGCGGCACGGCGGACCGGCGGCGCCGCCGACGCCTGCGCTGGGCCTTCGCGGCGGGGCTGGGCGCGGTCGGCCTCGTAGCGGGGATCGCGGGCGGGAGCTACCTGATCCGCTATTCGTTCCGCAACGCGGAGGAGGCCGTCGCCGAGACCGACGCCCTCGATCCCGACTGGCGGCTCGACGACCTGATGGCGACCCGCGAGGAGGTCCCCGACGACGAGAACTCGGCCATGATCGTCGCCGATGTCGTCGACCTGCTCCCCGAGGGATGGCCCCAGAAGCCCTCCCGAGAGCCCGGCCTTCCCGAGGCCGAGACCGACGGACCGCTGGACGCGGCGACCGCCCTGGAGCGGGCGGAGGAGGCCGAGGAGTCGCGAAGCCTCCCCGAGGATGTGGCGACCGCCATCGGCGACGAGTTGGACACGCTCGCCGAGGAGGTGGAGATGGCGCGCGAGGTCGCCGACTACGAACGCGGCCGCCACGAGTTGGAACTCGGCCCGATCCTGATCGACACGCTGCTGCCCGAGACCCAGGCCGCCCGCGGCGTGGCCCGGCTGCTCCGTGCCGACGCACTCGTGTCGGCCCACGACGGCACCATCGACGAGGCGCTCGACTCCTGCCGCGCCATCCTCGGCGTCGCCCGATCGATCGGCGACGAACCCTTCGCCATCAGCCAGCTCGTCCGAACCGCGATCGACGTCCTGGCCGTGCAGACCGCCCGTCGGGCGCTCGCCCAGGGCGAGGCGTCCGACGAGGCCCTCGCCGCGCTCCAGGACCTGATCCTCGACGAGTACGACCGGCCCCGCCTCCGCTACGCCCTGCGCGGCGAGCGCGCCATCCTGTTCGAAGTGATCCGGCGGGTCGCCGAGGGCGAGCTGCCGTTCGAGGCCCTCGCCGGTGCGAAGGGGCCCGACGGCGGCCCGCCCCCGGTCCGTTCGCTGAGCGGCCTCACGATCGTGGGGGGCTGGTATCAGACGTCGGTCGCGCTGCGCTGGTTCAACGAGCTGATCGCGATCCCGGACCTCCCCGAAGAGGAGTGGCGAGACGCCCTGGCGGCGTACAAGGCCCGCGTCGAGGCCGTCAAGGAGTCGCGGCTCGGGCCCTACATCGCGACGCTCCCGCTGCTCATGATGCCCGCCGCGTCCGCCATCCTCGACACCGAACTGCGGGTCCGCGCCGAGCTGGGGTCGGCGGCCGTCCTCGTCGCCGCCGAGCGCCAACGCCGGGCGACCGGGGCGTGGCCCGCGTCGGCCGCCGAGATCGACGACGAATTCCTAAACGCCGGCGCGCCGCTCGATCCCTACACCGGCGAACCCTTCCGCATGGAACACGTCGACGGACTCCTCCACGTCTATTCGATCGGCCCCAACCTCAGGGACGAGCACGGCTCGTACGACCCGAAGAAGTGGGGGCGGTTCGAGGCCGACGACGACGTGGGGACCGTCGGCTACGACCCCGAGCTGCGCGGGCGGCCCCCCCGGGCCGACGCCGAAACCGCGAACGGGGCGGCCCCGCCTTGACGCCAAGGCCCGACCGGTGATATCTTTACCTGTAGGTCCAGATTTCCGATTCGAGGTGTCGGGGCCGAGGAGGATTCGCCGGGACGGGACGTCCGGGCCGGCGGGTCGGCTCCGCCCCGCTTGAGCGAAGGCTCGACGCCGCTGGTCGGGCCTGAAGGACGATTCCCAATGGCGACGATCTCGCTCCCCATCCTGGACGGGCCGCCCCCCGCGCCCGATTCGGGCTTCACGGCCGGTTCGGCCGTCACCGCCGCGACGATGATCCCGGATCTGCTGCGGGTCCATCCCGAGGCTCGGGCCGTGCTCGACCGCTACGGCCTTCGGGGCTGCGGCGGGCGGCTCGGCCCGTATGAGACGCTCGGCTTCTTCGCGAGGGCGCACGGGGTGGAGCAGGATCGGCTGATGCGTGAGCTGGCCGAGGCGGTCGGGCGCGGGCTGCCGGCGGGAGGGCTGGTCGAGGAGCCCGCGAGCGTCGCCGACGCGATCTACGCCCGCTTCTTCCTCGCGGGGATCGTCATGGTCCTCTCGGCCGGGGCCACCTGGGGGGCCTGGCTGCTCTGGAACATCGGCCTGAGCGGCTCATTCCAGGCGAACGCGCTCCAGAGCGTCAACGCGCACGGCATGGTGCAGATTTCCGGCTGGGTGGGCCTGTTCATCATGGGCTTCGCCTACCAGGCGTTCCCCAGGTTCTGGCACACGAGCCTGGCGGCGCCCCGGCTGGCCGTCGCGGTCTTCGGGGCCATGATCGTCGGCATCGCGACCCAGGCTTTCGGGATGGTCGCGATGGGAGACTCCTCCCTGGCCGCGATCGTGGCGACGGCCGGCGCCGGCTTGCAGGCGGCGGCGACGGCGACCTTCGCCGCGCAGATCCTGGCGACCTTCCGCCGCTCCGGCGCGCGGTTCGAGCCCTACGTCGGGTTCGTGACGGCGGCGCTGGCGTGGTTCGTCGCGGCGACGATCATGAGCGGCTGGCACACCTGGACGACGATGACCGCCCCGGACGAGGCGTCGCTGGTCTGGTACGTCGCGACCTACCAGGCCCCCCTGCGCGACTTGCAGGTCCACGGGCTCGCCCTGTTCATGATCCTGGGCGTCTCCATCCGCATGCTCCCGGCGCTCTTCGGCGCCCCCCGCGTCGAGGACCGCCGGGCCTGGACGGCCCTCGGGCTCCTGACCGCCGCCGTGCTCGGCGAGGTCGCCCTCTTCCTGACCTACCGACTGACCGGGAACCACGTCCTGGCGGCGGGCCTGATGCTCCCCTGGCTGATGCTCGCGGCGGGGGCCGCCCTGGTGGTCCTCCCCTGGCGGCCCTGGCGGCCCTTCCCGGAACACGACCGCGTTTGCAAGTTCGTGCGGGCGGCTTACGGCTGGCTCGCGGTCTCGATCGCGATGCTCGCCCTGTTGCCGGCCTACCAGGCGGCCAGCGGCCTGCCGTTCAGCCACGCCTATTACGGGGCGATCCGCCACGCCGCCACGGTCGGATTCGTCTCCCTGATGATCATGGGCTTCGCCGCCAAGGCCGTGCCGACGCTCACCGGCGTGGACTCGCGCGGCCTGTCGAGCCTCTGGGGCCCGTTCCTCCTGGTCAACGCCGGCTGCTGCCTCCGAGTCGTCACCCAGACGCTGACCGACTGGTCGCCGGCCCCTTACGCCGTCATCGGCGTCAGCGGGACCATGGAAGTCGCCGGGCTGGCCTGGTGGGGATTCGGCATCGCGTCCCTGATCCTCTCCCGTCGCGACGGCGAAGCTCGACACGATCGCGTCGCCGCCCCCGCGCCCGACCGGATCGACGGGGGTCATCATCCGGCCGACGTCCTGGACTGGTTCCCCGAGACCGCGCCGGTCTTCGATCGCTTCGGCCTGACCCCGCTTCGCAGCGCGGCCCTGCGTCGGACGATCGGCCGCCGCGTGACGCTGAACCAGGCGGCCCGGCTCCACGGGATCTCCCCCGAGGAGTTGACCCTCGCCCTGAACGACGCCCGTCGCTGAGGCGGCTTCGGCACGGCGGGCGCGCGGAGCGTCCGCCTTCGCCGATCGCGGGGTTTCAGGATTCGGGCCGGGGCGCGGGTTCGGGCTGGAGGTCGGGGGGGTCGGCCTCGGCGCGGTTGGTCTGGATGTGGAGGGCCTGTTCGACGGCTTCCATCAGGCGGTCGGAGCGGAAGGGCTTGTACAGGACGGTTTGCAGGCCCTCCTGGCGGGCCTTGACGATGGAGTGGGTGGGGTCGTAGCCGAAGCCGGTCATGAGGATGACCGGGGTCTCGGGCCGGACCTCGCGGAGCCGCTTGTAGATGGCGTAGCCGTCCATGTCGGGGAGGCGGATGTCGGCCAGGGCGGCCGAGTACGACTCCTGGCGGGCGAGCGCGACGGCCTCGCGGGCGTCGCGCGCCGTCTCGACGACGGCGCCCTGGATGCCCAGCAGGTGGTGGGCCGAGCGGCGGATGGCCTCGTCGGCGTCGACCACCAGGATTCGGGCCCCGGCGAGCCGCGCGGCGGGGGGCGTCGCGACCCGGTTGGCGGGGGGCGGGGCGATCGTCGAGCCGACCTTCTGGATGATGCCGCGGATCTCTCGGGCGCGGTAGAGGAGGTGGCGGAGCCGGGCGATGACGTCCTCGTCGTGGCCGGCGTAGCGGTCCAGCACCGTGACGGCGTCGGTGATCACGTCGTCGAGCGGCAGGGCGACCTCGCGGCTGATCGCCTGGACCGAGGCGCTGGCGGTGCTCGCCTTCTCGGCCTGGAGCAGCTCCAGCGTGTTCAGGGCCGAGGCCACGTTGCGGCCGTAGATCTCCAGGAACTGACGGTCGCGATCGTCGAACGAGTCGGGATGGGGACTCTCGACGTTCAGCGTGCCGATGACGTTGCCGTGGTAGACCAGGGGGACGGTCAGCGAGCTCCGGGCGTTCTCCGCCCCCTCGATGTAGAACGGGTCCTTGGTCGTGTCCGGACAGAGGTAGCTCTGGCCGGTGGCCGCCACCAGGCCGGTCACCCCCTGCCCCTCCTTGCCCGCCAGGAGCTCGCGGCCGGCGGCCAACGGGGTCATCCCTTCGGTCAAGAGCGGGATCAGTCGGCCGCTGCCCCGGTCCAGCAGGCGGATCTCCATGAAGTCCAGGCCCATCAGGTCCTTCATGTGCCGCGCGATGTTGTACTTGAGGAGGTCGGTCCGCTCCTCGGCCCCCATCTCCGACAGCTCCTCGGGCGTCAGGTCGGCCAGCTCGTCGCCGGCCTGGGCGATGGCGTTGACCTTGAGCTGCTGCTGGGCCTCGTCGGTGATCTCGCGGGTCAGGGCGATCAGGTGGGTCAGGACGTGGCGGGCGTCGAAGACCGGCGTGACCGTGACCTTCAGGTACCGGTTGTTGCGGATCTTCAGGACCGTGCTCGACGGCGACCGCGTGGCGACCGCCGTCGTGAACGGACAGGGCTCCGGCCCGAGGATCTCGGACTCGGCGAAGGCCTGGTAGAACCGCGTGCCGACCGTCGAATCGGGGCCGGACGTGAACGAGACGAACTCGGGGTTCGCCCAGATGATCCGCAGGTCCGGGTCGACCACCGCCACGCCGTCGGCGATCGCGTCGAGGATCTCCTCCGCCTGGATGATCATCCCCACCCAACGCGCCGCGGAGAGCTGCGAGGCGTCGACGTACACCCCCTCGAACCGGTTGTCGCGCAGCAGCGCGAGGGCCTTGGAGATCGAGCGGACCGAGACGAGCTCGACGGTGTCTCCCAGCGCGTCGAGGACCGCCTTGCCGTGCGACGCTTCCCGCTCGATGACAAGCACGCGAGGCTTCTCGGCCACGTTGGTCAACCCAATGGTTCTAGACGGAGGAGAGAGGACTCTGCGGCGGGGCCGGCGACGCGATCGGGGCCTGGGCGTCCGTGCGGGCGATCCCCAGCCATCCTAATCCCGGGCCCTCCCGCGGGCAAGCCGCAGCCGCTAGACTGGACGGCGACCCACGAAGCCCCGACGAGGAGGAGATCCCACCATGCGAGCCACCCAACGCCTGACCGCCGCCTACGGCGCCCTGCTCGTGATCGACGTCCAGGAGAAGCTCGTCGCCGCCGTCGCCGACGGCCCGAAGGTCGTCGCCAACACCCTCCGCCTGATCCGAGGCGCGAAGCTCCTCGACGTCGCCGTCCAGGGGACCGAGCAGTACCCCAAGGGCCTGGGACCGACCTCCCCCCCGATCGCCGAGCTGATCCCCGAACGCGCCTCCAAGATGACGTTCGCCTGCTGCTCCGTCCCGCAGATCCTGGAGCAATACTACGGCCGACTGACCCGCCACGTGACCCTCGCCGGCCTCGAAGCCCACGTCTGCGTCGCCCAGACCGCCCTGGACCTCATCGACCTGGGCTTCCGCGTCCAGGTCCCCGCCGACGCCGTCGCCAGCCGGAACCCCTTCGACCGCGACGTCGCCCTCCGCCGCCTGGAATCCGCCGGCGCCGTCATCTCCACCACCGAAGCCGTCCTCTTCGAATGGTGCGCCACCGCCGACCGCCCCGAATTCAAGGCCCTCAGCGCCCTGGTCAAGGAACCCGCCTGACCCGCCAGGCCCCAGCCCCCCACCTTCGATCTTCCGGGTCGCGCCCGATTCGCTGCCCCCAGCCTTGACATGCAACCCAAAGGTTGCATAATCTCCGCATGGTCGACGACCACGACAAGGTCTTCAAGGCCCTGGCCGACGCCTCCCGCCGCCTGCTCCTGGATCGGCTCCACGCCGAGAACGGGCAGACGCTCGGATCGCTGTGCGCCCACTTGAAGATGACCCGGCAGGCCGTCACCAAGCACCTGGCCGTGCTGGAGGAAGCCAGGCTGATCGCCGTCGTGTGGCAGGGCCGGGAGAAGCTCCACTACCTGAACCCGGTGCCGATCCACGAGATCGCCGAGCGGTGGATCAAGAAGTTCGAACGCGGTCGGCTCCAGGCGCTGGCCGACCTCAAGAAGCGACTGGAGGAAGGGGCCGATGGCTGACCTGACGTCGGAAAGCACGGTGTACGTCACCTACATCGCGGCCAGCCCGGAGAAGGTGTGGGCGGCGCTCACCTCCAGCGAGTTCACCACCCGGTACTTCTTCGGCCGCGCCATGGAGTCCGACTGGAAGGCCGGCTCGCCGTGGTTGCTCCGCACGCCGGCGGGCGCGGTGGACGTGGAGGGCCTGGTCCGGGCGAGCGACCCGCCGCGCAAGCTCGTCCTCGGCTGGAGGGTGACCGCCCACCCGGACCTGCCCGAGTGCGTCGTGACCTACGAGATCGAGCCGGTCGGCGAAGGTGCGGTCCGGCTCACCATGACCGAGGCCCACCCGACCCCGATCCCCCCCACCTTCTCGACGGCGGCCGCCGCGGCTGGCCCATGATCCTGTCCGGGTTGAAGACCTTGCTCGAGACGGGCGGGCCGCTCAACCTGACCTCCCCCCAACCCCCAACGGAGGAATAACCCGATGGCCGAATCACGTTTCCTATATGTGACCTACATCCGCACCACGCCCGAGAAGCTGTGGCAGGCGCTGATCGATCCGGAGTTCACTCGGCAGTACTGGGTCGAGACGTGGCAGGAGTGCGAGTGGAAGCCGGGGGCGAGCTGGAAGCTCGTCGGCCCGACCGGGAAGGTGCCCGACAGCGGCGAGGTGCTGGAGATCGATCCGCCGAACAAGCTGGTCCTGTCCTGGAAGCATCACATCACCCCGGCGGCGGCCCACGAAGCCCCGACCCGGCTGACGTACACGCTGGAGCCGCAGGGCGAGGCGGTGAAGCTCACCGTCCTCCACGAGAGCGAGGTCCCGGACTCGAAGGTGATCGGGGCGGTGTCCCAGGGCTGGCCGCACATCCTGGCCAGCCTCAAGAGCCTGCTGGAGACCGGCGAATCCCTCGAAGCCACCCGGAAGTGGCCGCAGGGGATGTGATCCGAGATCGATCGCACGCCTGATAAGCTGACGAATCGAACGACATCCTTCCCCCCTCGCGGGGGAAAACCGTTCATACGGGGGCGACGAGCACCCACACCGCCGGAATCCGGGTTCGGACCCGAACGTCCTTCCCCCGCAATGGATGAAGGCATAATCGCTCTAGCATCCCTTCTCCCCTCGAGGGAGAAGGCGCCGCGCAGCGGCTGATGAGGGGGCGACGAGCGCGAGGGCCGTCGCCTCTTCGGTCCGTCCGCCTTGATGGTTCCCCTCCTCCGGCCCTGCGGGCGACCTTCCCTCACCAGGGGTGAAAGCATAATCGCTCCTGGCTTTGCGGTACTCCGTCACCAGGTATGGCTCATCGGCGGGGATGTCTCGCCCTCATCCCCCTCGCGGGCCCGTCGCCGGAGGACGTCGGCGCGGGCCCGGATCGCGACGCGGTAGGCCACGCCGTAAAGCCAGCTCGACAGGGCGTCGCCGTCTCGCAGGGTCCGACCCTTGCGGACGAGGACCAGGAACGTCGCTTGGAACGCATCCTCCACGTCGGCCGGGTCGCGAAGATAGCGGCGGCAGAGGGCCAGGACCGGCGGGCCGTGACGGTCCACGATCGCCTCGAAGGCGGCCTCGTCGCGCTCGGCCAGATACCGATGCAGGAGCCGGGCGTGCCCGCCGGGCGCCTCCACGCCGTCGCGGAGCAGCCGCTCGACCTCCCGACCCACCCCTCGTCGATCCCGAGACATCGTCACGCCCCCTTCCCGAAGGTTACTGCGACGCGACGGGGTTCCAATCCCGATTTCCCGGCCTTTTGCCTCCATTTCTCCCGACCGGGCCTCTCCAATCCAGGAACCCGACGCATCGTTTCCTGTAGACTTCACGAACCGAAGGATACGCCTTCGGGGTCGAGCCGGTAGACGACCGACCGAACGACCTACGAAAAGTGGACGAACGAACCCAATTTCCGAAGCCGAATCGCACCGCAAACCCAATCCCTAATGAACCTTGCAGCCGACGGCTTCCTTCTCGCGGGATCGCGAACGAACCCAATCGCCGGGACTGAGCCGAGCGGCCTCGATCCGGGGCGCGACGGCATGGGGAGTTTCCGACTTGCGATCCACGGGGTCGGCCCCTAGACTGACACGGTACGACGTTCGTCGGAGCGTCGTCGGATTCGGATCATCGTCCAGTCGCGAGGGGGGCGGGCCATGGTCGGCTTGAGCGAGTTGGAGAGGCCGGTCGGTCGGGTGTATCGTCGACTACGGTTCCAGCGCTTCCTGGGGGCGACGGTCTGGGCGTGGGCCGGGACCTTCCTGGCGGCGGCGGTCGCGATCGGGGCGTTCAAGGTCCTGAATCGGCCGCTCCCCTGCCCCGACTGGGCTCCCTTCGCGGCGGCGGCCGGCCTGGGGCTCCTGATCGCGGCCCTGGTCGCGGCCCTGACCGGGCCGAGCCGGCTGGACGCGGCGACGGCCCTGGATCGGGCGTTCCACCTGCACGAGCGGGTCAGCTCGGCCCTGACGCTGCCGGAGGAGTCCCGCGAGACCCCCGCCGGCCGCGCCCTCGTGGCCGACGCGATCCGGCGGGTCGAGACGCTCGACGTGGCCTCGGCGTTCGGGCTCCGGCTCCCGCGTCGGGCCTGGGTCGCCGGGATTCCGGCCCTGCTGGCGTTCGGCCTCCTGTTCGTCCCGGCCTGGACCCCCGGCTCGGTCCGGGCCGCGGCGGCGACCAGGTCCGTCGCCCCCGAGGTCGTCGCCAAACGGACGGAGGCCCTCGCCAAGAAGGTCGCCGCCCGCCGCGAGGCGATCGACAAGGACAAGTTCCCCGAGGCCGAGAACCTGCTCGCCGAGATCGAGAAGAAGTCCAACGAGCTGGCCAAGGCCCCCCCGGCCCAGAAGGACAAGCTGCTCGTCGAGATGAACAAGCTCAGCGACGCCCTCAAGGACCGGCAGAAGCAGCTCGGGACGCCGGAGCAGGTCGCCAGGCAGCTCCAGCAGCTCAAGGAGATGGGCGAGAAGGGACCGGCCGACCAGCTCGCCAGGGACCTCGCCCGGGGCGACCTCGCCAAGGCGATGGAGCAGGTCAAGGAACTCCAGGAGAAGCTCAAGTCCGACAAGCTGACGGAGAATGAGAAGAAGGCCCTGGAGAAACAGCTCGGCGAGGCCGCCAAGAAGCTCGCCGACGCCGCCGACATGGCCGAGCGCAAGAAGCAGCTCGACGAGGCCCGCAAGAACGGCGGCCTCAGCGAGGAGCAATATCAGCGCGAGATGGAGAAGCTCCAGCAGCAGGCCAAGAACCTCCAGCAGCTCCAGAAGCTCGCAGAGAAGCTCGGCCAGGCCCAACAGGCGATGCGGGAGGGAGACTGCAAGAAGGCCGCCGAGGCGATGGGCGACGCCCGCCAGCAGCTCTCCGAGATGGCCAGGAACATGGAGGAGATGCAGGCCCTGGACGACGCGCTGGCCGAGGTGATGGACGCCAAGAACGGCATGACCGAGGGCTTGAACCAGTTCGGCGAGTCGATGGGCATGAACGACGGGTTCTCCGACCGCCGCAGCAACTCCGCCAACGCCAGCGGCCGGGGCCGGGGCGCCGGCGACCGCGCCGAGGCGGCCGACGACACGTCCACCTACAAGACCAAGACCGCCCAGCAGATCCAGAAGGGGAAGGCCGTCTTCCAGGGCTTCGCCGAGCCCGGGAAAGCCGTCAAGGGGGAGTCCCGCATCGACGTCCAGGCCGAACTCGAAGCCGCCTCCGCCGGCACGGCCGACGCCCTCTCCAACCAGCGGGTCCCCAAAAGCGTGGAGCGCCACGTCCGGTCTTATTACGATCAGCTCAACAAGGGGCGGCTTGGGGGGCCTTCGGAGTAAGGCCACGAGGAGACAAGGCTTCAAAGAGCGAAGCCATCGATTAGAATCGTTGCGGCCCCCTCGGAGGCAAGCAGGCCGTGCTCAAGCGCGAAACAGTTCTCGCTGCGATCGCTTCCCTGATCGCAGCTCCCTGCATCGCCCTGATCGCACGGGGCTGCCAGCCGACCGACCGGTTCCCTGACGATTTCTCGCCTGCTTATCGCAGCTATCTAGCCGACCAGTTCAAGAAATACAAGGCCGGCAAAGCCTCCGAAGTTGTAAAGGTCAAAATCCTCGACTCCGTATTCAATGTACATCTAGTAGATTCCGGCAGGGGTGAAATCCATGGATTCGCTCCATATCACGGCGACCCCATACACCTGTGGGTTCTCACAGACGAGTACGAGGTTTTCGCTTACAACGACGAGGCGATCTTCTTGAAAATCGGGCTGAAGTCTTTATCGAAATTTCGATAGCCTGCTTGATATTCCAGTTCACTTCACGGCAAGACCTCGACCCGACCGACCCATCGAGACCGAGACATGGAAGCGATCGACCAGTACATCGAGCGGCTGAGCGACCCGGCCGTCCGCGCAGAGCACCGCAGGCTGAACGCCGTCGGCGAGAGCGGCCCCGACGTCGACCACGGCAAGAAGGCGACCGCAAAGCTGGTGGCCGCCGCCGAGGAGGCGCTGGGCGTTCCCCTGCCCCCCAGCTACAAGAAGCTGGTGACGACCACCGAGCCCTATGACAATTTCCCGATCTACTGGGTCCTGGGCTCCGACGTCTACGGCGGCGACGTCGTCTCGATCAACGACCCCGCCCTGAAGGCGGCCCCGGCGCACCTGATCACCTTCGTCGAGACCGACGAGGGGGACGAGTTCTGCTTCGACACCCGCCGCGCCGACGCCCGCGGCGAGTACCCGATCGTCCGGTTCGACGGAGCCGACGCCGAGACGGTCGCCAAGGACCTCGGGGAATTCCTCCTGGCGAGGCTCCCCAAGGCGGGACCTTCCCGTTGAAAGCGCCGAGGCCGCGCCGGGGCGTGCGTCTCGAAAGCTCGGGCGGAGCGAACGACGCCCTTCCCCCCTCGCGGGGGAAGGTGGCCCGATGGGCCGGATGAGGGGATGACGAGCAAGACGGCCGTCGGCGTCTCGGGCGGCCGGACTGCGAACCCCGACGGCGCTCGTGCTGGTCCTCCCCCTCATCTAACCCCTATGGGTCTGTCTTCCCCCGCGAGGGGGGGAAGACCGTCATGAGGAGGCAGCGGGCTTCATGGTCCACCCCGGGCTCGGGATGCGACGGCGGTCCTCCCCCTCCTCGCGGACGATTCGAGCAGCCGACGGTTTCCGGGCTCGTCGCCCTCGCATCCGGGGAAGGATGTTCTTCGGCCCGTCGGCCCCTTCCCGAGGCGGACGCTCAGAGCCCCTCGCTGTTGCGGCCCCGGGGCTTCTGGATGTCCAGGATCATCCGGCCGCGCTTGAAGATGGAGACGGTGCCGGTGGACTGGGAGACGCAGACGGCGATGGCCTCGGTGGTGACGGTGATGGCGGCGCCGGCCTCGTGCCGGGTCCCCAGGCCCTGGGGGAGCGGCTCCTCCAGCTTGCCCCGGGGGGCCAGGTACCGCGCGGCGCAGAGGACGACGCCGTCGCCGCGGACGATGTAGGCGCCGTCGATGGCCGAGAACTCCTTGATGGTCTCCTCCAGCCGGGGGTCCAGGATGTTCCGCTCCTCCTCGGGATAGCCGTGGAAGGGGTTGAACACCAGTTGATGGCTTTGCGCCAGCACCTTCTCGCAGTCGCCGACGATGAAGAGGGCGCCGACGGGCCTCCCCTCGCGGCCCTCGACCCCCAGCTCGCTGGCGACGTTGAGGATCCGTTCGAAGACGGCCGGGCCGACGTCCGGCGGCAGCGGGTCGGCCGCGCCGGCGCTGAACAGCTCGATCTCGGTCCCCATGTCCAGGACCATGATCGTATCCAGAGACCCCGATCGGTCGACGCCCGTCAGGCAGAGGATCCGGTCGCCGGCGTGCACCAGGTCCTCGGCGGCGGCGACCAGGGTCGCCACCTTCACCTGCCCGGCGCGGGTCATGGCGATGTCCGGCAGCTGGACGACCCGGCAGACGTCCTTCAATTCCTCGGGCGGGCTGAAGCCGCACCGTCGCGAGACCAGGATGATCCGGAAGTTGACGTCGTCGATCAGCGCCCGGAGGTCCGCGTCTTCCTCGACGACGTCGGCGTGGAGCAGCACGACCCGCGCGCCGACTTCTCGGGCGATCGCGTGGGCGTGTCGGACCATGCTGCGCGTGAGCGTCTTCATGATTGCGGGCCGTCGTTTCGCTTCGCCGAGGGCGGAATCGGGTCGGGTCGGATCGGGTTCAGGGTCGGGCGGGGGCGGGGGAGAACTCGACGGCCACGCCGAGAATCCCCAGGTCGTCGTACCAGTCGGGGTTCCCCTCGATGCCCGTCTGCTCGATGCGAAGGACGTTGGCACCGGGGCGGAGGGCGTCGGCGGGGATCGGCAGGCGGATCCGCTCCGGGGCCTCGTTGAGGCCGGAGATGTGCCGATTGAGATAGTCGACCCGCCGGCCGTTGATCGCGAGGTAGGTCTTCAACTGGCCGCGCCGGATGTAGTCGGAGAACGGCAGGCCGGTCGCCTCCCCCACGACCCCGACCACGTCGAGGACCGCGAAGGCCGGGCCGGAGTCGATCGCGTCGGCCGGCACTTCGAACGGGCGTTCCAGCACGCCCCCCTCGGGCGAGGGGGGGTCGAGCAGCGGCGGCGTGGTGGAGACCTCGTCGCCCAGGTGGTGGGAGCAGGGGTCGAGGACCAGCCGCAGGCCGGGCTCCAGAACCAGGAGCCGGACCAGCCGGTCGCGGGGGATCGCGAGCGAGCCGGCGTAGGGGGTCTCCAGCGTGAGGGCCGCGTCCGAGAGCGCCGCGACGGCCCCCTCGGCGAAGTCGGGGGGGGCGTCCGGGTCGTCGCCGCCGGCGCGCCATTCGACCCTCGCCAGCGCGCCGGCGACGGGGGCCCCGGGGGCCGGGGCGCGGCGGAAGTAGAGGCCGGCGAGATGGCCCCAGTCCAGCTCGATCGGGCGGTCGTCCACCAGCATCGAGACCCGGTCGCGGTCGCCTCGGCGGATCGCCCCGAAGAACTGGTCGCCGATCACCAGGCGGGCCTCGTCCTGGGTCGGGTCGATCTCCAGGCTGGACGGGACCCGGGCGAACCGGGCGACCTGGATCGCGCCGACGTCGCCTCCCGGGCCGTCGTCGTCGGTCTCGCCGGCCGTCGCGATGCGGATCGACTCCAGCGGCCCGGCCGGCCCTCGGCCGTGGGCCAGGTCCTTGCCGTCGACGGAGACCTCGGTGCGGTCGTCGCCGAATCGGACGGTCAGCCGCCGCCAGGCGTCGGTGCGGACCAGCCGCTGGACGGCCAGCGACGGGCCCTGGGGGGTCTCGACCGCCAGGCTCTCCTCAGACCAGCCCAGCAGGACGCGAAGGCTCGCCGGACCTCCTGGGGCCCGGAACGTCAGTTCGAGCGTCCAGCGCCGGTCGGGGCGGATCGCGCCGTCGTCCCGGAACGTCAGCTCGACCCGCCCGGCTTCGAGCGGCTCGTCGAATCGGCGGGCGATCGAAGCCCCTCCCGCCGGCAGTCGCAGGGCCGACTCCCCGTTCTCGACCACGACCAGCGGCTTCCCCTCGACGTTCCAGGCGGAGGCGTCGAGCGCGTCGAAGCCCTCGGCGAGGATCCGAGCCTCCCCCAGTCGCTGTACGACCCACTGCGCCCCGGGCCGGCGGATCGAGACGGCCTCGGGCCGCCAGGGGACCGCCAGGGTCACGGAGTCCTCGGTCACAGCCCCGAGCGCGCCTGAGATCCGCCCGGACTCGCCCAGGCCGACCTGGAACAGAGGCGGGATCTCCGCCGGAGCGGCGGGGCCGGGCGCGAATTCGACCACGCCTCCGGGGCCGACCGGCTGGGCCTGCGCGGGCGAACCCGGCTCGCCGGCCGTCTCGAAGCGGAAGCCGGCCTCGGGGTCGAACCGCAGCTTCCCCTCGATGCGGGGTCCGCCGGGGCGTCCGAGCCGGTCGGGGTCGTCGGCCGAGGCGCGCGGAGGCGCGAAGCCGGCCGCCCCCAGGGTCCATAGGGCCAGGACGAGGGGCCGGAGCGACGCGAGGCCGATCTGGGCTTCCGGGTGGGCTCTCATATCCTCTGATTGTACGGCCCGCCTTTCACGCCCGACAAGCGTACGCCGGCGCCCCGTCGCCTCTCGCCGCGGAGATGGTTACCCTGGCGGTGACGTTCGCGATCAAGGCCCCCTTCGTCCCGCCCGCATTCCGACAAGGAGCCCCTTATGAAGCGTCCCCTCGGCGGTCGATGGTCGTCCGTCCTGAGCCTCGCCCTGGCCTGCCTGCTGATTTCGGATGCGCGGAGCCGACCGGCCCGCGGCGGAGAGACTGCGATGGAACCCGAGAAGACCTACCGGATCATCGTCTTCGGCGCCCACCCCGACGACTGCGAGCTGACCGCCGGCGGCGCCGCCGCGCGCTGGGTGGACGCGGGCCACGCGGTCAAGTTCGTGAGCCTGACCAACGGCGACATCGGCCACCACGAGATGTCCGGCGGCCCGCTCGCCCGCCGTCGCCGCGAGGAGTCGGTCCGGGCGTCGAAGATCCTCCGCGTGGAGTCGCAGACCCTGGACAACCACGACGGCGAGCTGATGCCCACCCTGGAGAACCGCAAGGCCGTCGCCCGCGCCATCCGCGAGTGGAAGGCCGACGTGGTCATCGCCCCCCGGCCCAACGACTACCACCCCGATCACCGCTACACCGGCGTCCTCGTGCAGGACACCGCCTACATGGTCGCCGTCCCCAACTTCTGCCCGGACACCCCGGCCCTGAAGCACAATCCGGTCTTCCTCTACGTCGCCGACCGCTTCCAGCAGCCGAACCCGTTCCGCCCCGACGTCGTCGTGCCGATCGACTCGGTGCTGGACCGGAAGGTCGCCGCCCTGGCCGAGATGGACTCCCAATTCTTCGAGTGGCTCCCCTGGATCGAAGGCTACGAGGCCGAGGTCCCCAAGGACCCGGCGGCGCGCAAGACCTGGTTCAAGGAGCAGGTCCTCAAGCGCTACGGCGCCTCCGCCGACCGCTTCCGCGACAAGCTCGTCGACCTCCTCGGCCCCGAGCGCGGCAAGGCCGTCCAGGCCGCCGAAGCCTTCCAGGTCTGCGAGTACGGCCACCAGCCCGACAAGGCCGAGCTGCTGCGGATCTTCCCCTTCTTCGGCGAAGACGCCAGGTAGCCCCGCGGCCCTCGCCCGAAGCCCCGGCCGTTCGATTCGCGGAACCGATCGGTCGGGCGGGGGTTTCATCCTCGGGGAGACATCACTTCGGGGAGACGCCGCCATGTTCCGATCGCTGGGGTTCGCAATGCTGGGGTTGCTCGTCGTCCGATCCGCGATCGCGGCGGGAGGCGACGACGACGGCGGCCGGAAATTGCGGGACGTGGCCTATGCCGACGCCGCCTCCACCCGGCTGAACGTCGACGCGCCGGCGGAGGGGGATCGGCATCCGATCGTCGTCTGGGTCCACGGCGGGGCCTGGCGGTTCGGCGACAAGGACTTCGTCCAGGAGCAGCCGAAGGCGTTCACGAAGCGGGGCTACGTCTGGGTCGGCGTCGGCTATCGGTTCGTCCCCGAGGTCACCTACAAGGAGCAGGCCGGCGACGTGGCGAGGGCCGTGCGCTGGGCGCGCGACCACGCGAAGGAGTTCGGCGGCGACCCCGATCGGATCTTCCTGATGGGCCACAGCGCCGGGGCTCATCTGGCCGCGCTGACCGCCACCGACGAACGCTACCTGAAGGCCGCCGGCCTGGACCTGGACGCCCTCTCGGGCGTGATCCTCCTGGACGGCGCGGGGTATGACGTCCCCCGCCAGATCCGCGAGTCGGTCCTCCCGCGCATCCGGTCGCTCTACACGGGCGTCTTCGGCGACGACCCGAAGGTCCAGGAGGACGCCTCTCCGATCCAGCACGTCGCCGGGGACAAGGGGATCGCACCGTTCCTCATCCTCCACGTCGGCCGGCTCGATTCGCGGACGCAGTCGAACGCCCTGGCCGCCAGGCTCCGCGAGGCGGGCGTCGAGGCGACCGTCGCCGCCTTTCCTTCCAAGACCCACATGACGATCAACCGCGAACTCGGCCGCCCCGGCGACCGGCCGACGCAGGTCGTCTTCGACTTCCTGGAGGCCCGCTGCAACCCCGAGCCGGCCGCCGCGCGGGCCGAATGACGCGCGGACGCCGTCCGGGCGCGGCACGCAATTCGCGGCGAATCCGCCGGCCGAGCGTCCGCGACGCGTGTCCGCGCGATTCGGCCCGCCGCCGCTTCGTCATCCGGGCGCGACTTCCATGAAGAATCTCTTCCGCGCCGCCCTGGCGGCGGTGATCCTCGCGGGCCTCGCCGCGCCGGCGGGCGCGTGCCCGGTGTGCAGCCGGCCGACGGGCCGGGCGGTGCGGGCCGGGATCCTCGACGGCCGGCTCGGCCTCAACCTGCTGGCCGCGACGCTGCCGTTCGGCGTCTGCCTGGGGGTCGCGGCGGCCGTTCATCTCATGCCGCGCGGGGGGTCCGGCCGATGAGCGAACCGGGCGCGCTCGACCGCCGGCCGATCCTCTCGTCGGGCCTCCTCCTGGGCGTGGGGATGGGGGGCTTCGTCGACGGGATCGTCTTTCACCAGATCTTGCAGCTCCACAACATGCTCTCGGCCGTCCGCCCGCCCACCACGGTCGTGAATCTCGAGATCAACATGTTCTGGGACGGCCTGTTCCACGCTTTCACCTGGATCACGACCGCCCTGGGCCTGGCCCTGCTCTGGCGCGCCGGGCTGCGGAGCGACGTGGCCTGGTCGACCCGGACCTGGCTCGGGGCCATGGCGATGGGCTGGGGCCTGTTCAACCTCGTCGAGGGCCTTGTCGACCACCACCTGCTGGGCGTCCACCACGTCGTCGAGGGGCCCGGCCACCTCACGTGGGACATCGCCTTCCTCGGCGCGGGCGTCGCGCTGCTGATCCTCGGCCTCGGCCTGGCCCGCTCGGGCCGGGGAGACGCGACGGCCCGTCCCGCCCCGAGCTGATCCCGAGCCCGGACGATGGGGCCGATCCGCGTTCCGAATCGGCGGATCGGTGCATCGTCATGGTAGGGGGCGTTGCGCCCTCACGGCTCCTTGGCAATCCGCCGACGGAAGGTCGAACGGCGCGTCCGAGGCCTCGGCCGCACCGCGAAAGCCGCCGAACGAAGCCAATTCCACGCGCCGAAACCTCGCCGGAAGTCCTGGCCCTATCTCGGTTTGCCGCCGATCGGCCCGTTTCGAGGCCGGCGTGAACGAACCCAATCCGAGGGCCTGCGGACGCCGGAACGCCCGACCCGGGCGCGACGTGCGAAAACCGCCGAACGAAGCCGATTCCCGGGTCGGCTTTCAACACGCAAAATCTTATTTCAACATGCTTTACGTCCGATGGCTTCGTTCGACGCGGGTCCGATACGAACCCAATTTCTCAGGCGAGCAGTTCCTTGACGACCTTGGCGGGGTCGACGCCGGTGAGCTTCTGGTCGAGGCCCTGGTAGCGGTAGGTGAACCGCTCGTGGTCGTAGCCGAGGAGTTGCAGGACGGTGGCGTGGAAGTCCCGGACGTGGACCGGGTCCTTGACGATGTTGTAGCTGAAGTCGTCGGTCTCGCCGTGGATCATGCCGGGCTTGGAGCCGCCGCCGGCCATCCACATGGTGAAGCAGCGCGGGTGGTGGTCCCGGCCGTAGTTGTCTTTCGAGAGGCCCCCCTGGCTGTAGATGGTGCGGCCGAATTCGCCGCCCCAGATGACCAGGGTGTCGTCGAGCATGCCACGGGCCTTGAGGTCCTGGATGAACCCGTAGCAGGCCTGGTCGACGTCCTTGCACTGGCTGGGCATCCGGCCGCCGAGGTTGCCGTGGTGGTCCCAGTTGTTGTGGTAGATCTGCACGAACCGGACGCCCCGCTCCAGCATCCGGCGGGTCAGCAGGATCGAGTTCGCGAAGCTGCCGGGCTTGCGGGCGTCCTCGCCGTAAAGCTGATAGGTCGACTCGGGCTCGCCGGCAGTGTTCGTCAGGTCGGGGACGCTCGCCTGCATCCGGAAGGCCAGCTCGTACTGCTCGATCCGGGTGCGGGTCTCCGGGTCGCCCAACTGGCGGTGGTTCATCTCGTTGAGGGCGCGGATGCCGTCCAGGGTGTTCCGACGGATCTCGGGGGGGACGCCCGGCGGGTTGTTGATGTACAGGATCGGGTCGCCCGCGCTGCGGAACGAGACCCCCGCGTGTTCGCCCGGCAGGTAGCCCGACGACCAGAGCCGCGCCGAGATCGCCTGGATCTGCTCGGTGTTCGACGGCCGCGCGACCAGCACCACGAAGGTCGGCAGGTCGTCGTTCAGCGAGCCCAGGCCGTACGAGACCCACGACCCCAGGCAGGGCCGGCCGGGGATCTGGTTGCCGGTCTGGAGCATCGAGACGGCCGGCTCGTGGTTGATGGCCTCGGTGTGCATGCTCCGGATGAAGCACAGGTCGTCGACCATCTTCGCCGTGTAGGGGAGCATCTCGCTCACCCACATGCCGGACTGGCCGTGCTGGGCGAACTTGTACTTGGACGGGGCGATCGGGAACCGGGCCTGGCCGCTGGTCATCGTGGTCAGGCGCTGGCCCTGGCGGATGGACTCCGGCAGGTCCTTGTCGTACCAGTCGCCCATCGCCGGCTTGTAGTCGAACAGGTCCATTTGCGAGGGGCCGCCGACCATGTGCAGGTAGACGACCCGCTTGGCCTTGGGGGCGAAGTGGGTGGGGATCGGCGGCATGCGGTCGGCGATCCCCCCGGGCGTCGCGACGTCGCCGGCCGCCGCCCGCGAGACCAGGCCGTCGCGGGCCAGGAGCGACATCAGGCTGGCGAGACCGACGGCGTCGCCGCCGCGTCGGAAGAACCGCCGGCGGGTCTCGGACAGGGCGTACTCGTCGAACGGATTCATGATCGGTCCTCGCTTGCGCCTGGATCGGTTGATTCGTGGTTCGCCGCCGCGCCCTTCCCCCGCGAAGGGGGAAAGGGCTTACGGTCGTTTACTTGTTGAGGGCCTCGTCGAGGTTGAGCAGCTGGTTGGCGATCATGGTCCAGGCGGCGGCCTCGACGGGGGCGAGGTTGGGGTCGCGAGGGGACTCGCCGACGGCCAGGAGCTTCTCGGCGTCCTCGGCGTGGGCCTGGTAGTAGGCGGCCAGGCGGTCGAGCGACTGGCGGAGGACCGAGGCTTCCTCTTCGCGGAGGGGCCGGGCCAGGGCGCGCCGGGCCAGGGCGTCGACGCGGGATTCGAAGTCGGGCGAGCCGGCCAAGACGCGCTGAGCGAGCACCCGGGCGGACTCGACGAACTGGGGGTCGTTGAGGGTGACGAGGGCCTGGAGCGGGGTGTCGGTGCGATCGCGCCGGACGGTGCAGACCTCGCGGCTGGGGGCGTTGAGGATCTCCATCGAGGCCGGCGGCGCGGCCCGCTTCCAGAAGGTGTAGAGGCTGCGGCGGTAGAGCCCGTCGCCGGAGTCGGCCTTGTAGTTCCGGGTGTTGCTCTCGGGCATGGCGACGGCCTCCCAGACCCCCTCGGGTTGGTACGGCCGGACGCTCGGCCCGCCGATCTTGGCGACGAGCAGGCCCGACGCCGACAGGGCGTAGTCGCGGATCATCTCGGCGTCCATGCGGAACCTCGGCCCTCGCGAGAGGAGCCGGTTGGCCGGGTCGGCCTCCAGCTTCTCGGGGGTCGCGGCGGCCGACTGGCGGTAGGCCGACGAGGTGACCAGGAGCTTGAAGAACCGCTTCACGTCCCAGCCGGACTCGCGGAACTCGACCGCCAGCCAGTCGAGCAGCTCGGGGTGGCTGGGGGTCTCGCCGCTGATCCCCAGGTCGCCCGTGGTGCGGACGAGCCCCTGGCCGAAGATCTCCTGCCAGAAGCGGTTGACCGTCACGCGGGAGGTCAGGGGATGCTCGGGGCGGAGGAGCCATTGGGCGAACCCCAGCCGGTTGCGCGGGAGTTCCTCGGGCATCGGCGGCAGGGCGGCGGGCGTGGCGGCCTTGAGCGGGTCGCGGCGCTGGTCGTACTCGCCCCGGAACAGCAGGAAGGCGGCGGCCTCCTCGGACTTCTCCTCCGTCACGAAGGCGACCGTCCCCCGGGCCTTGATCGCGCCCTGTTCGGCCTCCAGAGCCGCGAGCTTCGCGCGAAGCTCGCGCGAAGCCGGGTCGCGGGCGGCGAGCCACCAGGCGAACAGGGCGTCGGCCTCGGTGGCGGGACGCTGGTCGGCGGGCCTGGCCAGGAAGGCCCCGGCGCGGCCGAAGCCGGCGAGGTCGGCGACCTCCGCGTCGGCGAGCGCCCGGCCGTGGATGCGGACCTCGGCGATCCCCACCTCCGGAATCCGCGCCGAGGCGTGGCGACGGCCGACCTTGAGCGGGACGTCGGTGCGGATCGTCTCCTTCAGGCGGTCGGCGGCGGCGACGGTCGCCTGGGGCTTGCCGTCGACGTAGATCTTCACGCCCGACGCCTTGCCCGAGCCGTCGTAAGTCATGAACACGTGCGTCCACGTCTCGGTCGGGATCTCGTCCCGCGAGACCGCCTTGAGGGCGTCGTCCGGCCACTGGTGGACGATGTGGGCGGCGACCTTCTTGCCCTCGATCCAGAGGTCCCAGCCGCGATGGCCGTGCGGGTCGTCCATCCGGGCGAGGACCGAGCCGGTCGCGCCCGCCTTGGGGAGCTTGATCCAGGCGCCGAAGGAGAACGCCTGGTCCTTCTCGAAGTCGCCGATCGCGGTCGACTCGAACGCGACCTGGGGCGAACCCTCGCCCCGATCGGGGAGCCCGGCGCTCAGCCGGAGGTCGCCGGCCGGCAGCGCGGCGGCGACGGTCTCGGCCGTCTGGGAGGCGAGCCAGGCGTCGAACTCGTCCCGGGCGGCCTGCGAACGGGCGTCGACCTCGGCCTTCGCCGCGGTCAGGAGCGCGGGCAGGGCCTCCCACCGCGAGGCGTCCTCGGGACGGGGGACGGGGATGATCGGCGCCGAGTCCTTGACGTTGCCGTCGAAGGCCGGCTGGGTCGAGTTGTTGAAGAAGGCCGAGAGCTCGTAGAACTCCTTCTGGGAGATCGGGTCGAACTTATGGTCGTGGCAGACCGCGCAGCCGACGGTCAGGCCGAGGAAGACCTGGCCCACGGTCTCCGTGCGGTCGCGGGTGTAGCCGACGAGGTTCTCCTCGGCGATCGTCCCCCCCTCATTCGTCGACATGGCGCAGCGGTTGAAGCCCGAGGCGATCCGCTGGTCGAGCGTCCGGTTCGGCAGGAGGTCGCCGGCGAGCTGCTCGATCGTGAAGCGGTCGAACGGCATGTTGGCGTTGAGGGCCTCGACGACCCACTCGCGGTATGTCCACATCTCGCGGAAGTTGTCGAAGTGGTAGCCGTGGGTGTCGGCGTATCGGGCCGCGTCGAGCCAGTAGCGGCCCCGGTGCTCGCCCCAGGCCGGCGACCGCAGCAGGGCGTCGACGTACTTCTCATACGCGTCGGGCGAGGCGTCGGCGACGAACGCCTCGACTTCCTCCGGGTTGGGGGGGAGGCCGGTCAGGTCCAGGCTCGCCCGCCGCGCGAGGGTCCGGCGGTCGGCCTCGGGGGCGGGCTTGATCCCCTTCGACTCCAGGGCCGACAGGATGAAGGCGTCGATGGGCGTGCGGCCCCACGAGGCGTCGGCGGTCTTCGGCAGGGCGGACCGCGTGGGCGCGATCAGCGACCAGTGGGCCTGGTATTCGGCCCCCTGGGCGATCCAGCGCTTCAGGACGTCCTTCTGCTCGGCGGTCAGCGTCTTGTGCGACCCCGGGGGGGGCATGACCTCGTGCTTGTCGTCGGTCTCGATGCGGGCGACGAGGCTGCTCGCCTCCAGGTCGCCGGGCTCGACGGCGCCCATCTCGACGGCGGCCTCGCGCACGTCGAGCCGGAGGTCGGCCTTGCGGGCGGCGGAGTCGGGGCCGTGGCAGGCGAAGCAGTTCTCGGCCAGGATCGGCCGGACGTCGCGGTTGTAGACCACGGCGTCGTCGGCCCTCGCCGGCACGGCCGACGACGCCAGCGCCAGCGTCCAGGCCAGCGCCGCGGCGATCGCGCGGGGCGCGACGAGGCGGGCGGCGGAGATCCCCTTCGGTCGGCTCATTTCTGGTCTCCCTCGATGCGGACGATCGCGGCGCGGCGGGGGTTCGGCGGAGGGGGCGGCTCCCGGAAGACGGGGGCCTGCCGGGCGATCGGGGATGCCGGCGGATGATGTCTGATCTGCACGCACGACCGGGTCGGGAAGGCCCGCGCCCGGCTCGGTCGTCGGGGCGGGGTCCGCGAACCCATAATCGTCCATCTTATCCTAACATGCCTTCCCGCCGCCACCCGAATCCCTCCGGGGCGCCCCGTCGCTCGCGGGTTGAACGGGCCCCGGCGATGGGGTCCAATAAACCTCCTACCGCCCCCCGCGCGACCGTGAAGCCGGGGGCTCGGGGCGCGGAGCCGCGCCTCCCGACGATCCCCGCCCGACAGGAACCCCACCGATCATGAATCCCCTGCGCCTCGCCCTTGCGGCCCTGATCCTCCTCGGGACGGCCTCCCAGGCCACGGCGGACGACTCCCGCACCGAGCCGACCGGGCCGATCACGAAGACCAAGAACGTGATCCTGATCATGTCGGACGGACTCCGCTGGCAGGAGGTCTTCTCGGGCGCCGACCCCGCGCTCCTCAACAAGAAGGATGGCGGGGTCGCCGACGTCGAGGCGACCAAAAAGGCCTACGACCGCGAGACCCCCGAGGCCCGCCGCGAGGCCCTGCTGCCGTTCCTGTCCACGGTCGTCGCCAGGCAAGGGCGGCTCTACGGCGACGCCGGCAACGAGGGCCGGGTGACCAACGGCAAGAACTTCTCCTACCCCGGCTACAGCGAGGTCTTCACCGGCTTCGGCGACCCCCGCATCGACAGCAACGACAAGTTCGACAACCCCAACGTCACCGTCCTGGAGTGGCTCGACGCCAAGCCCGAGTTCCGGGGCAAGGTCGCCGCGTTCGGCTCCTGGGACGTCTTCCCGTACATCCTCAACCGCAACCGCAGCGGGCTCAAGATCGTCGCCTGCTGGGAGCCCCCTTCCGGCGAGGACCTGACCCCGCAAGAGAAGCTGCTCGGCGAGGTCAACTCCAAGGTCCACCGCCTCTGGGCCGGATGCGGCTACGACGTGTTCACCTTCCACATCGCGCTTGAGAACCTCAAGCGCGAGAAGTCCCGCGTGGCCTTCATCGGCTTCGGCGAGACCGACGAGTTCGCCCACGCCGGGCGCTACGACCAGTACCTGGACTCCGCCCGCAAGTTCGACGGCTACGTCGAGACCCTGTGGAACACGCTCCAGAGCATGCCGGAGTACAAGGACTCCACGACCCTGATCCTCACCACCGACCACGGCCGAGGCGACGCCCCGTCCGACTGGAAGCATCACGGCGAGAAGGTCAAGGGCGCCGAGCGCATCTGGGTCGGCGTCCTCGGCCCCGACACGCATCCCCGAGGGGACGCGGAACTCGCCCCGGCCGACCAGAACCAGATCGCCGCGACCCTCGCCGCCCTGCTGGGCGAGGACTACAACGCCTACCAGCCCAGGGCCGGAGCCCCCATCTCATCGGCCTTCGCCGCCCCCTGATGCAGCCGATCCGCCGTCGCCGAACTCCCCTCCGCTCGGGAGGGGGCGGCGACCCGGACGGGCGGGAAGGGCACGACATGGAGAAGCGCGAGGAACTGCACCGCAAGGCCGTCAAGAAGGCCGAGTCGCGAGGGATCTCGACGACCGGCGAGGGGGGCTACGCCCGACACGTCCTGCTCTGCCTGGGGACGAGTTGCTGCGGCGGCGAGGACCATCGCGAGGTCGGCCGGCGGCTCGACAAGCGGCTCGGCAAGCTGGAGAAGGAAGGCGTTTACGTCTATCGGACCCGCGTGCAATGCCTGAGCTTCTGCCAGGCCGGGCCGGTCCTCGTCGTCTACCCGGACGGGGTCTGGTACCACTCGGTGACGGTCGAGGTCCTGGACCGGATCATCGACGAGCACCTCCTGGGGGGCCGGGTGGTCGCCGAGTACGCCTTCGCCCGCAACCCCATGAACGAAACGACGCCGGCGCGCCCGGGGGGCGAGTCGGCGTCTTGATGAGGCGAGGAGGCCGCGCGGCCTCCCCCGCCCTGACAGGTCTGGGCGTCCGCGACGCGGGTCATCGAGGGATCACATACCTCGGCGCGGCCTGGGGAGCGTATCCCGGCGTCACGTACTGGTATTGCTGGGGCTGGACGACGGATCGCACCGCGTCGACGTATCGCGAGGCGGTCGTCGGCTGTCGATAGACGACGCCCGGCTGGGTCGGCGCGTAACCGTTGTACGCCCGATTGTACTGTTGATACTGCGTGGGGTAGACGGCTTGCGGCTGCACATAGCCGTTGGCGGTCGGCTGCGCATATTGCGTCGGATAGACGGCCTGCGGCTGCACATAGCCGTTCTGGGTGTACGTGTAGGCGGGCTGCTGCGTCACCCATCGTCCGGAGGTCGGCGAGTAGGCGTTGGGGGCGGCCTGCTGATACGGCTGGGAGTAGCCGGGGTAGGTGGTCGGCTGGCCCGAGATCAGGTTGGAGATGGCGTTCAGTCGGACCGCCGTCGGGTTCTGCACGACCCCTTGCGCCTGGGCCGAGGCCCCTCCGCCGATCCCGCAAGCCAGCAAGGCGGCCGCCCCGATCCCCAGGGCCTTCGCATGGATGATTCTCATCGGTCGCTCCTTCTCGGTCGCTCTCGAATCGCAAGCTCGCCCGCCGTCGACCGCGACGGTCGGAGACTTCCGGCGGGCGTCGGATGATACTCTCGCATTCGGGATGCCAGAGTGGCCGAACTTGCGTAAGTCAAAGGCGACACGATCCCCATCGGCGTCGATGGGGCGATCCGAGTGGACCGGGAGGATGGGGGGGGATGGCCTCAGTTGGGGAGGGACCACATCACCGGCCCCTGGGGGCCGAAGCTCGGCGCCAGGTTATAAAGGGGCTGGGGCTGGATGCCGATCCCGCTCCGAAGCTGAGGCGTGGTCGGAGAAAGCCGGGGCACTTTGAAGGAGTTCTGGAACGCCCCCCCCTGCTGGGGCGTCTGGTACTGGTTGAAGACCGGCGGGCTGGAGGGCCAGCCTTGCCCGTAATATCCCTGACCGTAGAAGCCCTGGCCCGAATAATACTGCGAGCCGACTCCGCCGAAGCCCGAATAACTCCCGACGCCGTAGTAGAAGCCGTTGGGCTGGAAGGTGTTCCAGCCCCCCATCGCCGAGCCGCCCCAGCCGTCGACCGCGAAGTCGGGAGACTGCATGACGAACCCTTGCGCCCGCGCCTCGGCGGCCGCCGTGGTCAGCACCAGGGCCGCGCCGATCGCCAGCATGGTCCTTCGTGTTGCGCTCATCGCTCGCTCCTCATCTCGATTCGGGACGGCGCCCCCACGGCCCGTCCCTCGATCACCGTGGTTGAGCGATTATACGGAAGCCGCCAAGAATCGTGGCATGCGAACGCTCGAAAAGTTCATAGATGTGGAAGGGAGGCGGGTGCGGGGCTCGCCTTGACCCCGGGGCGGCGGGGGGCCAGAGTGGACGGAGGTGGAGCATCACGAGGACCCGCAAGCGGGGAGGACGGCCGATGGGCGCGGAAGCGACGGTTCGGTTCACGGTGAACGGCCAGGCGCGGGAGGTCGCGACCGACCCCGAGCGGACGCTTCTGGACGTCCTGCGGGAGGATCTCGGGCTCCTCGGCACCAAGTACGGCTGCGGCGAGGGCCTCTGCGGCGCGTGCTCGGTCCTGGTCGAGGGCCGGCGGATGAACGCCTGCCGCACGGCCGTCTCGAAGGTCGAGGGCCGATCGGTCGTCACCGTCGAGGGGCTCGCCAAGGGCGAGGCGCTCCACCCGGTGCAGGAGGCGTTCCTGGAACTCGGCGCCTATCAGTGCGGGTTCTGCACGGCGGGGATGATCGTCTCGGCCGTGGCCCTTCTGGACGCCAACCCGAGCCCCACCGACGCCGAAATCTCGGCCGGGATGAACCGGAACATCTGCCGTTGCTGCAGCTATCCCAAGATCGTCAAGGCCGTGCGACGGGCCGTCGAGCTGGCCGGGGGAGGCGTGCGATGAAGGCCCGAGAAGACTGGAAGGTCGAGGCCTTGAAGGCCGCCGGCGTGGCCGCCGACTACGACGAGGCGGTGGACCTCGTCCCCTACCGATTCGACGAGGCCGACGCGTTCGAACCCAGCCGCCGGGGCGTGCTGAAGGCCCTGGGCGCGGGGCTGCTGATCGCCGTCGCGGCCGACGCGGCCCCGGCGAAGGCGAAGGGGGAGGAGCCTCCCCGGCGTCGAGGAGGGGGCCGCGGCGGCCCCTTCGGCCGGGGCGCGGCCACGATGGCGGCGCGGCTTCATCTCGGCGAGGACGGCTCGATCACCGTCATGACCGGCAAGGTCGAGTGCGGCCAGGGCGCCCGGATGGAGCTGGCCCAGGCCGCCGCCGAGGAGCTGCGCGTCCCGTTCGAACGCGTTCAATTGATCATGGGAGACACCGAGGCCGCGCCCGACGACGGCGGGACCTACGGCAGCCTCTCGACCCCGGCGACCGTCCCGGCGATCCGCCTGGGCTGCGCCTCGGCCCGCGAGCTGCTGGCCGCCTCCGCCGCGAGGCGATGGGACGTCGACGCGGCCGAAATCGTCGTCGAGGAGGGCCGGGCCCGCCACCCGAAGAAGGCCGACGAGGCCCTGGCCTACGCCGACCTGGCGCGCGACCCCGAGGCCGCCCGCGCGATGGCCGCGGCGGTCGCCCCGGACGTCGCCCTCACGCCGGTCTCGGCCTGGAAGGTGCTGGGCCGGTCGATCGCCAAGCCGACCGGTCGAGACATCGTCACGGGCGCGCACGTCTATCCGTCCGACGTCGTCCGCCCCGGCATGCTCCACGGCAAGGTCCTCCGCGCCCCGCGCTACGGGGCCTCGCTCACGGCGGTGGACCTCGCGCCGGCGAGGGCGATGCCGGGCGTCGTCGCGGTCCGCGACGGCGACTTCGTGGGCGTCGCCGCTCCCACCGCGGCCCGCGCGCAGGCCGCGCTCGACGCGATCGCGAAGACCGCCGAGTGGACCGCACCGCCGCACCCGTCGAGCGAGGACCTGCCGAGGTTCCTGCGCGAGCACGCCCAGGGGGGCCTCCCCGACCGCCCGATCTTCGAGGAGGGGGCGAAGGGGCTGAAGGCGTCGTATGACGTGGCCTACATCCAGCACGTCCCCATGGAGCCCCGCGCGGCGGTGGCCGAGTGGGAGGACGGGAAGGTCACGGCCTGGGTCGGCACCCAGACCCCGTTCCCCGTCCGCGGCGAGCTGGCGCGGGCCTTCGGCCTGGCCGAAGACCGCGCGCGGGTGATCGTCCCGGACTTCGGCGGCGGCTTCGGCGGCAAGCACTCCGGCGAGTACGCCGTCGAGGCCGCGCGGCTGGCGAAGGCGGCGGGCAAGCCCGTCCGGGTCGTCTGGACCCGCGCCGAGGAATTCGCCTGGGCCCAGTTCCGACCCGCCGCCGCCATCGAGATGGAGGCCTCGCTCGACGCCGAGGGCCGGATCGCGACCTGGCGGCACCTCAACGTCAACTCGGGCGGCGGCTCGGTCCAGACGCCGTATCGCGCGGGCCGGGCCGATTGCCGCTTCCTCCAGTCCGATCCGCCGCTGCGGCACGGCTCTTACCGGGCCCTCGCCAGCACGGCCAACACCTTCGCCCGCGAGTCCTTCATGGACGAGCTGGCCGCGCTCGCCGGCCGTGACCCCCTGGCCTTCCGCCTGGCGAACCTCGACGAGCCCCGCCTCCGCGACGTGCTGGCCGAGGCCGCCTCGCGGTTCGGCTGGGAGGCGCGGTCGAAGGCCGGGGAGCCCGGCAAGGGGGTCGGCCTGGCCTGCGGGCTGGACAAGGGGGGCTTCGTCGCCGCCTGCGTCGCCGTCTCGGTCGACCGCAAGGACGGGACGATCACCGTCGACGAGGTCTGCCAGGTATTCGATTGCGGCAAGATCCTCAACCCGGAGAACCTCCGCACCCAGGTCGAAGGGGCGATCGTCATGGGCCTCGGCCCCGCGCTCACGGAGGCGATCGCCTTCCAGGACGGCATGGTCACCAACGGCTCGTTCCGGGACTACCGCGTCCCCCACTTCGCCGACCTGCCCAGGCTCGACGTCCACCTCCTCGACCGCCCCGACGCCCCCTCGTCCGGCGCGGGGGAGACCCCGATCATCGCCGTGGCCCCGGCCGTCGCCAACGCCGTCTTCGCCGCGACCGGCGTGCGCGTCCGTGCCATGCCGATCCGCCTCCCCGCCCCCGAGGCCGCGGGGAAATGATGATAATGTTCAAACACTCCTCACCTGACACCACCGCCCCAAGGGGGCCGGGAGACGGCGATCGGGGTGCCACGGGGTCTCTGAACCCGGGGATCGGCGTCGGGCCGGTCCCGAGCCGTCGTCCCGATCCCCGGCCGGCCCACGGGTTCGCGGAACCCGTGGCGCCCGAAGGCCTTCCGCCGGAACTCGCTGAAGGTCGAGTGAGGAACCCCATATTATTGAAGGTGAATTCCCCGAAGGAATTGGTCGATTTCCTTGACGGGACGATTCCACAAGATGTATAGCATGTCATGTATGAATGAGGCTTGGGGGGCCTGCGCCGATTCCGGCCGCCCCCCCTCCGATTCCGGGAGGCGCCGAACATGATCGCCGCATGGTTGCTGGGTGGAGCGTTGTGCCTGGCCTCGGGCGTCGACGAGGGCGCCGAGCCCGGCGGGCCCGACCGCGCCGCGTACGAGGCGGCGAAGGCCGCGGCGGGGCGCGACGCCGACGCCCACGTGCGCCTCGCCCTCTGGTGCGAGGCGCACGGGATGGCGGCCGAGAAGTCCACCCACCTCAACCGCGCCGTCCTCCTGGCCCCCGACCACGCCAGGGCGCGCGGGCTCCTGGGCTACGTCCAACGCGACGGCAAGTGGATGCGGCCCGCCGAGGCCGCCCGCGCCGTCGAGGAATCGCCCGAGCAGCAGGCCCTGATGCGCGAGTACCTGGAGCGTCGCGCGAAGGCCCGCGACGGGGCCGACGACCAGTACAAGCTGGCCCTCTGGTGCGAGGAGAACGGGCTGACGCTGGCGATGACGGCCCACCTCCACCGGACGCTCCAGCTCGACCCCGGCCGCGAGGGCGCCTGGCGTCGGCTGGGGTTCAAGAAAGTCGGCTCCCGCTGGGTCAACCCGGACGTCGAGGCGGCGATGAAGGCCGAGCGCGAGGCCCAGGCGAAGGCCGACCGCGCCTGGCGGCCGAAGCTGGAGAAGCTCCGCGACGCCCTGTCGAACAAGAGCCGCGACAAGCGGGCCGAGGCCCAGGCCGCGCTCGCGGCGATCGAGGACCCCCGCGCCGTCCCCTCGATCTGGCAGGTCTTCGCCCGGGGGGGCGACGAGAACCGGCAGCGGATCGCGGTCGACGTCCTCGGCCGCGTCGAGGGCTCGGGCGCGTCGACGGCCCTGGCCACCCTGGCCCTGTTCAGCCCCCACCCGGCGGTGCGCTCCGACGCCTCGGCCCTGCTCATCCGCCGCGACCCCCGCGAATTCGCGGGCCTGCTCGCCGCCTCGATCCGCGACGAGGTCAAGTACAAGGTCAAGCCCGTCGACGGCCCCGGCTCGCAGGGCGAGCTGCTCGTCGAGGGGGAGGACGCCCGGGTCCGCCGCTTCTACCGGCCGCTCCAGAACCCCACGCTCCTCCCCGGCGACCAGGTCGGGACGGACGCGAACGGCAACCTCGTCGCCAACCGGCCGCTCGGGAGCTACGTCGGGCCCATCGTCTCTCGGGACGACGCGGCCTCGTTCGCACTCGGCCTGCCCACGGCGGGGGTCTTTTCGCCGCTCGGCGGCATGGGCTATGACCCGATCACGGGGCTCCCGATGGTGTCGGGAGTCGGGGCCTTCCAGACCTCCCAGCAACGCCCCGACGTGGCCGCCGCGACGCTTGAACGGGCGGGGGTGCCCTCGGGCCTGAGCCAGACGGTCGTGGGCCGGATCGCGGACTCGCAGGCGAGCGTGAGAAACGCCTTCGGCGCGATGCAGCTGTACGGCAACACCCTTCGTCCGATCTACCAGGAGTCGCTCCAGATCCCGCTCCAGCAGATGATGGCCGAGGCCCAGACGTCGGCCCTGGTGGCCCGCGAGCAGCTCGCCCGGGACGTGGCCGACATCGAGGCCCACAACGCGCCGATCCGGGACGTCAACGAGCGAGCGACGACGATCCTCAAGACGGTCAGCGGCGAGGACCGGGGCGACGACCGCCAGAAGTGGATGAACTGGGTGCTCGACCTGCAAGGCTACGGCCAGCCGTTCCGGGCCCAGTCCCAGCCGCCGGCCGAGGTCGTCGAGCAGGTGCCGATCGCCTTCCAGCCCCAGTCGGTCGCCTTGCCGACGACGTCCGTGGTCGGCTACCGGATCGGCCCCTCCTGCTTCGCCGGGGGGACGCTCGTCCGCACCCTGCGGGGCGACCGGCCGATCGAGCAGATCGAGCCCGGCGACCTGGTCCTCGGCCAGGACACGACCACGGGCGAGCTCCACTACAAGCCGGTGGTCGAAGTCCTCCACAACCCGCCCAACTGGACCTACGCGATCGACCTGGGCAGGGAGACCGTGCACCCCACCGGCATCCACCGCTTCTGGAAGGCGGGACACGGCTGGGTCATGGCGCGGGACCTCAAGCCCGGCGACCGCCTCCGCACCGTGGGCGGCACCGTGGAGGTCGTCTCGGCCGAGAAGGAGAAGGTCCAGCCGGTGTTCAACCTGCTCCTCTCCGGCGGCGACAACTACTGCGTCGGCTCGCTGGGGCTCATCGCCCACGACAACGGCTTCGTCGAGCCGGTGGCCGCCCCCTTCGACGGCGTCCCGGCCACCGCCGAACTGGTCGCGGCCAAGAAGCCCTGACCTGGACCGAACTGCGGCTCGCGGATCGAGCGTTCTCGACGAACTGACATCCCGTTCCTGGAGGAGTCGGCCATGATCTCCGCATGGGTCCTGAGTGCGGCGGTGGGGTTCGTTGGGGGCGTCGACCGCGAGGAGCCGGGGCGCGGCGTCGACCGCGCGGCGTACGAGGCGGCGAAGGCCGCCGCGGGCCGTGACGCCGACGCCCAGGTGCGGCTGGCCCTCTGGTGCGAGGCTCAGGGCCTGGCCGCCGAGAAGACCACCCACCTGACCCGCGCCGTCCTCCTGGCCCCCGACCACGCCAGAGCGCGCGGCCTGCTGGGGTACGTCGAACGCGACGGCAAGTGGATGCGGCCCGCCGAGGCCGCCCGCGCCGTCGAGGAGTCGCCCGAGCAGCAGGCGCTGTTCCGCGAGTACCTGGAACGCCGGGCGAAGACCCGCGACCAGGCCGACGACCTCTACAAGCTGGCCCTCTGGTGCGGGGAGAAGGGCCTGGCCCAGCCGATGACGGCCCACCTGGTCCGGGTCGTCCAGCTCGACCCCGGCCGCGAGGGCGCCTGGCGTCGGCTCGGCTTCGAGAAGTCCAAGGGGCGCTGGGTCCACCCGGAGGCCGAGGCCGCCGCGCAGGCCGCGCACGAGGCCCGGGAGCGGGCCGAGAAGGAGTGGAAGCCCCGGCTGGAGAAGATCCGGTCGGGCCTGGCCTCGCGCGACAAGGCGAAGCGGGCCGAGGCCCGCGAAGCCCTGGCGGCGATCGAGGACCCCCGCGCCGTGCCGTCGCTCTGGCGGTCCTTCGCCCGGGGGGGCGACGAGGGCCGGCAGCGGATCGCCGTGGAGGTGTTCGGCCGGATCGACGGCCCCGGCGCGTCGGCGGCCCTGGCCACCCTGGCCGTCTTCAGCCCCCACGCGACGGCTCGCTCCGAGGCCTCGGCCCTGCTCGTCCGCCGCGACCCTCGCGACTTCGCGGGGCTCCTGGCGAGCTGGGTCCGCGACGAGGTGAAGTACAAGGTGAAACCGGTGGGGGGCCCCGGCTCGCAGGGCGAACTGCTCGTCGAGGGCCGCGACGCGAAACTCCGCCGGCTCTACACGCCGATGCAGCCGCCGCAGCTCACCGACTGGCGAGGACTGCCCAGCGATCCCTCCGGGGTCTCCACGATCGACGTCTCCGACGGATACACGGGCTACAGCGGTCCGATCATGAGCAGGGATCTGGTCCCCGCGCTCGCGGCTCAGAAACAGCGGTATCAAGCCGTGATGACGCTGAACACCCCCAACCCCCAGCTCAACGCCGCGTTCCGGAACTTCGTCGACAGGTCCCTGGACTACACCGTCCCCGGCGGGGTCTCGTACCAGCCCTGGAGCGTGATGTTCTCGCCGACCCAACTGGCCAACGAGCTCGGCCGCGACTCGTCCGAGTCCAACCTGGTCCGCCTGGGGGGCCCGAACTTCCGGGAGGTCGTGGCGACGACCAAGCGGCTCCACGTCCCGATCGACGCGATGATCGCCGAGGCGCGCGCGTCGGCCTCGGTCGCCCGCGAGCAGATGACCCGGGACGTCGCCGACATCGAGGCGTACAACGCGCCGATCCGCGAGGTCAACGAGCGGGCCGCGACGCTCCTGAAGGAAATCGGCGGCGTGGACCTGGGCTACGACCGCGAAAAATGGATGGACTGGGCGTACGAGCTGGAGGGGCGAGGCTACGCCCGCCGGAGCGCCTCGGCCGAGCCGACGGTTCCGACCTACGTCGAGGACGTCCCCATCGCCTTCACGCCCCAGGCCCGCCCGTACATGACCGTTTCCTTCTCGGTGGCGGGCTACACGCCGTCGGGTTACTCGTGCTTCGCCGGCGGGACGCCCGTCCGCACCCTGCGGGGCGACCGGCCCATCGAGACGATCCGGCCCGGGGACCAGGTGCTGACCCAGGACACGACCACCGGCCGGTTCGACTACCGGGCGGTCGTGACCGTGTTCCACAACCCGCCGACCATGACCCACGCGATCGACCTGGGCAGGGAGACCGTGCACCCCACCGGCATCCACCGCTTCTGGAAGGCGGGACACGGCTGGGTCATGGCGCGGGACCTCAAGCCCGGCGACCGCCTCCGCACCGTGGGCGGCACCGTGGAGGTCGCCTCGGCCGAGAAGGAGAAGGTCCAGCCGGTGTTCAACCTGCTCCTCTCCGGCGGCGACAACTACTGCGTCGGCTCGCTGGGGCTCATCGCCCACGACAACGGCTTCGTCGAGCCGGTGGCCGCCCCCTTCGACGGCGTCCCGGCCACCGCCGAGCTGGTCGCGACCAGGAAGCCCTGACCCGAACCAGTCCGTAAAGGGAAAACCTCACGCCGCGGCCGACGCTCACCTTCCGGGGGCGTCGGCCGCGGCGTTGTATTCGCCGAGCTTGTCATCGGGGGGGAGGTGGTCCTCCAGTCGGAACGCGGGCCGGTCGTGGGAGTTGACGTACGCGGCGACGTCCAGGGCTTCCTGCTCGGTCAGGTGGGGGTCGTCCAGGGGCATGGCGACCTTGAGCCAGGCGGCGAGCTGGGGCGTGTTCGCCAGCCCGGCGCCCTGGTTGTACGAGCGGTCTCCCCAGACCGGCGGGTTCTCCTTGCGGCCCCGGCCGTCGTCGGCGTGGCAGTCGGCGCAGTTCTCGGCGTAGAGGGCCTTGCCCCGCTCCGCATCGGCCGACTCGGCGGCGAGGCCCAGCGGCCTGATCGCGCCCGGCCCGGCCGGACGCTTCGGATTCATGCGCAGCGGCTGGCCGGCCGAGAGCCAGGTGATGTAGGCCGCGATCGCCACCGAGGGCTCGCTCCCCAGCGGCGGCCGGACGCCGTGGCAGCTCCTCATGAAGCAGTTGAGGATCCGATCCTCCAGCGTGAGCACCCGGCCCTCGCGAGGGGAGTATGCGGGATAGGCGGTCGCCGTCCCCAGGAACGTCCCCGCCTCGGGATCGGTCCCGTTCGCCAGGTGGCACGACGTGCAATTCAGGGCGTTGCCGACGTACGGCTTCGTCATCGGGTGCGTCGCGGTTTCCTGAACCAGCGTCTCGCCCAGCCGGATCACGTCCCCCAGCGGGCCCGGGGGGATCTCTCGGGGCGTCTCGCCGGGCCCGTCCGCTCCCGCCGCCCCGAGGACCAGAACGAGCGCCGCCGCACCAAGGCCGAAAGTGATCCGCATGTCGTCGATTCTCCCGGAATGCCCATGACGCTTCGTTTCAGGTCGAGGCGTCGATCGCGTCGGCCGCCGTTCGGCTCGCTCGCGTTCCTGTCATCGTAGGGCGGTGGGCAACCGGGGGGTGCGGATCGCGGCTTTCATCGAAACTCGCCGAACGCGCGTTCGCCTTCGCCGAGGACGTAGCCGCGCTGGCCGTGCTGGGCGAGGTCGAGGCCGAGTTCCTCGTCCTCGGGGCTGACGCGGAGGCCCATCGCGCGGTCGACGACGAACAGGATGGCCGAGGTCATGACGGCGGTGTAGGCGACGACCACCGCGACGGCGACGAGCTGGGCGAGCATCAGCTCCGTGCGGCCCTCGAACAGGCCGACGACGCCGGGGTCGAGCGCGGAGTCGGCCAGCAGGCCGAGGCCGAGCGCGCCGACGATCCCGCCGACGCCGTGGACGCCGAAGACGTCGAGCGAGTCGTCGTAGGCGAGCCGTCCCTTGACGAGGATCGCGCCGTGGACGATCAGGGCGGTGGTCGCGCCGAGGACGGCCGCGGCCGGCGGGGCGACGTAGCCCGCGGCGGCCGACCCGCCCACCAGGCCCGCGACGATCCCCGTGCAGGCGCCCAGGAAGGTCGCCTTGCCCGTCGTCGCGTACTCGACGAGCGACCAGGCCGCCATCCCGGCCGCGCCGCCGAAGAGGGTCGCCGCGAAGGCCGCCGCGGCCCCCGGCGAGACGCCCCAGGCCCGCCCCACGTTGAAGCCGATCCAGCCGAGCCAGAGGAGCGTCGTCCCGATCGCCGTCAGGGTCAGGTTGTGGGGATGCAGGCTCTCGACGTCGGCCCCGCGACGCTTGCCCACGGCCACCGCGACGCAAAGCGCCCCCACGCCGGCCGTCGCATGCACGACAAGGCCGCCGGCGAAGTCGCGCGCCCCGAATTTCCAGAGCCAGCCCTCGGGCGACCAGACCCAGTGGGCCACCGGGTCGTAGACGAGCGTCGTCCACAGGAGCACGAAGACCGCCGTCGACGCGAACCGCGCCCGCTCGGCCCCCGCGCTGGCGACCAGGGCCGCCGCGAAGGCCGCCGCCAGCATCTGGAACGTCAGGAACAGGGACTCCGGGATCGTGGTCGCCAGGTCGCCCCGAGGCTCGAATCGGAGGCCGAACAGCGCCCCGTCCGGGACGCCGACCAGCCCGCCGAACAGGTCGCGGCCGAACGCCAGGCCCTGCCCCAGCAAGAGCCACTGGACCGCCACGATCCCCAGCGGCGTCAGGCAGCCCAGGAACGCCGAGAGCGCGTTCTTGCGGCGGACCAGCCCGGCGAAGATCAGCCCCATCGCCGGCGTCAGCAGCAGCGCGAGCGCCGCGCAGGTCATCACGAGCAGCGCATCGGCTCGATCGATCATCAACGGCCCACCCCTCGCGCTTCGCGGTCGCCCCCGGCATCGGTCTCATCTTAGCGGCCCGCGCAAGCTTGAGAAGATAGGTCCGCCGTGGGCGGCCTGGATTCGCGGGATCGGGGACGGCCTCCTTGTGGACTCCGGCCGTCGCCGGGATGCTGGGACGGGAGTTCGACCAGGAACGTCCCACGGAGAGACTCTCGATGACACGGACCATGGCGGCGCTCGCGGCCTGGGCGATGCTCGCGACGACGGCGGCGGCGCAGGAACGGCCGGCCGAAGATCCACCGGGGCCGCCGGGACGCCTCACGCCCGTCGACCCGTATCCTTCCCCGGCGTTCGAGAGCTACATCCGCGCCTGCCTAAGCATCATGCGCGTCGATGAAATCGAATCCAACGACGCCTGCGACTGGGGCTCGCTCCGGGCCGTCGTGATGGTCTCCCGATCCCCGTTCGACCCGGAGTCCTGCGTGGCACTCCGGGAACGGCGGGATGGCGGGGGCTGCGAGCTGATATCCGTCTTCCCGGACCGCAACATCTGGTTCTCCCTGCCGGAACAGCAGGTCGGGGACGACGGCGAGGCGCGCGATCGGAAGCCCTTGGAGGTCAAGGTTCGGAGCGCGACGAAGGCCGTCGACCCCGTTCGCGCGGCGCGAGTGTTCGCGCTGTGGGAGCGCGCGCTCCTCGGCGTACGCTACCCGGAGCAAGAACCACCGGTCATCGAAGACGCGGAAGTCCATGAGTTCCGATATCGGTGGAAGCGGATGTACGGCGAGTCGCAGGCGACCACCGCCGGCGTGGCGGGCGCCCTCATCGGCCTGGGGAAAGCCATGATCGCGGTGAGCGACTCCCAGGACGACGTCGATGCGACGCTGGCCCGGCTCGACAAGGCGTCCGACGAATTGGAGACGCGCCTTCAGGAAGCGCAACCCGGCCGGGATGCCTCGAACGGCCCGACCGAGCAAGATCCGGCCCAAAGCCCCCGATAAACCGCCGACGGCACGAGCCTCGACCGCCAGGCGCTTTTTACAATCCCCGAAATCCGCCTTGGCGAACGCGGGGAAATCGGCAAACTCCCGGATGCTGGATCGGAAGCCTGCTCGCAGGCGTCGAACGGCTCCGATCCGAAGGGGGAATCCAGCCGAGGGGGCCATGTCACGATTCCGGACGCGTCGGGAGAAGGCGGCGAGGAGGCTCGCCCTGGGAGCGATGCTGGCGGCGACGGCCGGCGGCTGCTCGACGCTGCCGACCTCCTGGCCGGTCCCGACGAGCCTCGCCCGTTCCGACGCCCGCCCCTCGCTCCACCAGGTCGAGCAGATGATCGACGACCTGGACCGGAGCATGACCCTGCAAGGGACCATCGGCGTCAAGTCGCCCGACGTGTGGGGCCAGGACCGGCTCGCCAAGTTCCGGTCCGAGTACGAGAGCCAGATGGCGCTCTGGCTCAAGGCGGGGTTCAAGGGGGTCATCAACGCCTCGATCAGCCGCAACGAGGCCAAGGCTCAGCGGCTCCAACTCGCCGCCGGGCTGGCCGACCTCGCGAACCCCGGAGCGACGGGCGCGACCGCCGCCGCGACCACCGTCGGCGAGTCCGAACAGACCAAATCGCTCCTGGCGCTGATCGCCAGCCAGAACGCGGCGGCCGTCGCCAACGCCGCGGCCGCCAACACCGCCGCGCCCGCCGCGGCGCGGGCCGCGAACGGGGCCGCCGACCCGTCGTCCGCCGGGGTGCTGGAGCCGACGGTCGTGCTCGACGAGCATTCGCACTACCTGAACCACCTGAACCAGCTCCGCCGGATCAACGCCGGCGACGACCTCACGGACCGGCCGGGATACGGCCTGTACCTCGTGCGGATCCCGGTGACGCTCTCGCCGGGCCCCAAGAACCGCCGGGGCCGCGGGGCCATCATCACGGTCTCGGCCAAGTCGCTGATGGACCGCGACACGATGCGGTACACGCTCCGCAACGCGGTCATCAACGAGGCCGTCGGCAGCCTCGCGCAGACGCTCGGCAACGACCCGGACGAGGACGACGAGCCCAGCGCCGGGCCGGGCGTGAACCCGCTCGCCCTCGTCGCCTTCGCGGACTCCGAGGTCTTCTACGGCCCCGACAACATCGACTTCCTCCGCAAGGAGGCCGGTCGCCAGCTCTCCCGAGAACTCGCCGACGAACCCTACCACCGCGACGCCCGGATCGCCCAGTGGCTCAGAGGCGAGTTCGAAGCGTCCTATTCCCTGCTGGAAGAAGCCGTCTCGTCCTCGCCCTCGTCCGCTTCGCCCCAGGCCGGGACGGGGGCGACGGCGCCGGAGGAAGACCCGCTCGAAGCGCTCGGCGCCATGGTCGCCCGCCGCGACTTCCCCAAGCTCGCGGCGTTGCGGAGCCGGAGCGTCGACGACTCGGTCATGCTCGCCTCCACCGCCAACGGCCCGCTCGACGACGGGGCCGTCAACCGCCGGCGGACCCTCGACGCCCTGGGCTTCGTCCTGCGGGTCCAGGCCGCCGCCCTCAACTCCCGGCTCAAGCAGGACATCGTCGACCAGCTCCCCGACGTCCGCCACGAGGATTTGCGCCGGCTCAACTTCTTCGACCCCTCCCCCTCCGACGAGGCCGTCGCCGCCTTCAAGAAGTACACCGACGCCAAGTGGCCGCTGCGGGTCTACGCCATCGAGCCGGTCATCGCCCAGCAGAACGTCGCCGACACCGTCGCCCGCCGCTCCACCTCGGGCCTCAACCTGATCGGCGGCGGCCCCGTCGGGCCCCTCCGCGCCGCGGGGGTCTTCTCCAACGACGCCGCGCTGGCCGAGGACGAGGCCGCCATCCGCCTCAACCCCACCATGGTCGGCTTCGGCGCCGGCGAGAGCACCTTCGGCTGGATCTTCTACCCCAGGCTCCAGACCTCCCGCTCCGGCCGCCCCGGCTTCGCGGCCGTCGCCGACCTGCTCCAGAACGGCCTGGGACGCGACGACAAGGAGCAGAGCATCGAGCCCGGCCAGCGCGAATGCACAGCGCTGATCGTGATGCCCAACTTCGTCCCCAAGATCGAATTCGTCACCGTCGCCAACTGGTTCAAGACCAGCGACCTCAACGACGGCCGGACCTCCACCATCGAGAAGGCGTCCGACCTCGCCGCCCGGCTCGTCGAGGCCGAGAACGCCCTGGGCAACGTCGGCTCCATCGCCAGCAACCGCCCCGAGGAACTCCAGATCGCCGTCGAGCGGCTCAACCAGCTCAAGAGCCTCATGCCCACCCAGCGACTCGTCGTCCGCGTCCCCTACTCCGCCGAGCACAACGACTCCCGCGTCTTCTGCTCTCGCGGGGGACAGCTCCGCCCCGCGCTCGTGGCCTGGCACGGCAACCCCCCGGAACAGGGCGAGGAATCCACCATCTTCCTGGAAGGGAAGAACTTCAGCGTCCACGACACCCACGTCATCGCCGGCGGCAAGGTCGCCGAATCGGTCCTGGTCAGCCGAAACCTGATGCAGGTCACCATCGCCCAGGACGCCCGCCCCACGCCAAACGCCCAGGGCGTCCCCCTCCTGGAAATCAGCGTCGCCACCCCCAACGGGGCCTCCAACCACCTGCTCATCCGAATGCGGCCCTCCCGATCGAGCCCGGCGTCGGCCACGACCTCCCCTCCCCCGCCGCCGACCCCCCAGGTCGCCGCGAGCGTCGGCCCCCCCGAGCTCGCCCCCTCCAGCACCCCCGCCGACGCAGATCCGAACGTCCAGCGCGCGGCCGAGCCTCCTAAATAATGAAACCGGCCCGGCCTCGCCTCCATCGAACCGGACGACGGCTATCCGCCCCCGTCTCGGTCCAGTATCGAACCCGAGCCGAGCCGCGTGCGGGACGCTCGCCCATCAGCCCAGATTTTAGGCAGGCACGCCCAATACGCAGGCTCGACTGTTCCAGGCCCCCGCCGCCCCCTCGACGGCCGCTCCCGGATCGATCCTTGCCCCGCACGTCCAGGCCGCGACGGCCAGCTTGCGACCTCCCGGACCTTCATTCCGCAAAATATTTACCTGAAACATCTTGTGGAAACCAGCCCGTCCCCCGGCCTCGAAACCGAAAGAATTCGGAGATTCCGGCCGGGAAGTGAACGAACGAGACGGCCTCTCCACGGCCGGAGATGTCGAGCGGAAGGGCACGGCGATTGCGTTGCTCTAACCGTATCCCTGCATGAAGTCGCTGGATAAGGACATCGAGGTCGAAGGCGACGGCGTGGGCCGATTTTTCTGAGGGTTACTTCATTGATGGCCCCACTGTGACCTGTTAGGATCATTGAGACTGAAATCGGACGCGCGATGAAGCCGTCCTCCCCCGCCTCGCCGACATCGCTGCGTCTCCACGTCGCGATGTCTCATCATCCATCCTCGTCGAACGAACACAGGAATCCCCGCCTGAAAACGCGACCCAGTCGCCGTGGTTTCACCCTGATCGAACTGCTGGTAGTGATTGCAATCATCGCTGTATTGATTGCGCTCCTGCTGCCGGCCGTCCAGTCGGCGCGAGGCCGCCCGCCGCGCCCAGTGCACCAACAATCTGAAGCAGATGGGCCTGGCCCTGGCCAACGCCGAGTCGGCTTCGGGCGCCTACCTGCCTGGGTTCGGGCCGTATTACAACGAGCCGGTGCTCGCCGCCGGCACGTGCGGAGCCCGCCCGAACGTGTTCGCCCAGCTCCTGCCCTACCTGGAAGCGTCCAATGCCTACGGCGCGTTCAACCTTGAGCAGTGCATCAACCTGTTCGGCCCCGGCACGGCCAATTTCACCGCCCAGACGCAGATCGTCTCGGCGTACGTCTGCCCGTCCGATCCGATCAACGTCAAGCTGACGGAGGTGGGCTACACCAACTACGTCGCGAGCCTGGGCGCCACGGCGGCGCAGCAGCTCGGCACCGCCGCCCTCTCGCACGAGTCCAACACCTCCCGGTCCGGGATCTTCAACGTCACCATCGACACCGCGGCGCCGCGGGTCTACCCGAGCTGGAAGCGGGCCATCCCGGTCACCGTCGCGGCGGTCTCCGACGGCACGAGCAACACGGTCACCTTCTCAGAGACCCGGCGGGGCCGGGCCGCGACGACGACGGCGATCGGCGGCTTCACCGGCGGCATCCCCACCAACGACCCGCTCAACGTCTACATCATCAACGACGGCGACCTGGGCGTAGCCCCCAACTGCACCTACGGCGGCCCCGGCTACTACACCCGGATCGTCTACCGCGGCCAGCAGTACTACCGCGGCCTGCCGATGACCGGCTACTTCAGCCACACTCTCACCCCCAACTCGAAGTTCTTCGACTGCGCCGTGATGGGCGGGGCGTTCAACAACGGCCACCTCGCCGCCCGCAGCTACCACTCCGGCGGCGCGAACGCGGCCTTCGCCGACGGCTCGGTCCGGTTCATCAAGGATTCGATCAATCCCCAGGCCTGGATGGCCCTCGGCACCAAGGCCGGCGGCGAGATCGTCAGCTCCGACGCCTACTGAGCCCGAGTCGGGGGGCCTCGACCCGCCTCCCGGCCCTCGCTCCAGCCTGACCGGGGAGGCGGCCCGCCCTGGGCCGTCTCCTTTTTCATTTCCGCCCCCATCATCCCGATCCGGACGAACAGGCGATATGCGCTCTCATCAACTTGCGGCCCTCGCACTCTCCCTCGGCCTCGTCGCGACGATCACCGGCTGCGGCGGCCCCGAGACGGCCCCGCTCACCGAGACGAACAAGACCGATTTCGTGCTCAACGACATCGGCGAGATGTACCGCCAGTACGCCTTCTCCAAGAAGAAGCCCGCGAATTCCCTCGCCGACTTCGCCCCGCTCGACACCGTGGCCCCCCTGGGCTTCAAGGCGCTCAAGGACGGCGACGTGATCGCCCGCGCCGGCGTGGAGATCAAGGACGTCATGGAAGGCCCGGCCACGACCGATCCGGCCGACGACGTCCTCGCCTACGCCAAGGAGGTCCCCACATCGGGCGGCCTCGTCCTGATGCACAACCGGACGGTCAAGCAGATGACCGCCGACGAGTTCAAGGCCGCCAAGCTCGCCGGCACCGGCGACCTGGCCGCCGGCTCGACCGCCAAGTCCAAGCACTGAGCCGGACCTCGCTTCCGAGCTTCCGATCACCTCCCGACCGGCCCGACCACGATGCGTCCCTCGCGGACCATCGAGGATCGGGCCGGTCGGCTTTCCCCCCCCTTCCAAGTCGGGCCCCAAGGCGTCGATCCGAGATCGCCACGCAGACCGACCCGAAGTACCGGAAGAAAGTCGAAGGGGCCTGGAAGGTCCGCTAGGTGGTCGACTTCCGCGACCGGGGCTTTCGGAAGGGCTGACACGTCGGGCAGAGGTAGGTGGGGCGGCCGATCAGCCCGGCGATTTTGGTCTTCTGGACCGGGGTGCCGCAGCCCTTGCAGGGCTCCCCGGCGCGGCCGTACATGGAGTTGACGGCCAGGAAGCCCCCCTCCAGGCCCAGGACGGTCCGGTAGCCGGCGTCGAAGCTGGACCCTTCGGCGGCGATCGCCCTCGCCAGCACCGGCTCGATCGCCGCGTGCAGCCGGTCGACCTCGCGCGCGGTCAACTCGGCCGACACCTGGAGCGGGTGCAGCCGAGACTGGAACAGGATCTCGTCGGCGTAGATGTTGCCGATCCCGGCGAGCACCTTCTGGTCCATGAGCGTCGGCTTGATCCCCCGCCGGGTCCGCTTCAACCGCGCGGCCAGGTCGTCGCGGGCGATCGTCAAAGCGTCGGGGCCGTGGGCGCGGGCGAAGGCCGCCTCGGCGTCTTCGGGGCCGTCGAACCGGATGATCCGGCCCAGGCGACGGGCGTCGCAGAACCAGATCGAAGCCTCGGGGTTCGCCAGCCGGAACGTCAGGCGGACGTGCTCGGGTCGGGGGGGGTCGACGAGCCAAAAGCCTCCAGTCATCCGAGGCTGAATGACGATCATCCCCCTGTCGGCGAGTTCGACGACGACCCACTTGCCCCGGCGCCCCACCCTCGCGACCCGCACCCCGACGCCCCGCGCCGCAAACTCCTCGGCCGTGCATCCCTGAAGCAAGCTCGGGTCGTGCAGTTCCATGCGATCGACCGTCCGCCCCTCCAGCGCGGGCCGGAGCCCGCGCACCATCGTCTCGACCTCGGGGAGTTCCGGCATCGGCACCTCGGCGGGCGGGGGGAACGGAGAGAGCGCAAGGGGCGAGGACGCGAAGGACCACCCATTATACGGACGGAGGCGGCCCGCCCGGAACCCGACGGATTTCATGCAGATTCCGTCAAGAATCAGTCAAACTCCGTCAAGCCCACCGAAAGTTCTTGACAGGGCTTTCACCGCGATGGAAACTAAACTCCGTTGATCGTGCGGGAATCCTACCAGAACAGGTCGCCCATGCTTCCAGAGACGCGACGCCGGCAGCTCCGCGAGCTGATCTCGAAGCAGGGCTATGCGACGCTCGACGAGCTGGTGAAGAAGCTGCAGGTCTCCGAGAGCACGATCCGCCGCGATTTGGAGGCGCTGGATCTCTCCGGAGGGGTGAAGCGGACCCACGGCGGCGCGGTGTTCTCCGGGGAGGCCCGGGGGATGCCGGCGTTCGACGAGCGGACGCACACGGCGATGGCCGAGAAGCGGGCGATCGGCGCTGCGACGGCGGCCCTGATCGAGGACGGCGACACGGTGCTGCTGGACGGCGGCACGACGACGCTGGAGGTGGCCCGGGCGATCCTGGAGCGGGACATCCACGTCCAGCTGGTGACGAACAGCCTACCGATCGCGCAGCTTGCGGCGTCGAGCCCGCGGTCGGACCTGATCCTGATCGGGGGCTACGTCTACCCGAGGACGGGGGTGGCGCTGGGCCCGCTGGCGATCGCGATGATGCAGGGGATCCGGGTTCGAAAGGCGATCCTGGGCGCGGGCGGGATCATGGCCGACGGGGTGTACAACTCCAACCTGCTGCTGGTCGAGACCGAGCGGCAGATGATGGCCTGCGGCCAGGAAGTGGTGATCGCGGCCGACTGGACGAAGTTCGGCCGGCTGGCGCTGGCGAAGCTCTGCGGGCTGGACGAGGTCACGCGACTGGTGTGCGACGCCCGGACGCCCGAATCCCAGCGGGCGATGCTGGAGGCGGCCGGGGTGATCGTGCACACGGCCGGGCCGGAAATTTGGGACGGGCCGGGCGGGAAGACGACGGCGGAACCGACACGCAAGGCGACCGACGAGAGGACCGAGGCATGAGCGCGACGGGGACGGCGACGGCGAACCGCGACCAGATCGAGAGCCTGGTGCGGTCGATCATCCTCAAGAGCCTGGGCGCCGCGGCCCCGGGCGGGGCCCCGGCCGCCGGGAACGGCGAGGCCGGGCCGCCGAAGGTGGTCGTCAACATCTCGGCCCGGCACTGCCACCTGACGCAGGACGACGTGGACGTCCTCTTCGGCAAGGGGCACCAGCTCACGCCGATGAAGCGGCTGTACCAGGACACCGACTTCGCCGCGGAGGAGACCGTGGCGGTGGTCGGGCCTCGCCAGCGGATGATCCCCGGCGTGCGGATCCTCGGCCCCTGCCGCAAGTTCAGCCAGGTGGAGCTGGCGTTCACCGACGCCATCAGCCTGGGGATCGACGTGCCGGTGCGGCTCTCTGGCGACATCGAGGAGACCCCCGGCTGCCTGCTGATCGGCCCCAAGGGGTCGCTGGTGATGCCCAGGGGGGTCATCCGGGCGGAGCGGCACGTCCACATGGGCCCGCGCGACGCCGAGTACTACGGCGTGAAGCACCTGGACCGGATGAACATGCGGATCGAGAGCCCCTGCCCCAGCACCCTGGAGGGCCTGCTCGTGCGGACCCACCCGGACTGGAAGCTGGAGGTCCACATCGACACCGACGAAGCCAACGCGTGCGACCTGGCGCACGCCGCCAACGTGATCCTGAGCAAGGCCTGATCGGATCGAATCGAATCGGTCGATAGTTTCTTGAACACCCCCGCGGAAGGAGGGCCCCCGTGGCCTCTGCATCCCTCGAAGCGCTCGGAATGATCGAAACCAAGGGGTTCGTGGCTCTCGTCGAAGCGAGCGACGCCATGCTGAAGGCGGCGAACGTGGAGCTGGTCGGCTGGGACAAGGTCGGCAGCGGCCTGGTGACGGCGTTCGTGGCCGGCGACGTGGCGGCGGTGAAGGCGGCGGTCGACGCCGGGGCCGCGGCGGCCAGCCGGATCGGCGAGGTCGTCAGCGTCCAGGTCATCCCCCGGCCGCACGAGGACCTCGGCGGCATCCTGTCGTTCACCAAGGCGGCGGCCCCCAAGGCCACCAGCTGAGAAGGAGCCCCAAGAGATGGCGACGGCACAGAAGCCCGCGACCCGCGGGAGTATTGGGAGCCAGGGGATGAACGGCGAGGCGCTCGGACTGATCGAAACCAAGGGGCTCGTGGGCGTCATCGAGGCGACCGACGCGATGCTCAAGGCCGCGAACGTGACCCTGGCCGGCAAGGTCTCGGTCGGCGGGTCGTTCATCACGACCCTCGTCCGGGGCGACGTCGGCAGCGTCCGCGCCGCCGTCGAGGCCGGGGCCGAGGCCGCCAGCCGCGTCGGCGAGCTGGTCAGCGCCCACGTCATCCCCCGGCCCGACGCGGCGGTCCTCCGCACGTTCCTGGGCTGAGATCCGGCCCCGCCCGATTCTTCGACCCCACACTCAGACTAGACAGGGAGCCGAGATCATGAACGGCCAAGCGCTGGGCCTCATCGAGACGATGGGCCTGGTCTGCCTGATCAACGCGGTCGACGCCATGCTCAAGGCGGCGTCCGTGGAGCTGGCCACCCCGATCATCAAGCTGGACGGCGGCGTCGTCAGCGTGATGGTCCGGGGCGACGTCAGCAGCGTCCGCGCCGCCGTCGAGGCCGGCGCCGAAGCCGCCGCCAAGGCCGGCGAACTCCGCGCCGCCCACGTCATCCCGCGGCCCGGAGCCGCCATCGTCCGCGCCTACCTGGGGGGCTCGCGTTGAAAGTCCTCGTCGCCAACCTGGGCAGCACCAGCTTCAAGTACCGCCTGTTCGACATGGGCGACCCGGCCGAGCCGGTCCTGGCCCGGGGGGCGATCGACCGGATCGGCTCCCCCTCGTCCCGGGTGTCGGTCACGACCCCCAAGGGGACCCGGGAGTCGGAACGGCCGATCGCCGACCACGGCGACGCCGTCCAGCTCTGCCTGGAACAGCTCACCGATCCGGAGATCGGCGTCCTGGCCGACGCCTCCGAGGTCTCGGCGATCGGCTTCAAGGCCGTCCACGCCCGCAACCTGACCGGCGTCCATCTGGTCGACGACGAGGTGCTCGAAGCGATGGAGGCCTTCGCCGACGTCGCCCCGGCGCACAACCCGCCGTACACCAAGGCGATGCGGATGCTCCGCGGGCGGTTCCCGAAGCTGCCCCTGGTCGCCGCGTTCGAGACCGGCTTCCACCGCACCATCCCCGAAGCCTCGCAGCGATACGCCATCCCCGAGGAGTGGGCCACCACCCTGGGGGTCCGCCGCTGGGGGTTCCACGGCGCGAGCCACCGCTACATCTCGTGGCGGACGGCCGAGCTGCTCGGCCGCAAGGACGTCAAGGTGATCTCGTGCCACCTGGGCGGCAGCTCGTCGCTGGCGGCGATCCGCGACGGGGCCTCGGTCGCCTGCAGCCTGGGGATGAGCCCGCAGTCCGGCCTGCCGCACAACAACCGCGTCGGCGACTTCGACGTCTTCGCCCTCCCCGCGCTCATGCGTGAGACGGGACGAAGCCTGGAGGACCTCCTCGACATCCTGGCGAACCAGTCGGGCCTGGAGGGGATCTGCGGGGCGCGCGACGTCCGCGACGTGGAGTCGGCCGCCTCGACCGGCGACGCCCGGGCCCAGCTCGCGCTCGACGTCTTCGTCGCCTCGATCCGCCATCACCTGGGGGCCTTCCTCCTGGAACTGGGCGGGGCTGACGCGATCGTCTTCACCGGCGGCATCGGCGAGAACTCGTCCTTGATCCGCTCGAAGACCTGCCGCGACCTGGGCTGGTTCGGCATCGAGCTGGACCCCGCGCTCAACGCCGGGGGCCCCGCCGAGCGCCGGATCTCCGCGGAGAACTCGCGGGTGCAGATCTGGACCGTGCCGACCAACGAGGAACTCGTGGTCGCCCGCCAGTCCCGGGAACTCCTGGAATCGGGCCGCACAGCGATGGCCTGATCCCCGATCGACCGACCAAACGAACGACGACGCGAACGAACCGGCCCCAGCCCCACAGGACCCCCAGACGATGTTCCTGGCCCGCGTGACGGGAAGCCTGGTGGCGACCCAGAAGGTCGCCTCGATGACCGGACACAAGCTCCTGATCGTCGAGCCCTACCGGATCGACGAGAAGGGGGGCGACCGCCTGGTCCCGACCGGCCGGACGTTCGTGGTCGTCGACGCCCTCGGGGCGGGGCTCGACGAGATGGTGCTCGTCTGCCAGGGCTCGAGCGCCCGGATGACGCCCGAGACCGAGAAGCTCCCCATCGACGCCGTGGTCATCGGCCTGGTCGACGCCGTCGACGTCCGGGGCCGCGTCGTCTTCTCGACCAGGTCCGAATCGTAAACCCGACGAACGGATGAAGCCGCAGGGGCCGTCCCCGGCCCGCCTCGCTCCGAACCAAGCCGTCCCGCAAGCCGACGCATGGACCTCGCCCCAGCCCAGGAACCCCGGTGTCCGTCATGCAAACGACTGAAGATCTGATCCGCAACGTGGTCCAGCAGGTCCTCACCCAGATGGGGACCGGTCCCGCGCCGACCAACGGCCACGCCGGCCCGAACGGCCAGGCGCCGTCCGGCGACCTCGGGGTCTTCCCGACGGTCGAGGGGGCGGTTGCGGCCGCCGATTCGGCCTTCCGGGCGTTCCGCGACCGGCCCCTGCTCGACCGCAAGAAGGCCGTCGCGATCATCCGCCAGATCTGCGTGGAGCAGGCCGAGGAGCTGGGCCGGCTGGAGCTGGAAGAGACGCAGGTCGGCCGGCTCGACCACAAGATCGCCAAGCTGCGCGAGACGATCCCGATCATCCCGGGCGTCGAGTACCTGCGGACCGACAACGCCAGCGGCGACCAGGGCGTGACGCTGACCGACTACACGCCGTTCGGCGTCATCGGGGCCATCACGCCGGTCACCCACAGCCTGCCGACGCTGGCCGCCAACGCGATCAGCATGCTGGCCTCGGGCAACACGGTCGTCTTCAACGCCCACCCGTCGGGCCACAAGATCGCCGCCCTGGGGGTCCGGAAGTTCAACAAGGCCATCGCCGAGGCGATCGGCCTGGAGAACCTCCTGACGATCATCGACCCGCCGACCATCGAGAGCGCCAACGGGCTGTTCAACCACCCCAAGGTGAAGCTCCTGGTGGTCACCGGCGGCCCGGCGGTGGCCCGCGCGGCCCTGTCGAGCAAGCGTCGCGCGATCGTCGCCGGGCCGGGCAACCCGCCGGTCGTGGTCGACTGCTCGGCCGACCTGGACCGGGCGGCGAAGTCGATCGTCGAGGGGGCGGCGTTCGACAACAACCTCCTCTGCATCGGCGAGAAGGAAGTCTTCGCGGTCGGCGCGATCTTCGACAAGCTGATGGAGCTGATGCCCAAGTACCAGGCCTTCCGCCTGACCGCCCCCCAGATCGAGTCGCTCACCCGCGCGGCCTTCGAGAACGGCGACGACGGCAAGCCGCACGTCCGCAAGGAGCTGGTGGGGAAAGACCCGGCCATCCTGGCGGCGCACGCGGGGGTCAAGATCCCCGCCGCGACGCAGCTCCTTTACGGCGAGACGGGGGCGGACCATCCGTTCGTCCAGGTCGAGCAGATGATGCCGTTCGTGCCGTTCGTGAAGACGCCGGACGTCGACCGCGCCCTGACGCTGGCCCACGCCAGCGAGCACGGCTACGGCCACACGGCGATCCTCCACTCGCGCGACATCGGCGTGATGTCCCGGATGGGCAAGCTGATGGATTGCACCATCTTCGTCGTCAACGGCTCGTGCCTGGCCGGCCTGGGGGGCGAGGCCGTCGCCTCGTTCTCGATCGCCGGGCCGACGGGTGAAGGGGTGACCACCCCCCTGACCTTCTGCCGCCAGCGCCGGACGGCCATCGCCGGCGGCTTCCGGTTCGCCTGATCGATCGAAGCCAGCGAGGGGCCCCCCGATGCAGCTCGGCCGCGTGGTCGCCACGGCGACCTCCACCGTGAAGGACCCGACGTTCGAGAAGGAGCGGCTGCTGGTCGTCCAGCTTGAGACGGCCGACGGCCGGCCCGACGGCGAGCCCGTCCTGGCCTTCGACCGCCTCGGCGCGGGGAGGGGGGATCGGGTGCTCCTGACCAGCGACGGAGCCCTGCTCCAGGGGCTCCTCGGCCGCAAGACGCCGGGGCGCTGGAGCGTCCTCGGGATGCCCGACCGGTCTTGAAGTCGACGAAGAAGAAGGATGCGGAACGATCGCGATGAGCCAGACGACGTGGGACCGATACGAGACGATGAGGCGGACGACGGCCGCGGCCCCGGGGACGATCCCGGCGCCGGTCTTCGCCCCCCCGCGCCGTCTCGATCCCATCCGCGCCGTCGACGAGGCCGTGCGTTCGGTCCTGGCCGGACTCTTCGCCTCGCGGACCCGACCCTTGGCCCGGCCGAATCCGGTCCCGGCGAAGGCTCCGGCGACGCCCTCCGAATCGGTCTTCACCGACCGCCTGTTCTCGCTCCGGCACGCCGAGGCCCTCGCGGCCGACGCGGGTTCGGTCCGGATTGCGGCGGGGACGGTCGTCACCCCCCTGGCCCGCGACCTCTTGAAGCGGCGCGGGATCGTCGTCCGGCTCGCCGGGGCGGCCGAAGTCGCCGCGGCGCCGCGGGGGGAATGGGCGTTCGCGGTCGAGCCCGGCGCGGGCTGGCTGGACGCGCTGCAACGCTCGTTCCTCGAAGACGCGGGCCTCTGGCGCGAGCTGGAGGCGTCGGTCGACGCCGCCGTGGAATGGCTCGAAGGGGGGGAAGGCCGGGGCGTGTTCCTGGTCACCTCCGACGGCGCGACGGCCGTCTGGCGGGCGTGCCGGGCCCCCGGGGTCCGGGCCGCGTTCGCCGCCGAGCCGGCCGACGTCCACCGCGCCACGCAAACCCTGGGCGCGAACCTGATCGTGGTCGACCCGGCCGGCAAGTCGATCGCCTGGATCAAGCAGCTCGCGACCGCGTTTCGGCGGGCCGGCGCCCCCCGAGACCTGATCGAAACATGCCGCGAAGACGGGAGGACGCCATGAGGATCGCCGAGGTCGTGGGCCGCGTGACGCTGTCGCGGGCCCATCCCAGACTGCGGGGGGCGCGGTTCCCCATCGTCCTGCCGATGACCCTGGCCGCCCTCCGCGACGGCGATTCGTCGCGCGGCGACGACGTGGTCGCCTACGACCGCCTGGGCGTCGGCCTCGGCGACCTGATCGGGCTGAGCGAGGGGGGCGAGGCGGCCAACCCGTTCGGCAAGGAGAAGGCCCCCATCGACGCCTACTGCGCCTGCCTGCTCGACGCGATCTCGTTCTGATCGCGGCCCCGAACACCGGACGCGAATCCATCCACACGGCGAAATACGACAATCCCACGACGGCGAAGCGAGGATCGGCCATGAGCGAAATGAACGAGTGGAAGTTGCGGGAGACGATGTGCGAGATCGGCCGTCGGATCTACAACAAGGGATTCGCGGCGGCCAACGACGGCAACATCAGCTACCGCCTGAGCGAGGATCGCGTCCTCTGCACGCCGACCCGCGTCTCCAAGGGCTTCATGAAGCCCGACGACCTCTGCATCATCGACATGGACGGCAAGCAGGTCTCCGGCAAGCGCAAGCGCTCCAGCGAGATGCTCCTGCACCTCACGGCGCTGAAGGCCCGCCCCGACCTCCGCTCGTGCGTCCACTGCCACCCGCCCCACGCCACGGCCTTCGCCGTCGCCCGCGAGCCGGTGCCCAAGTGCGTCCTCCCGGAGATCGAGGTCTTCCTGGGCGAGATCGCCATCTCCCCGTACGAAACCCCGGGCGGCCAGGCCTTCGCCGACACGATCCTGCCGTACGTCAAGGACACCGAGACGATCCTCCTGGCCAACCACGGCACGCTCACGCTGGGGACGGACCTTGAGGACGCCTACTTCAAGACCGAGATCATCGACGCCTACTGCCGGATCCTGATCCTGGCCAAGCAGATCGGCCGGGTGAACTACTACGGCGACGACAAGGCCGCCGAGCTGATCAAGCTCAAGCCCCTCCTCGGCATCCCCGACCCCCGGCTCACCCGCGGGCTCGAGAACTGCGACCTCTGCGGCAACAGCCTGTTCCGCGAGGGCTACGGGGACTTCAGCCCCGAGGCCAAGGTCTTCGTCCACCCCAAGCTGATCGACCAGGCCGCGCAGGCGGGCGAGACCTCCACCTGCGGCTGCACCGTCGGCCGCGCCGAGTTCCCCGGCTCCGCCGCCGCCCCGGCCCCGTCGGCGAAGCCCTCGGCCAACGGCTCCGCGTCCGGAAACGGCTCCGCGTCCGGCACGGACGTCGACGCCCTGGTCCGGTCGATCACCGATCAGGTCATGAGCGCGCTCAACGGTTCCGCGAAGTGACCGATCCCGCGCCGCGAGTCGAGAAGTCGAGTCCCGTCCATTCGAGCGGATCGAAAGTCCCAAGGACGACCCGGTCATGAAAGTCAGCATCATCGGCGGCGGCGGACTGGTCGGCTCGTGCGCGGCCTTCGCCTTGCAATGCGGCGGGGTCGTGGGCGGGATCGACCTGATCGACGTCAACGCCGACCCCTGCAAGGGGCAGGCGCTCGACCTGCTCCACGGCGCGTCGCTGACGGCCGATCAGGTGATCCGCGCGACGGGCTACGAGGCGATCCCCGAGAGCGACCTCGTCATGATCACCGCCGGCCTCCGTCGCAAGCCCGACGAGAGCCGGCTCGATCTCATCAACCGCAACGTCGAGCTGTTCCTGACAATTTTGGATCAGGTGAAGGCCGCCGGGCTCAAGCGCGAGGCGATCGTCCTGGTCGTCTCGAACCCGGTCGACGTGCTCACCTACCTGGCGACCAACCGGCTGGGGCTCCCCGCCTCGCAGGTGATCGGCCTGGGGACGCAGCTCGACACCGCCCGGTTCCGCAGCCTGATCGCCGAGGCGCTCAAGCTGCCGCCGACGCAGGTCACGGCGACGATCCTGGGCGAGCACGGCGACAGCATGGTGCCGATCTGGTCGGCCGCGCAGGCCGCCGGGCTGCCGCTGGAGAAGTTCCCGGGCTGGTCGCCGGCGCTGGGGGAGTCGCTCTTCGCCCGCGCCAAGGGGAGCGGGGCCGAGGTCATCAAGCTGAAGGGGGGCGCGGGGTTCGCCGTCGGCCTCTCGATCCGCGAGGTCGTCCACGCGGTCGCGCTGGACTCGCGGCGGATCCTGCCGGTGTCGTCGCTGGTGAACGGCCCGTACGGCATCCGCGACGTCTGCCTGTCGATCCCCACGGCCGTCGGCCGGGCGGGGGTCGTCGCCCAGCGCGAGATCGAGCTCTGGACGAAGGAAACGTCGGCGCTCCAGCGTTCGGCGCAGGTCCTCCGCGAGACCATCGATCAGGTTTTGAAGGGGAATCCGAAGGCCGCCGGCAAGGTCCCGGCGGCGTCGAGCAAGCCCGCCGAATCCGGTCCGCGGCCCGTCCGCGTGACGATGGGCGGCGGGGGGGCGGGCCGATCGTCGGCGCGGCGTCGCGCGTGACCGTCTCGGGTCTCGGCAACGGCAATGGAAACGGCAATGGCTACGGCCGAGGGGGCCGCTGAGATGTTGAAGTCGCTCGACCGCAAGCTCGCCGCGATCCACGCGAACCCGAACTGCCGGGAGTTCATCCTGGCCGACGCCAAGGACGCCGACATGGCCCTGGGCCTCGGCGCGCCCGGCCAGTCGCCCGAGCTGCACGCCGGCGAGGTCCGGTTCAAGACGCTCGAACAGTACCGCGAGCAGATGCGGCTGATCACCCGCCAGGGGCTCGTCGACATCATGCTCATGTCGGCCAGCTCGAACTACGCCCTGACCTTCGGCGAACGCCTGTTCGACGACTCGGCCGTCACGCCCGCCATCCGCGCCAACGACACCACCGACATCCACCTGGCCCGCGAGTCCTCGTACGCCGCCCAGCCGGCCCGCCCGTTCCGCACCGCGAGCCTCGACCACGCGATGTGCGGCCATCTCGACTGCAAGCCCGAGGAACGGACGCGGGGCGCCGACCTGGGGCTCTACAGCGTCACCTTCAACAACGACCTCCGGCTCGACCTGGAGACCCTCGAACGCTTCCACGCCTTCCGCGAGGAGGCCGAGCGCAAGGGCTTCCGCTACTTCCTGGAGGTCTTCGACCCCAACGTCGAGACCGGCCTGTCGCCCGAGATCCTCCCCTTCTACCTCAACGACATGATCACGAGGATGCTGGCGGGCGTCGCCCCGGCCGGGCGCCCCGTCTTCCTCAAGATCGTCTACCACGGCCCCAAGGCGATGGAGGAGCTGGTCCGGTTCGACCCCCATCTGGTCGTCGGCATCCTCGGCGGCTCGTCGGGCACCACCCGCGACGCCTTCCAGCTCCTGCACGACGCCCAGAAGCACGGGGCCAAGGTCGCCCTCTTCGGCCGCAAGATCAACAACGCGGAGAACCAGCTCGCGTTCGTGCAGTTCCTCCGCCTGATCGTCGACGGCGTCATCCACCCGGTCGACGCGGTGAAGGCCTACCACGCGGTGCTGGGCAAGCTGGGCGTCGCCCCCCACCGCTCGCTGGAGGACGACCTCCAGATCACCGAGCAGTCGATGAGCTACGCCGGCGGCAAGTCCGTGACCGTCCCCCCCTCCTCGAAGCCCGCGGCCCCGGCCCCGGCGGCGAGCCCGGCGCCCAGCCTCTTCGCGGCGCAGCCCTCGGCGAACGGGAACGGCGCCCACGGGTCGAACGGGAACGGCGCCCACGCCGCGCCTCGGCCGCTGGTGACGGAGTCGCGATCCACCCGCGCGTACGAGAACGGCGCGCCGGCGACCCTCGGCTCGCCCGACTTCGGGCGGATGAACCCGGCCGACCGGCTGGCCTACCACCGGTCCCGGCTGGGACTGGGGCGCTGACATCGGGCGGGCGATTCCCGTACCCTGTTTCCTTGGTCACGCGGCTCGGCCCCCCCTCTCCTCGGACGGGGCCGGCCCGCCGTCCATCGAAACGGAGCCGCCCTCGGGCGGGGAGAATCGCATGAAGTCGGTCCGTTCGAATCGAGCCCTGGCCGCCGCCTGCGCCGCGGCGCTCCTCCTCCTGCTCCCCGCGACGACGGCGGTCGGCGAGGAGCCGGATTCCATCAGGTCGAGCTACACCAAGTACGAGTTCCTGATCCCGATGCGCGACGGCGTCCGCCTGTTCACGGCGGTCTACGTCCCCAAGGACCGGACGAAGGTCTACCCGATCCTGCTCAACCGGACGCCGTACGGCGTGGCCCCCTACGGCGCCGACGCCTACCGCTCCGAGCTGGGCCCCTCCCCGCTGTTCAGCCGCGACGGCTACATCTTCGCGTATCAGGACGTGCGAGGGCGGTACATGTCGGAGGGCGAGTACGTCAATATGCGTCCGCACCGGCCGATCAAGACCGACGCCGTGGAGATCGACGAGAGCACGGACACGTACGACACGATCGAGTGGCTGCTGAAGAACGTCGGCGGCAACAACGGCAAGGTGGGCCAGTGGGGGATCTCGTACCCCGGCTTCTACACGTCGATGGGGATGATCGACGCCCACCCGGCGCTCAAGGCGTCGTCGCCCCAGGCGCCGATCGCCGACTGGTTCGCCGGCGACGACTGGCACCACAACGGGGCCTTCTTCCTGGCCCACGCGTTCAACTTCATGTCGAGCTTCGCCCACCCCCGGCCGACCCCGGTCAAGCGGAACGTCTACGACCGCACGATGTACAACGACAAGGCCGACGGCTACGCCTTCTTCCTCGACCTGGGGCCGCTCGCCAACGCCGACGCCCGCTACTTCAAGGGCGAACTCCCGTTCTGGGACGAGATGATGAAGCACGCCGACTACGACGACTTCTGGAAGGCGCGCGACATCCGCCCCCACCTCAAGAACGTCAAGCCGGCCGTCCTGAACGTCGGCGGCTGGTACGACGCCGAGAACCTCTTCGGCCCCCTGGAGACCTATCGCGCCGTGGAGGCGTCCAGCCCCAGGACGACGAACGTCCTGGTAATGGGCCCCTGGCTCCACGGCGGCTGGGCCGGCGGCGACGGCGCCTCGCTGGGGCCGATCGCGTTCGACTCGAAGACGGCCGAGTACTACCGCGAACGGATCGAGTTCCCCTTCTTCCAGGCCCACCTGAAGGGCGAAGGGGGCGAGGCGGGCCCCGAGGCCCGGGTCTTCGAGACCGGCACGAACCAGTGGCGGACGTTCGACGCCTGGCCCCCCGGGCCGCCAAGCCCAAGACGCTCCACCTGGCCGCCGGCGGCCGGGTCGCGTTCACGCCCCCCGAAGGCTCGGCGGCGCCCGCGTTCGACGAGTTCGTCAGCGACCCCGCCAAGCCCGTCCCGTTCATCGAGGCCGTCTCCAACCGGATGACCGGCGACTACATGATCCAGGACCAGCGGTTCGCCTCGCGACGGCCCGACGTGCTGGCCTACCAGACCGAACCCCTGACCGAAGACCTGACCCTCGTGGGGCCGATCCAGGTCAAGCTCCACGTCTCGACCTCGGGGACCGATTCCGACTGGATCGTCAAGCTGATCGACGTCTTCCCGGACGACCACGCCGGCAAGACGACCGACGGCGTCCCCCTGGCGAGCTTCCAGGGCCTGGTCCGCGGCGACGTCATGCGGGGACGCTACCGCAACGGCCTCGACTCCCCCGAGCCGTTCGCCCCCAACCAGCCGACCGCCGTGAACTTCACGATGCAGGACGTGGCCCACACCTTCCGCTCCGGCCACCGCCTGATGATCCAGGTGCAGAGCACCTGGTTCCCCCTGGTCGACCGCAACCCCCAGCAGCTCGTGGACGTCTACACCGCCAAGCCCGAAGACTTCCAGAAAGCCGTCCAGCGCGTCTTCCACGAACCCGCCGCCCCCTCGCGGCTGGAAGTCCTGGAACTGCCCCGCTGAGCGCCGGGACGCCCCCCCCTTCCCACGTGGCCTAGAATAAGGTTCGGCCGCGTGGTGGGGGAGGGAAACGTCGGTCGCGCCTTCGCCGGGCGGGGCTCGCGGTTTATAATTTGCGGAGGTTTCCCAGTCGGGACGACCCGTCGGAAACGCCGCGGCAAGAGAGGAAGTCGATGAACCGCCCGTCTTATCGCGTCACGGAACTGCTCGGCGACGGCATCGGGGCCGAACTCTCGGAGGCGGTCCACCGCCTGGCCGGGGCGCTCCCGGTGCACCTGGAGTTCGTGCCGGTCGACCTTCGGGTCGAGAACCGTCGCGCCCGCGGCAAGGCGATCTACGACGAGGCGGTCGAGAAGATCCTCGACACCAAGGTCGCCCTGAAGCACCCGACGGCCACCACCGAGGAGAGCCCCAACGCGGTGCTCCGCCGCCGGCTGGACCTCTCGGTCATCCACCGGCCCGTCTACACGATCCCCGGCGTGCCGACCAACTTCCGCCGCGAGCTCGACCTCGACATCGTCCGGATCGCCACCGGCGGCACCTACGACGACCCCGGCCGGATGATCGGCGAGGACGGCGCGGTGAGCCTGCGGATCGTCGAGCGGCGGCCCGTCCGCGAGGCGGCCCGCTACGCGTTCAACCTGGCGCGGAAGACGAGCAAGTCGGTCACCAGCTCGTCCAAGTACACGATCCAGAAGGCGACCGACGGCCTCTTCGAGAAGGTCGCCGACGAGGTGGCCGGCCAGTTCCCCGAGGTGCCGCACTCGGTCGAACTGTTCGACGCCCTGCTCGGCAAGGTCATCATGGCGCCGCAGAAGTTCCAGATCGTCCTGGTCCTCAACGAGTACGGCGACTTCCTCTCGGACATGGCGTGCGGCCTGGCCGGCTCGCTGGGCATCGGCGCGAGCGCGAACCTGGCGTTCGACGCCTCGGCCGTCGTCCGCACGGCCCTGTTCGACGCCGCCCACGGCACCGCGCCGGACATCGCCGGCAAGCAGCTGGCCAACCCCACGGCCATCTTCCTGGCCTTCTCGATGCTGCTCTACCAGCTCGGCGAAATCAGCCTGGGCCAGGCGGTGAAGAACGCCACGCTCGACCTCCTCCGCGAGGGGGTGCGCACGCCCGACCTGGGGGGGACGGAATCGACCTCGTCGTTCACCGAGGCCGTCGCCGAGGCGGTCGCCCGGCGCGTCGCGGAGAAGTCCCGGCCGCAATCGGCCGAACCGGCCGGCTGACCCTGTCCGGGCCGCCCGGCCTGGCTCACGAGGCGAGGACGCCGGCGCACCGACGCCTCATCATCAGGTCCGCCACCGGGAGCGGACGGCCCAGGTGGAACCCCTGCACCAGGTCGCACCCCCAGTCGCGGAGGAGGTCCAGGGTGGCCTCGTTCTCGACCCCCTCGGCGACGACCCGGAGGCCCAGGTTGTGGCCCAGGTCGATCACCGAGCGGACGATGCAGGCGTCTCGCCGGCTGACGGCCATGTCCACCACGAACGAACGGTCGACCTTGACCTCGTCGACCGGGAGTTCTTTCAGGTAGCCCAGCGAGGAGTAGCCGGTGCCGAAGTCGTCGATGGCGATCCGCACCCCCAGCTCGTGAAGCTCCCGGAGCACGGCCTTCGCCCGCGCCGGGTTCCGCATCATGGCTCCCTCGGTGACCTCGATGGTCAGGCGGCCGGGGACCATGCCGTGGCGATCGAGGAGCTCGATGATCGAGGCGGTCAGGCCTGGTTCCTGGAGGTTGTCCGGGGCGATGTTCACGGCGATCGCCAGCGGGACGCCCGATTCGGCCAGGGTGCGGCCGTCGCGAAGGGCCCGGTCCAGGACCCAGAGGCTCAGGGGCCGGATCAGCCCGGTATCCTCGGCCAGCGGGACGAAGGCCTCGGCGGTCAGGATCCCCTCGCGGGGGTGCCGCCAGCGGACCAGGGCCTCGGCGCCGGCGTCCTCCATGGTCTTCAGGTCGATCTTCGGCTGGTAATGGAGGAGGAGCTGGTCCTCCTCGACGGCCCGCCGCAGCTCGCCGATCAGCCTCAGCCGGCGGGGATTGCACTGGTCCTGCTCGGGGTGGTAGACGGCGCAGCCCGAGTGGCCGCGCTTGGCGGCGTACATGGCGATGTCGGCCACCCGCATCAGCGTGGCCACGTCGCGGCCGTGGTCGGGGAAGAGGGCCACGCCGATGCTCGCGTCCACCTCGAACCTCTGGCCGTCGACGTAGAACGGGCGTTCCAGGCTGGCGAGGATGGCCTCGGCGGTCGCCGCCGCCTCGTCAGGGCCCGCGCCGTCCAGGAGGACCCCGAACTCGTCGCCGCCGAGCCGGGCGACCAGGCCGGGGCCGGTCACCGCGCCGTCGAGCCGCGGCTTCAGCCCTCGCAGCACGGCGTCGCCGTGTTCGTGGCCGAAGGCGTCGTTGATCTCCTTGAATCGGTCGAGGTCCAGCAGCAGCAGTGCGAACCGCTCGCGGGCGGGTCCGGCCGCGGTGAACGACTCCAGCGTCGCTTGCAGCATGTGTCGGTTCGGCATGCCGGTCAGGGCGTCGTGGTTGGCGCGATGGGTGATCCGCTCCTCGACGAGCTTGAGGCTGGTGACGTCGACGCAGCCGCCGATCGAGTACGATGGGCGGCCCTCCTCGTCGAGGAAGATGCGGCCCTTGCCGCTGAGCCAGCGGACGCCGCCGTCGGGGAGCAGGGCCCGGAACTCCATCGGCGTCTCGGCCCCCAGGATCCGGCCCTCCTCGATCGCCGCCATCAGCGCGGGGCGATCGTCGGGATGGATCCGCCCTATGGCGTCCTCGAACGTCTTCGGGAAGTCCGGCGGGGCCTCGAAGAGGGCTCGCAACTGGTCGTCCCACTCCACCTGGCCGGTCGCGAAGTCCCAGCGATAGGTCCCCGTCCCGGACGCGGCCATCGCGGCGGCGTGGCGCTGCCGGCTCTCCCGCAGCTCCTTCTCGACGGCCTTCCGGTCGGAGACGTCGACGTGGACCCCCATCCACTCGCGCAGCGTGCCGTCGGGGGCGAGGATGGGGACCCCGCGGACGCACATGTCGCGGTAGACCCCGTCGCGCCGGCGGATCCGATGCTCCACCCGATAGACGTCGCGCTCCCGCAGGGCCTTCGACCAGGCGCGCAGGGTCTCCTCGCGGTCGTCGGGGTGGACGACGTGGAGCCAGCCCCGGCCCCGCAGCTCCTCGAAGGTCTGGCCGGTGAACTCGCTCCATCCGGGCTGTTCGGACTCGAACTCGCCCGACTCCGGCGCGCTCCAGACGATCGCCGCGGTCGCCTCGACGAGCGAGCGATAGCGCTCCTCCCCCAACCGCAGCGCCTCCTCGGCCCGCTTCCGCTCGGTGATGTCGGTCGAGATCCCGCACAGGGCGTAGGCCCGCCCGTCGTGGTCGAAGAGCGGCTCCTTCACCGAGACGTAGACGCGAGGCCCCCCCGGGTCCGGGACCGGGATGACTTCCTCGATCTCGATCGCCGCGCCAGACTCCATGACGCGGGAGTCGTTGGCCCGAATGACCTCCGCCGTCTCCGGTTCATAAAGATCGTGGTCCGTCTTCCCCAGGAAATTCCGGGCGCTGACCCCCAGCATCGCCTCGAACTGGCGGTTGATGAAGACGTACCGCCCCTCCAGATCCTTCACGTACACGATCGCCTTGGAATTTTCGAGGATCGTCCGCGACAGGACGCTCCGACACAGCCAGGACGGCGTATCCTCTTTCACATCTGGAGCTTTCACATCCGCCGCCCGCCCCCAGATCAGGCCGGTGGTCAGGTCGGGCGGGAACGTCGCGCCTCCCCCGCCCCGGAGGTGGGGCCCCGAGAAAGAACTGAGGTTCCGCTCGCGCTCGAAGCCGAATCGCCTCGACATATGGCCTATCCTTCCCGATCAGCGACATCAGGGGGCCGAGGCGCGACCGCCTCCCGGACGATGGTCCGAGCCAGACCTCTTGATCTCACAAAACGACCAGACTCCCTGGAGAGACACTAGGTCGCATCCGGAGCGATCGCCGCGACGCCCGAAAAATCGCTGCAACGCGTCGATCCCTCACGAGATAGGGGCCGTCGGGACGCTTCGTTACACCCCCGCCCCCGCCCACTCCCGAATCCGGTCGACGAGGCGGGCGGCGAGATCGGGCCCGGGCTCCAGGGTCTCGACCGGACGGCCGGGACGGACGAGGTGGAGGGTGTGGCGGCCGGCCCGGACTTGCTCCAGGTCGTTGGCGACGGTCACGTCGGCCCGGTTGATCAGGCAGGCGTCCTGCGCGCGTCGGATCAGCTCCGGGAGGGGCTCGCCGGAGAGGAGCTTGAAGCCGACCAGGAAGACCGACGGCGCCCAGTCGCGGACCGACCGGATCACCTTGGACGTCCGCCGCAGCGGGATCGCCAAGTCGTCGAACTGGGAGCTGATCTTGCCGAGGCGGGGAACGGGCTCGTAGTCCGAGACGGCCATGGGGAGGAAGGCGACGTCGATCGCCTCGGTCGTCAGCACCGCGCGGAGCGCCGCGGCGTACTCGTCGACCGTGCCGGCGGCCAGGGGACGGAGGTGGAGCCGATCGCGGCGATCGCGCCAGCGGTCCCGGAGCCGATCGAGCCGCTCCCGTTCGGCGTCCGGATCGGCGTCGAGGTCGCAGCGGGCCGACCGCAGCAGCGGGAGCTCGGCGAGCGGGGCGTGGAGGTGCCAGACCTCGTCGCCGCGGTCGAGGCAGGCCTCGGTGATCGCGGCGGCCGTCCTCCCCGTCGAGACGTTCGTGATCACGCGCACGTCGTCGATGGGCGCGGACGTCCCGCCTCCGGTCACGACCACCTTCATGAAGACCCGGCTCCTCTCCCGCCCCTTGCACGCCCCGTCCGGCCTGAGCTACGCTCGCCGGAAACGAAATCGAAACGGCGACGCCGGGCCTCGGGCCCGCTCGTCCCGCCCCCCGGCGTCCCTATCATTCGAGCAGGCCGACATGACAGCCGACAGCCACTCCTCCCGACCCGCCGACCCCGCCGCCCGCGAGCTGTTCGAGGAGATGAGCCGCTGGCCGATCTTCGACCCGCACTCGCACATCAACCCGCATCGGCCCGCGGCCCGCGACCTCGACGAGGTCCTAGGATACCATTATTACACCGAGCTGGCCCATTCCGCCGGCATGCCCGCCGAGGCCGTCGCCCCGGAACTCCCCCCCCGCGTCCGGGCCGAGAACCTGGCCCGCCACCTCGCGACGCTCGACAACACCGTCCAGTACTCCTGGCTGATCGAGATCGCCCGGACCTTCCACGGCTTCGCCCCCGACCGCCTCGGCCCGGAGACGATCGGCGGGCTCTACGACGCGGCCCTCCGCGATGGCGAGGACGGCGAAGCCTGGGACCGTCGCGTCTGGGAACGCAGCAACCTGGAGGCCGTCTTCCTGACCAACGAGTTCGACGACCCCCTCGAAGGCTGGGACGTGGACCGCTACGTCCCCTGCCTCCGCACCGACGACCTGGTCCTGAAGCTCCACGAGCCGACGACCGTCGCCCGGCTGAAAAAGACCACCGGGATCGACGTCGGCGACGCCGCCGGGCTCCGCGAGGCGATCGTCAAGCTGTTCGAACGGTTCGTCGCCAGGGGGGCGCGGGCCTGCGCGATCAGCCTCCCCCCCGATTTCGCCCCCCGGAAGGCCGCGTTCAAGCGGGCCGTCACGCCGATCCGACGGGCCCTGCAAGGCCTGGAGCTGCGCCCCGACGAGCACGAGGAGGTCCGCGCCACCGTCTTCTGGACGCTGGCCGAATGCTGCGCCGAGTTCCGGCTCCCCTTCGACCTCATGATCGGCCCGATCCGCAACGTCTACCCGGCGGGAGTGGCCGGGGGCCGCGACCTCTTCGACCGCCGGGTCAGCCTGCACGAGTACCGCGAGCTGTTCAACCACTTCGCCGGGGTGACGTTCCCGGTCTCCACGCTCTCGCCCGACGCCGGCGCCGAACTGGTGGCCTACTCCTGGATCTTCCCGAACGTCCTGCCGATGGGCCATTGGTGGTACTCGAACGTGCCGACGTTCATCGCCGCCGACCTCAAGGCCCGGCTCCAGGCGGTCCCCAAGGTGAAGCTCCTGGGCTACTACTCGGACGCCTACAAGCTGGAGTTCATCCTGCCGAAATTCAACATGTACCGGCGGATCCTGGCCGAGACCCTGGCCGAGGAGGGGATCGCCGGCCGGGGCTGGTCGTCTGAGCGGGCGATCGAGGTCGCTAAACTCGTCCTCGTCGACAATCCACGACGCGTCTTCGCCCCAAGGGCCTGAAGCCGCTTCCGGGCGATTTGACCGGCCGGAGAACGGAGGGCATCCTTGAGGTTGTCGGCCGCGCGCCGACCGCACGTCGACGATCCATGCGACGATCCTGGCGCCCGAGACGACCCTTTCGTCGGCCCCCTCGCCGATCGAACTTGAGGATAGACCCCATGCGGCTCGTACACCCGGTGTTCCGGTACCCGGCGCTCCTGCTCGCCACTCTGGCGTCGGGCGCCATCCAGCCCGCGAGGGCCCAGAACGAAGCCCCGCCCGTCCAGCGGCCCGAGAACGCGCCGGTGGGCCCGGGCCAGAACGTCGAGTTCCCCGACGACCCCTCGCTCCACCCCTTCCTCTCGCTGGAGGAGATCCCCCCGGTCGCGGAGGGACTCCGCGGGGGGCTGCGGATCACGCCCGAGATGATCGACACCGCCAAGCTGATCACCGAGCCCGGCGAGCGGGGCCGGATCCTCCTGCAGATCGCCCGGGGCGCCATCCTCAGCAATCAGCTCACGTTGGCCAACCGGGCCGTCGAGGCGGCCTCCCGGGCCGCGACCGACGAGCCGAACGAGCTGATCCACGACCAGCTCGTCATCTCGATCGTCACCGTGTCCGGCCTCCTCTCCGACTCCGTGATCCGAGAGGCCAAGCCCCAGATCTCCCTGTTCCCCGGCGAGGCGGGCGACGGCAAGACCCCCGCGCGGATGCCGGCCGACGTCGCCATCCGCCTGGCCCGCCTCGAATGGCGGCGGGCGGTCCACATGGCCGGACGGATCCGCAACCCGACCTACCGGAGCGAATACCTCGACCGCGCCATCGAAAACATGGCCGCCGGCAGCGCGATGATCTCGATGGAATACGCCCAGCCCCGGAGCGAACGCACGGTCAAGGCCACCGAGGAAGAGCTCGCCGCCTTCGCCGCCCAGGCCGACGAGATCCTCGTCGAAGGGGCCGAGTTGGCCCAGAAGATCGAGCGGCCGATCTGGAAGAACCGGGCGATGGAGCGGCTCGCCATCGCCGCCGGCGAGTCCGGCCAGGACGAGCGGGCCACCGAGATCGCCAACCGGATCCGCAACGCCGAGGCCCGCGCCCGCGCCCTCGTCCTGGTCGCCGAGTTCCAGGCCCGCAAGGGCCGCAACGACGACGCCACCCGCAGCTTCAACCTCGCCGCCGAGGCCGTCGCCTCGATCGAGCAGCGCGGGCTTCGCGGCGTCCTCACCGGCATCCTGGTCGACAGCCTGGTCTCCACCGGCCGCTTCGAGGACGCCCGCGCCAGCCTGGCGCTCTACGCGTCCGACGCCGAGCGGTTCGTCGCCATGGGCGCCATCGCCGAGTCGTTCGGCGTCCGCCGCATGCGCGACGAGGCCCGCGAATGGATCCAGACCGACGTCCCCGCCGAGTACCGCTCGACCCTCTTCCGCCGCCTTAACAACGGCCTCCTCCGCGCCATCTCCGAGGATCGCGCCCGCGAGTTCCAGGACCGCGACTCCCCGGCGGCCGGCCGCGTCGACTGACCGTCGATCGGACCGCTCGGAACCCGACGTCCATCCGCGAAGGCCCGGATTTCCTCCGGGCCTTCGCCATGCGCGGACCGACCGCCGCCCCGTCGCGCCGAGCCGTTCAGGCCCCGACTCGGGCGACGAAACACTTGAGGTAGTCGGTCTCCGGACAAGCCGCGGAGACCGGGTGGTCGGGCCCCTGGCCGCGCTGTTCGAGGATCTGGATGGGGCGGCGGGCCTGGCCGGCGACGTCGGCCAGCACGTCGCGGAAGGTCGAGCGATCGACGAGCCCCGAGCAGGAGCAGGTGGCGAGCAAGCCGCCGGGGGCCAGGACGCCGACCGCCGCGCGGTTGAGCCGGGCGTACGCTCCGAGCGCGGGAGCCAGGTCGCGGGCGTGCCCGGCGTACTTGGGAGGGTCGCACACCACCACGTCGAACCGCTCCCCCGCGGCGTGCAGGCGTTCCAGGACCTTCGGCACGTCCCCTTGCTCGAACTCGACGTTCGCCACGCCGTTGAGCCGCGCGTTCTCGCGAGCCGTCGCCAGCGCGGGGGCCGAGCTGTCGACGGCCAGCACGCTCGCCGCGCCGCCGTGGCGGGCCGCGTTGAGGGCGAACCCGCCGGTGAAGCTGAACAGGTCGAGCACGCGCCGGCCCTCGCAGTATCGGGCGACGGCCCGGCGGTTCTCTCGCTGGTCGCAGTAGAAGCCGGTCTTCTGGCCGTGGAGCAGGTCGACCTGGAAGGACAGGCCGTTCTCGACGACCGTCTCGGGACCGTCCGAAAGCTCGCCGACGATCAGGACGTCGCTGGCGTCGAGCCCTTCCTCGCGGGCCACCGCGCGGTCGGGACGGGCGAGGAGCCCCTCGGCCCCGGTGAGGTCGCGGAGGGCGGCCAGGATGACGTCCCGGCGGCGATGCAGCGCCAGGCTGGAAAACAGGACGACCAGCCGACGGCCGTAGCGGTCGACGGTCAGTCCCGAGAGGCCGTCCCCCTCGCTGAAGACGAGCCGATAGGCGGCGTCCTCGGCGTCGAGCTTCAGCACGTCGCGACGGAGCCCGACGGCCGATTCCAGCCGGGACCTCCAGAACGCGGCGTCCAGCGGCGCGTCGTCCCAGCGGTAGAGCCGCACCCGGATGGCGCTCGACGGGTTGAACAGCCCGCGCGCCACGAACGCCCCCTCGTGGCTGACGACCACGACCTCGTCGCCCGGCTCCGGCGAGCCCTCGACGCGCGCGATCGACTGGGCGAAGACCCAGGGATGCCCCGCGAACAGCGGCCGGACCCGCTTCGGCTTGACGACCACCCTCACCGGCGACGAAGACGACGGCGAAGCCGTGGTCATGACCCCTCGGTGGCGCGACTGGCCGACTCGAACTCGGCGAGGTAGGCCAGCGTCCGTTCGAGCTGGTTCTCCAGGTGGCTCACCCGCAGCAGGCTGCGGATGCGGCAGAGCAACTCGACCTTGTTGACGGGCTTGGTCAGGAAGTCGTCGGTCCCGGCCTGCACCCCGCGCTCGAAGTCGGACGCCTCGTTAAGCGCCGTGACCATCAGGATGAGGAGGTCCTTGGTCTCGGGGATGGTCCGCAGCTTGCGGCAGACCTCGAACCCGGAGAGCCTCGGCATCATGACGTCGAGCAGCAGGAGGTCGGGCTTGAACTCCTCGACCACCTGCAACGTCTCCTCGCCGTCGCGCGCCGTGCGGATCTCGCAATCGACGTCCCCCAGATAGGCTTCCAGGAGCTCGACGTTCTGGGGGTTGTCGTCGGCGATCACGATTTTGGGGCGGGCTTTCTGATCTTCCAAGGCTGAACCTCGCAGAGGGATCCCCAGACCGTCGCCGAGGCCGAACCGCCGACTCGACCGAGGGAAACGTCGCATCGCGGCGCGACGACTCCCGAACATTATATCGGCCGACGGCCGTCCCGAAAACGACCGCCCCCCGAACCTCCCGTCGGCGTCCACGCTCCGATTCCGACTAGGCGGCCGATTCTACCAGATCGCCCCGATTCCAGAAGCCGAAACGCGGCCGCGCGACGGGCGTCCCCGTCGCTCCCGCGGTTGGTTCAGGCCAGGCCGGCGAGCCGGCGGACGGTCTCCCAGGCGTACTGGGGGGTCTGGGTCGTGCCGTGCTCCATGCCGATGGCGCCGGAGTAGCCGAGCTGGCGGAGGCGGTTGAAGACGAACCGGTAATCGAGTTCGCCGGTGCCGGGCTCCTTGCGGCCGGGGACTGCGCCGACCTCGACGAAGTGGATATGGCCGGCCTGGAGGCCCTCGGTGAGCATCGATGTGACGTTGCCCTCGCCGAGTTGGCGGTGGTAGATGTCGAAATCGACCTTCACGCGGGGATGGCCGGCCTCGGCGGCGAAGTCGAAGGCGTCGCGGGCGGTGATCATGGCCATCTGGGGCGACTCGACGCGGTTGAGCGGTTCGAGCGTGAGATAAACCCCGTACTTCTCGGCGATCGGCCCGGCCTTCTTCAGGCCGGCGATGATCTGGGCGCGCTGGGTCTCCCAGGGAATCTCGGGCTGGATGCGTCCGACGAAGGTGATGAGGTTCTCGGCGCCGAATCGCCTGGCGGCCGCGCAGGCTCCTTCGAAGTCCTCGAGGAAGGCGGCCTCCTCGCCGGATTTGGTCAGCCCGGTGGACCAGCCGGTCTTCGGCGCGCCGGTCATGCTCACGCAGGTCAGGCCGTGCTTGTGCTGGGCCTCCAGCATGGCGTCGAGGTCCTTGCCGACGTAATCCCAGAAGCCGTAATGCTTCGCGCCGCAGCCGGCCACCTCGGCGATCCGTTGCGCATGGGGCATCCCACCGGGGAACATGATCTCGATGTTCATGGCGAGCGTGTAGCGAGGCGGCGGCAGGTCCTCGTCCAGGACCTCCGCGCGAACCTCGGCCGCCCCCCTCGAAGAACGCAGAAGCATCGAGGCCGTCGCTACGGCCCCCGTCGCCAAAAATCGCCGCCTCGTCCCGTGCATGAGTCGCCTCGCCGTTATCGACCACCACCAAAGACCGGTCGGCGGCCTCGCGAGCGGGCTGCCCTAATGGTCCCTAGTAGAATCCCCCCGGACCGACGATGCAACGACCGCCCCCCCCCTCCCGCCAGGGCCGGCGCACACGACGGCGAGACACTCCTCACTTAACACCACCACCTCGAGGGGGACGAGAGACGGCGATCAGGGTGCCACGGGTTCTCCGAACCCGTGGATCGGCGTCGGGCCGCTCCCGAGCCGTCGTCCCAATCTCCGGCCGGTCCACGGGTTCGCGGAACCCGTGCCACACGAAGGTCTTCCCCAGGAACTCGGTGGAGTCGAGTGAGGAGTCTCGACGGCCTCTGTCGCGTCGGCCGACCGGGAGTGGACCGCTGAATTCACAGCCAGACGCTGCGGTCGAGCGAGCGGTAGCCGACGGCTTCGGCGATGTGCTGGGGCTGGATCTCGTCGGAGGCTTCGAGGTCGGCGATGGTGCGGGCGACGCGCAGCACCTTGTCGTAGGCGCGGGCGGAGAGGCCGAGTTCTTCCATCGCGGCCTTGAGGATGCTCATGGCTTCGGGCTTGAGCTTGCAGTGTTTGCGGAGCTGGCGCGGGGTCATCCGGCCGTTGACCAGGGTCCCCTCGGTGACGAAGCGTTTGGCCTGGCGGGCGCGGGCCTCCAGGACCTGCTCGCGGATCTGGGCCGAGGTCGCACCCGGCGGCATCTCGGCGAGCTGGGTGAAGGGGACCGCCGGGACCTCGACGTGCAGGTCGATCCGGTCGAGCAGCGGGCCGGAGATCCGGCTCAGGTACTTCTCGACCTGCGGCGGGGAGCACGAGCACGACCGCCTCGGGTCGCTCCGGTAACCGCAGGGGCACGGGTTCATGGCGGCGACCAGGATGAAGTCGGCCGGGAACGTGGCGCTGTTCATCGCCCGGCTGATGGTGACGTGGCCTTCCTCCAGCGGCTGGCGGAGGACTTCCAGCGTCTTGCGGTTGAACTCGGGCATCTCGTCGAGGAACAGGACCCCCTTGTGGGACATGGAAATCTGTCCCGGCTGGGGCGGGTTGCCGCCGCCGACGAGGCCGGCGTCGCTGACCGAGTGGTGGGGCGTGCAGAAGGGGCGGACGGCCATCAGGGCCTGCCCCGGCTGAAGCCTTCCCATCGAGCTGTAGATCCGCGTCGTCTCCAGGCTCTCGGCGGGCGTGAGAGGGGGGAGGATCGTCGGCAGCCGCTTGGCCAGGAGCGTCTTCCCCGAGCCCGGCGGGCCGATCATCAGGACGTTGTGATTTCCCGACGCGGCGATCAGCAGGGCACGCTTGGCGTAGTCCTGCCCCTTCACGTCGACGAAGTCCTCGTCCATGTGGGAGCATCGCGAGAAGATCGCGTCCAGGTCCACGGACTCCGGGTCCATGTCGAGCTGGCCCGAGAGGAAGCCGACGGCCTCGGCCAGGCTGCCGACGGGGTAGACGTCGATCCCCTCGACCACGGCCGCCTCGGCGGCGTTGGCCCTGGGGACCACGACGCCGTCGCGGCCCTCGGCGGAGGCCCGGAGGACCATCGAGAGGACCCCCTTGATCGGCCGGGTCTCCCCCGTCAGGGCCAGCTCGCCCATCACCGCGAAGTCCCCCGGCCGGTCCAGCGAAACCTGCCCGCTCCCCGCCAGGATGCCGAGCGCGATCGGCAGGTCGAAGCCCCCCGCGTCCTTCTTGAGATCGGCCGGCGCCAGGTTGATCACGACGCGATCCGCCGGCCGCTGATAGCCGGAGTTCACCAGGGCCCGCTCGACCCGGTGGGTGCTCTCCTTGACGGCGACCTCCGCCAGGCCGACGAGCACCGTCTTGGGCATCGACGCCGGCGATACGTCGACCTCCACCTCCACCGGGGCGGCGTCGATCCCGACGAGCGTATACGAAAAGAGCTTGGCGAGCATGGTTCCCGATCGTATCGACTTCGACCCTGGCTCTCTTGCGGCGTCCCCATTCAGGTCGACCCTAGTACACGTTACAGCGCCATGCGAAGAGGTGGAAGTCGACGCCGATCTCATCTTCCAGGCGGCGCCATGATCTCCCCCTCCATCGCGCCCCGGGGTTTCTTCGGGCGAGCGTGCCGACGACGAAGCCCGACGACGCCCAGTCCGGCTCCGAGTCCCAACAGGACGACCGAGGAAGGCTCGGGCACGACGGTGATGAAGTAGGTTTGAGTATTGGAGAACGGACCATAGATCGGCGGCGTCCCTGACCCGGCGCCGCCGAAATCGAGTTGATAGGTTCCGGGGGCCAGCGGAGCGAGGGCCACCCAGTAGCCGTCCGAGACCGATTCATACGTCCCTTCGTCCACTCCATAGATGTTGTCGGCCGGGAAGGTGAGGGGAAAGGTTCCGGGGGGGGAGAGCTGGCGAAAATCGAGGAGGCTGGCGACCCCCGGCGGGAGCGCCACGTCGACGCCGTCGATCCGCACGAAAAGCCCGCTCGCCGTCCCGATCGTGTCCGCCGCATCCTGCCGGACCGCGGCTTCGTCCGCCCCGAAAAACGGGAATCGGCGACACGACGGGGATGATCGGGATGAAGAGGGTTTGGCCCGGAAGGATCGCGACCGAGCGAGGACTCGAATCGCCAAGGTTGCCGGCGAGGAAGAATACGCCGGGGTGGGGGGCCGGGGCCTGATCCGCACCGAGATAGGCGAATTCCCCGGTGGCGTCCGTCACCGGATTGGAACCGGCCGGATAGGAGATGGCCCACTGCCACCAACTGACGCTCAACTCGGCCTGGGATAGACCGTTGATGCTCACGTCGGGCGCGAGGATTTCCGCCCCCCTCGACATCCCGGCGAACGTGGACAGGACTGCAAAAGCGGCGATGAATTTCGTCCGATTCATGCGAACGCCCCTTGATCGTTAAAACGAGACATCTTTTAAACGGCCATTTTTTAACCGATTCGACGCAGATCGAAATCATACTGGCCCGCAATATCGCACAACAGCAACAAAACATCGCAAATCGATCGACGAGCGGATTTCAGCAGCCACAAGTTCCCCTACGCATCCGATGCACGCCGGCGACGACGGCCGTCGCGGGTAAGAAGAGGGTTGGCTTCGTGATGACCCACGACCCATAGGGGCGGAGAACGCGGGGAGCCGCTGGCGGGCGGGACGAGGCCCGTCGAGCCCGCCACGATCGGGATCTCGCCCCGCTCCGCCTCGCCGGCTTCGGCCCCGTGGTCGGGCGGCGGGACCTCCGCCGGCCGCCTCGCGTCGACGGCCTTCGGAAGGCATCCGCTCACCGGACCCCCTCCCCCGCTTGCGAGAAATCTCGAGGCCGCACGCCCGGGGCCGCCCCGACGAGCCCGGTGCAATCGGCCCGCCCGGCCGGCCGGCGCCGGCTCGTTCGTCGCTCGCAGGGCCTTTCACATTTGCATGTCGCAATACGTGAGCGGCTCGCGACGAACGGCACGGCGCTTGCTTGTGCTATCTCGTCGAGTCCGAAGGTTCGAGGAGGATCGAGTTTTGGCGAACGACGAGACGCCCCCCCTGGTCGAACGGATCGAGCCGATCGCCCGCGATGCGGAGCAGTTCCTGGCGCTGCACGCGGAACTGATCCGGAGCGAGTTCCGGCAGGCGGCCGCGACGATCCCGCCCGCCCTGGCCTCGGTCGGGGTGGGCGCGGGCCTGGCGGCGACCGGCGGCCTGTTCGGCGCGCTGGCGCTGGTCCACGGCCTGCACCGGGCGACCCGGCTCCCGCTCTGGGGCTGCTACGGCCTCGTCGGCGGGTTGCTCGGCGCGGCCGGCGCCGGCCTGGCGGCATCGGGCGTCCGGCGGCTGTCCGGGGTCGACCTGGTCCCGCGGGAGACCCTCGCGACGCTGAAGGAGGACCTCCAATGGGCCCTCGGAAAGGAGTAACGGCCACGCCGACCGAGATCCGGCAGGCGATCGCGCAAGTCCGGTCTCGGCTAGGGGCGCACCTCCGCGCCCTGAGCGATCCAGCAACTTCCCCATCCAGCAAGGGCGACCGCCCCGGAGACGACACGATGCCTGCCCAGAAGACCCGAACTCCCTCCCAAGGCGCGGCGAAGGCCAAGTCCACCAAGTCCGAATCCCCGAAGGCCGACCCCAAGCCGAAGGCCGAGGCGAAATCCCAGACCGGGGCGAAATCCCAGGCCGAATCCAAGCTCAAGCCCACCCCCAGGCCGAAGGCCAAGGCCGACGCCGGTGGGGCGACCTCGTCGGCCAAGCGACGGGCCGCCGGTTCGGCCTCGTCGACCAAGTCTTCGGCCCGGAAGGGAGCCGCCGCGCGGAAGGGCCCGGGGCTGGTCTCCCAGGCCGGCGAGGTCCTCGACACGATGGCCGCCGGCGCGGTGGTGGGGGCGGTGAAGGCCGCCGCGCAGTCGATCGCCCAGGACGAGGCGCAGGCCCTCAAGGGGGGCCGGACGAAGGCCCCGACGACCGCCGACGTGCTTTCCGAGATGGCTCCCGGCGCCGCCGTCGGCGCGGTGGCCGGCGCCGCCATGTCGGTGATGCCCGAGGAACCGGCGACCGAACCGAAGCCGGCCGCGAAGCCCGCCGCCGGGTCGAAAGCCGCGTCCAAGGGGAGCAAGAAGGCCCGGCGCAACGGGTCTTGAGCGCGTCGTCGAGACGACTTCGGGCGGCCCGAGCGAGCGAGCTCGGGCCGCCTCAGGTCGATTGACGCCGGGGGGCGAAGCACGCTCGGAGAAAAGCCGGGGCCTACTCGTTGGGCCCAGCCCCGTCCCGCTCCGTCAACGCTCCAGCAGGACGACGACTTCCTCCTGCATGGCCCCCTGGAAGTTCTTGACGTGGGGGAGGCACATCGATTTGGCGACCCAGCCCTGCCGCGCGTAATGGTTGAGCGCGTCTTCGAGCCGGGCCAGGTCGAACTTGCCCTCGAAGACCTTGTCCTTCGAGGTGAGCAGCTTGTACTCGCGCGCCGGGGCCTCGCCGTCGGGGCGGTGTTCGGCGGTGTAAGCGGAGGCAGAGGCCGGAGCCGGTTCGTGATGGACGGCGACGGCGGGCATCCCGTGGGCCGAGGGGTCCGGCGCGAGCGACCAGGACGCGGCGTCCAGGCCCTCCACGGCGATCCCCTCGTAATCCTTGGCCGAAGACGGCGAGGCCGGGGGGGAAGCCGAGGCCGACTCCGCCACCGCGCCTGCGGCCGCGGGGGCCTTGCCGGGCGCCGTGACCTGGAAGGCGGTGCCGCATTTCTTGCATTTGATCCGGGCGCCGACCAGGCCGGCGGGGATCTTCCCCCGTTCCGCGCACGAGGGACAGGTGATGTGGAGCATCGTCGCGTCCTCCGACTGGGGGTCTCCCGGGATCGATCTCCGGGATTCGATCCAGGCTAACGCGCGCGGCGGGCCGATTCTATAAGGGAGTTCGGCGCGCCTGGATGGGTCGCCGCCCCGGCGCGACGGCCGCGGACTTCTGGTAAAATCCTCCTCGACGGGGGAGAGACGCGAGCCGGATGGACGGCTCCCCCCGAACCGACCTGGATTGCCGCATGATATCGATCGTGGTGCTCGTTCTGGGGATCCTGGCCCTCCTGCTGGCGGCCAGCCTGTTTTCCTTGCTGGAGCACGCATCCGAGGCGGCCCAGATCCAGCACCTGCGCGAGCAGGCCGCGAAGGGCGATCGGGGGGCCAAGGCGGCGCTGCGCCGGGCCGGAGACCCCGAATCAGCCGCGACGGCGGCCCGGCTGGGGGCGATTTTCGCGCTGATCCTCGCCGGGGCCCTGGCGGGCGCGGCGGCGAGCGACGGTCGGGGGGGGCTCGACTGGCTCCCCGGCCTGGCGGCGGTGCTGGGGATCGCGGCGGCGGCGACGATCCTTGCGGACGTCGCGCCTCGGGTCCTGGCGGCGAGTCGCCCCGAGTGGTTCGCGGCGCGACTGGCGCGGACGGTCGGGCCGGCGACCGCGGCGATCGAGCCCCTGGCCCGTCGGCTGCGGCGGGCGGGCGGATTCCTGGCGGCGCGGCTCGGAGCCCGCAACGCCGAGCGGGCCTCGGGGGTCGAGCAGCGGATCAAGGACCTGATGAACGCGGGCGCCGAATCGGGCGGGTTCGACCCCTCCAAGCACGCGATCTTCAAGCGGGTCTTCCGGTTCTGCGACCGCCGCGCCCGGGCCTTGATGACCCCCCGCGACCAGGTCGTCTGGCTCGACGTCCGCGACACCCCCGAGGAGATCGCCCGCAAGATCGTCCTCAGCCCGCACGCCAGCCTCCCCGTCTGCGACGAGACCCTGGACAACCTCCTGGGCATGGTCCAGATGAAGAGCCTGCTCGCCCGGGGCGCCGAGGGCCAGCCGACGCGGTTCAAGGGGCTCCTCACCCTGCCGGACTTCATCTATGAGGGGACCCGAGGGCCCCAGATCCTCGACGTGCTGCGGAAGGCGGCCACCGGCGCGGCCGTCGTGCTGGACGAGTACGGCTCCGTCGTCGGCGTCATCACCCTGGCCGACGTCCGCGACGCCCTGCTGGGGACCATGATCGAGAAGCCCGAGGAGGAATCCCCCCGGGCCGTCCAACGCCCCGACGGCTCCTGGCTGCTCGACGGCCGCTTCCCGATCGACGAGTTCGTCGACCTGTTCCAGATCCCCAGGCCCGCCCAGGGCGAGTTCGACACGCTGGGCGGCCTGGTCGTCACCAAGCTCGGCCGCATCCCCCGGGTCGGCGAAGGCTTCCAGGACCTGGGCCTCCGATTCGAGGTCGTCGACATGGACGCCAACCGCGTCGACCACGTCCTCGTCCGGCCCCTGGACCTCGCGCGCTGACGGCCGCGGCGACGGCTACCCGAGGCCCGTTCCGCCTGCTAAAGTGCGCCTCGGATCCTTTCCCTCATCCCGACCGAACCGAAAGAGAGTGGCCGATGAACCGCCTGCATTTCGCCTGGGTGTTCGCCTCGTGCCTGGCCTGCGCCGGGCCGCTCGCGAAGGCCGAGGAAGGGCCGAACTTCACCAGGACCGAGGACGTCGTCTACGGTCGGAAGCATGGCATGGCCCTGACGATGGACGTCTTCACCCCCAAGGCGGACGCCAACGGCGCGGCGATCGTCTGGATGGTCAGCGGCGGCTGGTTCTCGGCCCATGAGGCGATCAACGCCGGTTCGATCGACGAATACCTCAAGCGCGGCTATACGGTCTTCGCCGTGGTCCACGGCAGCCAGCCGAGATTCACGATCCCGGAGGTCGTCGAGGACGTCAACCGCGCCGTGCGCTACATCCGGTTCCACGCGGCCGACTACCACATCGACCCGGATCGGATCGGCGTCACCGGGGGCTCGGCCGGGGGGCACCTCTCGCTGATGCTGGGGACCGCCGGCGCGCTGGGGAACCCATTCGCCAAGGACCCCGTCGATCGCGGGTCGAGCCGGGTCCAGGCCGTCGCCTGCTTCTTCCCGCCGACCGACTTCCTGAACTACGGCAAACCGGGCGAGAACGCGCTCGGGCGGGGGATCTTGCAGGGCTTCAAGGCCCCGTTCGATTTCAACCAGCTCGACCCCAAGGACAAGGTCTTCCGCCCGATCACCGACGAGGCCCTGCGCAACGCGATCGGCGTCCAGATCAGCCCGATCACCCACGTCTCCCCCGACGACCCGCCGACCCTCATCATCCACGGCGACGCCGACCAGCTCGTCCCGATCCAGCAGGCCGAGATCCTCATCGAAAAACTCAAGGAGAAGGGCGTCGAGGCGAAGCTCGTCGTCAAGCCGGGCGCCAGCCACGGCTGGCCCGACATCCAGAAAGACAACGCAGTCCTCGCCGACTGGTTCGACAAGCACCTGAAGCCCAGGGCCGAGCCGAAAACCCCCTAAATCCGCCCACGGCCGATGTGGGCGACGAGCACGAGGACCGTCGCAAGCACCCTTCCCCCTCGCAGGGGAAGGGAATTCAGCACGAGAGCCATGGGCGTCTCGGTCCATCCGCGATGATGGTTCCCCTCATCCGCCTCTTCGGGCCACCTCCTCCCATTGGGGGAGAAGGCATGATCGCAACGGTGGATGAGAAGGCGGCGAGGGTCTTCCACATCCGGACTTCGGCCGGCTTCAGCCCGCCCGGTTCGACTGCCCCGCGCGGCGCATCCGCTTGCGGGCCTTGGCGAGGATCGGGCCGACGGAGTTCTCGGCGATGCCGAGTTGCTTGCCGATCTGGCGGTAGTTCATGTACTTGAGGTGGTACAGGCGGACCACCTCGGCCTCCTTCTCGGGGAGTTCGTCGAGGATCCGCTCGACCTCCTCGGCGGTGGCGATGGCCTCGGCCTCGCCGGAGAGGTCGCTGATGGTCTCGCGATGGGCGTTGGCGTGTCCCAGCTCGGCCTCGCGCTGGCGACGAATGATCTCCTTGACGCAGATCCGCCGGGCGATGACCGTCAGGTAGGTGGGGAGCGAACTGAGCGCCTTGTACCGGCGCAGGACGTCGTAATCGTCGTCGACGATCGCCAGCAGCACCTCGGCGGCGATGTCTTCCGTGTCGGCTTCGCTCAGGAGTCGGCTTCGCGAATGGGCCGCGTGGTGGATGACATGGTAGATCAGGCCCAGGTAGCGGTCGACGAAGTCATTCCAAGCGCCCGGCTCCTTCCCCAGGCACCGGTCGATGAGTTTACGATCAAGTTCGCTCAGGGGCACGGGGATGCCTCCTCAGGAGAAGAAGGCCCTCGACGATCGAAGGAACACGCACGCCCAAACTCAAATCCGGCCGAGTCTTGCCACAATTGTATCACAAGGGGCGAGATCGGCAATCCGCCCCCACGCGGGATTCGGCCGCGACGAGGGTCTCGGACGCTTAAATTCGCGTCAGCCAATCGGAGATCGGCAGGACCTCGCTGATGAATTGTTGCTGGGCGCAAAGGATGGAACGGTGGAGTTCCTCGGCCGTGACTCGACCGGCCTCGTTATTCAGGTCGAGGGTGCCGGTGGCGTCGTTGAGGAACTCGGACTTGAAGCCGAGATGCGCCGCCTGCCTCGCGGTCGTGTCGCAGCACATGTGGGTCATGTACCCGGCGATCGTCACCGTGTCGATCCCTCGGCCCCGGAGCCACGCCTCCAGCGGCGTGTTCGTGAAGCTCCCCGGCAGCGTCTTGGGGACCAGCAAGTCGTGGGGCCGCTCGGCGATCTCGGGGTGCAGCGCCCACTCGGGGGTCCCCTTGCGGAAGATCGACCCTTCGGACATCTCGTGCTGGATCACGACCACCGGCATCTTCCCCCGGGCCGCGTCCATCACCTCAAGGATGCGCCCCAGATGTCCCGCCGGATGCGTGATCGGCAGGGCCCCGGTGAAATACTCGTTCTGCACGTCGATGACGAGGAGGGCGCGGGACATGATGAGGACGGCTCCGGCTGGAGGGCGGATCGAGCCACCGACGCTTGCGTCGGATTCGCGGCCGTCCCATTGTACACCTTCGATCGTCGCCTCGACGCACGGTTTGATGGATCGGACGTCGATCCGCCTCCCCAATCGCGCCGGTCGCGCCCCGTCGCTTGTCCCTCCCACGCGCATCGGTTAGCCTCGCTCGGAGGGCCTGCTCGATGTGGCGCGACGTTCCGAAACCGTTTCCGATTCCGATCCGCCCGACTTCGCGACGGCGGTCGTGGTCGTTCCGACTTCGGCTGATCCTGGCCCTGGCGATGCTGGCGGTCGTGATCTATCGCGAATGGACCCGGCCCGCGCCGGCGCCGAAGGGTCGCGGCGACGTCGTCCGTCGGGCCGGGGGCCGCGTCCCGGTCGATCCGAAGGTCGTCTGGGTCGACGACGGCGACACGATCCGGATCAAATGGCCCGACGCGCCGGCGGAGCGCGTCCGCATCCTGGGGATCGACGCCCCCGAGGTCGCCAATCCTCGCGACCGAAGCCGCGCCGGGCAGGAGTACGGCGACGAGGCCCGCGCCTTCGCCCGCCGCCTCATCCTCGGGGCGAATCGGCTGGAATTGCTCCGCGCCGCGCGTCCCGACCGATACGGCCGGACCCTCGGCTACCTGTTCGTCGACGGAGAGAACTACTCGGTGCTGGCCGTCGAAAGCCACATGGCGGAATCGACCATCGATCGGTTCGGCGACAACGGCTTCCCCGAGGAGGCCGCCCGGGTCGAGGCCGCCGCGCGCCGCGCCGGGCCGCCGCCGTTCGAATCGCCTCGGGATTTCCGCGACCGGGCGACCGGGCGCAAGGCGGGGTGAGGCGGACCGATGGCGAAACGAGCGTCGTTCGACGACAAGCTGGCGGCGATCCGGCGGCTCCGCGACCAGACAGGTCCGGAACCGGGCGACGTCCCCGCGCTCCGCAAGGCGCTCGGCGACCGCTCGAACTTCGTCGTCGCCGCGGCGGCCGAGGTCGCCGGGGCCTGGCGACTGGCCGAGGTCGCCGCCGACCTGGAAGCCGCCTTCGCACGCTTCCTGATCGACCCGATCAAGGACGACAAGCTCTGCCGCGCCAAACTCGCCGTCGTCCAGGCGCTTGAAAAGCTGGAGCATCCCCGCGCCGAGGTCTTCGAGAAGGCCGCGGCGCACGTCCAGATGGAGCCGGCCTGGGGGCCCCCGGTGGACACCGCCCCTCCCCTCCGCGCGGCGGGCCTGATCGGCCTGACCCGGATCGACACGCCGGGCCTGGGGGCCGCGCTCGTCGACGCCCTGCTCGACCCCGCCCGCGACGTCCGATCCGCCGCCGCGAGCTGCCTGGGCGCCATCGGCTCGGACGCGGCGGCCCTGGTCCTGCGGTTCAAATGCCGGATCGGCGACGACGAGCCCGAGGTCCTCTCGGAGGCCCTCCGCGCCTTGCTCGCGATCGCGCCCGACGACCACATGCCCTTCGTCCGCGAGTTCCTCGACGCCCGCGACGAGAACCGCTGCGAGGCCGCCGCGCTGGCGATGGGGAACGCCCGGTTCCCGCAGGCCCTCGGCCCCCTGCTCGATCGCTTCCAGACCGCCAATTCGCAGACGGTCCGCGAGACCCTCCTCCTGGCCGTGGCCATGCTCCGCGCCTCGGCCGCGATCGACGCCCTCCTCGATCTCGTCGCCGACGACTCCGAAGCGACCGCCCGCGCCGCGATGGACGCCCTGAAGATCCACAAGCACGACCCGAAACTGGTCGAGCGCCTCGCCGACGTCGTCGCCCGAGCCGGGAGCCCGACGCTCCAGGCCCGGTTCGCCCAGGACTTCCCCCCCCCGGCGAGACCTGACCTGATCTTATAGGCACTGATACGTAATTGCTTTGATGACTCGCGTTTGCCGAGGGGCTTCGGGTGCCACGGGTTCGGGGACGAACCCGTGGCGCCCAATGGTCGGTGATCGAGGCGATTTGGTATGACAACACCCGCTGGCATCAGGCCCGCGCCATGGCGAAGGCCCGCATGCCGGACGAGTCCTTCGAGACCGTCGCCCATCATCCGCCGCCGGAGCAGCCCCTCGGGCTGGAGGGCGGCCGGTCTCGGGTGGGGCGCCGGGCCGTCGTCCGTGCGAGCTGGTTCGTGCCGGCCGACGGGGCCCGCTGGGAGGACGTCCCGGCCGAACTCGGCGGCTCCGGTCGGACGGCGCACCGCCGGCTCCGCGCCTGGTCCGGATGGCATCCAGGGCCTTCGTCGCTTCACCTCGCCTTTTGATCCGTAGACTCGATTTGCCTGAACGCTTCGATTCGAGCGGAGCCGCGTCAGAGTTCGGCCGCCATCTCCGCAAGCCTGGCGATCGTGTTGATGTTCCTCGCGGTCCCGTCCCTGGCGGCAGGGATTTTCAGCCTGGATCGGCCCATATTATCGCCATAGCGGACGTAGATCTCGCGCCGTCCGAGCCGGAGTTCCTCGCCGTCCACGCCCGAGATCCGCTCCAGGGTATCGGCGGGCGGGGGACCGTCGAGGAAAATGGCCACGGTCCGGTTCTGCGGCGCGTCCGGGAATGGGTTGCCCGCGAGGACCTGCGCCATCTCGGCCGCCGTACGCACGAAGACGCCGACCGGCTTCCCGGCGTAAGCGGCCAGAGCGGTCTCCAGGGCGGCCTTGAGCCGCGACGCCGACTCGTGGCTCTCGAAGACGAGATTGCCGCTGGCGATATAGGTGCGCACCTTGCCGAAGCCCGCCTTCTCGCAGAGCGCCTTGAGGTCGCTCATGGGAAGCTTGCCGGTGCCGCCGACGTTCACAGCCCGGAGGAGGGCGACGTATGCTGCCATGAACCGATCCTTCCGGCCTTATCGGGATCGCCCCGCCCTCTCGATCGCCTTGCTGATCCGGAAGACGTGGCCGTCGGGATGGCGGATGTGCATCTCGCGCACGTTCCACGGCTCGTCGGTCGGCGGCATCGTGACCTCGACGCCCTGCTCGAGGCAGTGACGGTAGATGGCGTCGACGTCGTCCACCCAAATCGATATCCAGACGCCCTTGTCGCCCGCCTCGCCGTGGCCCTTCGTCGTCGGCAGTCCGCTCCGGCCCCGACCGCCCTGCGCGCCCTGACAGAGGAAAATTTCGAACTCACCCGAGCACACCGCGCCGAAGGTCGGCGGACTGCCCCAGTCGAAGCCCCTGGTCCACCCGAGCTTCTCGAACCAGGCGAAGCTCTCGAGGATATCCGAGACGTTCAGGATCGGCGTGACCGCGTGCGCGAGCATGGTCGTCCTCCAGGCGAGGATTGGTCTATGGCCGGAGCTGGGCCGGCTCAGGGGATTGGAACCAGTTATCGGCAAAAAGTCAACAGGCGTACAGTGAGCCCCCGGGATCGGGCGGGCCCTTCGGGCAGGGCGGGCCTGGATAAGGGGCTGCGGTGGGTGCGGGCGCGGTACGACCGGCTCGGCGTGATCATGGACGCCCGGACGACGCTGGCGGCCGGCGTCGTCTGATTCCGCATCCTGCATCACGACGTCTTCTGAAAAAGCCCGGTTTCGTCAGAGCCTGTCAGGCGGGTCGGCATCGGCGGGGAACCGACGCCCTCAGCCCTGGCGGACCGCGAATCGGAGCTTCGCCGAGGAGGAGCGGGGGTTGTCGCGCCGCTCCTCGGCGGAGGCGCGGACGACTTCCTCGGCGATCGACGCATAAACGCCTTCGCGAAGGCCCGCCTTGAACGCCGATTTCACGCGCCGGTCCTCGCCGGAATGGAACGAGAGGATGGCGACCCGCCCCCCCGGCTTGAGGCAGGTGGGCAAGGCGCGGAGCAGCGCGTCGAGAGAGCCGAACTCGTCGTTCACCGCGATCCGGATCGCCTGGAAGACCCGGCGGACGAGATCCGACGCGGCGTCGCCGGAGATCCGGAGCCTGCGGGCGGCGGCCTCGCGGACGACCGCCGCGAGCGCCTGGGTGGTCTCGAGCGGCTCGCGCGCGTGCGCCCGGAGGATCGCCTCGGCGATCTCGCGGGCGTGGGGCTCGTCGGAGTTCTCGACGAGGAGCCGGGCCAGGCCCGCCTCGCCCAGCTCCGACAGCAGGGCCGAGGCCGAACGGCCTCGCGTCGGGTTCATCCGCATGTCGAGCGGGCCGGTCGCCTTGAAGCTGAACCCCCGCGCGGGGTCGTCGATCTGCATGGAGGAGAGGCCGAGATCCGCGAGCAGGACGTCCGCCCCCTCGGGCGCCTCGTCGGCGAGGAACCGGGGCAGGCCCGCGAAATTCGAGCGCCGCACGACGAGCGAATCGGCGGGGAAGCCGAGGCTTCGAAGCCGGGCCTCGGTCCTGGGGAGTTCGATCGGGTCGGCGTCGAGGCCGAGCAGCCGCCCGCCCGGCTGGACGGCCGCGAGGATCTCGCGGGCGTGGCCGCCGTAGCCGAGCGTGCAATCCACGGCCACGTCCCCCGGCCGGGGCCCGAGCGCGTCCAGGATCTCGGCCACCATGATCGGCCGGTGCGCCCCGGCGGGCGTCTTCCCCCCGGCGATCACCTTCGCCACGTCGTCCGGGTAGCGATCGGGCTGGTGCTCCTTGTATTTCTCGTGGAAATGACGAGGATTCCGGCCGCGATACCGCGCCCGACGCTTCGGCTTTTCGGGAATGGGGTCGGTCATGCCGCGTGTGGGTCCGAGAGGGCGCGAAAGGGGATGACGCCGAGCGGCCCCGGGTTTCCAGGATACCCTCGACGCGACCTCCCCGACTACTCCGCTCGATCGCCCGCCCAGGCGCGGAGCCTCCGCACCCAGACGCCGCGATCAGCGGCGTCGTCGGCGGTGATCCAGGTGAGGATTTCGTCGGCGGCGACGGGGAGCCAGCCGCTCCGAGCGGCCGGGTCGTAACCGCCGGCCTCCGTCAGACGCTCAATCCGCACGATCGCCCCGTCGAATCTCCAGACTTCCGCCACCCCCAGGGCGGCGTAGATCGCGGGCCGGTCGATGAGAGACGGGGAAAGGTCGATCTCGATCGCGAGGTCCGGGTTCGGATACGCGGCGACATCGTTCCATCGGCGCCTCAGCGCGGCCTGGGCCGTCGCGACTTTCTCCGCGTCGAAGAAATAGCACTGGTCCGATTCGAGGCCGCGCTCGACGTCCCCGCGCTTCCACGTCGTCTCGCCGAGACCCAGGAACGCGACGCCGGGTTCCGTCGCGACCTCCTCCACGAATCGCCCGAGGAGCGCCCGGAAGTCCTCGTGGAGCGGACCTTTGACCATGATCTCCATAGCCTCGCCGTCGAAGGCCGCGCGGACGCCGGAACGTTCCGGGAGCCCGTCGACGAACTGCGAATAGAAGGCCCACGAGACGCCCGCCGCCCGGATCCGGGTCTCGCCGCCCAACGCAGGTCCGGAGGCTTCCGCCCGCATCGCCGTCGCCATGAAACCGCTCCCGGTCAATTCCGGTCCGTAACACCCGCTCACTCTCGCCATCCTACCATCGGCCGGGCTCACGTCGAACACGGCCCCCCCGCCCCGATCCATCCGGCGGTGATCGTCGGGGAAACGGGATCTCCCCCGCGGTGCGCCGTCGTGCGCATTCCGGGGTATGGTCCAGGATAGGGGATTCTCTCGACCGGACGGTCGAGGGCGGCGGGGGACCACGAGGCGGCGTGGCTTCGGGACGAGGACGTTTCTCGCCGAACGAAGCCGATCCCGGGCCGCCAGATCAGACGCAACCAATTACCAGAAAACCGGTTACGCCATTCCCGCGATTGGCTTCGATTGGGGTAACGAAGCCAATCGCGGGGCGGGACTCACTTGTGGGCGAGGTAGGCTTCGACCATCAGGACGCTGGGGCCGGCGCGGCGGATGACGGAAAGGCGGGTGTCGGCGCTGGCGACTTCCTCGAGCTGCTCGGAGACGAACCACTGGAGGAAGTTGTGGGCGATGTGGTTCTTCTCGGCGAGGGTGAGGTCGACCAGGGCGTAGATCTGCTCGGTGGTCTTGACCTCGGAGTCGTACGCGAGCTGGGCGGCGTCGATGGCCGAGGCGAAGCTGTTCCGGGGCTCGGCGACCGCCGGGAACTTCGGGGTGGCGCCGGCGTCGAGGAGGAACTTCACGAACTTCATCGCGTGGTCGCGTTCCTCGTTGGCCTGCTCGGTGTAGATCTTGGCCAGGCCGAAGAGGGCCTCTTTCTCGAAGTAGGCGGCGATGGCGAGGTACTGGTGGGAATTGCCCAGTTCATTCCCAATCTGGCGGTTGAACTCGGCTTCGATCTTCTCGCTGATCAACACGAGGGGAGCCCCTCCATCGGGCGTCGGCGCGGGCGCCGGTCGGTTCTTGTGATTTCTGATTACGAAAGGATCAGTGTACCCGAAGGGGCCGAATCGAGGGAGACGAGTCGACCCGGCTCAGGAGTTGGCGTAGATCCGCCCCGCGCGGGTCCCGGTGGCCCATTTGGGCCGGCGGCGGAACCAGAACAGCTCCATCGCGTGGGCGTGGTAGGTCAGGCCCACCATCCGCAGCGTCACCATGCCGCCGTAGAGCGTGAAGAACCAGAACCCCCAGAGCCCCACCGCCTCGATCCACATCCGGGGGACGAGATAGAGCAGCCCATAGACCCCCAGGCCCTGCCCCAGCAGCACCACGCTGGCGACCACCGTGGGGAGGAGGTACGACCAGCCGATCCGACGGACGGCCACGATCACCGTCACCGGGTTGGCGGCGAGGATCGTGTCGTGCATCAGGGCGGCGGCCAGGGCCATCTGGGTGAAGCCCGTCCCCAGGACGACCAGGGCCCCCACGACTATCCCGCTGCGCGCGTCGACCCCGCCGTACCAGTTCCAGTAGGCGACGGCCGGCGGGCCGGCGACCGCCGCCCCCATCGCCAGCGCCCAGATCCAGCGGCCGAGCCCCTCGGCCACGTCGTCGGGCGTCCACTCGGGCCATCGCGGATGGTCGTTCTCCCCCATCGCGCTGGCCACCAGAACGTGCCCCAGGAACAAGAAGAGGTAGCCGACGACCATCGCGAAGCTGACGAGCATCGGGATGAACACCGGCACCACCATCAGCCCCAGCGCCCAGTCGCTCTTGGTCAGGGGCTGGAGGACCGCGACGAAGTCGAAGACCGGCAGCGACAGGACCCACAACACGGGCGGGAACAGGAACAGGAGCCCCAGCCCGGGGCCGTCCGTCAGGGGGTAGAGCAGGCACTCGCCCAGCCCGGGAGCGGTCCGGGGATGCCGCCAGCGCTCCAGGGCGTAGGACTCGTCGAGGCTCGATCGCCGCACCACCCGGAGCGAATCCACCGCGTCGGCGTCATACCAGCGTTTCGGTCGCGACATACCCGGTTCAGCTCCGCAGGGCGCGGCGGGACGTGCCGCGACGACCAGAGACGAGGATCGAGCGAACGCCCGACGAGTGGCCGAGCCGAAATCCCGACGATGCGCATCCCAACGCAAATCCGGGACCGGCGAGACGGGCCGGAGACGACCCCCAAATTATTCGGGATCGTCGCGTCCAAGGCCAGAAGAATCGCCCCGGATGGACGAATCCCAATCCGGAGCGTTTCCGAAAGGAGGGCCGAAACCGTGCGACGACGGGGAGAGAGGCGGGGGAGCGAGGGCTCAGCCCTTCTTCTTGGGCTTGTTGGCGGCGGTCATCTGGTCGAGGACCTCGCGGACCTCCATCGCCTGACCGGGGTCGAGCGGGTGCGACTTGAGGAGGTGCAGGACCAGGAGCCCGGGCTCGCCTTCGTAGAGCTTGTCGACCAGGCTGCTGACCCGGCGGCGGCGGACTTCCTGGGAGCTGATGGTGGGGCGGTAGACGAACGCCAGTTCCTTGCGGTCGCTCTCGACCAGGCCCTTGGTTTCGAGGCGGTCGAGCAGCGTCGCGACGGTGGCGTAGGACCACTCGCGGCCGGCGGCCTTGAGGGTCTCCAGGGCTTCGCGGACGGTCGCCTGGCCGCGTTCCCAGAGCACTTTCAAGACGTCGAGTTCGGAGTCGGGGATCGTGGGGGGGCGTTTAGCCATCGCAGGTCGTCTCGGGGCTGGAGGTGGACGTCGAGCCCGGCCCGGCCGCGCGGGAGGACGGCCCGACGGTCGAGACGTCGGGACCGGGCGGGATTTCAACCGCGGACGTTCACGAGGCTCATCCTAAGACAACTGTCTCAGAACGTCAATCCCCCATAAAAAATTCCGGAGCCGGCGGAAAACCCACCCCGGCGCGTCATTTGCCCCGCACCTTGCACGGCCCGCGCCGGTCCCCGAGGGAGGCGGGAGGACCTCGACCGTCCTCATCTGGGCAAGCCGTCCCACGACAACCTTGTATCGGGCGTATGATAAAGAGAAGACGGGGGCGAACTCCCCCTCGAGAACGCTTCGCAACAGGAGCCGCGGCGCGACGCCGGGCGTGGAAGCCCGGCCCGTGACGACGGACGAGTCCGCAGGAGAACGTCAGATGAAGAAGCATACGTGGTTGGCGTCGTCGGTCGGCCTGTCGGTGGCGGTGTTCGCCTGGGGTTGCAGCGGCGAGTCGGTCGAGTCGGGGATCGACAAGACCGGGCAGGGCCTCCAGAACGCCGGAGCCTCGGTCGAGCGGGGCGGCGAGAAGCTCGGCGGCAAGATCGAGCACGCCGGCGAAGGGACCAAGCTGGAAGGCGCCGCCGAGGCCGTCGGCCACGCCGTCGACAAGACCGGCGAGGTCACCGGCAAGGGCCTTGAGAAGGTCGGCGAAAAGGTCAGCGGCTCCGCCGAGAAGGTCGGCGACGCCGTCGACAGGGCCGGCGAGAAGCTCAAGGACGCCAAGGACAAGACCGTCGAGAAGCTCGGCGACCTGAAGGAGAAGGCGGCCGACAAGCTCAACGAGCTGACCGGCAAGACCGAGGGGGCGGCCCAGGAAGCCGGCGCCAAGATCGACGCCGCCGCCGAGTCCGCCAAGGACAAGGTCGACGCCGCCGTCGAGGCCGGCGCCGAGAACGTCGAGAAGGCCGCCGAGAAGGTCGAGGCCAAGGTCGAGGAAGCCCCCAAGCCCTGATCGCGGGCCCGATCGGGCGACCGACCGAATGCAGAGGGCCGCCCGGGCGTCGCGACGCCGGGCGGCCCTCGATCCGTCGATCCCGTCCCCTCCACACATCCCGTTCCCGCCGCCGTTTTCGCTTGCACTCCGAATCCGCTCGGGGATACTGGAGGCGAACAACTCGGATCATCTACGAATCGAGGCGAGGCGGAGGAGGACGGATGGGACGTGCTGGAACGAGGGTCTCGCCGGCACCCCGATGTCCCGATTGCTCGGGCGTTCTGGAGCCCGCCGGCCCCGACGTCTCGCGCTACGCCTGTCCGATCTGCCGAGGCGTCTTCCGGGTCGAGCGCGTGGCCCCCGCCCCGCAGACCCGGGCCCAGCTCCCGACCGACGTCCCGACGCCGAGCTTCGTCCCCGCCGGGACGGTCAAGCTCTGGTGGCGCGCCGTCGTGCTCTGGGTGCTGGAGAAGGTCTACTGGACCGGGACGGCGGCGACGACGGCGGTGCTGCTGCTGGCGGGGGGCTCCGTCAAGGTGATGGGGGCCTGGCTTCGCGACGAGATCTCCTCCTGGGGAGAGGTGGTCGAGACCCTCGGCGGCGCCTGGTTCCAGGTCGAGACGAACAACCCCGACGCCGACCTCGGCCCGGTCCTCGCCCGCGTCGACGCCCCCCTGCTCTTCGAGACGATCGACGTCGTCTCGCGGCGGCTGGGGGTGAAGCCGCCGAGCCAGGTGCGGCTCTCCTACCTCCCTTGCTGCGGGGTCGTCGCCTGGGGACGCTCGCGGGCGCTGCTCGTCGGCCTCCCCCTGCTCCGCATCCTCGACCGGGCCGAGATGCGGGCCATCCTGGCGCATGAGCTGGCCCACCTGGCCCAGGGCGACGCCACCCGCGCGGCGCGTCGGGCGCGATTCGTGGAGGGGCTGGAGCGGGCCGTCGAGCGCCGCGGAGGCCGGCTGCGGGGGCCGTTGGGGGCCTGGGCGCGATACTGCCTGCGCGAGGCGTCGTGGCTGATCGAGCCGGTCGCCTGGGGCCAGGAGGCCCGCGCCGATCGTTTCGCGGCCCTGGTCGCCGGCGGCGGCGCGGCGGCCTCGGCGCTGGTCAAGACGGCGATGGTCCAGCCCCTCTTCCGGGAGGTCCTGGGCTGCTACGACCCGACCGAAGCCGACGCCAACCTCTACGCCTTCTTCCGCGCCTTCTGGTTCCGGCTCCCGAACGAGGTCCGCATGGCGATGCGGGTGCGGATCCTCGCCGTCGACGGCCCCCACGACCCGGCGCACCCGCCGCTGGCCGACCGCCTGGCCTTCCTCCAGTCGTACCCCGACCACATCCGGGGGCCCGGCGACGCCCAGCCCGCCAACACGTTCCTCGGCGACCTGGAGATCTTCGAGCAGATGCTCCACAACCGCCTCTTCGCCTCGACCGCGGCCGTCGAGGCCTCGGTCTACCACCGGGCCTACTCGTGAGGGCGGAAGGCTAGAGCGCGTCGACGCTGACGGTCTCGCGGCCGTCGCGGGTGAGGACCCCGTACCAGACCTTCTTGTCGATGGCGTCGCGCAGGGGGCGGACGGAGCCGTCGCAGAAGACGAAGTTGACCTGCCCCGGGTGGTAAGACCCGGTGACGATGGTGCGGAGGTCCGGGAGGTCGGGGCCGAGCGGGGCGGTGGCGACGTCGAACTCGCTGCCGGCGTAGCCCCCCACGCCCCAGCCCTGGCCGTCGCGCTTCTCGCCGGCGAGCACCGTATTCGAGAGGCCGTCCCGGACGTCCTGGGGGCGGACGCAGAACGTCGGCCCGCGCTGGGTGATGAGCCGGACGGTCATCATGACGCCCCGGTAGTTGGTCTTGGCCCGGGTGAAGTCCTCGCCCGCCGTCGATTGGCTGCCGCCCCAGTTGGCCGCGTAGTGGTTGCGGGCGAAGGCCGATCCGGCGGGGTAGAACGAGCCGTCGGGCCGGCGGATCTGCTCCGACGCGACCGGGCCGGGCGAGACCGGGCTCGCCGGGCAGAGGTAGGCCGAGATCCTCGTCACCACCGCCGATCGGTTCGCGACGGCGAAGTTCTCCCACTGGAAGTTGTAGGCGTCGAAGAGCGCCCGCTGGTCCAGTTGCGGCAGGATCATCGCCAGGCCCGAGTGGTTCACGCCCCTCCCGGCGCCCGCCGTCGAACTCATCGGGAAGACGTTCTTCTCGGTCATGTAGCTGTTGACCGCCAGCCCGATCTGCCGCAGGTTGTTCTGGCACTGCACCCGCCGCGCCGCCCCCCGGGCGGACTGCACCGCCGGCATCAAGAGCGCGATCAAAACGCCGATGATCGAGATCACGACCAGCAGCTCGATCAGCGTGAACGCCCGTCGTCGCATGGCGCCCCCCTTCCCTTGCACGTGGGCCGCCGGCGTCGGGCGATCGAAAAAAGGCCGATCCCCGATCTGATCCGATCCCGCCCCGGCCGCCTTCATCGTACGACGCCCCGGGGCTCAGAACCAGAGGGCCTTATCGACCACGTTGCGCGGCGTCTCGCCCCGGGCGAAGCGGCCGACGTTGTCGATCAGCAAGGCCCGGTGCCGCTCGGCGACGACCGGCGAGTAGCCGGCGGTGTGGGGGGTGAGGATGACGTTCGGGAAGTCCCAGAGGGGATGCTCCGGCGGCAGGGGCTCGACCTCGAACACGTCGAGCGCCGCGCCGGCGATCCGGCCCGCGCGCAGGGCTTCGACCAGGTCGTCCAGGACGACGATCGCGCCCCGGCCGATGTTGATCAGGTAGCTGGACGGCCGCAGCTTCGCGATCCGGTCGGCGTCGAACAGGCGTTCGGTCTCGGGCGTATGGGGGGCGGCGATCACGACGAAGTCGGCCCAGCCGAGCAGGTCGTCCAGGCGGTCGACGCCCTCGATCCGATCAACGTGCGCGGGCCTTTCGATCCGTTCGGCCCGCCGATCGACGCCCCGGATCGTCATCCCGAAGGCCGACGCCCGCCGGGCGATCTCCAGGCCGATCCCCCCCATGCCGACGATCCCCATCGTGGCGCGGGGGAGGTGGATGGTCGCCCGGTCCATCGCGTTGACGACCCCCGGCCCCGAGGCGAAGTCGACCCGCGCCGCGGAGCCCCCCTCGGGCTCGTAGCGGCGCTCGGCCTGGCGGCGGGCGTAGATGTGGAGGTTGCGGGCGAAGCCCAGGACGTAGCCCATGACCTGATCGGCGATCACGTCGCCGAACAGCCCCCGGGTGTTGGAGAGGATGCAGGGGTGGTCGACGAGCGCGGGGAAGATGTAGTGCTCCAGGCTGGCCGTGAACGCCTGGACCCAGCGCAGGCGGTCGGCCCTCGCCAGCATCGCCGGGGTGATCTTGCCCAGGAAGCCGTCCGCCCCCGGCATGGCGGCCTCGGCCTCGGCGGCGGTCGCCGCGACGACGAACTCGACCCCCGGCGCGGCGGCCCGGAAGGCGTCCAGCCGGTCGGCCTCGACGGCGGGGTGGATGACGATCTTCATGAACGGGCTCCTGCGGTCGATCGGTTCGCGATCCGGCTCGCCTCGCGTCGCGTGGGGACGCCCGATCGAGCCCCGGCCGTCCTCACTTCACGAGGCCCAGCAGGAGGATGGCGATGGTGAAGTAGATGACCATGCCGGTGGCGTCGACGAGGGTGCTGATGAACGGGGCGGAGACGACGGCGGGGTCGATGCCGACGCGGCGGGCGGCCAGGGGGACGAGCGAGCCGATGACGTTGGCCCACATGCAGACGCCGAACAGGGAGAAGCCGACGACGCACGAGACGCCCCAGGGCTGGTCGCGCCAGAAGTGGATGTAGAAGAGGGCGACCGTGCCGAGCATCAGGCCCAGGCAGAGGCCGGTCAGGCACTCGCGGGCGACGACCAGGAGCGCCTGGGAGAGCTTGATCTCCCCCAGGGCCATGCCCCGGATCACCGTGCCGACCGTCTGGCTGCCGGCGTTGCCGCCGGTGCCGGTCAACAGCGAGATGAAGAGGGCCAGGGCCGGCATCTTCTGGTCGCCGTAGGTCCACTGGAAATGCTGCTGGACGGGGGTCGTGAGGTTCTCGGCCAGGAACAGGAGCATCAGCCACTTGATGCGGCGTCGGACGGTCGTCAGGACGGTGCTCTGCCAGTAGGGGACGTCGGCCTCGGGGTCGGGCGCGACGCCGCCGAACTTGAGGATGTCCTCGGTCTGCTCGCGACGGAGGATGTCCATGGCGTCGTCGTGGGTGACGATCCCCACCAGCCGGTCGCCGACGTCGACGATGGGGAGTGCGAGCAGGTCGTACTTGTCGATCGTCCGCGCCACCGGCTCCTGGTCGTCGTCGACCTTGGCGAAGATCACGTCGCGCTGCATGATCTCCTCGATCACGGCGGACCGTCGCGCCAGGATCAGCCGCTTGAGCGAGATGAAGCCGATGAGCCGGCGGGAGTGGTCGACGACGTAGCAGTAATAGATCGTCTCGCGGTCGGGGGCCTCGTGGCGGAGCCGTTCCAGGGCCTCGCGGACGGTGATGTGCGGGGGGAGGGTGACGTAGTCGGTGGTCATCACCGCGCCGGCGGTGCCGGGCTCGTATCCGGCCAGACGGCGGATGTCCTCGCGTTCGGCCTGGGCGAGGTTGGGGAGCACCTCGTCGACGAACTCCTCCTCGAGCCGATTCACCAGGGCCGCGCGCTCGTCGTGCGACATCACGCGGAGCAGGTCGGCGGCCTCCTTGGGGGGCATCGACTCGATCAGGCGGTTCTGCTCGTCGTTCTCCAGATAGCTGAGCACCTCGGCCCGCTCGCGGGGCTCGAGGATGCGGAACACGGTGTCGCCGTCGCCGTCGGGCAGGTCCTCGATGAACTCCGCCACGCGGCCGGGGTGCAGGTCCACCAGGAACTCCCGGAGCGCGACGTCCTCCCCGCCGTGGATCAGCTCGCGAAGGTCGGGCACTAGCAGCGGATTTCGCATTTCGCCCTCCTCCGGGACGGGTTGGATCGGGTCGGAACGGGAGAGTCGGCCCAAGGCCGGACGAGGCGCTTCAGGAAAGCCGACGCGAATCGCTCCCCCCGCCTTGTGCTACGTCGACGACGAGTGGAAATGATGGTGACGAGCCTCCTTCCCCCCTGGTGGGGAAAGGCGGCCGAAGGCCGGATGAGAGGGACGACCGCCGCCGCGTCCCCGGCCCGGCGTGGGCGGTGACGGTCTTCCCAGCTTGCGGGGGATGACAGGCCCCAAAGGGGTCGGATGGGGGGGAAGACCGGCACGAGAGCCGTCGGGATTCGTCATCCGGCCGCTTGAATCGCCGACGGTCCTGGTGCTGGCCTTCCCCCTCATCCGGCCCTGCGGGCCACCTTCCCCCGCGAGGGGGGAAGGGCTTGATGATTCCGAACGCGCCTTCCGACGGTCTCCGTGCTCGTCTTCCCGCCCATGTTGTTATCCGATCACGTCCTTGCCGATGTAGGGCTTGAGGACCTCGGGGACGTCGATCTTGCCGTCGGCGCGCTGGTAGTTCTCGATCACGGCGATGAGCGCCCGGCTGACGGCGACGGCGGTGCCGTTGAGGGTGTGGACGAACCGCGTCCCCTTCTGGCCGGCGGGGCGATACCGGATGTTGAGCCGGCGGGCCTGGTAATCGGTGCAGTCGGAGGTGCTGGTGACCTCGCCGTACTCGCCGTGTTCGCCGCGCCCGGGCATCCAGGCTTCGAGGTCGAACTTGCGGTAGGCGGGGCCGCCGAGGTCGCCGCTGGCGATGTCGAGGACCAGGTAGGGGATTCCCAGCTCGCCGAAGATCTCCTCCTCGATCGCCAGCATCTCCGCGTGGATCGCGTCGGACTGCTCGGGGGTCGAGAAGGCGAACATCTCGACCTTGGTGAACTGGTGGACCCGATACAGCCCGCGGCTGGCCCGGCCGGCGGCGCCCGCCTCGGTGCGGAAGCAGTGCGAGAGGCCGACGTACTTGATCGGCAGGGCGGCCTCGTCGAGCAGCTCGTCGGCGAGCATCCCGCCCAGGGTGATCTCGGCGGTGCCGACCAGGCTGAGGTCGGTGTCCTCGATCGAGTAGACCTGCGTCTCCTCCCCTCGGGGGGTGAAGCCGACCCCTTCAAGGATGCTGTTGCGGGCCAGGTCGGGCGTGGTGATCGGGATGAAGCCGCGGCCGATCAGCTTCCGCAGGGCGAACTGCTGGAGCGCCAGGTCGAGCAGGACGGCGTCGTTCTTGAGGAAGTAGAAGCCCGAGCCGGCGACCTTGCCGCCGGTCTCGAAGTCGATCAGGTCCAGGCTCTTGCCCAGCTCGACGTGGTCCTTGACCGGGAAGTCGAAGGTCCGGGGCGTCCCGACCTTCCGCAGCTCCAGGCTGTCGCCCTCGGTCTGGCCGACGGGGGCGTCGGGGTGGGTGAGGTTGGGGATGCGGAGGAGACGCTGCTTGACCTCGTCGTCGAGGCTGCGGAGCTGCTCCTCGTGCTGGGCGACGTCGGACTTGAGCCGCTTGCCCGCCTCGATCAGCTCGGCCCGACGCGCCGGGTCCTTCTCCTTGCCGGTGGACTGGGCGACCTCGTTCTGGCGGCGACGGACCTCCTCGACGGTCGAGAGGACCCGCTTGCGGTCGGCCTCCAGGTCGATGATCCGGTCCAGGTCTTCCAGCGCGTCGGCGGGGACGTTGCGGTTCCGGCAGTTGAGCCGGACGGCCTCGATATTGGCGATGACGTATTTCAGGTCGAGCATGACGGATTCCTTGAACGCGCCCGGGGGGCCGGCGCCCGGCCGGGGGACGACCGCCCCGGCGCGGGGCGCCGGCGTCGTCTTCGGGTCTTCGCTTCGATTCGACTCTTGGTCTTCGGGATCTCGATCGGGCCGGGTCGGGTCGGGTCAGGTCGCCCGCGACAGCTCGTCGAGAAGGTGGGCGCTCGCCTTGATCCCGCGGTGGAAGTCGGCCAGCGAGAACTTCTCGTTGGGGCCGTGCAGGTTGTCGTCGTTCTGGCCCCAGCCCAGCAGCAGGGTGTCCACCTTCAGGTGCCGCTTGAACAGGCCGACGACCGGGATCGAGCCCCCCTCGCGGATGAACACCGGCGCGACGCCGAAGCCGGTCTCGACGGCCTTCGCCGCCGCGCGGAAGCCGGGGCTGTCCACGTCCACCAGCACGGCGGGCGAGCCCTGGTGGCTGATGAGCTCGACCGTCACCCCCGGCGGCGTGTTGGCCTCGATGTGCTTGCGGACCAGGGCCTCGACCTCCGCCGGGTCCTGGTCGGGGACGAGCCGGAAGCTGAACTTCGCGCCCGCCTTGCAGGGGAGGACCGTCTTGGGGCCGGGGCCGGAATAGCCCCCCCAGAGCCCGTGGACGTCGCAGGTCGGCCGGGCCCACTTGCGTTCCAGGGTCGAATAGCCTTCCTCGCCGAAAAGCTCGGCGACGCCCAGGTCGGCCCGGAACTCCTCCTCGGAGAAGGGGAGCTTGCCGAAGGCCTCGCGCTCCCAGGCTTCCAGGGGCTTGACGGCGTCGTAGAACCCTTCGACCCGGATCCGGCCGTCGGGCCCCTTGAGGCCGTCGAGGATCGTCGCCAGGGCGTTGAGCGGGTTCGCGACCGCGCCGCCGAAGGTGCCGGAGTGGAGGTCGCGGGTCGCCCCCTGGACGTGGAGCTCGAAGTAGGCGAGGCCCTTGAGGCCGTAGGTGATGGCCGGCCGGCCGGGGGCGAACTGGCTGGTGTCGGAGATGACGGCGTAGTCGCAGGCGAGCTTCTCGGGGTTCTCGGCGACGTACCGTTCCAGGTTCACCCCGCCGATCTCCTCCTCGCCTTCGATGAGGATCTTGACGTTCACCGGCAGGTCGCCGGTCGTCTTGAGCCAGGCCTCGACGGCCTTCAGGTGGGTGAACATCTGCCCCTTGTCGTCGGTCGCGCCGCGGGCGTAGAGGTTGCCGTCGCGGACGGTGGGCTCGAACGGGGGGGAGAGCCAGGGTTCGAGCGGCTCGGGGGGCTGGACGTCGTAATGTCCATAGATGAGGACGGTCGGCTTGCCGGGGGCGGCGAGGCGCTCGGCGTAGACGATCGGGTGCCGCTCGGTGTCGAGGATCCGGGCGTCGAGCCCCATGGCGACGAGATCGTCCCGGATGAACTCGGCGGCGCGTCGGGTGTCGGGGTCGTGGTCGGGCTGGGCGCTGACGCTGGGGATCCGGATCAGCGCCTTGAGCTGCTCCTCGAACTCTTTCGCATGCGATTCGATGTATGCGTCGACTCGATCCAGGCTCATGAACGCCCCCTTTCCCATCCCGCCCCGGAAACCGGCCGGCAGTATACCACGTCGCGCCCGGGCCACGCCATGACGCGCCCCGGCATCGGGGCCCGCCCGCGGCGTCACGGGGGAGACCGGCGGCTCGTTAATCCCGGCCGCCCGCGCCGGGGGCGGTCGGCGCCGCCGGGGGGGCGTTTCGCCGAATCCCCGGACGTCGCTTTCTCGGCCGCCGTCTTGCCGGCCCCCTGGAAAGGATTACAAAATGGACCACGGTTTCTTGTACGGTTGACTTGCCCGAGCCAGCGGCCATATTTCCCAGAAGTCGCCTCAAGTTTTCGTCATGACCAGCCGGGGCAAGGGGTTCCGAGGATGCGAGAACGGCCTGGCATCCAAAATGCAGTAAGGGTCGACGTCGAACGAATCCGGGATGGATGACGTTCAGAGAAGGCCTGACGCATCGCCCTCGTGGACCGATCGCAACCCCTTGCTTCACGGACGCATCGGCAGCATCGGCGAATGGCATGGGCGGGCGGCACGCATGGTATATTGAGATAGCAGAGCGGCGAGTGAAGCGTTGCCAATGGAAAGGCGACCGTCCCCGGGGTGGGTTTCGACTCCCTTGGGCGCGGTGTCAAGCGGATTCCTGGGATGGTTTGGCTCGGGACCCGACCCGAGACCGCTTGGCGCGGCAGCCGAGGACTTTCAGCGAAACATTCCCTTTGTCTGATGCAGTTTAGGAGGGGGCCCTTTCCAATGAGCTTCATTCAACGCTTTCTGGAGCGCGTGCTGCGCAACAATCCCACTCGCATGCCCCGCACCAGCTTCGACGACCTGAGCCAGGACCAGCTGGACGCCCACCTCAGCGTCGGTCGCTACGGAAGCTTCTCGCTGACCGACGCCGTCCGGCCGTCGATCGGCCTGGAGGTCATCCCCCGCGAAGGCTACCGCCGCGACGTCTACTGCGACCCCGAGTCCGGCAACCGGATGCCCGTCCTCGCCGCCTCGATCTCCTCGGACCGCCTCTTCGACGTCTTCATGGATCTGCTCGACCCCCTGGGCGAGGTCGTGGACGTGGTCATGGAGTCCAGCCACGACTCCGAGCCCGGCTCCCACTCCGACCTCTACCGTGAGCACATGGACACCGTCATCCTCAAGAGCACGCTCTACGACTACGAGTCGCTCCTGATGAACGACGGCTGCACCGGCCTGGCCGCCCTCAACCCCGCCGGCCCGATGGAAGTCCAGTTCGACGAGCACAAGCTCCTCTTCGTCTACGCCCACGACCTGGACCCCTTCGAGGAAATCCTCCAGGGTTACGGCCTTCGGCGCGACGACACCCTCAAGTTCATCTCCGAGGCCGAGCACCTCCACTCGACCGACGACGAGCACCGCGACCAGTTCGACGAACTCCTCTACCGCCTCGGCATCGACGACTGAGCAAGCGACCCCCCCAGCGAAGCGAAGGATCCCCCGACGGGGCGCCCGAGGAATGCGGCCGCCCCGTTCGCGTTTCGAAAGCCCGCCGCCCCCCTCGAGGGGGTTAGTCATGCCGATGCCATCATGCCTTCCTCCCTGGTGGGAGAAGGTGGCCCGGAGGGCCGGATGAGGGGGACCATCATCGCGGACGACACGAACAGGCGACGGTCTTCGTGCTCGTCGCCCCCTCACACGACCGTCTCGAAGGTGGGCGTCGGGCGTGCCGACCACGGCCCCTCGGTTCGAAACGAGACGACGCGGCGGGGTGCAGGGCCCGGCCGCGTCGCGGTTCGCTCGGTCGATCCATCCAGCAGGGCGGATCAGGTCATTTCTCGTCCGCGCTCTCGGCCCTGGGCTTCTTCAGGCTCTCCAGCTCCTCGAGGACCTTGTTGAGCTTCTGCTCCAGGGAGTCGATGCGGGACTGGTCCCCGGCGTCCGGGCGTCGGTCCCGAACTTCGGCTTCACGGTGGTCGCGGGCCTGGACTTCGCGAACCCTGGCCTGCTTGATGCGCTCGGCGACGTCGGGCATGACCCGCTCGATGACGACCTCGCCCTGCATCTCCGCGAGCTTCTTGTGGGCCTCGGCAAGCTTCCCGGCGGCCTCGCTCAGCTCCCGCTGCTTCTCCGCCACCACCTTGCTCAGCTCGTCGACCCGCTTCAGGGCCTCGGCCGCCTTCGGGTCGTCGGCGTTGAACCGCCGATCGACGAGCCGCCCGAGCTTGAACCGGTTCTTCTGGCCTTCCCCGAAAGGCTCCACCGTCAGCTTCTCCGGCTGGAACGTGAAGGTCTGGCCGGGACCGTCGAAGGGCATGCCCCGGAGCTCGACCGCGTCGGGCCTCCTGGCAAGCTTCCCAAGCTGCTCGAGCGCGGCCTTCAGCCCCTTGATCTGGGCCTCGCGGTCCTCGCCCTCGGGCTTCCCGGCCTCCAGTTCCTTGAGCTGAGCCTTCAACCCCTCGGCCGCCTTCTTGATCGCCTCGCCGGCCTCCTTGCCTTCCCCGCGGACCTGGAGCCGGATCTCCTTGCGGACCTCCGCCCTGTCCTTCTTGTCGCCGTCCCTGCCCTTGTCCTTGCCGTCGTCTTTCTTGTCGCCGCCCTTGTCCTTGGCTTCATCATTCTCATCGTCGTCGGCGACGGCGGCGAGCGTCACCGGGCCGACGAAGTCGATCGTCTTGAGGGCGTCGCCGTCGCCCACGGCTCGGAACGAGAGAGATTCACCCCGACCGTCGATCGCCTCGCCGAAGACGACGACGTCGGCGGGCTGGACGGCCTCGAACTGGACGGCGGGCTCGTCGGGCTTGTCGGCCCAGGTGGGGCTCATCGGCAAGAGGACGCCGGCCAGGGCCAGGGCGCCCAGCGAGCCTTGCCATCCCAGCGAGCGTGACGTCGTTCCCGTCATGACCATCGTGAGCCTCCTTCGGAGATGTTGCACCTTGCCGAATCCGCTCGCCAAAAGCGGCTCGGGGTCGGCGCTCGGGTTCAGGAAATCGACCGTGTCCAGCAGCGTCTCGGCGTAGGCGCGGGCGTGTTCGGGGAACATCCAGACGACCCACGCGTCGCAGCACTGCTCCTCGACGTCGCGGAGGGCCCGGCGGACCCACCAGACGACCGGGAGCCACCAGTAGAGGACCGTCACGCCCAGCTCGAAGAACCGCAGCAGGTGGTCGCCGCGCTTCAGGTGGGCCAGTTCATGCGTCAGGAGGAGGGTGCGACAACGGCCGTCCAGCCTCTTCCAGAGCATCTGGGGGAGGATCAGGCGGGGACAGAGGCCCAGGCTCCAGATCATGGGGGTCGTCCGCGCGTCGATGAACTCGACCCGCGGAGGCCGTCTCAGGCCCATCGCGGCCGACAGCTCGGCGACCTCGCGCTCGACCCATTCCCCCGCCGGCGAGGCGTCTCGCAACCGGCTTTGAAACCGGACCACGCGGACCGTCGCCAGGACGGCCGTCGCCGCCGAGCCGGCCAGCCAGGCGGCCATCAACCCCTGCCACGCAAGGCTCGACCACGAACGATCCGGGGCGGCGTCGAACGCGAGCACGGCGGGGGACTCGACGGCCTCGGCCTCGAAGATCGCCGAGGACTCCTCAAGGGCCGCCAGCTCGGCCGGGGTGAGGGTGATCGAAATCGGCTCCTCGACGACGAGCGGCGCGGCGAGCGTCGCGACCGTCTCATCCTCGAACTCGCCGACCGAGACCTCGAACAGCGGGGGCGTCACCAGCTTGAGCAGGACGACGACCCAGAGGCAGTGCACGACGGCAGGGCGTCGCACCAGGATCAGGGCGAGCCCGGCGACCATCGCCCCCAGGACGGCGGCGCCCAGGGCGTTGGTCAGCGCCGCTCGCAAAAGGTCTTCCATGGGGTCACTCCCGTCGACGAGTTCAGGCGCCTGGGGTCCGCTTCCCGCTCTTGCCGCGATCGAGCCGCTCGATGAGCGACCGCAGCTCGTCGCGATCGGCCGGGGAGAGCCCTTCCCCCTCGACCAGATGGGTCAACATCGGCGTGAACGACCCGCCGCAGAGGGCGTCGGCCACCGCCCGCAGCCGCCGGCCGATCAGCTCGCCCCGGTCCACGGCCGGGGCGAAGACGTGCACGCTCTCGCGGCGGTCCCGCGACACGCAACGCTTCTGCTCCAGCCGCTCCAGCAGCTTCTGCACCGTGGCGTACGTCGAAGGGCCCCCCTCGCCGTACACCCGCTCCGCCAGCCGACGGATCGTCGCCGGCCCGTGGTCCCACAGGGCCGACAGGAGCGCCAGCTCGGCCTCCGTCACGTCCACCTCGTTCCGTTTCATATCCCTCCCTCCTCCTCAGACACGTTGTCTGAACGGGATCATAAGACAAGGCGTCTGACAGGTCAAGCTGTTCTTCGAGGGGCCTCGCGGAATATTCTGGTCGGGGCGGGGATTCCGATCGAGGGCCGGACGGCCGGGGGGTTGCGAGGCGATGAAGCGTGGGTTGATTTTGGCGAGCGCGTCGCCGAGGCGGCGGCAGTTGTTGGAGGAGGCGGGCTACGACATCGAGGTGGACCCGTCGGACGTGGACGAGCCGGGGCCGGCGGCGGGGGAGTCGCCCGAGGCGTACGCGGCCGACCTGGCCTGGCGGAAGGCTCGCGCGGTGGCCTTGCGGCGGGGCTCGGGCCTGATCCTGGCGGCCGACACCGTCTGCGCCGTGGCGGGGGAGATCCTCAACAAGCCGGTCGACCGCGACGACGCCGAGCGGATGATCCGCCTGCAGGAAGGGGGCGACGCCGACGTCATCACCGGCCTCTGCCTGCATCGCGGCGACCGCCCCGAGTGGCTGGGCGCGGTCGAGATCAGCGTGGTCCGGTTCCGCCCGCTCTCCGACGCCGAGCGCGCCGCCTACCTGGATTCGGGCCGCTGGGAGGGCAAATCCGGCGGCTACGGCGTCCAGGACGGCGACCCCTTCGTCTCGGTCGCCCGGGGCAGCTTCTCCAACGTCGTCGGCCTGCCGATGGAACGCCTCGCGGCGCTCCTGGCCGCGCACCCGGCCCTGCTGGGCTGACGGCCTCCGCCGCCCTGCCCCGCCGAGCTGCCGCGCCATCCTGGCGTCGCCCACGGCGGTGGGGCTAAAATGGACGAGGCCGCGAAAAGAAAACCGCTCGCGGCGTCGCCTGGGAGGACCATCCCGCCATGACTCGCCCTCGGCTCCCGCTCGCCTGGCTCGTCGCGATAGGTTTCATCTGGACGTCCTGCGCCGTCGCCGCCGATGCGCCGAAGGTCGAGCCGAGGGCGCTGGAGCCGCTCCCCCTCGGGGCGATCAGGCCGGCGGGGTGGCTCAAGACGCAGCTCGAAGTCCAGGCGAAAGGGCTCGGCGGCCGGCTCGACGAATTTTGGCCCGACATCAAGCAGAGCGCCTGGATCGGCGGCAAGGCCGAAGGCTGGGAGCGCGTGCCGTACTGGCTCGACGGGATCGTCCCGCTGGCGTACCTCCTGGACGACCCGGCGCTGAAGGCCCGATCGAAGCGGTTCATCGACTACATCCTGGACCACCAGCAACCCGACGGCTGGCTGGGCCCGATCGGCGACTCCCAGAGGCACCGGCCTTATGACGTCTGGCCGCTGTTCCCGCTCTACAAGGCGTTTCTCCAGTACGAGGAGGCCACCAGCGATCCCCGCATCGTCCCCGCGCTGGTGAAATGCGCCCGGAAGATCGACCAGGTCGTCGACGAGACGCCGCTCTACGAGTGGGCCAAGGTCCGCGCGGCCGACTTCGCCGTCGCCCTGTATTCGCTCCACGACCGCGCCCCGGAACCGTTCCTGCTGGACCTCGCCCGCAAGATCCTGGGCCAGGGGCACGACTGGCGGGCGCAGTTCGAGGACTACCGCCTGACCGGCCGGACGACCGACGGATTCAACCTGCTGAGCCACGGCGTCAACACGGCGATGGCCTGGAAGTTCGGCCCGGTCCGCTCGCGACTCTCGGGAGACGCCGGCGACCGCGACGCCGTCTTCAACATGCTGGACGTCCTGGACCGCTATCACGGCCAGGCGACCGGGATCTTCACCTGCGACGAGCACGTCGCCGGCCGGAGCCCCTCGCAGGGGACGGAGCTGTGCACGGTCGTGGAGGCCATGTATTCTCTGGAGGAGGCGATCGCGATCCTGGGCGACGCCCGGCTGGGGGACCGGCTGGAGCGGATCGCCTACAACGCGCTGCCGGCGACGTTCAAGAAGGACATGTCGGCGCATCAATACGACCAGCAGGCCAACCAGGTGCTCTGCACGCGGGAGGGGGAGCACGTCTGGGCGACCAACGGGCCGGATTCGAACCTCTTCGGGCTGGAGCCCAACTTCGGCTGCTGCACGGCGAATTTCCACCAGGGCTGGCCCAAGCTGGCCTCGCACCTGTGGATGAGGACGCCGGGCGGGGGGCTGGCCGTGGCCGCCTACGCCCCTTGCGTCGTCGAGACGGAGATCCGGGGGAAGCCGGTGCGGGTCGAGGTCGCGACGGAGTACCCGTTCCGGGACGCGGTCGAGATCACGGTGACGGTCGCCGAGCCGATGCGGTTCCCGCTGGAATTGCGGGTCCCGGAGTGGTCGCGGACGCCGTCGATCACGGCGTCGGAGGCCCCGTTCGCCCTCGGGGGCCGCAAGCTCCGGGTGGGCGACGCGGCGGACGTCGCCCGCGACGAGCGGACGGCCTGCTACCGGGCGCTCGACGCCGAGTGGAGCGGCACGAAGACGATCCGCCTGGAGCTGCCGGCGTTCGCGAGGGCGTACCGGGGCGAGGACGGCTCGACGGCGATCCTCCGCGGCCCCCTGGTCTTCGCTCTGCCGGTGGCGGCCGAGTGGACGAAGGTCCGGGACGACCCGAACTTCGCCGACTGGGAGGTCCGCCCGACCGGCCCCTGGAACTACGCGCTGGAACTCGCGCCGGAGCGCATCGAGGATGCGGTGACGTTCCGCGAGGTCCAGCCGGCCGCCGGCGCCCCGGCGTTCTCGGCGGAAGGGGCGAAGATCCGGGCGGAGGTCCGGGGCCGCCGGCTCGAAGGCTGGGGGATCGAGCGGGGGGCCGCCGCACCGCCGCCCCGGAGCCCGGTCGCGAGCGCCGCGCCGCTGGAGACGCTCGACCTGATCCCGTACGGCTGCACCGACCTGCGGGTCGCCGAGTTCCCGATTCTGAAGGATTGACCGGAGACCCGGCCGGGCGGATCGGGAGGAAGCCGGATGTCCATCATGACGAGCGACCCCGCATCGAGCCCGGACCCCTCGCCCGCCGGGGCGGAGCCCCGGCCTCCCTCCGCCTCGCCGCCGGCGCGGCCGAAGCGGTCGATCGTGGCCAAGCAGGCGCTGTTCGTGGGGTTCCTCGTGGCCCTGACCGGCGGGACCCTGACGACGGCGGGCTATCGGTACGTCGGCGAGATCGTCGCCCAGCAGATCGACGCGCGGCTCTCGGCGATCGCCGACGATCGCCAGGCCCTCCTGCTGACGGCCCTCCGTCGCGAGGAGGAGCGGGTGGAGCAGGTCGCGGGTCGGGTCCGGCTGCGGAACCTGCTCGACGCCCGGGGCCGACCGGAGGCCGACGACGCGGCGACCGACGTCCAGCTTCAGGCGGCCCTGGACGACTTCCTCGAGAACGTGCGCGACTTCCGGGCGATCCGCCTGGAGGGCCCCGACGGCGAGGCCCTGGCGACGAGCGGCCCCCCCGAGGACGTCGCCGCGATCCCGGTCGGGCTCCGTGAACCGAATACCGGCAAGCCTCCCCGCGCGGCGATCCCGGTGAAGATCGACGGCGGTCGGGTCGCCGTCTTCACGGCCGACGTCCGCGGCCGGGCCGGGGCCATCCTGGGCCGGATCGCCGTGCTGGTGGACCTCGGCCGGGTCGTCGAGGCGCTGGCCGACTCGCAGTGGCTGGGCGAGACCGGGGACGTGCTGATCGGGATGCGCGAGGGGGCGGCGACCCGGCTGTTGTTCCCGCCCCGGCGGCATCCCGCGGAGGCCGAGGTCTCGACCTCGCGGGGCCGCCCGATGGATGAGGCGATCGCCGGCCGAGGCGGCCTGATGCGGACGACCGATCGGGACGGCCGCGCGGTCCTCGCCGCCTACCGGCCGCTGAACTACGCCGACTGGGGGGTGGTCGTCAGGATCGACGCCGACGAGGCGTACGCGCCGGTGCGACGGCTGCGGCGGCTGCTGGCGGCCCTCGGCGGCACGATCCTGGCGCTGGGCCTGGCGGCGTCGTACGTCCTGGCGAGGCAGCACACCCGGCCGATCCGGCGTCTGGCCGACGTCGCCGAGGCCGTGGCCGACGGCCGGCTCGACACGCCGATCGCCGTCACCTCGAACGACGAGATCGGCGTCCTGGAATCGAGCTTCGCCCGGATGACCGAGCAGCTCGCGCGGTCGCACGGCGACCTGGAGGCCCGGATCCACGAGCGGACGCGGGACCTGGAAGCGGTCCGCGACCTGCTCGACGCGTTCTTCCGGATCTCGACCTCCCGGCTCGACTCGGGGACCCTCGACCGGACGTTCGACTCGGTGCTGGAGTTCTGCTCGCGGCTGGGCTACGAACTGGCGATGCTCTCGCTGGTCGACCGCGAGGCCGGCGTGATCCGGGGCGTCCGGGGCGCCGGAACCATGGGCCACATCGTCGCCGACACCGTCCGCTCCCTCGATGGGCCGGACGTGCTGGCGCGGGTGGCCCGCGAAGCCCGCGTCGAGATCATCCCGGACTCGACCGTGGACCCGACCTGCGACCACGAGGCTGTGGCGAGGGCCGGCTTCCGGGGCCAGATCGTCCTCCCCCTGGCCGGCGGCGATGAGGTGCTGGGGACGCTCCAGGTGGCCGTGCGCGAGGTCCTGGACCCGAGCCAGGTCGACCTCCGGCCGCTGGAGACGCTGGCCAGCCACGCCGGCCGGACGCTGGCCTGGTACAACCAGATCCGCGAGGTCCGTCGGCTCAACGAGAGCCTCGACCACCGGGCCGTGGAGCTTGCGAAGTCCGAATCGGCCCTGCGCGAGCGGACCGACGTCCTCCGATCGGTCCTCGACTGCATGGGGGAAGGGGTCGTCGTCGTCGACCTGGACGCCCGCCTGCTGGTGATCAACCCGGCCGCGCGCGAACTTCTCGGCCGCGAGGAGAGCGGGGTCGGGAGCTCGGTCTGGCGGGCGGACGAGCCCGTCTACGACGTCAACGGCGATCGGCCGTACCGATCCGAGGACCTCCCCCTGGCGCGGGCGATCCGGGGCGAGTCCCCCGAGCCCTGCGAGCTGATGCTCGGCCATCCCAGCCTCCAGCACGGCCGCTGCCTGTTCATCAGCGCCCGCCCGCTGGTGGAGGACGGCGGGGCGATCCGCGGGGGGCTCGTGGTCTTCCACGACGTCACCGCCCGCAAGTGCGCCGAGATTCGGCTGGCCGTCCAGTACGCGGCCGCGCGGGTCCTGGCCGAGTCCGACTCGCTCGCCGAGGCGGCCCCGAGGATCCTGAAGGCCCTGGGCGAGCCGCTGGACTGGGACCTGGGGGTGCTCTGGCGGGTCGACGCGACCGCCGATCAGGTCCGCTGCCTGAGCCTCTGGCGGAACCCGGCGACGCCCGCCCCGGAGGGGCTCGACGAGGCCGTCCGGGCCAAGACGTTCGGGCCGGGCGAATCGCTGGCCGGCCGGGTCTGGGCCGACCGCAAGGCCCTCTGGCTCACCGACCTGGACCGCCTCGACGGCGAGAGCTGCGAGCTCTGCCATCGGCTCGTGGCCGCCGGCCTCCGCTCCGCCTTCGGCGCCCCGGTGATGCTCCGGGGCGAGTGCATCGGCGTCCTCGGCTTCTTCAGCCGGTTCGACCGCCGCGAAGAGCCCGAGCTGCTGGACCTGGCCGCGATCCTCGGCGCGCAGATCGGCCAGTTCAACGACCGCTGCCAGATGCACGCCCGCGTCGTCCAGTCGGAGAAGCTCGCCTCGCTCGGCATGCTCAGCGCCAGCGTCGCCCACGAGATCAACAACCCGCTGGCCTACGTCTCCAGCAACCTCGTCGTGCTGGATCGCGACGTCCGGACCGTGCTCGACGTCCTCGCCTGCTACGAGCCCTGTCTGGAGTCCATCGCCGCCGCCCGCCCCGACCTCGCCGAGGAGATCCGCCGGCTCGACGAGGAGTACGACATGGGGTACATCAAGGCGAACCTGGGCAAGATCCTCGACAGCACCCGCCAGGGGGCCAAGCGGGTCGCCGACATCGTGCACAACCTGCGCGGCTTCGCCCGCGCCGACCGCGACGCCTGCTCCGCCGTCGACCTCCGCGAGTCGATCTCCGCCGCGCTGGAGATGATCCGCGGGCGGCTCGAACGCCGGGGCGTGGAGGTGATCGTCCGGGCCGAGGACGTCCCCGCCGTGGTCGCCTCGCCGACCCAGCTCAACCAGGTCTTCCTCAACCTGCTGGTCAACGCCATGCAGGCCATCGACGCCGCCCAGCGCGAGCACGGCCGCATCACCGTGGAGGCGAAGGTCCGGGGCGATCAGGTCTGCGTCGAGATCCGCGACAACGGCTGCGGCATGCCCCCCGACGTCCGGGCCCAGATCTTCGACCCCTTCTTCACCACCAAGTCCGCCGGCGAGGGGACCGGCCTGGGCCTTTCCATCACCCACGGCATCGTCCTCGACCACGGCGGGCGCATCGAGGTCGAGTCGGTCCCCGGCGAAGGGGCCTGCTTCCGCGTGGTCCTCCCCGTCAGCCGCAAACCCGCCGGTTGAAGCCGGCCTCGATCTCGACCGCCCTCTCCGTCTCGTCTCCTTGCGTTCCCCGATCCAGAAGGTCCGCCCCATGCCCCCCATCCGGATGCTGTCCCTCTCGATCCCGGTCGCGGTCGCGGTCCTCGCGGTCCCCGCCGCCTCGGCCTCGTCCGACCCCTCGGCCGCCGGCTTTACCGGCCGCGTCGGGGCGACGATCCACGTCTCGAAGCTCGGCGACGGCTCCGACGGCAAGACGTGGGCGACCGCCTTCCGCACGATCCAGGCCGGGCTCGACGCCGTCCCCGACGACGCCGGCGGCCACCGCGTGATCGTCCGCCCGGACAGCTACGCCGAGGCCAACCTGGCCCCCTCGAAGAAGGGAGCGGCCGGCGCCTACAACGCGATCGTCTGCGACTTCGACGGCGCCCTCGGCTCCGGCGCGAAGGGCTGGGCGCTGATCGACTCCGGCGACCCGGCCGCCGGCTTCAAGAGCTGGGACTGGTGGAGCACGATCCGGGCCTCGGACAAGCACTGGCCCACCGGCAACAACCGCGAGACCTTCTCCAGCATCGTCTGGGACCGTTGGGCCCTGCACCGGCTCTACGCCGCCGGGAGCGACGCCGGCCTCTTCTGGGACCTGACGAACAAGAGCGGCGAGGGCTTCACCGTGGTCGTCGAGGATTGCGTCGGGATCGGCCGCGCGTTCGGCGGGGGCGTCGTCTATCCCAAGGTCCGGCCCGACGAGCCCAGCCTCTTCCGCCGGTGCTACTTCCTGGCCCTGGACTGGGTCGGCGATACGGCCGCCGTGCTGGTCGGGGGCTCGGAAGAGGCCCCGCCGGACCACCCCCACGCGGTCTTCGAGGATTGCACCCTCGTCCACCCGGACAACGCCCTGGCGCTGTCGTACGCGGGCCGTCGCACCCGGGCGAAGCTGACGCGATGCCGGCTCGTGGCCCTGAATTTCACGCAGCCCGAGATGGGGGGGAAGTCGACGGGCCTGATCGCCACCCAGGGCCACGCGCCCGGCGGCTCGCTCCACGTCGACCTGGAGGACTGCCGCCTGGCCGGATACAGCGTCTTCACCGCGGGCGACGACGGCAAGGCGGCGACCTGGACCGCCACCGGCCGCAACACCGCCTATCTCCAGTTCAAGCAGCCCACGCCCGAAGGCTTCGAGCGCGTCGGGGCCTGGCCCGCCGACCTCTTCGCCGCGATCGCCCCGCCCGCCGTCGAGGCCTCCCCCGCGACCCCGCCGCACCTCGACTGACCGGGCCGCGGTCCGCGATCGCCGGGCCCCGGATTCCTCGGACGCCGGCTTGCATCGAGGGGCCGGGGAGGCGATCATCGCGCGGTTCCCATCCAGATCGGTCGTCGGCATCGAATCGAGAGGGTCCGAATGATGGAAGCGATCCCACGCAGGACGATGCTCCGGCGAGGCGCCCTGGGCGCGGCGGGCCTCCAGCTGGCGGCGGCCGGCGCGCGGGGGGACGGCCGGACCGGGCCCCGGGTCGTCGTCGGGCTGATCGGCGCGGGGGGCATGGGGAGCGCCCACCTCCGGCTGCTCGCCGCCCGGCCGGACGTCGAGGTCGCCTGCGTGTGCGACGTCGACGCCGAGCGGCTGGCCTCGGCCGCGAAGCTCGTCGAGCAAGGCTCGGGCCGGGCCCCGGCCGCCGTGCGGGACCTCCGCCGTCTGCTCGACGACCGTCGCATCGACGCCGTCTGGATCGCGACCCCGGACCACTGGCACGCCCCCGCCGCGATCCTCGCGCTCGACGCGGGGAAGCACGTCTACGTCGAGAAGCCGTGCTGCCACAACATCCGCGAGGGGGCGCTGACGGCCGAGGCGGTGGCCCGCTCCGGCAAGCACCTGCAGGTCGGCACCCAGAGCCGCAGCACGGCCGTGGTCAAGGACGCCGTCGATCGCGTCCGGGGCGGTGCGATCGGCGAGGTCCTGGTCGCCAAGGCCTGGAACAGCCAGCTCCGGGGCTCGATCGGCAAGACGCGGCCCTCGGAGCCGCCGTCGCAGCTCGACTACGACCTCTGGCTCGGCCCCGCGCCGGCCGTCCCGTACCGGTCGAACCTGCTGCCCGGCGTCTGGCGCTGGTGGCGGGACTTCGGCTGCGGCGACATGGGCAACGACGGCGTCCACGATCTCGACGTGGCCTGCTGGGGCCTGGGCGTGGAGACCCATCCCTCCCGCATCGCCTGCCTGGGGGGCAAGTCGTTCTTCGACGACGATCAGGAGTTCCCGGACACCCAGTACGCCGTCTTCGAGTACCCCGACGCGGCGGGGCCGGGCCGGGCCAGGCGGCTGATCTTCGAACAGCGGATCTGGTCGCCCTACGTCCAAGAAGGCTACGAGAACGGGGCGGCGTTCTACGGGACCGAGGGGGTCATGATCATCGGCCACACGGTCGGCTGGACCCTCTACGGCCCCAAGAACCGGAAGCTCGCCGAGCGGGCGGGCCCGGCCGACCTGGCGGCCCACCACGACGACTTCCTCGCCTGCGTGCGCGGCGAGTCGAAGGCCCCCAGCGCCGGCGTGGCCGTCGGCCACCGCTCGGCGGCCCTGGTCCACCTGGCCAACATCGCCGCGAGGGTCGGCCGCGTCCTGGACTTCGACCCGCGGGCCGAGGCGATCCTCGGCGACGCCGAGGCCGCGGCGTTGGTCTCGCGACGCTACCGCGACGGCCACTGGGCGGCGCCTCCCACGGCCTGACTCGCCCGCTCGGGGCCGAAGGGGCGCGGGAGACGTCTCGGCCGAAGCGGGGTCAGACCCGTTCGAGCACCAGGCTGGCGTTCTGGCCGCCGAAGCCGAAGCTGTTGGACATCGCGACCCGGACGGGGATCTCGCGGGCGGTGTTGGGGACGTAGTCGAGGTCGCATTCCGGGTCGGGCTTGGCGAGGTTGATCGTCGGCGGGACGACCCCCTGCTCCAGGGCCATGGCCGTCGCGGCGGCCTCGACGGCCCCCGAGGCGCCGATCAGGTGGCCGATCATCGACTTCTGGCTGCTCATCGGGATCGACGGGGCGCGGTGGCCGAAGACCCGCTTGACAGCCACGGTCTCCATCAGGTCGTTCAGCCGGGTGCTGGTGCCGTGGGCGTTGATGTAGTCGACCCGGTCGGCGTCGATCCTCGCCTCCTTCAAGGCCGACGTCATCGAGAGCGCCGCCCCCTTCCCCTCGGGCTCGGGGCGGGTGATGCCGAAGGCGTCGAACGAGGAGCCGTAGCCGGTCACCTCGGCGTAGATCCGCGCCCCGCGGCGGCGGGCGCGGCGATAGCTCTCCAGGAAGAGCACGGCAGCCCCTTCGCCGAGGACGAACCCGTCGCGGTCGGCGTCGAACGGCCGGGAGACCTCGATGGGGGGCCGGACCGACGAGCTGACGGCCTTCATCGCCGAGTAGGCGACGAGGAGCTGGGGGTCGAGGCGGCTGTCGCAGCCGCCGGCGAGCATCACGTCGGCGTCGCCCCGGGCGATCAGGCGAAAGGCGTCTCCCACGGCCTGGGTGCCGGCGGCGCAGGCGGTCACGATGGTGTTGTTCGGCCCCATCGCGTGGTTCAAAATCGAGATGTGGGCCGCCGCCATGTTCGGCAGGTGCTGGAGCAGCCAGAGCGGGAAGATGGATTCGGACCGCGCCTGCGCGAACCGGGCCATGTCGAACCCGCCGTCGCCGTCGAGCCCCGCCCGCATGGGGGCGACCAGCTCGGAGACGTCCACCGGCGTGATCCCGGTCCCCATGCAGACGCCGAACCGCGTCGGGTCGAGCTTGGCCCGCTCCACCCCCGAGTCTTCCACCGCCATCGCCGCCGCGCCCACCGCGAACCGCATGGCGCGGCTCATCAGCTTGGCGTTCTTCTTGTGCTCGCCCAGGTAGGGCGAGACGTCGAAGTTCTTGACCTCGCCGGCGATCTTGATCGGAAGTCCCGTCGTATCGAAACTCTCGATATAGCCGACGCCCGAACGGCCCTCAGCGATCGCCTCGCTGAACGCCTTCGCCCCAACCCCGTTGGGCGCAACCACACCGATCCCTGTGATCACCACGCGGTGCATAGTTCCCACCCTCACCCGGTGCCCGACAAACTTGCAGTGTGGGATTCCCGCCCCGTCCGCCCTGACTCCCTCAGCTCCGCAGGCGACGAACCGCGCCGTTGCGAGATCCGTCGGACTCCCTTCCGTCCTATCCCTGAATCGAACTTTATCAACCTCGGCCGCCGATCGAATCGGAACCGGCCTAGGCCTGTGGTCAACCAAGCAAACCAGCCCGCCGCCTCCAGAACACCGAAGACCGGCAAGCCTTGCCCTGCCAGATCATTTTAACACGCCTCCAGGCCTTCTGCAATCTGCGGCCTCACTCTGGGGTAAATATAGCCGACTAGGCAAGAGACAAACTCGGAAGTGTGAGTCGGCGGCCTGGTTTGGGCTGTGGGCCGACCCGAGCCCGCGATCGACAGAACTTGCCGGCGAACCCCTGGGACGGCATAGTCTTCTGAAGGTATCGGTCGCGGCGCGAGGCGTCGGGTACGGGAAGGGAGCCGGCTTCGGAGTCCGGGTTCTCTTCGTCCCGCCTACGCCGGTCGCGCCGCTCGACGCGGCGCCCATCACACTTCTGAGAACGCGAAAGGTCTGAGAATGCCTCTCTCTCTGGCGGAACGGGCGGGATTGATCGAGCCCTCCGCGACCCTGGCGATGGGCGCCGAGGCGCGGAAGCTGAAGGCCCAAGGGCTGCAAATCCTGGACTTCGCCCTGGGCGAGCCCGACTTCGACACGCCGACGAACATCCAGGACGCGGCCGTCCGCGCCATGCGCGACGGCAAGACCCACTACACGCCCCCGGCCGGCGTCCCGGAGCTGCGAGAGGCCGTCGCCAGGGTCTACACCGACCAGCACGGCGTGAAAACCGACCCGGCGCAGGTGGTGATCTCGAACGGGGCCAAGCACGCGATCCACAACGCCCTCATGGCGGTTTGCGGGCCTGGCGACGAGGTCGTCATCCCCGCCCCCTACTGGGTCAGCTATTCCGACCTGGTGAAGCTGACCGGGGCCACGCCGGTCGTCGTCTCGACGCCCGAGTCGGCCGGCTTCAAGATGACCCCGGAGCAGTTCCTGGGGGCCGTCACGCCCCGCACCAAGCTCCTCATGATCAACAGCCCGTCCAACCCGACGGGCGTGGTCTACGAGCGGTCGGAGCTGGCGGCGCTGGCCGAGGCCGTGCTCAAGACCGAGGTCGGCGTCCTGTCCGACGAGATCTACGAGCAGCTCACCTACGGCGACGCGCGGCCGACCTGCTTCGCGAGCCTGCACCCCGACCTCCCTTCGCGGACGATCACCATCTCCGGCGTCAGCAAGACCTACGCCATGACCGGCTGGCGGATCGGCTGGAGCGTCGCCCCGACCGGGGTCTCCAAGTTCATCGGCGACCTCCAGAGCCAGGAGACCAGCAACCCCTGCTCTATCAGTCAATACGCGGCGCTCGAGGCGATCGTGGGGCCGCAGGACTCGGTTCGGGAGATGAAGGAGCAGTTCACCAGGCGCCGCGCCTACGTTCTGGAGCGGATCGAGAAGCTCCCCGGCGTGACCTGCCTCCCCCCCGGCGGCGCGTTCTACGCCTTCATGAACGTGTCGTCGCACTTCGGCCGGACGCTGGCCGGCGTCAAGGTCGTCGACTCGACCTCGTTCTGCCTCGCGGCGCTGGCGAAGGCCAACGTCGCCCTGGTGATGGGCTCGGCGTTCGGGGCCGAGGGTTACGCGCGGATGTCGTTCGCGACCGATCTAGCGACCCTGGAGAAGGGCTTCGACGCGCTGGAACGCTTCCTCGCCGGTTGACGAGTGAAGTTCCGCGCCCGAACGGCCGATAGAGAAGGAAGCGGAGGGGTGCGGGATCGCTGAATGAGGGGCCTCACACTCCCGGATCGCCCTTGCGTGGGTCCTTGACCTGGGCTAAGGTGCGGCCCCCTTCGCGATTCCACCTCTTTCATGATAATTCGCGCCGGTTCCCTGTTCGCCCCGGCCGACCGCTCCCCGCGCCGTCTCGACAACCGACGTCGCCCCGGAACGATCGCCCGATTCGCCGAGGAAAGACGGACCCCATGAAGGCCAAGGCCGCGTCCCGCATGCTGCTCGCGCTCTCGGCCTGCCTGGCGGCCGCCGGATGCCGGACCGCCGGCGTCTCGCCCTCGACCCGGCCGACGCCCCCCGCGGCCGAGCCCCGGGTCTCGTTCTACCTCGACGAGTTCGTCCGCGACCACAACCGCAACGCCCGGCTGATCCAGACCGTGAAGGCCAGCCCGACGATCGGCGTGTCGATGACCCCGCCCGACGGCGGCAAGCCCCAGGTCGGCTCGGTCAGCGGCCGGCTGGCCGTGGTCCAGCCGTACGACTTCAAGCTGGAGCTGGGGAGCCGGGTCGCCGGCGTGGACGTCGCCGACATGGGCTCGAACCGCGACGAGTTCTGGTTCTGGGTCAAGAACGACGACAAATACATCTTCCGCGCGTCCTACGACGACCTGGCGGCGAGCGAGCTGGCCGCAACCTACCAGCCCGACTGGATCGTCAGCGCCCTGGGGCTCAAGCCGATCACGCCCGACGAGGCGGCCTCGGCGCGGATCAAGGTCGGCCCGCAGCCCGGGACGACCCTGTTGCGGCTCCCCCCCTCGCGCGATCAAGGCTCGGCCTACATCCGCGAGATGGTCGTCGACGACGCGACCAACCGAATCCTCGCCTTCCACGCCTTCGACCGCGACGGCAAGACCCTGCTCGGCCGGGCCGCCATCAAGCACTACGCCGAGATCGCGGTGAAGTCGACCGTCGAGACCGACTCCGAAACCGACGCGGCCGACCGCTCCCGGACCGCCGCCGAGACCACCTGCCGCATCCCCGACAAGCTCACGCTCGAATGGAAGCGCGAACGGCTGACGCTGGACATCGCGATGTCCAGCCTGAAGCTCAATCAGCCGTTCCCCGACGCGCAGCGCACCGCCCTGTTCGTGCAGCCCCAGTTCAGCGGCTACACGACGATGGACCTCGCCGAGATGACCCGCACCCGCCCCCGAGGCGAACCCGGCGGCGGCGACACGACGGTCCGCGAGACCCTCCCCGCCCCCGAGCCCCCTCCTCGTCCCGCAGGACCTCGACTTCTCCATCCGGCTCCCACTCCAACTCCGGCCCGGCCTCCCGGAACGGCGTCCGCCTCGGCCCGCCGGTCGAGATCAACGGCGCCCGGCTCCAATCGGCCGACGACGAGCCCGAACCTCGCGCCGGCGCACGCCCGGCCTCGCGACGCACGGCCCCCGGCCCGTCTCGCCGGCCTCGGGCGTCCCCCTCGTCCTCCCCGTCTTCGACGAGGTCGTCGGCGCCGCCTCCCCGAGGGCCCCCGAATCCCTCCGCTTCCAGACCGCCCGCGCCGAGGACTCCCCCGGCGGCCTCCAGCTCGATCGCTGAGCCTCACCTCCCCGATCGAACGTCCCCACGACCCCGACTGGCCGCTCGACCCGACCGCTCGGGAAGGGGCGGTTTCAAAACGGGACGTTTAGGGGGGATGGAACGCCGACGGCTTGCTAAGATGAGGACCAAGGAGATCGGAGCAGGGACGCGGGACGAAGCACCGTCGCGTCGGTCGGCCTTCATGCGAGGGGGACCGCCGGCGCCTTGGCGAAGGGTGGATCCATGGCGACGGCTCGGAGAGGTCGGAAGCGGCGCGTGGGGCGGCCGGGGGTGGAGCGGCTGGAGGGGCGGGCGCTCCTGAACGCCTCGATCGACATCGCGGCCGATGGCTCGCTGGTCTATCGGACCGATCCGGCGGCGCTGGAATCCTTGCTGGTCTCGCGGGCGGGGGGGGTCTACACGTTCGCGGTCGACCCCTCGAACAACCCGATCGACGTGACGGGCAACGCGGCCTCGCTGGTCGTGACCGGCTCCGGGAGCCGGACGGTGACCGTCGCGGATCCGTCGAAACTGCAAATCGAGGCGGCGTTCGGCGGCCAGACGATCCGGGTTCGGAGCACGGGCGTGGCGACTCGGATCGTCCTCCAGGGCGACTCCGAGCGGGTGATCCTGGGCGACGACCTCGCGGCCGGATCGGGGGGGATCCAGGCCCTCGCCGGGCCGATCACCGTCTCCGCCGACGCCGGTTCCGAGCTGAACAGCCTGCTCGTGGCCGACGGCCCCGCCGCCTACGACGTCGGCGTCCGTCCGTCGTACGTCGTCTCGACCAGTACGATCACCGCGAACGACCCGGCCGTCCAGGCGCGGTTCGCCGGGATCTCGTACTCGGGCGTCTCCACCTTGACCGTCCGGGGGACGACCGTCGCCGCCGCGGCGAGCCCGCTCTACCTGGTGCGAGGGACGGCCGCCGGCGTCGCCACGACGATCGACGCCACGGCGGGCCCGGCCCATCGCGACTTCTCGATCCTCGGGACCTCGTCCGACCCGACGAGCCGGCTGACGCTCCGCTCCTCGGGCACCGCGAACGTCTGGGTCGCCTCGATCGACGCCCCCGTCACCTACGTCGGCGGCGGCGGCCGGGCCTCGATCTGGCTGGAGAGCGTCCGGGGCGGGAATTTCGGGATCGACTCCGACTTCGTGGTCCAGAACGGCGGCGGGGGGGTCGACGTCTCGGTCGGCAACTACTGGAACCTGGGGACCCGCCGGGGGACCCCGAACTGGTTCCTCGGCTTCGATTCGGGGACGTCCGCCTTCGCCGCGCTCCGGGACGCGGACAACCCCGCGGTCGGCGGCCTGTTCTTCCGACCCGACGAGGTCCACGCCCTGAACATCGACGCCAGGGGGAACCGAGGCGCGTCGCTGATGGTCGACTTCCGCAACGGCGACCCCCTGCCCCATGGCCCGGCGAGCGGCGTGGCCGGCGAGCCGAGGACCGGCCTGACCTATCTCGGGACCGGGGCGGTCCACCCCGGCTCCCCCTACGCGCTGAGCCTCGTCGGCGCCCCCCCTTCGGGCGCCTTCTCCTTCGCGATGCATCAGGTCTTCCCGCTGTATCGCGGCCAGATCGCGCTGACCGACGCCGGCGAGGCGCGGAACATCGCCTATCAGCTCGATCCCGGCGCCCCCCTGCTCGACGACGCGTCGACTGTGACCGATTACCGCTGGTTCTACGACGTCATGGCCGGGTCGGTCGACGGCGTCCGAACCTTGCCCGACGGCACGATCGTCTCGGCCGTGCTCGATTCCGACCTGCGGGTGATCGACGGCGGGCTCTCGATCGCCAACGGCGAGGCCCTGGCGCTGGTCGAGCAGAACGCCGACGCGCGGCTGGCCCGGTTCCTGGTCTCCAACAAGGCGTCCTTGCGGATCCAGCGGGGCTGGTCGATGGGCACGGTGACGACCACCGTGGACTATCAGCCCAAGCCCGTGGTGGACGAGGAAGGGAACGTCGTGCTGGACGACGAGGGGAACCCGGTGTTCCCCCCCGTCGCCGGCCTGACGAGCCTATACGTCGAGGACGCCTCGCCGGCGGAGACCCCCTCCGGCGACGTGGTCCGGCTCCAGAATCTGCCCCAGGGCGTGGCGGTCTACGTCAACCAGGGCCACGGCGACGACGCGACGATCCTCTCGCTGCCCGGCGCCGCCGGCGCGACGCTGGTGGCGCTCGACGGCGCGGACGACACGGGGATCGTCGACGGGGTGGACGGGACGGACAAGCTCTTCATCGACGCCGGCGGACGCCTGCTCGACCCGTCGAGCTTCCAGGACCTGGGAGGGGGCGTGCTTCGGATCCCCCCCCTGACGCCGGGCGACGCGCCGATCACGATCCGCGCCTATGAAGACATCCAGGTCTACAACTCGTCCACGCCCAGCTTCACGGCCCAGCCGGTCTCGATCCCGGCGACGGCCCGCGTGCCGCTGGTCGACGTGACGGCCGGGCTCCTGACCCCCACGCTCGCGAACTTCTCGGCCGTCGGCATCACGGCGGTGATCGCCTGGGGCGACGGGGCCGCGACGGTGGGCCGGATCGAGCCGGTGCCGGGCGCGACCGGGACGTTCCGCGTGGTGGGGACGCACGCCTACGCCCGGACGGGCGTCTTCTCGCCGCGGCTGTTCCTCTCCGGGGCCGGGACGGCGACGACGACGGTCGGCGGCGTGCCGATCACGTTCCAGGTCGCCGGCACGTCCGGGAGCACCGCGCCCGCCCCCGCGCTGGCGGGCCGGCTGGCGGCCTCGAGCGATTCGGGCCTCTCGGACTCCGACCTCGTCACCAACGACGTCCGCCCGTCGTTCCAGGGGACGAGCGGCGTGCCCGGCGCGTGGATCGACGTCTACGCCACGCCGAGCGGCGGCCAGGGGATGATGATCCACATCGGCTCGACCGTCGCCGACGCCTCGGGCCGCTGGTCCGTCGCCTCGACGGCGACCTTGGCCGACGGCGCCTACACGGTCCAGGCGCTCTCGGCCAGCACGTCCTCCTGGGCGAACGGCCTGGCCACCCTGGCCGAGCCGCTCACGATCGACACGGTCGGCCCCCGAGTCTGGGGGGTCTCGATCATCCCCCTCCGCGGCGAGGTCGTCGCCGTGGTCCGCGACCACGGCGGGCAGGCGGACGCCGGCGTGGGCCTGGACCTGGCGCGGCTCCGCGACCCGGCCTCCTACACCTTCGCCACGGAACGCGGCGCCCCGCTGCCGCTCGCCTCGGTGGCGGTCGCCCCCGGCTCGACCAACCGCTCGCAGACCGTCACGCTGCAACCGGCCGGCGGGAGGCTCCGCAACGGGGCCTACGTCCTCACGCTCCGCTCCTCGGCCGGGCAGGCCGTCGGGATCCGCGACCTCGCCGGCAACCCGCTCGACGGCGCGTTCACCGGCGCCTTCCCCTCGGGAGGCTCCAACACCGGCCGCGACTTCCGCGCCCGGCTCGACCTCTTCAACAACCGGCTCCGGTCCCTCCGGCCCGTGAGCTGACCTCGCATCGCATCGCATCGCATCGACCCCGAGGCGGGGCCCGACTTCGGTCGGCCCCCGCCTCGAAGCGTCGTCACGGCTTGGGCTTGATGAACAGGACCTCGCCCCGTTCGATCCATCCCTTGCGCAGGTCCATCCGGAACCAGCCCTCGCTGTTCTTCCTTTGGAAGCGGAGCGGGGAGCGGGGGCCGAACTCGGCCAGGTCGTATTCCTTCCAGGTCTTCCCCAGGTCCGCCGAGTAGGCGAGGCCCGTGGCGAGGGTCGACGCGGGGGCGCAATGGCCCGCGACCATCACGCCGTCCTCGATGATCATGTTCGCCATCTCGAACTCGGCGTCGAAGAGCCGGGTGTGCTTGCTCGGGTCCGCGAGATCCGCCGGGGCGCAGCGGAAGATGCCGCGGTCGTGCTTCTCGTCGGCCGGCTTGGGGCCGTTCGCGTCCGCGGCCCAGTAGAGCTGGCCGTCGACGAAGTTGATGCCGCCGGACTTGTACCGCGAATTCGAGTTCACCGACACCAGGATCTTCCAGTCCCAGGCGTCGGCCTTCGCGTCGTACACCCCGCGCAGCCAGTGGCATTCGTGCCCGTGCCCGCGGTCGATGTCGCCGGTGCAGGCGTAGAACGCCCGCTCGGCGGGGTGGTAGGTCACCCCGTGGACGTGCCGACAGACCACCGGATTGTCGGGATCGCCGAGGAACGACTCGGGCGCGGCGCCCGGCTCCTGGAAGGCGGGGTTCCGGCCGAAGGAGTAGGCGATCTTGACGGTCTCGCCGCCGTCGGTGGAGTAGAAGATGTTCACCGGCACGGGGCCGCCGAGCACGTTGCAGTAGTTCCCCCAGACGAGCATCTCCGAGCCGTCCACGTCCCAGGTGTGGACGCCGTCGAGCGGGTGGAAATACCAGCCGGGCTGGTCCGGGTCCTTCGGCGTGTGCGGGAGGTAGTCCCGCCCCTGGCGATCCTTGACCACGACCTGCCGGTGGGTCGCGAGTTCGTCGGTGCTGAGGAACAGCTTCTCTCGCGTGGCGAAGAGGATGTTGCCGTTCTTCAGGAAGCAGCTGAAGGTGATGTCCTCCGCCTCGGGGAACGCCGCCTCGAGGGCCCAGGTCCGGCCGGCGTCCTTCGACAGGAAGATCTTCCCGCCGCCGAATCCGAAGGCCCGGTCGCCGCGCTGGGAGTCGATGTAGGGGCCTTCCGGCGCCAGGCGATACCAGAACTGGTCGGTCTCGCCGACCGTGCCGGCGGGGGCGGCTTTCAGCCTGGTGAGGCCGGAACTCAACGACCCGCCGACCGCCACCGCCGCGGCGGTCCCGAGGAATCCTCGCCGATCCAATTGCGCCTGAAACTTCATGGGTGGAATGGGACCTCTCCTCTCGACGGGGCCGGGGATCGGAACGTCCGCGCCGGGGCGGCGCGGCCGCTCCCGGGGGGCTTCTCGTCCGGCAGTGTAATGGCGGCCGTCGCCGCCATCAAGGAACCGTCGCGGCCCGGCGGGGCGCCGGAGCCGTATCGACCGGCGGGTCATCCGGCCGGTCGGCAGTGCTCCGCCAGGTGGCGCGCCACGCGACGGGCGCCGTCGGGGTGGAACGGGGGCGCGAGTCGGCCGAGGGCGAACGCGCGGTCGAGGGCGGGGCCGATCCGCATGGCGGCGAAGTCGCGCGAGGAAACCGGGACGCCGCCGCCCCAGGCGCGCGCGGCGCGGTCGAGGGCGCGGTACTCGGCGAAGCCCCGGCGGGGCGGATAGAGGATGGGCCGGCCGTGGGCCATCGCCTCGCTCATCGTGCCGTAGCCCGCCTTGGCGACCACCGCGTCGGTCGAGGCGATCAGGTCGCCCCCCGACCACTCCGAGGCCGGGACCAGATGCAGGTTCGGCAGCGCCCCCACCGGCGCGGCGTGATAGCCGACGAAGTGCACCCCGCGCCCGGCGAACGAGGCCAGGCGCCCCCAGTCGAGGTCGTCCTGGCCGTATCGTCCCACGTAGAAATAAACGAGCTTTTCCGAATCCCCCAGCCCCAGCCGCCCGCGAAGCTCCTTCGCGCGGTCGCGGCCCGGATTGGCGACCAGGCCGACGTCCACCTGATTGGGCAGCCAGCCCATCTTGAGCGCGGGCTCGGCGCGGAAGACGCCCGCGGCCTGGCGATAGGCGCCCTTCAGGTCCGCCACCAGCCGCTTCATCTCGGGCCCGGCCGTGCGCGCGTAGGGCTCGTAGATGTCGGCCCAGGTGAAGTTGGCCAGGAGCCAGCCGGGCACCCCCGCGCGGCGAGCGGCGGCCAGCGGCAGCGGCGGGGCGTCGCTCAAAAGCGCGGCGGCGCCGGCGTCGCGGAGGAAGTCGGCGTCGTCGTCGATCCGTCCGACGGCCTCGCGGTAGGCTTCGAGCGCCCGCGCCAGGGTCGCCGGGGCGTCGGTCTCGCCGCTCCCTCCCATCGGGTTGACGGCGCCCGAATCCGAGACGTGGGCGTCGAGGTCCGCCGGCCGGGTGAGCCGCTCCCGCCAGTTCGGGAACAGTTCGGGGTGGCAGCGGATCACCACGGGGACCTCGGCCGGCACGTGGTTGAGCACCGCCACCGTCCGGTTCATGTGCCCGTAGCCGTGGCTCGTCACGTGGACGACCAGCACGCCGACCTTCGCCATCACCTTCCCCTCCCCTTCGATACGGACGGCCCGCGTCGCGTCTCAGCGCACGACCGCGCCCGGCTCCGGGGCGGCGACGGCCGGGATGGAGCCGGGGCCGGGGCGGACGACGGACAGGTGGAGGATCTCGTTCCGGCCCTTCTCGATGCTGAGCCCCTCGACGGTCTCGCGGACGTCGACCTGGAAGGCCGGGTCGTCCTGGAGCATCTGGAGTTCCAGCGGGGTCAGGGGCATCAGGATCGATCCCGAGCGGTCGGCCAGGTCGAAGATCTCGCGGCGGCTCCGGAGCAAGGGGGCGGGATGGCCCAGGGTGTAGACCGCGCCGGGGGGCCGGAAGGTGCAGAGCGCGGGGGGGACGCCGGTGGCGGCCTCCAGCGCGGCCAGGCGACGCCCCACCACGGTCGACGAGCGATAGGGCTCGGCGGCGGGGAGGCACCAGCCGGCGAGCACCAGCTCCATCGCGACGGTGCAGCCGAGCGCCCCCCGGATCGCATTGCGGAGCCGACCGGCGGCGGCCTCGCGGAGCCCGTAGACCGTGCCCACGGCGATGATCGCCGCCAGCGTCCAGGCCGGGGCCCGCATGGGAGGGGGCAGGATCGCCACGGCGGCCGTCGCCAGCCCGACCGTCGCCACCGCGCCCGAGATCGCGAGCATCCGGCCGGCGAACCGGAACAGCCGATGCGAACCCAGGCCGAACGAGGCGTCGGCGGCCCGAACCAGCAGCCAGGCGATCAGCACCGCCAGCGCGGGGACGGCCGGCAGATAGTAGTGGATCAGCTTGGTCCGCACGCCTTCCAGCAGGAAGAGCGGACCGATCGCCCAGCCGATCAGGAAGCCCGCCGCCGCCGTCTCCCTGCGACGCGCCCAGGCCGACGCCAGGGCCGCCGGGATCAGGGCCGACCAGGGGAGCAGGGTCGCCATCCCCAGCACGACGTAATAGCCGGGGAACCCGCCGTGCTCCTCCAGGCCCTGCGTGGCGCGCTGGACGATGTGATAGCCCACGGCGACGTTGAAATACTCGCCCCCCGACCGGATCAGGATGGCGATGTTCCAGGGGACGATGATCGCCAGGAACAGCGGCAGGCCCCAGCGCCAGTGGAGCCGGCGCAGGTAGACGAACGGGCTCGGCCCGCCGCAGAGCCAGGAGACCCCGACCGACGCGGCCAGCAGCACGGGCGCGGCCGGCGACTTGGTGAGCACCGCCAGGCCCAGGAGCACCCAAAACGCCGCGGCGGCCCGTCGCGAGGGCCGCGTCCACAACTCCCAGAGCGCGACCTGGCAGCCGACGAAGAAGAAGGCGAGCGTGGCGTCGGTGGTGCAGAGCTTCGACTCGGCCATCATCAGCGGCATCGTCGCCAGCACCAGGCCCGTCAGCCGCCCGACCTTGGCCCCCAGCACGCGCCTCGCCCAACCCCAGGCGAGGAGCACCGTCGCCGTCCCCATCACCGCCGAGACCAGCCGGGCGCCGAACGGGTTGTCGCCCCCCAGCGCGGTCCCGGCGAGCATCAGCCAGTAGATCAGGATCGGCTTGTGATAGCGGGGCTCGTCGTTGAACGTGGGGTGGATCCAGTCGCCGCTGGCGCGCATCTCGCGGGTCGCGCCGGCGTAGCGGGGCTCGTCGCGGTCCCAAAGGCTGATCCGGCCGTTGCCCACCAGGTTCAGCGTCAGGGCGAGCAGGCCGATCAGCAGGGCCTCGCGGAGGATGGGGCGACGGTCCGGGGTCGGCGCGTCCGGGCGCGAGCCCTCGGATGCGGGCGAGGCTGACGACACGAGCAATCCTCCTCCGTGGGGCCTCTCCTCCCGGCGCGGGGGACGAGGCGCGACGATGCGGCGGCCGATCCTTCGACCCGGCGTCATCTGAACCGATCTCCCGATTTCGGGCAACGCCAGTCGGCGGCCGGCGGATCGACCCCCCGCCGAGGAGTCTTGAACCGGCGAGAGGTTCCGATTAGGATGGTCGGCGTGGGGACGACCCCACGCGTCGCGGGAACGTCCCGCGATCCGCCCTTCTCGTATCGACGGGGACGACCCCGTAGCCTCCTCCTTTTTTGAAGGGAGAGGAAGCTATGGCCTGGCTCGTCCTGTTCGTCGCCGGCCTTTTCGAGGTCGGTTGGGCCGTCTGCCTGAAGTCCGCCCAGGGATTCACGCGTCCCTGGCCCACCATCGGCTTCGGCGTCTTCATGTTCGCCAGCGTCTACCTGCTGGGCCTGTCCCTCCGGTCGCTCCCCCTCGGCACGGCCTACACGGTCTGGACGGGGATCGGGGCGGTGGGCGCCGTCGCGTTCGGGATCGTCGTCTGGGGCGAGCCCGCGGACGTCCGACGGCTGGTCTGCATCGGGCTGATCATCACCGGGATCACGGGCTTGAAGCTCGTGACGCCGCACTAGTCGCCCGCCGCCACGCCCCGCCCCCTTTCGTGAAGTCGTTACGGGGGGCGAGGTTTCCGGTAAGCTGGAAGGCCGGGCCGACCGTGGGGCCCGTCGCCTCCTTTCCCCCATCGAACGAGTGCGCCGCCCGCGTGCGAGGGCCGCGGCGGGAGCGGTCGCCAGGAACGCCCTACCAGTCGAGATCACCATGAAGATGCTGGAATTCGTGCTCAAGAACTACAAGAACTTCAACGCGCGGGCCACCAAGGACGCGACCCTCGCCTACTGGCGGCACGTCGAGGCGGGCGGGAAGATGTTCTGGGCGGTCGCCGGCGCCATGTCCTCGGCGCAGCTCGGGATCACGCTGGCGCCGGCCATCCGCGCCGGGCTGATCCACGGGCTGTCGGTCACCGGGGCCAACCTGGAGGAATCGCTCTTCCGGCTGGTCGCCCACCACGGCTACAAGGACTTCCCCGAGTACCGCTACTTCTCCAAGGAAGACGACACCCGGATCCTCGACGACCGGATGCGCCGCGTGACCGACACGAGCATCCCGGAGGACGAGGCGTTCCGGGCCGTCGAGAAGTTCATCGTCCCGATGTGGAAGGAGGCCGCCGCGAAGGGGGAGCGGAGGTTCTGGCACGAGTACTTCTACGACCTGGTGACGACCATCGGCGAGGACGTGTACCAGGGCGACCCGGAGGAGTGCTGGCTGCTCGCCGCCGCCCGCGCCCGGCTGCCGATCGTCGTCCCCGGCTATGAAGACTCCACCTTCGGCAACATCTTCGCCTCCCACGTCAAGCTGGGCGAGTGCGACGCGCGGGTCGCCAAGTCGGGCATCGAATACATGGCCGACTTCTACGACCGCTACCGCGAACTCTCCGCAAGCGCCGGAGGCGCGGGGGTCGGCTTCTTCCAGATCGGCGGCGGCATCGCCGGCGACTTCCCCATCTGCGTCGTGCCGTCCATCAAGTACGACCTGGAGGAGCCCGCGGAGCCCTGGGCTTACTTCTGCCAGATCTCCGACTCGACGACCTCCTACGGCTCGTACTCCGGCGCGACGCCCAACGAGAAGATCACCTGGGACAAGCTGACCGCCGAAACCCCCATGTTCGTGATCGAGTCCGACGCCACCATCGTCGCCCCGATCATCCTCTCCGCCCTGCTGGAATGCCGCGAGAACCCGGCCGAGGCCAACCGGCTCATCGCCGCCTCGACGGCCCAGGGCTGACCCGACGACCGCCCCCACAGGGAGGGCCGCCGCGGGTCCCCAGACGGACCCCGCGGCGGCCTTCCCGGATGGCCTCCTACGCCTCAGGAAGCCGGCCGCCGATTGGGTCCGTTCGCGTCGCCCGAAAAACGAACCCATTCGACGCAACGCCCATCAATATCTGGAATTACGACCGAATTCCGGCCCTCGGAATTGGCTTCGTCCGGCGATTATCGCTTCACGGCGACGGCCCGATCTCGACCGCCCGGCCGGGGTGCCGCCGGACGATGCGCGCAACGCCCCCTAAGATGAGGATGCGCCACGATCGGCGATTGCAGACGACCGCCCCGGTCGAGCCTCAAAGGCGATCCGGGAGCGGACGGTCTCCCGGGATGGTTCCTCAGTTCGCCACGCAGGGGGCGGGGGTGGCGACCGGCGCGACCGCCGGGGCCCGCCTCGGCGCGGGGCGGCTGGTCCAGAAGACGCCGGCGAGCGTCAACAGGCCACCGACGACGAGCGCCGGGGAGAGGGCTTCGCCGAACAGCCAGACGCCCCAGACCACCGTGAGCACCGGGGCGACGTTGCTGAACGTCGCGACCTGGCTGGCGTCCAGCCGACGCAGCGACAGATTCTGCAACGCCAGGTTGATCGGCGTCATCACCAGGGCCAGGATTCCCAGGCAGACCCACGCGGTCGTCGAGGCCTGCCGGAGCTGCAAACCCCACCCCGGGGCCGTCAGCACCGAGATCGGGACCTGGAGCAGACACCCCACGAGGAACGTCCCGGCGAGGGTCGGCAGCGCCCCGTGGCGGACGATCAGCGGCCGACTCAGCGCGACGTACGCCCCCCAGGAAATCACCGCGCCGATCAGCAGCAGGTCGGCGACCATGACCGCATGCGCCTGCGCGGGGCTCGCGGCGGCGTCGGCGCCCAGGATGTTCCCCAGGCCGATCACCAGGACGCCGGTGATGCTGATGAGGATGCCCCCCAGCCGAGCCAGGTCGAGCGGCTCATGGCCCAGGCCCCAGGCGAGGATCCAGACGACCAGCGGCACCGTCGCGTAGAACAGGCCGACGTGCGCGTTGGTGCCGAGCTTGGCGGCGGTCAGGAAGAAGAACTGGTTGATCGGCACGCAGCAGGCCGCGACCAGGGCCAGCCGACGCCAGTCGCGCCGGATCAGCTCGCGGACCGGACCCAATCCCCCCAGGAACGGCAGCAGGCAGAGCCCCGCCGACCCGAACCGCAGGAGCGGCACCAGGCCGATCGGCAACTGCCGGACCGCCACCTGGGCCAGCGGGGACGTCGTCGAGCCCAGCACGATCATGATGCCCAGGTAGACGTAAGCCCGGACGTCGGGCGTCCTGGCGGCGTTCAGGGGCGGCGGCTCGGTCGCCGTCGTCGGGTTCGCGCTCGCGTCGGCCTCGCGGCGGGCGTGGTCGTCCGTGGGGGCTCGTTCCGGCCGGGCTTCCATGATTCCCGTCCCCTGCTCCGCCGGGAAGGCTGACGTGCTCATCTCTCCTCTATTTCTCGTCGCGATTCGATCGAATGAAGCCCCGGACTCAACTCTAAAGGCCGACGGCCCGCCCCGGCCCGTTTGTATCCTTTCATCTTAGAGGGGCCGGCAAGGGGTTTCGAACTCCCCGGTCGAAAATGCCCGCAACGCCCCCTCCAGACCGAGGCGAGACACGATCGACGCCGTCAAGGTTCGTCCGCACCGACCTCGGCTCGGTTCGAATCGCCCAAAAACCGTCGCGGCCGTCCCGCGCGGCCCGGACCTGGCCCCGAAGCCGCTCATCACATTTTCACGGCCCCGTCGCGGGCGCCGGAGCCGACCCGGGCGCCCCGTCTTCCCGCGAGCGCAGGAAACGGACGCTTCCCTCCCTTCGGACGACCCAACCCTCGTCGACGCCCGTCGGGAGGTAGAAGGCCCCCTCGACGGGAGGGAACTCGTAGACGAGATTCCCGTGCCAGTCCAGTCTCCGGAGCAGGATCGGCGGGGCGACGGCCCCTCGGGAAAGGTAGTGCCAGCACCACTCGGCGCAGGCTTCGTCGCCGTCGATCCGCATCGAGCCGCCCAGCGCCGCCGGGGCCGTCGTCGATCGCACTTCCGAGAGGTGGACCGGATAGTGTCCGTGGAGTTCCTTGAACTCGGCGATCCGACGGATCAGCGGCTCCGCTTCGTGAGTGCTCCGGAGCAGCTCGGGGTCCTCGCTGCTGAGGAGTCCGAGGAATCCCAGGCCGAACGACGCGAGGCCGAGCACGGCGATCCCGATCAACGCGGCCGTCACGACCCGCCGAACGACCCGACGCCGAGGCACCCCCATGAGCCGTCTCCCGCACGTCGGGCCGCCTTCCCCCCGCGAGGTGGGGGGGAAGGGACGATCACGCCCGCGGACTTCGACCTCAGCCGCTGTGGGACTGGAGGACGGGCCAGGAGTCGCGGAGGGGTTGGTTGGAGCGCTGGAAGGCGCGTTCGCGTTCGAGACGGGTCTGTTCGAAGAGGGTGCGGTAGAGCCGCTCGTCGGCGTCGTCGAACGTCCGGCCGCGACGGCTGGCGACGATCCGGGCGGTGGCGAAGACGTCGTCGAGGGCGAAGCCGGGGGCGACGCGGCCGTACATCACGGCGGTGAACGAGGGGACGTGCTTGGGGAGGAGCAGCCCCGCCGGCAGCACGTTGCACATCACGCCGATGGAGGTCCCGGTGTTGAGCATCGAGCCCATGCCGGTGCGGGTGTGGTCGCCGATGAAGCAGCCGACCTTCGCCTGGCCGGTGGGGATCGGGTCGCCCTGGAGCGGGACCATCACCTCGCCGTAATCGTTGCGCAGGTCGCTGTTGGAGGTGATCGCCCCCAGGTTGACCCACTCGCCGACGTAGGCGTGGCCGAGGAAGCCCTCGTGGTACTTGTTCGAGAACCCCTGGATGATCGTCGACTCGACCTCGCCGCCGATCCGGCAGCTGGGGCCGATGGAGACGGCGCCCCGGATGTTGGCGCGGAAGAGTTGCGAATCGGGGCCGATGTAGCAGGGGCCCTCGACCCGCGTGAACGGCTGGACCCAGACGCCGGGGCCGACGACGATCGGGCCGTTGGTGACGTCGAAGACCGTGTAGGGGTCGATCCGGGCCGACTCGTGCAGGCGGAGGCGGTCCGACGGGCCGACCAAGGCCAGGGTGGCGAGCTGGCGGTTGGTCACGGCCGGGCGGCGGTCGCGGGCGAAGTCGCGCTCCAGGTGCCGGGCGTTGGCCGCGACGAGGTCCCACGGCCGGTCGATCCACTCGCCGCCGATCTCGTCGCCGGAGTAGCGGGCCAGGACCCGGTCGAACCAGGCGTCGACGTTGTTCGACTCCAGGTCGAGGAGGTCGTCGGGCCCGACCCAGGCGCAGGCCGGGCGACCGTCGCAGAGGCCGATCCAGGGGCCTCCCCCGGGGGGCTCGAAGTTCTCGGGGGGGACCCAGCGACCCTTCGCGACCACCAGCGGGCCCCGGGCCAGCCAGTCGCGGTCGTTGAAGACGACGTGCGGCTCGCGGCGGCGCTGGACTTCCGCCAGGTGATTGCGGATCAGGGCCCCCCGCCGATTCGGGCCGGGGCCGATTCCGAACGCCCGGGCGATCTTCTCGCCCAGCGAGGAACAACCCAGCCACAGGTCGTAGACCGGCCGGGTCAACGTCAAAGGTTCAAGATCGGCCGCCGCAAGATCCTCGGCCAGGCAAAGACGCATCGTTGCACCCCCACTCCGTTGCAGTCTCCGTGCGCTTGCGCTCGATCCTCCCTCGCGACCTCGGAGGCACGCACGACAACATCTGTGCATGTTTCCGGGGGTCGTGCCGAATTTTATCCCAAACCGGACGTTTCGACCAGGCGAGCTTTTTCAAGTCGCTTAAAGTCGAAAACGGGGCCGCCCGGGTCGGGGCGCGAAGGCGATCGGCGACGGCTCAGGACTCGGCCAGGCGGAGGTAGTGGCGGGCGACCAGATCGTTTTGGAGCCACATGACTTTCGTGTAGGCCCGGACCAGGGCCAGCTCGCGCTTCGGGTCAAGCTCCAGGCCGTGGATCAGGCCGGTGACGGCGTCGGTCACCTGGCCCAGAAAAGCGTTCATGTGGACGAGGGGGATGTCGAGCCGGGATCGGTGGGATTCCGCTTTGTGGATCCGGCCCATCGCGTCCATGTACTGGATCATCGCCGCGTCGTATGGCTCGGTCATCAGCCGGTGGAAATAACGCCCCAGCGAATGCTTGCGGGTCTTGACCATCGCCTGGTCGGGGGTCAGCTCCTTCAGCCGCCGTTCCAGCGCGGCCCCGAAGTCCGGCTTCCCCTGCTGCCGGGAGAGGAAGTGCCGCCAGGTGGCGTCGTAGCGGTGGAACGCCTCATAGGCGGCGTCGACGATCTTCGGGACCAGCGGGAGGGTCAAGGGGGCGGCTTCGTGGATCGCCCGCACGTCGTCGTCGCCGAACCCGATGTAGTCGGCGACGTAGGCGAAGCGGTACTCGATGTCCGATTCCAGACGCCGTTCGTCGATGTTCTTCACGACCCGCGATCCCTTGCTGAACGTGCCGCAGCCGCCGAGGAGGAGGAGGAGGCCCGCCGGGGGCCGGGCTCTCCACTCCACTCCACTCTACGCCCACGCCCCCGGTCCTGAACACCCCGGCCACGCATGGGTCCGGCGGCTCGGGTCAGAACTGGATCCCGTAGGTCCTGGGGGCGTCCCGCCAGAGGGTCATGGGGAGGCCGGTGACGGGGTCGCGGGCGGGGATGGGGAGGCTGCCGATGAGCTTGATCGCGGCGCGGGATTCGGCCTCGGTGACCTTCTCGTCGCGGATCAGGTCCCAGTCGCGGCCCTCGGGGTAGCCGCCGACCATGTGCGAGTCGGGGGAGTTGTCCAGGCGGGTGTGGGAGGTGCCGGCGGGTAGGACGACGACGTCGCCGGGGGCGAGCGTGACGACCGTCCCCCCCTCGCCCCCTAACTGGAGCGTGATGCTCCCGCGCGCCATGCCGAGGACCTCGTGGGTGGTCGAGTGGAAGTGGTAGTAGTCGTAGACGCCCAGCTCGCGCCAGTTGTTCAGCCAGTCGTGGCGGCGGAACGTCTCCTCGATCGCGTCGGCCATCTCGACGCCCGGCGGGGCCGTCACGCCGGCGCGGTGGATGAGGACGGGGAATCGGCTGTTGGGCACCCTGCCGTTGGGCTTGAAGGTCAGCGTCTCGATCCGGTGGCCTTGCTCCGCCATGTCGTCGGCTCCCTTGTCTGGTCTTTTCTCGGTCGTGGTCTTGGGATCGGGTGGGGTGGGGTCGAAGTCAAACGGGCCCGGCCTCGTCGGCCGGGACGACGCCGCCGTAGGGGACTTCGCGTCCGCCGTAGCGACGGACGCGGATGTTGGCCTGCTCGGCGTGGCCGACGAACCCTTCCAGGGCGCAGAGCCGCGAGCAGTAGCCGCCGACGAGCGCCGCGGCCTCGTCGGTGAGGATGCGCTGATACGTGCAGGTTTTGAGGAACTTGCCCACCCAGAGCCCGCCGGTGTACCGCGCGGCCTTCCTCGTGGGGAGGGTGTGGTTGGTGCCGATCACCTTGTCGCCGAACGCCACGTTGGTGCGAGGGCCGAGGAAGAGCGCCCCGTAATTGCGCATGTTCCGGAGGAAGTAGTCCGGGTCCCGGGTCATGACCTGGACGTGCTCCGAGGCGATCTGGTCGGCGATCCGGACCATCGCCTCGTCGCTCTCCGCGACGCAGACCGCGCCCTGGCGGTCCCAGGCCTGGCGGGCGACGGCCGCCGTGGGGAGGATCTTCAGGAGCCGTTCGACCTCGGCGATCGTCTCGCGCGCCAGCTTCTCCGAGGTCGTCAGCAGGATCGCCGGGGAATCGGGCCCGTGCTCGGCCTGGCCCAGCAGGTCGGTCGCGCAGAGTTCGGCGTCGACGGTCTCGTCGGCGATGACGAGGGTCTCGGTGGGGCCGGCGAGGAGGTCGATGCCGACGCGTCCGAAGAGTTGCCGCTTGGCCTCGGCGACGAAGGCGTTGCCGGGGCCGACCAGGATGTCGACCGCCGCGATCGACTCGGTCCCCAGGGCCATCGCGGCGACGGCCTGGACGCCCCCCAGGCAGTAGATCGCGTCCGCCCCCGCCAGGTGCTGCGCCGCGACGATCGCCGCGGCGGGCTTCCCCTGATACGGCGGGGCGCAGGTGACGACCCGGGGCACGCCCGCGACCTTGGCCGTGACGACCGACATGTGGGCCGAGGCCAGCATCGGGTACTTCCCGCCGGGGACGTAGCAGCCCGCCGAGCCGACCGGGATGTTCTTGTGGCCGAGGACGACCCCCGGCAGAGTCTCCACCTCCACGTCGCGCAGGGCCTCGCGCTGGGCCTGGGCGAAGTTCCGCACCTGCGCCTGGGCGAACTCCACGTCCTCGATTTCGCGTCGGCTGAGCTGGGCCAGGCAGGCGTCGATCTCGGCGGGCGAGAGGCGGTAGTCGTCGCGGTCCCAGCCGTCGAACTTGACGGAAAGCTCGCGCACCGCCGCGTCGCCGCGCCGGGCCACGTCGTCCAGGATGCGCTCGACCGTCTCGCGGACCCGGGCGTCGGTCGCCGTCGCCTCCGCCTGATCCCCCCCTCGCTTCAGCCACGTCTCCACCGCGCCCCCCTTCCTCGTCCTCGTCGATCGGCCCCGATCCGAAACCTCGGGAGGCGATCATACGAGCCGGCGCGCGCGGCCGCCAGGGCGAGCCCCGCCCGTCGGAGCGCCGCCGTCCGTGCGGCCCTCACCGTCCGACATCGTTCTGGAGGAGAAGCTTGTCTCGACGTTCCTTTGCGATGACAATGTGTCGGCAACTGATGATAGTGAATGAAAAGTGATCGTCGACGCCGGAGGACCGCGGCCATGACCTCACCCGACACGCCCCCTTCGAGACGCTTCCGCTGGGTGTCCGCCCTCCTCGCGTCCGTGCTTGCGGCGGTCTTCGTCGACGCCGCCATCTACGCCCTGGTGCCACCGGAATACGAGGCCGCATCCCTCCTGCGTGTCTTCCCCCCCGCGTCGGGCCCGTTCTCGCCTCCGAGCACGGGCGAGGACGCCAGGGAGGCTCACGTCAGGAGCCTCGCGAGCGCGGTGGCGACGGTGAGTTCGGATCGGGTCCTCGACCATGCCCTCGGAGAACCAAGCATCAAGAATGCGACCTCGCTCGGCGGATCGGCCTCCCCGCGCGAGGACCTGCGAGCCGGCCTGACGGTGGTGAACTTGCCGCACACCGACTTCCTCCGCGTCTCCTACGTCTCCCACTCTCCGGAGGAGGCCGCGAAGATCGTCAACGCGGTGGTCGCGAGCTATCTGCAGGCGACGTCGGAATTCGAGGAGGGTTCCGAGGAGATGGCCCGGAAACGGATGAACGATTATTTCCAGCATCTGTCAAACGAAGTGGGGCAAGCGGATTCCGGCCTCTCGGCGAAGGTCGCCCAGATGAACCAACTCGGCGTGGTCTCGCCCGAGGACTCCTCGCCGACGTCGTTCACCTCGCTCACCGAAGACCTGCGCCGGACGATCGCCGAGCAACTCGTCCAGGCCGACCTCGAACTCGCGCGGGAGGGCGACGGCCCGAAGGCGGCCGAGCTGAAGCGGACGCAGTCCGCCCTGCGAGCCTTGCTCGCCCTGCCCGGCACCGGCTTCGACTCCGCCCGGTTCGAGATCGAGAGGCTTCGCGTCGAGGCGGCGGCCGGGAGGTTGGAGGAGGTGCGGCGAAAGCTCGATGATGAGCAGTTCACGAACTCGCGGCTTCGGCCCGGGGTCGTGTTGTCAGACCTGGCGGCACCGCCGAATATCCCGAGCAGCGACCGACGCGGCCCCCTGATGGCCTGCGCGACGGGGCTCATCCTGCTCGTCGGGCTCGCGGTCGCGTTGCATCGCGGCGAGCCTCTCGCGACGGGGGAGCCCGTCGCGGACGGCGTGTAGACCGGCCGCTCGGCGCGTTCGGAAGGGGCGTCGGCCCGGGCGGGTTCTCACGAGGCCGCACCGGTGGTAAGGTCGGGGGACGGCGACGAAGCCGTCCGCAACCCATGTGCAAACCGCTGTCACGTTCGGTAAAGGATCGGCGATCATGCCACGTCGGGGCGACGAGGACGACCGGGACGACGACGTGGACGACGCCCTCGACGAGGACGACGGCGACGAGACCGCGCCGTGCCCGTACTGCGGCAACCCGATCCACGAGGAATCGGAGCGGTGCCCGTATTGCAACACCTACATCTCGCGCGAGGACGCGCCGTACGTCCGCAAGCCCTGGTGGATCATCGTCGGCGTGATCGCGGGCCTCTACGCCGTCTATCGCTGGGTCGCCTTCTGATCGGCCTTGCGGGGAGGTTCGGCCCGGCCCTCGTACTCCCTTTCGGGGCGCCTGCGCGCGGAGTACCATGTGGCTTTCGCGCGGCGGCGAGGAATGCGTCGCCGTCCACGGCTCCGCCCCCGGGCGGCCTCTCCGTCACCCGTTCCAGGAGAACCACGGCCATGCGGACCTTGTCTCGAAGCCTCCTCCTCGCCGTCGCGACGGTCGGCCTCGCCGCCTCGGCGCACGCGCAGGGGCCCCGGAGGGCCCAGCCCCAGCCCCAGCCCGTCATTACGATGCGGGCCGACGGGATCGTCCAGTCGCCGGCCCCGCACCAGGTCTTCCAGCGCGACGCCAACGGCACGGCCGAGATCCCCGTCGCGCTCGACGCGGCCGTGAAGGACGCCAAGAACGTCCGGGCCCTGGTCTCCGGGGGCTTCTCGCCGTTCCCGGTCTCGCCCCCGTTCGTCGACGGCAAGCTCGTCGGCGTGCCGACCGGCGGCCCCTACACGATCACCGTGCAGTACGAGCAGGGGAACGCCGTGCAGTCGGTCCCGGTCGGCCCGGTGTACGTCGGCGACCTCTGGGTGCTGGCGGGGCAGTCGAACATGGAAGGCGTCGGCGACCTGGTCGACGTCACGCCGCCCGACCCGAGGGTCTCCGCCCTTGGCATGGACGGCAAGTGGGGCCAGGCGGCCGAGCCGCTCCACTGGCTCGTCGACTCGCCCGACCCGGTCCACTCCGGCGACCCCGCCAACCGCGCCGAGCGCTCGGCCCAGCAGCACAAGACGCGCACCAAGGGCGCCGGCCTGGGGCTGCCGTTCGCCGTCGAGATGGTGCGGGCCACGGGCGTCCCGATCGGCCTGGTGACCGCCGCGCACGGCGGCACGAGCATGCAGCAGTGGGACCCCGCCAGGAAGGGCGAGGGGGGGAACAGCCTTTACGGCTCCATGCTCCGGCAGGTCCAGCTCGCCGGCGGCCGGGTCAAGGGGGTCCTCTGGTATCAGGGCGAGAGCGACTCCTCGCCCGAAGGCTCGCAGATCTTCGAACGCGTCTTCGCCGACTTCGTCGCGGCCGTCCGCAACGATCTCGGACAGGCCGACCTGCCGTTCTACTACGTCCAGATCGGCCGGTTCGTCACCGAGGGCGACCCCGCCGGCTGGAACCGCGTGCAGGAGGCCCAGCGCGTCCTCCCCGACCGGCTGGCGAACACGGCCGTCGTCTCGGTCATCGACCTGGAGCTGGACGACGGGATCCACGTCGGAACCCAGGGCCTGAAGCGCGCCGGCGCCCGGCTGGCGAAGATCGCCCAGCGCCAGCTTTTCGGCCAGATCGGCGCGTCGACGCCGACCTTCGACCGCGTGGCCGTCGGACCGAACGGCACCCTGGAGGTCAAGTTCCGCGGCGTCAATCTCGGCGTCTCCCCGGGCGTCGCGACAGTGGCGGCGGATGGGACCATTCGCCAGAATGCGGCCTCGGCGGCGGCCAGCGGGCTCCAGCCCGAGACCCACATCGCCGGCTTCTCGATCCGCAAGGGAGACGGCTCGCCGATCCCCATGATCTTCGAGGCCCGCGTCGGCCGTAGCCGAGACTCCGTCGTCCTGAAGCTCACCAAGCCCGTCCCGCCCGGCTCGTTCCTGTGGTACGGCCACGGCTACGACCCCTACGCCAACCTGACCGACGGCGCCGACATGGCCGTCCCCGTCTTCGGCCCGATCGCCCTCGATCCCGTCACCCAGCCCGCCGCGCCGGTCGCGGCGGCCCCGGCCCCCGCGCCCAAGCCCGAGGAGAAGAAGGCCGAGGCCGCGTCGGTGAAGGCCCTGATCATCACCGGCGACGAGGTGGGCGCCCACGACTGGAAGGCGACCCACGAGGCCCTCAAGAAGATCCTCGCCGACGGGGGGAAGATCGCCGTCGACGTGACCACCACCCCGAACAAGGACCTGACCGACGAGAACCTGGCGAAGTACGACGTGCTGGTCCTCAACTATCGCGACACCGACAAGGGGGCCCCGGAGACGAAGTGGTCCGACGCCAACAAGGAAGCGTTCCTGAAGGCCGTGCGCGACGGCGGCAAGGGGCTCGTCTCCTACCACTTCTCGTCGAGCGCCTTCACCTCGCCGAACTGGGAGGAGTATGAGAAGGCCCTCGGCGGCTGGCGGAAGCAGGGCTTCCACGGCCCTCCCCACGCCTTCAAGGTGAAGAAGACCGACGCCGAGCACCCGGTCTCCGCCGGCCTCCCCGCCGAGTTCGACCACGTCGTCGACGAGCTGTACCAGAACAGCATGCTCCCCGAAGGCGCCGTGGTCCTCGCCACCGCCTACTCCGACCCCGAGAAGCCCAAGGGGACCGGCAAGGACGAGCCCGTGATCTGGGTCAACCAGTACGGCAAGGGCCGGGTCTTCTCGTGCGTCCTCGGCCACGACGTCGCCGCCCTCAACGACCCCCACGTCGCCCCCTGGCTCCGCCGCGGCACCATCTGGGCCGCGACGGGCAAGGTGGAGTGAGACCGGAACGACGACGATGACCCGTGAGGGCCGGGGGACGCGCTCCCTCGGCCCTCGCGCGCTGACCGCCTCGAACTCGAACTCAAAGCAAGGAACCTGAATATGAGAACCTTCCTCGTCGTCGGCCTGGCGCTCTCGACGTTCGCCCTCGCCGCGCCGCTGCGGGCCGACGAGTCGCCCAAGGAGCGGCGGATCTCACGCGAGGCTTATCGCGACAAGATGAAGGGGGGCTGGATCGGCCAGATGGCCGGCGTGGGGATCGGCGGGCCGACGGAGTTCCGCTGGCAAGGGACGATCGTCCCGGCGGACCAGGTGCCGGCCTGGACGCCCGAGACGATCAACCAGTTCGACCAGGACGACATCTACGTCGAGATGACGTTCCTCAAGACGTTGCAGACCCACGGGCTCGACGCCACCACGCGGCAGGCCGGGATCGACTTCGCCAACAGCAAGTACCCGCTCTGGCACGCCAACGACGCCGGCCGCAAGCGGCTCCGCGAGGGGATCGCCCCGCCCGACAGCGGCCACCCCGCGTTCAACGACCACGCCGACGACATCGACTACCAGATCGAGGCCGACTTCTCCGGCCTCATCGCCCCGGGACTCCCCAACACCGCCATCCGACTGGGCGAGACCTTCGGCCGGCTCATGAACTACGGCGACGGCCTGTACGGCGGCCAGTTCGTCGGCGCCATGTACGCCGAGGCCTTCTTCGAGGACGACCCCGAGAAGATCGTCCTCGCCGGCCTCGCCGCCATCCCCAAGGAGAGCCAGTACGCGGAATGCGTCGCCGACGTGATCCGCTGGCACAAGGAGCATCCCGACGACTGGGAGGCCGCCTGGAAGAAGATCGACGACAAGTACCAGAAGAACCCGGCCTACCGCCGCTTCTCGTGCAGCAAGAACGAGAAGGAGCCGTACAAGTTCAACATCGACGCCAAGCTCAACGGCGCGTACATCGTCATGGGCCTGCTCTACGGCCAGGGCGACCCCGAGAAGACCATCGTCGTCTCCACCCGCTGCGGGCAGGACTCCGACTGCAACCCCTCGAACGCCGCCGGCGTCCTCTTCACCGCCATCGGGGCGTCGAAGCTCCCCGCCGCGTACACCAGCGCCCTCGACACGAAGACCAAGTTCAACTCGACCGACTACGCCTTCCCGGACGTCCTCGCCGTCTGCGACGACCTCGCGGCGCAGGCCGTGGCCAGGGCCGGCGGCCGGGTCGAGAAATCGGCCGACGGGACCGAGACGTTCGTGATCCCCGTCGAGACCCCCCGCCCCTCCGCGCTCGAATCCTGCTGGGAACCCGGCCCCGGGGCCGAGAGCCGCTTCACCGCCGAGGAGAAGGCCCAGATCCGGGAGACGAACAAGTGAGAATGCGAAGCTCGTTCGCCCTCCTCCCCCTCCTCGCCGCGATGGCCGTCCCCGCCCTCGGCGCCGAGCCGAGGCGGATCGACCTGCGGACCAAAGCGGGCGCCGATTCGGTCAAGGCCGAGTGGCGCTGGCACGACGTGACCCTCGTCCCGGTCGTCGGCAAGAACCCGGACGGCTCCCCCAACAAGACGTACAACTACGAGCCCCGCGCCATGGCCGCGGACTACGACGACTCGAAGTGGGAGGTGATCGCGCCCGAGACCCTCAAGGATCGGCGGTCGACGGGCCAGATCTGCTTCTGCTGGTATCGCGTCAAGGTCACGCTGCCGCCGGGGGTCGAGGGGAAGTCGGTCTTCTTCCAGACGACCGTCGACGACTACGGCGAGGTCTGGGTCGACGGCGCGCTCCCCTACAAGGTGGGCCAGGCGGGCGGGAACGTCGCGGGGGGCTTCAACCACCCCAACCGCGTCGAGCTGGCCGACCCGAAGCCGGGCAAGACCTACTCGCTGGCCGTCTTCGGCATCAACGGACCGATCTCCGTGACGCCGACCAACTGGATCTTCCTCGGCCCGACCTTCCTGGAAATCGTCGACAAGGACGAGAAGTGAAACGGCGTTGACCACCCCGCCCCCGGGAGCCGCGACCGACGCCCCCCGCCCGCCCCCCTCGCGACGGGCCGGGTGGAGTCGGTCGACGTGCTCCGGGGGCTGACGATCCTCCTGATGGTCTTCGTCAATGACCTGGGCCCCGCCGCCCCCGGCTGGCTGCGCCACATCGAGCCGCCGGGCGCCGACGGGATGACGACGGCCGACGTGGTCTTCCCCTGGTTCCTGTTCCTCGTCGGCGTCTCCATCCCGCTGGCCTTCGAGCGGGCCTTCGCGCGCGGGGCGAGCCTCGCTCGCGAGGTCGGGCACATCCTCGTGCGGTCGGCCAGCCTGATCCTCCTGGGGGTGATCTCGTACAACAGCGACGCCGACCGGACGCTAGGCTCGCCGACGTGGCAGTTCCTGGCGTTCGTCGCCGTCCTCCTCGCGTGGACGGCCCCCCCTCGCGAGCCCGGGCCGCGACGGACGACGTTCCTCGCGCTCAAGGCGATCGGCGTCGTAGGGCTGCTGGCCCTGCTGGCGATCTATCGTCGCCGGCCGGCTGACACGTCGTTGCTGTTCTTCGGCCCGGTCGAGGGCTGGTGGTGGCTTCAGACGGGCTGGTGGGGCATCCTCGGCCTGATCGGCTGGGCCTACCTGACGGTCGCGCTGCTGACCCTCTGGCTCGGCAAGCGTCGCGAATGGCTGGCGGGGGCGCTCGGCGTCCTGATCCTGCTCCACCTGGCGATGAATCGCGGGGGCCTGTTCGGGCGCGTCGAAAGCAAGACGTGGCTCGGCCTGGCGCGTTCGCTGCTGGCTTCTCTGGAATCGGCCGTCGACGCGATCGCCTCGTACGTCGACCTGGGCGGGGCGACGGGCTCGCTGGCGGCGGTGGTCATGGCCGGCTGCCTGCTGGGCTCGATCCTGCGCCGGGATTCCGACGTGGCGACGCCCCGCGCGCGGGCCGGGTGGACGCTGACGTTCGCGCTCGGCCTGTTCGTCGCGGGGCTCGTCGCCGACACGTTCGAGGGGATCAACAAGATCGCCGCGACGCCGACGTGGTGCCTCTGGACGGCGGCCCTGGCGGCCTTGCTCTGGCTGGCGCTCTACCTCGTCGTCGACGTCGCGGGCCGTCGCGCCTGGACGGTCGTCGTCCGCCCGGCGGGCGTCAACCCCTTGATCGCCTTCTTCCTCCACCCCATCATCACAGATGGCCTGTCCCTCGCCGGTTGGCGCGACGCCGTGCTCGGCTACCAGGACTCGGCGAGCCCCGGCGTCGTCGTCGCCGGCTCGCTCGGCATGGCCCTCTCCGTCTGCGCCCTCACGGGCCTGCTCGCGAGGCTCGGCCTCCGGGTGCGGCTCTGATCCCTCCCTCCCCCCTGGCCCACCACAACACCATGCGACTTCCACGACTCCTCCCGATCGTGCTTTCGTCGTTGTTTCTCAACCCGTCCGCAAGGGCCGCCGAGCCCCTGCCGGTCGGCTCGAATCCCCCGGCGCTGGGAGCGGAGCCGTTCCCGGACCGGCTGCACGCCTTCGTCTGGCGGAACTGGGAGCTGGTCCCGGCGGCAAAGCTGGCCGAGGTCGTCGGCGCGTCGGCCGACCGGATCGAGGCCGTCGCCGCGTCGATGGGCCTCCCGCCGGCGGTCGGGCTCGACCCGGAGACCCGCTCGCGCGTCTACATCACGATCCTCCGGCGCAACTGGCACCTGCTCCCTTACGACCAGATCCTGACCCTCCTGGACATGTCGCCGGCGAAGCTCGCCTTCGCGCTCCGCGAGGACGACTTCCTCTACATCAAGCTGGGGAGCCTCAAGCCGCGCTGCGAGCCGCTCCGCTACGCCGAGCCGACCCCCGAGGCGAGGGCGCGGGCGTCGGCGATCAAGGAGGTGGTCGAAAGCCGGTTCGGCGCGGCGATCGTCGATTCGGGCGAGCCGCCGATGGCGTTCCGCCGCCGCTGGGAAGCCGCGCCGGCGGGACCGGAAGCGGGAGCCGGGCCGGGTGCGGACGCGAGCCGCACCGCGGCCGAGACGGGGCCGCGGTTCGCGTCGTCGTACTTCGGGACCTACGGCGACGCCCTCGCCGAGCCCGGCCGCGACGGCTTCCCCGACGGCCTGCTCGCCGAGCTGGCCGAGCAGGGGGTGAACGGCGTCTGGCTCCACGTCGTCCTCCGCACGCTCGCGCCGGGCGGGCCCGACTTCCCCGAGTTCGGCGAGGGCTCCGCCGAGCGGCTCGCCAACCTCCGCTCGCTGATCGAACGCGCGGGACGGCGCGGGGTCAAGGTCTACCTGTATTTGAACGAGCCTCGGGCGATGCCCCTGTCGTTCTTCGCGACCCGTCCCGAGATGAAGGGGGTCGTCGACGGCGCGCACGCGGTGATGTGCACGTCGGACGACCGGGTCCGAAGCTGGATGAAGCGGGCGGTGGAGCACGTCGCCCGGGAGGCGCCGGGGCTCGGCGGCGTGTTCACGATCACGGCGTCGGAGAACGTCACGAGCTGCGCCTCGCACGGCCGGATCGCCGAGTGCCCGCGATGCTCGAAGCGGACCCCGGCCGAGGTGATCGCCGAGGTGAACGCGACGATCGCCGAGGGCCTCCGCGCCGGCGCCCCGGATGCGAAGTTCATCGCCTGGGACTGGGGCTGGATCGACCCGGCGCAGGCCGCGGCGACCATCGCCCGGCTGCCGCGCGACGCCTATTTCCAGACGGTCGCCGAATGGGACCTGCCCATCGAGCGCGGGGGCGTGAAGACGACCGTCGGCGAGTACTCGCTCTCGGCGACCGGTCCCAGCGACCGCGCCCGGCTGCGCTGGGGGCTGGCGCGGGATGCCGGGCTGAAGACCTCGGCGAAGGTCCAGCTCAACGCCACCTGGGAGCTGGCGGCCGTGCCGTCGATCCCGGTGTACGACCTCGTGGCCGATCTCTGCCGCAACCTGGCCGAAGCCCGCGTCGACTCGATGATGCTCGGCTGGTCCCTCGGGGGCTGCCCCTCGCCCCAGCTCCGGGTCGCGCAGCTCTTCGCCGAGGACCCGACGGCGACGCCCGACGCCGTGCTCGACCGCGTCGCCGCCGAGCGCTTCGGCGCCGACGCCGCCCCCCAGGCTCGGCTCGCCTGGTCGGCCTTCAGCCGGGCCTTCCGCGAGTATCCGTATCACGGCGTGGTGCTCTACAACGGCCCGCAGCAGATGGGCCCCGCCAACCCGCTGCACGAACGCGCCACCGGCTACCGCGCGACGATGGTCGGCTTCCCCTACGACGACCTCGACGGCTGGTGCGGGCCTTACCCCGCGCGGGTGTTCGCCGACCAGTTCCGCAAGGTCGCCGACGGCTGGGCCGCCGGAATCCCCGCGCTGCGCGAGGCCGTCCTCGGCGCGCCGGCCCCCCTCCGCGCGGCGGCCGAGGCCGACCTGGGCGTCGCCGAGGCCGTCGGCCTGCATTTCGCCAGCGTCGCGAACCAGGCGGACTTCGTCATCGCCCGTTCCCGAGACGACCGCGACGCCATGCGCCGCCTCCTCGACGCCGAGATCCAGGCCGCCCGGTCCCTCTACCCGCTCGCCCGCCGCGATTCACGGCTCGGGTTCGAGGCCTCCAACCACTACTTCTACAGGCCGCTCGACCTGGTCGAGAAGGTCGTCGGCTGCGAGGCCCTGAAGGCCCGGCTGGCCACGCCCTGATCGCGGATCGCGAGGGCCGTCGTCGGCCCGACCAGGCTTCGAGGAGGCCTGGGCAGGATTCGAAATGCGAAACGGGACGCCCGCCGGAGGTGGCGGGCGTCCCGTTCGATGCTTGCTCGGGTCGGTCGGCTGCGTCGCCGATCAGCCCTTCTTGGACTTCGCGGCCTTGGAAGCCTTGGGGGCCTCGGGGCCGTCAGTCGGCACGCCGGGGGCCTTGGGGCCTTCATCGCTGGCGGCGGGCGTCGTGGAGGCGGCGTCGCCGCAGCCGACGAAACCGCAGGTCAGCGAGCCGAGCAGGGCGAGGAGCATGAACTTGCGCATCAGAGACGTCTCCTGGATCAGATCGATTCCACGCTTCGGTGGGCGGCGGGGCGGACCCGCCCCCGGTCAGAGTGAGTCGGAGCTGATGATCTCGCCGCCCTGGGTCGTGCTGAGGGCGCGCCAGCTCTCGATGTTGACGGAGTCCTTGATGAACCGGACGCTGCCGTCGGCCAGCACGGCGTTGACGCCGCCCGGGTGCCGGCTGCGGGCGCCGTAGGTGTCGCCGTTGATCGCCGGGGTCGTGTCGCCGGGGAACGCGCCGGCGCCCGTGTTGCGGAACTTGCACGGCGGATTGTTGCCGAAGGGGTACGCGCAATAGTTGGGGTCGTTCAGCATGTCGGGCTGCTTCGAATTCGGCGCGAGGTAGGTCGCGAAGCCGCACGAGGAGCCGTACTGGATGAAGCCGCGGAGGTCGGTCTTCGAGCCGTTGACCTTGCCCTGCACGGTCTCCGAGAGCAACATCGTGTTGCTGGTGCCGTCGGTGATGCTGGAGATGTTATAAGTGCCGGCGAACGACTGGGCCGGCGCCGTGCCGATCTTGAGCCACGAGAACGGGGCACCCAGGAAGAGCACGCCGTTGTAGGTGGGGCAGCAGTAGGTGGCGTCCTTGATCTGGAACAGCCCCGTGCCGGTGTTGCCGAAGTTGGCCACGTAGTTGCCCGAGGGGACGCCGCTCAGGGGGGCGACCGCCTCGTCACTGGGGCACTGGTAGGCGTTGATCCGGGCCTGCGTCGCCGTCAGGTTCGCGGCGTCCAGGTAGCCGAGCCCGGGCGTCGTGACGTTCGATCCCATGAAGTTGAAGGCGTTATGGATGCCGCCCTGCTCCAGGAAAGAGAGCGAGTAGTGGTACCAGGTGCCCCACGAGGTGTAGCGGGCGCCCGGCGGGAACGAGCCCAGGGCGTCATGGTAGTTCTGCATCGCCAGGCCGAGCTGCTTCAAGTTGTTCGTGCACTGGATGCGGCGGGCGGCTTCGCGCGCCGACTGGACGGCCGGCAGCAGCAGGGCGATCAACACCGCGATGATCGCGATGACGACCAGCAATTCGATCAGCGTGAACGCTTTGCGCAAGGCGGCACGAGAACGTGCCATGAGACACCTCCGAGGGTAGCGCAGTATGTGATGACGAGAGAAAGGGTGGAAGCGGGCGGTGATACGGCTCGTCGCGCCGTTCAACTCTACGCCGTTCTGCATCGAAGCGGCGATTCAAGAATCGTAAAGCGCAACTGCAGCGTCCGCCTGAGTCCTTGGAGAACTTTATCATCACCGAATTTCTTCGGGGACCGCAAGGGCAATACACGAAAAAATCTTCACGGTCGGCGCAACCGTCAGACGGCCCGCGGAAGGGCTCACGCCTGGGTCGCGGCGGCGGGCTCGGCGAGGCGGATCCGGATCGTGACGACCAGGCCGGGGCGGGCGTCGTCGGCGGCGATCGAGCCGCCGTGGACCTCCACGGCGCGGCGGGCGATGGCCAGGCCCAGGCCGACCCCGCCGCTGGCCCGGCTGCGGTCGTGCTCGATCCGGAAGAACGGCTTGAAGATGTCGGCCAAGGCCTCCTCGGGGACCCCCGAGCCGTGGTCGCGGACGGTGATCGCGGCGAAGCCGCCGTCGGCTTGCAGCGCGACCTCGACCGCCGATCCCTCGGGCGCGTGGCGGACGGCGTTGCGCAGGACGTTCTCGACGGCGCGACGGAGCAGCTCGCGATCGCCCGACGCGACGACCGGCGCGTCGGCCCGCAGGTCCAGCCGACAGCCCTTCGCGTCGGCCTCCACGGCGCAGGCTTCGACCAGCTCCGCCAGGAGGGCGTCGAGCCGGACCTCGTCGCGATGGAGGGCGTGGGGGTCCTCCTCGGCCGAATTGAGCCGGAGCAGCTCGTCGACCAGGGCCGAGAGCCGATCCACCTCCTTCTTGATGCGGCCCATCGCGGCCTCGCGGTCGCCGCCGCGGCCGAGCCGGACGGCCAGGCCGAGGCGGGTCAGCGGCGACCGCAGCTCGTGCGAGACGTCCTGGATCAGCCGCCGCTCGGCCGCCATCAGCGACGCGATCCGGTGGGCCATCACGTCGAACGCGCGGGACAGCTCGCCGATCTCGTCCCGCCGCGTCGAGCCGATCCGGGTCGCCAATCCGCCCCGGCCGAACTCGTCCACCGCCCGCTGCAACCGTCTCAGCGGGCGCACCAGATGGACGGCCAGCGCGTAGATCAGGGCCAGGATCAGCAGCAGGATCCAGAGGTAGTAGGGGAGCGTCTGGGCCCAGGGGACCCCCCGCATCCGGGGGAGGGCCACGAACCGGAGCCCCTCGGCCGTGGGCGGGCTGACGAGCACGGGGGGCCGGGGGCGGCGGGAGCAGGCCGGGGGCGCTCGCCCGCGCCGGGAGCGAGGAACGATCGACGCCGTCGAGCAGGTCGCGGCCGTCGCGGTCCAGCAGGTAATGGTCCCCCTCGAACGACGCGGCCGTCTCGCGGAGGAAGGCCCGCAGCCCCTCGGCCCCGCGTTCGCGCCAGGCGCGTTCGGCCGCGTCGCGCTGGAGGGTGAGGATGCCGGTGAAGAAGCGGCGCTCCTGCGACCGCGACTCGGAGAGGTACCAGAACGTGGCGACGAAGCCGATCGACGACAGCGCGACGGTGGCCGCCGCCCAGGCCAGGATCTTGGCGTAGATCGACCTCATCGCGGGGCCTCGTCGTCCGGCCCGGACCGGAACAGGTAGCCCACGCCCCGGACCGTCCGCACGGCCGACCCCAGCGGGCCGAGCTTCTTGCGGAGGCGGCTGACGTGGACGTCGATGGCGCGGTCGAACGGGGAGGATCGTCGTTGATAGAGCGCCGCAGTCAGCTCGTCCCGGGTGACGATCCGGCCGGCGGCGTAGACGAGGTATTCGAGGATCTCGTACTCGAACGTGGTCGTGGCCACGAGTTCGCCCCCCGCGAACACCTCGCGGGCCGTCGGGATGAGTCGGATCCCCTCGGCCTCCAGCGGGGCGACGGGACGCGCCGCGCGGCCCGCGCGACGGAGCACGGCGCGGACGCGGGCGAGCAACTCGTCGGGGTCGAACGGCTTGGGGACGTAGTCGTCGGCCCCGGCGCCCAGGCCCGCGAGCCGGTCGGCCTTCGCCGAGCGGGCCGTGAGCATGATGACCGGGACCTGGCTCCGCCGACGCAGCAGCCGCAGCACCTCGAAGCCGTCCAGGCCGGGGAGCATCACGTCGAGGAGGATCAGGTCGCGATCGGCGTCGAGCGCCGCCCCCAGCCCTCGGCGGCCGTCGTGGGCCGCGGCCAGCCGAATGCCCTCCTGGGCGAAGAACTCGCGCAGGAGGTCGCACAGCTCCAGGTCGTCGTCGATCAGCAGGACCGACGGGCCGGGGCCGGGGCCGGTGGGATCTTCGGGGGGCGCGTCGGTCATGGGACGAAGCCTCGTCGGCCGTCAGTCGAACGAGCGGTCCGCGCGGCGGAGCTCGACGGCCTCCACGCCAGGCGTCTGGTTCAGCTCGGCCGCCGTCTGGACGGGCGAGCGGTCGCGGCGAAGTCGGACGCGATAGGCCAGGTCGATCGAGGCGCCCTGACGGGCGGTCTCGATCGAGACCAGGGTCGCGCGGGTGGAGACGTCGGCGAGGATCCGCTCGATCGCCTCGCGGACGTCCTGAGCGGCGGCGAGGCGGAGCTTCAGGTCCACCTCCGCGCCCGTCCAGGCCGGGTCGCGGCGGCGGGGCCAGAGGACCGGCGAGGCGATCCCCACCACCCCCAGGCCCACCAGGGCGACCAGCAGGTCGTTCGCCCCCGCCGCCATCCCGACCACGACGGCCAGGATGACGAACGCCGTGTCCTGCGTGTCCTTCACGACCGTGCGGAAGCGGGCCACCGACAGCGCGCCGACCAGGCTGAAGGCCCGGGCCACGCTGTCGCCGATGACCTGGGTGGCCATCGCGATCGTCACCGAGAGGAGCACGAGGGTCGTCAGGAACGTCGCCTGCGGCGGCCCCAACCCGCGCCTCGCCCAGCGGTAGACGCCGGCGACCACGCCGCCGAGCAGCAAGGCCGAGGCGATCCGCCAGGCCATCACCGTCCCCGGCAACGTCTCATTGTTGGAAAGCGATTCCAGGATCCAGGCCGGCATCACAACCCCTCCGCCGCCGTTGCGGCGGTTTGACTCCCCAAGGCCATGATCTCACTTTTCGACCGCACGCGCCTCGCCCGTCTCTCCCCCGGCTTCTCCCGCCAGGGGTGAGTTTATGCTTGCGCCGGATTGCGTTCAGGGTGCTTTCGCGTCCCGGACGGCGGGGAGGCCCAGGAGGTGCTTCCGGCGGGCGTCGGCGAAGGCTCGGAGGCTGAGCCCCCGGCCCCGGCCTCTCGCGGCTTCCGGCTTCGGGGCGTCCGCGTCGGGGGAGGTGGCGGCCAGGAACGCCTCGTAGGTCGAGAGCTTGCGCGTGTCGGCCCGCACGTCCTCGTCGATCTGGGCCTTGTAGCGGGCCACGATCGGGCCGAGCGTCTCCCAGTCGAGGTCCTTCTCGGCGATCGCCTTCACATACCCGAGGTAGCGAGCCCGCAGCGCGGGGACCGCCAGCAGCTTGCTCCGCAGGGGCGTCCGCGCGGAGTCCAGCCCGACCAGCGGGTCGAGATCGACGCTCCCGAAGCCCGGAGGGCCGAAGCCGGGACCGCCCGGACGCCCGCCGCGACCTCCCGGCCCGCCGGGGCCTCCCGCGAATCCACGACCGCCGCCCGGAGGCCCGCCGGGGCCCCCCGGACCACCAGGGCCGAAGCCGGGACCACCAGGGCCGCCCGGTCTCCCCCCCCTCGGTCCGCCGGGGCCGAAGCCCGGAGGGCCGCCACCGCCCTGGAACGTCTCGTTCATGTCGTGGGGGATGACGTGGAACCGGCCCCTGGGGTCCAGATAGAGGCTGTAGTCGCTGGCGCGGGTCCAGTAGCCGTCGCCGTTGACGAGGACGTTGTCCAGGGCGAGGAACTTCAGCACGCCGTCGATGTCGAGGATCGGCTCGAGCGCCGCTTCGAGCCGGTCGGCGGGCGTCTCATTCAGGGTCCGGCAGAGGGCGATCAGGGCCTTCCAGGCCGCGTCCTGTCCCTTCTTGGAGGACTTCAGCTCGTAGCGCTGCTTGTAGGGGGCGAGGTCCTCGCCGTGGTATCCCAGGCCGCCGTCGGCGCCGGGGTTTCCGGGAACCTTCCAGCGGGCCCCTTCGTCGGTCCCGTAGTTCTCCGTCAGGAACTTCTTGTCGAACTGCTGGACGTTCACGTAGACGCCCCAGTTCTCGCCGTTGATGACGACGCGGACGAAGTTCGCCTTCGGGGCGGGGATGGATCGGCGGGCGATCTCCGAATAGAGGATGGTGTGCAGGAAGCTCGGATCCTCGTGGGAGTTCAACAGGTTGAGCGTCTTGTAGCCGTCGAACTTCTGGTCGGCGTCGGTGAAGTCGAGCGAGACGTTGAGCGACCGCTTGCGGCCCTCGGAGACGGTGAAGTACGACGACTGGCCCCGGAAGTGGACGCCCACGCCCTTCATCTCGCGGCCGTCGACGCGGAGCGTCGCGGGGACCTCGACGTCGGACTTGTAGAAGGTGGAGAGCTGCGACTCCCAGTCCTCGTCCTCGAAGTCGAGGAACAGCGTGCGGAAGACGTCCGGGTCGTACAGGGGGCGGCCGGGATGCGCGGCGACCTCGGTCGGGGCGATCTTCGCGCCGGGCTCGGCCGGCCCGGCCTCGCCGCCGCCGAAGCCCGGAGGGGGCCCGAAGCCCGGCCCGCGACGGCCTCCCCGCGCGCCTTGCGTCGACTTCTGGGCCGCGACGGCGGCGCGGCGTTCGTCGGCGTCGAGGCGGCCGTCGCCGTCCTTGTCGTGCGTCTTGACGAGCTTGCGTTCGCCGCCGCCGGGCCCGAATCCCGGAGGACCTCCCGGCCCGCCGGGGCCGAAGCCCGGAGGGCCGGGGAGGCTGGAATTCACGGCCGCCGCGAGGGACTCCGCGTCGAGCCCTTCCTTGTCGGCGTTGCGTCCTTTGACGAAACGCTCGGCGGCCGTGGTGGCTTCTCGGGGGCTCAGTCGGCCGTCCTTGTCGGCGTCGGCGGCCTCCAGCAGAACGGGCCCGAAGAACGTCCCGGGGCCGAAGTCCGGGTCATCGAAGGCGGGCATTCCGGGAGGGCCGGGAATCAGGCGGTTCAGGGCGCGTCCCAACGATCTGGCGTCGAGCGAGCCCTTCCCGTCGGCGTCGGCCGTCTCGAAGAACTTCGCGGCGGCCTTCCCGGCCTCCTCGGCGGTGAGGCGGCCGTCCTGGTCGGCGTCCCCCTGCTCCAGGATCATCGGCGCGAGGAACATGCCGGGACCGAAGCCCCCTCCCGGCCCTCCCGGCGGCGGCCCCTGGAACTCCTGGATCGGTGCCGCCTCCAGGGCCGACGCTCCCAGGTAGGCGAGCCCGGCGGCCAGGCCGACGCCCAGGCCCATCAAGATCCGCATCACGGCCGTCGGCATGGCGTTTCCTCGCGTCGAAAGCTCGACCTGTCGCGGGCGACGTGCGGCCATTCCGTCGGTCTCGCCCTCGATGGGATTATGGAGGTTTCGCGAGGCTCGCTCCGTAACAGATTGTAAACGCCCCGGAGCCCTCGGGCGGCCGGAGCGGATTCATCGGGAACGGGACGAGGCGCGAAGCCGGCGCGCCGCTTGCGTGGAAGACGAGCGGACCCGGTGAAAAGATGAAGGGAGGAGGGGCGATGGGCGACCACCTGGCGACTTATCTGACGGATCACATGGCCGGCTCGGTCGCGGCCGTGGAGCTTCTGGAGCGGTTCAAGGAGGAGCACGGCGACGACCCGATCGGCCGGACGGCGACGCAGCTTCTCAAGGAGATCGCCGACGAGCGCAAGGTCCTCGACGACCTGGCGGAACGAGTGGGGGCCTCGGTGACGCTTCCGCGCAAGGCGGCCTCGTGGATCGCCGAGAAGGCGGCCCAGCTGAAGCTGCGGTACGACGACCCCCAGGGGGGCCCGCTCCGGCGGATGGAGAGTTTCGAGGCCCTGTCGCTGGGGATCGAGGGCAAGCGGCTCCTCTGGCGCGCGCTGGCGACCGCCTCGGCCCGCCGCCTCGAACTCGCGGGCCCCGACTACGACGGCCTCATCGCCCTCGCCGAGGACCAGCGCCGCCGCGTCGAGGTCCACCGCCTCGCCGCCGCCGAGGAGGCGCTGACGGCCGGGACGGGGACGACGACCTGACGGGACGCCGCGACGACCGCCCGCCGCTCAGCGACGCTCGTCGAGCTTCCTGGAGAGTTCCTCGACCTGGGATTCGAGCCGTTTGAGCCGGAGTTCCATCTCGCGGGAGGACGTCGCCTCCGGGGCGTCGGCTGCGTGCGCCTTGGTTCGCGCGGCGATGAGGCGGTCGCCGGGCCGGAGGCGGTGGTTGACGGCGCCTTCCGCCCCTTCGAGGATCGCCCGGACGTCGATGGGATGCGACTTCGGCTCGCCGGCTTCCGGCCGCTCGCGGACGAGCAGGACCTTCCGGGCATCGGCGTCGTCGGCCAGGCCGCCCGCCAGGACCAGCGCGTCGAGCACGGTGTCCGAGCCGGTGACCTGGAAACGGCCGGGCGCCGCGAACGCGCCGATGAGGTAGTAGAACTCGCTGTTGTAGCCGACGACGTCCACGAAGACCCGATCGGCGTCCTTCGGATCGATCGGGACCGGCTTGCCGGTCTCGCGGTCATGCCCGACGAGGCCGAGCCGGTCGTCGCTCAGGTACTTCTTCAGGTGGATCGTGATCTTCTCCTTGATCTCCGGGATCGTCAGGCCGGCGACCTCGACGTCGCCGTAGAATCCCAGCGTGATCTTGCCGTCCGCGCGCACGAGCCGTTCGCCCGAGATCGGCCGACCTTCCAGAGCCTGGAGGACCTCGACGAGGATCAGGTCGGGCGGCTGGACCACGTAGGGGCGGAAGACCCTCGGCGGCGTCTGACCGGCCTGTTCCGCCGCCGGGCCCGGGGCCGCCGCCGCCGCAGCGGGCTCTTGCGGGGGCGGCGTCCCCGCGCGGCTGAGGCCGACGGCCGCGAGGATCGCCAGCGCCGAGGCGGCGCCCAGATGAGCAAGCTTGAGCATGAACATCCTCCGTACAACGTGATGGGAAAGCGCGATCGGACGGACGCCGACGAAGTTCAGGGCCGACCGGCCCGCCAGGGTCTCGGCCGCCCCTCGCGCCGAGGCTCGGATCAGCGCGGCGGGGACGACCGGCGTGACGGCCCTTTCGGCCTCGATCCCCTCGGGCGCGAGGCCCCGGCGTCGCAGGCGGCGACGGAGCAGGTCGCGGGCGCGGGCCGATCGGCTGCGGACGGTGCCGAGCGGGCATCCGAGGCGGGCGGCGGCCTGCTCGTGGGTCAGCCCCTCCCAGTAGCAGAGCACGACGACCTCGCGATGCCGCGACGGCAGGCGGCCGACCTCGTCCCGCAGGGCGCGGTCGATTTCGACGTCGGGGTCGTCGGCGACGACGAGGGACAGACCGGCTCGCGCCCTCTCATGCTTCCGTCGCCTCGCCGCGTCGACGCGCGCCCGGGCCGCGACCTTCGCCGCGACCCCGTGCAGCCAGCCGCCGACCGATTCCAGCCGTTGCGCCTCCCGGAGCCGCCGGGCCAGGACCAGGAAGGTCGCCTGGAAGGCGTCGTCCGCATCGTCCGCGTCTCCCAGGATCCCCCGACAGACGCGCCGGACCATCGCCCCGTGGCGGTCGAGGATCGCCTCGAAGAACGCCTCGGCCTCCCCGCCCGGCTCCCTCCCCGCCCGGCGCAGGATCTCGCCGTCCGTCATCCCGGCGAGCGAGCCGGATTGAAAGAGCGTCGCCAGGTCCCGCAGCCTTCGCCCCGCCGAAGCCTCCGCCATGCATCCCTCTCGACCGGCCGATCGACGACTCCTCCGCCCGCGACACTCCCCATAGTGCCGGAAGCGACGCCGGGCTATCCACGATTTCCGCAGGATTCGCCGAACTCCCAGCGGGCCGTGGTCTCTCCGATCCCTCGACGAGCCGATTGAGGAAGGGGGATTCCGCCGGTTCGCCGCGAGGCCTCGTCGAGGGGCGGCGACCATCGAGCGACCCAACGCCTCCCCGCTCGGCCAGGCTTCAGCCGCCTGCTCCCTTCCCAGGGAAGGAATGCAGAGCGGGAGCGTTGAGAAGTCCCCCTCAGCTCGCCTCCAGGTTTCTCCAACCGTCACGAAAACACCAGGCTCGGGGGGCCGACCGCCCCGGGCCTGGGTCTTCGGCGCGGGGCTTGCGTTATCCATACGTCATCACTTCGAGCCCCGCCCCTTGATCGACTTCGGGTGGTGACCCGGACACTCCGCCGGCTTCGGCGGTCGAGCGATATCAAGCCCGCGTCGAGGCGCGGGCCAGGAGGCCTTCCCATGCGCACTACGATCCGGACCCTGATCGTCGGACTCGCGATCCTCATGTTGAGCGGCTGCGCCGGCTCGCGCTGCCTGCATCGCCCATGCGAGCCCGAATGCGCCTCCTCGTTCGACTCCCCCTCGCCGTTCACCAGGACGTCGAAGTCCCTGCGGTCCTCGTGGCTCTCCCAATGGAGCCTCGCCCGCCTCTGGAATCGCACCGAGACCCCGCGCGACGTCACCGTCCGCCCGGAGGAGACCCCGATCCCCGGCGCGATCGCCTCCCGCTCGGTCGCCGTCAGCGGCGTCCTGGACCTCCCCCCGGCCCCGGACGAACGCGAGGACGACTGACCCTCCACGGGTCGTCCGGGGCCGCGCCCGGGGTGGGGCCCCGCATTGAAACATCACGAATCGGCCGCAATCAGCCGAACACGCCGATTGACTCCGTGCGGGACCGGTCGCAATGATGCTGCGATCCAGGTTTTTGCTCTCACGGAGCCCGCCATGCCGCGAAAAGCCCGCGACAGGACGACCCAGGGCGTCTCCCAGGATGCTAAATCGGAGGAGCTCGATTCGCTCGAAGGGGTCAAGCGGCTGATCAAGTACTGGCGACGGGGGCGCGGGATCGTCCCCTTGATCGGCGCGGGGATCTCGGTGGAGTCCGGGATTCCCGCACTCTCGGGGGTGGTCCGCTACCTGGCGAAGGTCCATTTCTTCCTGGAACACCAGGTCTACCTGCCCCCCAGCGACGCTCCGTCCGAGGGTTGGAAAGACGGCCTGCGAATCTCGACGGACGACTACCTGGACGCCGTGGGATGGCCGGACCTCCACCAGCTCGACACGGACCTCTGGCGCTGGCTGCAGCGGCGGGCGGCGGGCCTTCCCACCGACGCGACGTTGATGGAGCAGGTGGTCCAGATCTCGCTGCGCGAGGAGCTGAAGGGCCGCGAGGCGCGGTGGTTCCATCGCCTGGAGGCCGAGGCCCCGATCCCCTTGAAGGGCTGGCTGGCCCGGCCCGCTTGCGTGGCGGAGGGGCCGCGGAGCGAAGCGTGGAAGGACCTGACGCTGGCGGGCGACTGGAAGTCGCTGCTGGGGTTCGTGACCAAGGGGGATCCCGGACGAGTCGACGCGCTGTTCCAGCAGCTGGTGAGGGGTCGGCTCCCCGGGACGGCCCACCGCTTCCTCGCGTACCTGGCGAGGCTGATGGACTGGCGGCTGATCCTGACGCTGAACTTCGACGCGCTGGTCGAGGACGCGATGCGCCAGGAAGGGCTCAAGCCCGACGTGTACGACGTCTCCGACGAGGCCGGGATGCCGAACGCGGGGCTGCTGGCGCGACGGCTGTCGATCGTCAAGCTCCACGGCGGGATGTACGGGCTGAAGGTGGGGGAGCGGATCGACCAGCCCCTGGACGAGGAGAGCAAGGCCCGCCTGATCGCCGCCTTGCCGCGAGACCCGGTGATCCTGGTGCTGGGCTGGGCGGGCTGGGACCGGCGGGTGATGGATCTGGTCAAGGCGATCCTGGGGCGTCGAGACTCCGACGCCCATCCCGTCGGCGCGCCGCCGGAGGTGCTCTGGCTCCGGTTCGAGGACTCGACCCCCGAACGTCTGGAGGAGCTGCTCGACGCCTACCCGGAATTCCGGGGGCGGGTGAAGCAGGTGCAGATCTCGGACCTGGCGGAGTTCCTGCGGGAGGCGCAGACGCGGGCCTCGAACGCCCACGAGCGGAGCCTGGCCTATTATCCGCCCCATTCCCAGCGGCCGCTCAGGCCCTCGCGGCCGTCCCCGGAGCTGGAGGAGCACCAGCGTCAGAGGGGCCGGATCTACCTGTTCGCCGACCCGGACAAGATGAGGCCGCCGGAGGCCGACGGCAAGGCGACCTGGAAGGCGTGGTTCGAGGCCCATCCGCCGTCCGACGAGGGCTCGGTCGCCATGTCGGCGTTCGCCAGCCTCTATCGGGCCACCCACACCCAGATCTGGGTGGACGTCGAGTCGCACCCGACCGTCGGCGGGGTCATCGAGGAGATCTTCTCGCAGATCCGCCGCCGCGACCTCCTGCTGCCGCCCAACGTCGTCACCCTCGGGGAGCTGGCCCAGCCCGGCCTGATCGGGACCCACGAGGACGCCGACCGCGACGCCGTCCGGCTCCGCTGGGAGCGCGACCTGGGGAACGCGGTCGACCGGCTCGTCCAGGCGTTGAGCCGGGGCCGCTACCTCGTCGCCCTCGACGGCGTGGGCTCGTTCTGCCGGCCGCCGACGATCCACCACGGCATCCCCCGGGTCGAGGACATGGGGATCGTCGGCTCGAACACCGAGCTGTTCCACGACTTCGTCGCCAGGCTGGCCAGGGCCGCGGCGGGGACGGCCCACGAGTCGATCCTCTGCCTTTCCCTGGACATCCCGTCGCCGCGCCGGGCGGACGGCGACCTCGCGACCCTGCGCGACGCCGTGCGGTCGGTCGCCCGGCTTTCCCGCGTCGTCGAGGGCCTGGACGACGTCAAGCTCGTCGGCCGCCACGGGCCGGCCGAGCCGCCGCTCGCCCCCCTGCCGAAGCCCGGCGGCGGGGTCGACCTGGAGGACGTCGTCGACCGCCTGGTGGCGTATCGCCGCCCCCGCTCGATCGTCGCCCTGCGGAACATCCTCGCCCCCGACGCGAAGGGGGCGGCGGAGGCCGGGGAGGAGTCGCCCGGCCGGCCGACGAGCGAGGAGGCGGACGAGGACGTCGACGGCCTGCTCAAGAGGATGGAGGACGCGCGCTGGATCCACCGCGTCGAGGGCGGCGGCTACTGGATGAGCATCGCCGTCCGGGACGCCCGCTACGCGGCGATGTCGGCGGACTGCGCCACGACGAGGATTCGGAGCCTGCTGTCCCAGCGACCGCTGGACCTCAAGGCGGCGGCCGCGACGTCCCGCAACCTGCTCCGGCTCCATCAGATCCACGACCGCATCGCCCGCTACTACTACGCCGAGTACTACCTGGCGAGCCGGCACATCGACTGCCTGCTGGAGTACCTCTACCACCGCATCGCCTCGATCCGATTCCTGACCATGCGGACGGCGTTGCCCGGGACGACGCCCGACGCCGCCGGGGGGGTCGCCACACCGGACCACGGGTTCCAGCGGTATGACGACCTCCGCGCGTTGAGCCGGGTCCTGCGGCGTGAGATGAGCGCGATCTTCAGCCACATCCCGCCGGACAACCTGTACTTCTGGATCAAGTGGATCGAGAAGCACGACCTGCCGCGGTTCGAACTCTCCCACTTCGGCGCCCCGCCGACCACCGACGCCGGCCGGATCGAGGAGCTGACGCGGCGCGTCTGCCGCCGCATCAAGAACGACCTCACGACGACCCGGCTCCGGCTGCTCCGCGAGAAGACCGAGTTCACCCTCTGCGTCAAGGAGCTGTACGCGCTGGTGGCGGAGCACCTGGGGCAGCTCGACCAGCTGCTGCGGCGGTCCCCGAACCGCCCCCCGGCCCCGACTCCCGACGACGCCGCCTTCGGGGCGTACGAGGAGTACGTCCGGTCGCTGGCCCGCACGCTCTTCGACGAGCCGGGCACCGTCCGGTTCTGGAAGGCGCGGATCGTCGCCCTCTTCGACCACGAGTGGAGGTCGGCGCGGCTGGAGCGGATGGAGGCCGTCGCGGGGGCCTCGCCCCCCCTGCTGTCGGACGAGGCGAACGGCCGGTTCCTCGACGTCCCCACCCCCCCCGGCGAGGTCGACGAGCGGGAGCGACGGTTCGTCTGCATCGCGGTCGGCCGGCTGTTCGAGCTGATCGACGTCCTGCTCGACGTCCTCCACTGCCGCAAGAATCAAAACGTCTTCGCCGAGGCGAGGCGCCAGGCGGAGCTGATCCGCGACATCCTCGAATCCCTGATGCGGTTCGCGCTGGAGGAGGGCCCGCATTCGACCGACCCCCTGGGGCCGTCCCTGCTCCTGGAGGAGCCCTGGCTCGACAAGCTCGAGCGGATGAACGTCCGGCTGACCTTCCTCCGGGCCGACCTGCTCGTCGCCCCTTACAACCGATGGTCGGTCAAGGGCCGTCCCTTCGCCTGGAGGGACCTCGCCCAGGCGCATTGCGAGGAGTCGGTCGAGCTCTGCCGCGAGGGCCTGGAGAAGATCCGCTCCGTCGCCGGGGTCTCGGACTCCGAGTACCCGATCTACCGGAGCTATTTCTACACGATCAAGGCCCGGGCCCACGCCCTGCTCGGCCAGTTCTCCAAGGCCTATTCCAGCCTCGACAAGGGGGCGGCCGGGCTCTCCCAGGACCACGGCGTGGCCCGGCTTTCGCTGGCGGTGATCCAGCTCCGCCGCGCCGAGACGGCCCTGATCCGGTCCGACCACGTCATCCTGAACGACTTCGCCTTCCGCCGCACGCGGGACCTTGAGGAAGGCTTCCGCCGCCGGCGCGCCGTCGGCAAGTCGTACTATCGCGAGCTTTCGACCGAGGGGATGCGCTACCTCCACGGCCAGGCGTTCCACGCGCTGAAACGGCGGGGCGAGGCGGCCGACGACCGCGCGGTCGAAGCCTTCTGCGAGGACCTGGACCACATCGCCCGCGCCCTGCGTCGGAGCCTCGCCCACTGGAGCGGGAAATGGCTGTCGAGGATCCAGGAGGACGACGGCGGCCGCGGCCTGGCCGACGCGATCGTCGGGGCCCGCCAGCGGCTCCGACGGGCCTGGACCTCGCTCGAACGCGCCCGCGTGCTCATCATGGGGGCCCGCCGCAACGTCCACTGGTGGCGCCTGCTCTACCAGAGCCAGGCCCAGTACCACTTCGAATCACTCCTGCTGCTCGTCACCGAGCCCGTCCCGCCGACCGGCCTGGAACGGGCCCGGGCCCGGCTGCACCTGAGCGTGCTGGAGCACCTCCGCCACGGCCTGAGGGCGATCCGCGACGGCCTGGACTGCACGCTCCCCCAGGCCCGGTTCGACCCCATGGGCCTGGAGCCCCGCGAATCCGAACTCACCCTTCGGGAGCGGAGGCTCCTGGACCTCTGGGTCCAGTTCCTCGTCGTCAAGTTCACGTACGAGGGAATCCGCCAGTCCGAGACGACGGCCGACGCCCTCCGCCTCGCCCAGAAGGGGCTCCAGAACACCCCCGACGCGGCGTATCTCTCGGCGATGGTGGGCGCTCCGGAGGTCGCCGCCTGGTGCGACGGGCTCTGGGAGTGCTGGAAGCACGTCAACGCCATGGAGGCCATGCCCGACGTCGAAGGGCCGGACGCCGACGACGTCCCGAAGCGGTTCCTGCGCGAGGCGTTCATCGATCGGGACCGGCCCGAGGCCTGCGGACTCAAGGCCCGCGCGTACGTCGAGCGGCAGGTCCTCCGCGCCTTCAGGACCGACGACGTCCACGGCGGGCTGAGGCTGCAACGGACGCAGAACGGCAACTTCGCCTGGGCCCACCCCGACGGGGCGCCGCCCTCGATCGCGGAGACGCCGCCGGGGGGGTGATCTGATCGACGCCGCGATCGAGAGGCTCCGCCCCGATCGGCCCGCCCCCCCCCGCGCGGCGACCTCGGCTATAATGCCCGAGGCCCGGGCGACGACTCCGGGGCGGCGGGGTGGACTCGGGAGGCGGCGGGATCATGCGGATCGACGGGCGGATCGGCTCCTGGGCGTGCGTGGCGGTGCTCACGGCCGCGCTCACGGCGGCGACGACGACGCAGGCGCTGCGGCGCTATCACGACCTGGGGACCGGTTGGTCCTGGGACCTGGCCTATTACAACCAGTGGTTCTGGACGCTGACGAAGGGGGACGGCGTCCTCTCCGTGCGTCCGATCGCGTCCTATGCGATCGAGGGGCCTTCGGCCTGGAAGTCGAACTATCTCGCGCCGGTGCGGTTCCTGATCCTCCCCCTGTACGCGGCCTTCCCCGACCCTCGCACGCTGCTGGTGCTGCACAACGTCGTCTTCTGGTGGCTGATCCCGGCGGCCTTCACGCTCGCCCGGTCGGAGTCGGGCTCGAACCGCGCGGCGCTGGCGGCGACGGCCCTGGTCCCGCTCTGCCCCCTGCTCTGGCCGCTGGCCTGGAACGACTTCCGGGAGCTGGCGATGGGGATTCCGTTCGTGCTCTGGGCTTACCAGGGGGTGCGGAGCCGTCGGGCGGGGCTGACGACGGCCGGGGTGGCCGGGATGCTGGCGTGCCGCCAGGAGTTCGCGGTGATGGTCGCGGCGCTGGCGTTCCTCCCCCCCCGCGAGGACGAGGACGTGGGCCGCAAGGCCCTATGGCGGCTGGTCCTGTTCGACCTCGGCCTGGGATGGATCCTGTTCGCGTTCTTCGGCTACCTCTACCTGATGGTCGGCCCCCGCGCCCCGGCGGCCTACGTGGAGCAGTTCCTCGGCCCCAAGCCGACGCTCTCGCAGACGATGGAGACGATGGGGTGGGTGTTGCGGGACGGCCTGGGCCCCTGGACGGCCCTGGCCCTGCTGGCGCCGGGCGCGGCGATCCTGGCGGCGCCCTGGCTCTGGAGCCTCTGCAACGGCCAGTGGGCGATGCGGATGCTGTCGGAGACCTCGTGGCACCACGTCCGCTACGCCGTCCCGACCGTCGCGACCACCCTCGCCGCCGGGCTGATCGGCTATTCCCGGCTGGCCGTCCGGCTGCGAGGCCGTCGCGGGGGGCCGGCGATCCTGGCCGCCGTCTGGCTGGCCTCGGCGGGGGCCTCGGCGTTCGGGCTGCACGCGACCCTGGCCCGGATGGAGGCGATCCCGCCGCCGGTCGACGCGGCCGACGTCGAGCCTTACTGGGCGTGGGCCCGCGAGGTCGGCCCGGACGACGCCGTGCTGGCCTCCTACGAATTCACGGCCCCCCTCTCCTCGCGCCGGTCCCTCTACAGCCACGTCCTCCAGGTCAACGAGCCCAGGGGCTACCCGAAGCTCGACCCGGAGTTCCGCTGGATCTTCTGGAAGGTCCCGGGGCTCGACCCCGCGATCTTCGTCGACCAGGGTTTCGCCGTGGTCCACCGGGGCCCGTCGCTGGTCGTGCTGCGACGCGCGGGGACGCCGTAGGCGAAGGACGCGCGCGTCATTACAATGGGCCGCATGAACGCCATCGTCGTCGCCTGCAACAGCGTGCATCTGGGATTCCTCGGGGCCTACGGGAACGCGTGGATCGAGACGCCCAACCTCGACCGCCTGGCCGCGCAGGGGGTCGTCTTCGACCACCACTTCCCGGAGAACCTGACCACCCTTCCCACCCGGCGGAGCTGGTGGACGGGCCGCTACGGATTCACCGACCCCGACCTCGGCTGGACCCCGCTCCGTCCCGACGAGTTGATCCTGCCCGACCTCCTCAGCCCCCGGGGGGTGCGCACGGCCCTGATCTCCGACACCCCGTTCCTCCGCGAGACCGGCATGGGCTACGGCCGCGGATTCGACGACGTGGTCTGGATCCGAGGCCAGGGCTACGACCCGTTCATCCCCGCCGACGACCCCCGCGTGAAGGGGGTCCGGCTTGAGGACGAGCCCGGCCTGCGGCTCCCCCCCGAGGACGAGGACGACCCCGATTCCGCCGAACGCTGGCGCACCCGCTGGGAGCAGTTCCTCCGCAACCGCAAGGCGATGGGGACCGACCGCGAGGAGAACACCGGCGTCGCCCGCACGGTGAAGGCCGCCGTCGACTGGCTCGAGCGCCGCGGGGACGACCCCGAGCCCTCCCTCCTCTGGCTCGACCTGTTCAGCCCCCACGGCCCCTGGGACCTCCCCGACCCCTACCGCGACCAGTACGCCACCATCGAGCCCGACGAGTTCGAGTCCGACGACGAGGGAGACCTCCTCGACGATTCCACGGACGACGAGCCCGAGATTGACGTCGAGGACGTCCCGGTGCTGATCGACGTCCCCGCCGGCGCGGTGGGCGACGTGATCGGCGAGGCCGAACTCTACCGCCTCCGACGCACCTACGCCGGTGCCGTCACCCTCGTCGACCGCTGGCTCGGCGAGCTGTTCGACGCCCTGGAACGGACCGGCCGCGACCAGGACACGCTCCTCATCTTCACCAGCGACCAGGGCGAGCCCCTCGGCGAGCACGGCTTCGTCCGCCGCTTCCGCCCCTGGCTCTATGAGGAATTGATCCACACGCCGCTGATCATCCGGCTCCCCGGCGGCAAGCACGGCGGCATCCGCCACCAGGCGATCGTCCAGACCGTCGACATCCTCCCCACCCTGCTCGGCTTCTTCGGCGTCCGTCCCCCCGACGACGCCCCGCCGATCCACGGCCGCGACCTGCTCCCCCTGATCCGGGGCGAACAGACCAAGATCCGCGACTACGCCTGCATGGGCATGGACGTCGAGGAATTCGCCATCCGCACCCACGTCTGGCACATGATCCTGCCCCTGGTCGACGACCCCGAGGAACCGCGACGGCCCGAACTCTACCGCAAGCCCGAGGACCGCTGGGACCAGAACAACGTCATCGAGCAGCACGTCGAGGTCGCCGAACACCTCGAACTGACCCTCCGCCGCTTCGTCGAGGCCCTCCCCCGCGAAGGCCTCGACGAACTCCCCCCCGTCCGCGACGTCGCCCGGCGAGGTTGAGCCGTTCCGGAGCCCGGCGCGGGAAAGGCCTTATCTCAAACGCCCACCGGCCCGTCGCGCGAGGCGCGACGGGCCGGTCTGCGTTTCGGGCTCATCTCGTCCGGCTCAATAGAGTCCGAAGCGAGAGCCGCCGATCACGGGGAGCCCCTGGGGGGTCGGCCCGACCTGAGGAGAAGGGGCGGCCTGGGGAGACGGGGCGGCCTGGGGGCTCGCCAGGGGGGCGTGGCCGGAGCAGGCGGTGCAATGACCGCCCTTGAGTGCGGCCTTGAAGTCCTTGATGTGCTTGCAGATGTGCTCCTCCTTCCAGGCCCGGACCTTCGCCGCCCGGGCCTTGAGCCGATCCACCAGCCAGCACGAGGCCTTCTCGGAAACCGTCTCGACGTAGCCCTGGGCCGACGGGGCGACGGGCGACCCCTGGGACGAGGCCAGCGGCACCCTTGCGTGATCCGGGCAGGGCGCCAGGGGCTTGGCCCAGATCGACTCATAGGACGTCGGGAACATCACGGGCGGAAGCTGCGCCGGCGAGTCCTGGGCCGTCGCATGCACCGCGTGACCTCGCGGCGAGGCCTTCCACTTCCAGAACGACCAGCGCCGTGGCCGCGACGGCTCGGCCGCGATCGGCGCCGCGTACGTCTGGGTCGTCGTCTCGACGAAGGCGGGCTGCTGGGCCTGGGGCGTCGGAGCGTCCGCGACGGCCGTCGTCTGGACCGGGATCGACTCTTGCACCGGAGCCTTGGCCGAAGGCGGGGGCGTCGGGAGGATGGGCTCCGCGGCAGGCTGGCTCACCACCGGCTCGGGCTTCGGCGGGGCCAAATCTTCCTCGACTTTCGGAGCCTCCTCGACTTTCGGAGCCTCCTCGGGCTTCGGAGCCTCCTCGGGCTTCGGCGCCTCGGCGGGCTTCGGCGCCTCCTCGGGCTTCGGGCCCTCGGCGGGCTTCGGCGCCTCCTCCAGCTTCGGGGCCTCGGCAGGCTTCGGGGCCTCGGCGGGCTTGGGCGCCTCCTCGGGCTGAGGGACGTCGAGGGCGGGGGGGGCTTCGGGCTTGTCGGCCGGGGGGTTGCCGGGGGCCGGGCGGACCGGCGGCGGCGGCGGGAGTTGGGCCGATCGGATCAACTCGGAATCGGCGGCCTCGCGACGGGGTTCGTCGGCGTCCGGCGGCGTCATGGCGAGCCGGGCCGGCGGCTCGGCGGCCTCCGATACAGGGGGCTCGACGGCGGGCTCCTGAACCTTTTCGGCCACCGGCGCGGGGAGCTCGAACGTGGGCTCATCGCGGGGCTTCTCGGCCACCGGCGCGGGGTCGTCGCGCAGGAGGCTGGGGCCGTCGGCGGGCTCGCGGGGGGTGGGCTCGTCGGCGGGCTCGTCCTCGACCTCGGGCGTCTCGCGAGGGGGCGAGTCCGAGGAGAGCGAGTCCGGCAGGCGGATCGGCTGGCCGAGCAGCGTGGGGACGTCGGGGGCCTCGACGCCCCGGACCGGGAGGACGAGGTCGTCGTCCTTGCGGGACCGGGTCATGCGGGCGATGGCCTCGTTGGCCTCGATCGCGGTCATCTTCCGCGACGGGGCGGCGTCGGAGCCGGCGTCGTTACGCCCGAAGATGGGGCCGCGCTGGGGCTGGCGGGTGATCCAGGGGGGCCTGGCGAACTGGTGGACGCTCTCCCACCCGCCGCCGCCCTGCCGGGGCCAGATGTTGGTCGCCGGGGCGGACCCGGGCGAGGTCTGGGTGGTGGGCTGATAGCCGCCGCCGAAGCGTCGAGACCACCAGCCGCGAAGCCCAGCCGGAGCCGGGGCGGCGACCGCCGGCCCCTCGACGGGCGAGGAAGGGCCGCGCCGCTGGGCCCCCGCGCACCCGGTCGACCCGAGCAGCAAGCAAACCGCGACGGTCCATCCTCGCGACGTCCACATGGCGTTTCCTCCCGCCTGGAGAGGCGCGAGCCTTTCGGTCGCGACCCTCGCATCCTCACCGAACCACTCCGGATTCATCCGAAAGTGAGGATCGGCATTCCCCGACGTGCGTCTCGGGCCATTCCCACCCTTCGGCCCGGCCGCCGGGGGCGCGACCCCGTCTCCGGGGAAAGTCGCCGGGACCGGCAAGGTCGACCGGACCGCCGCCACCGGTTTGAACAATCGGCGACGACACGCTAGGCTGGAGGGCCCCCGGACGCGAGGCCTCGACATGGGACGGAGAAGTTCGTGCGCGGGCGATCCCGCGGGCCTCGACGGCAACCCGAAGGTCGGACGATGATCAACCCCCAAGCCGCAGAACGGTTCATGGCCGCCCCCTGGCTCGAGTCGGAGGACCGCGAGCTCAAGGAGCAGCTCCTCCGGTCGCTGGCCGAGGAGCGCGCGCCCAAGGGGGCCATCCTCCTGGCCCAGGGCCAGATCAACGACCACCTCTCGTTCCTGATCGAAGGGACCGCCGAGATCGAGCGACGATCCGAAGGCCGGGTCGACCCGATCACGACGCTGACGGCCCCGGCGGTCTTCGGGACCACCTCGTTCTTCCGCCCCGCCCCCCCCCGGCCACCGTCCGGGCCACCTCGGACGTCCGGCTTTTGACCCTGCACCACCCGGCCTATAAGGTGCTCCGCCGCGACCACCCCAGGGCCGCCGAGGCCCTGGCCCTCGCCGTGCTGCGGGCCATCTCCGAACGCTTCGACCTGATCGACCACCTCTTCGCCGAATACATCCGGAACCACCCCCTCTCCTCCGCCGCCGACGCCTCCGAATGGTCGCGGTTCCGCTCCCGGCTGTTCGAGGAACACGCCATTTGAACCCGCCCCGCCCTCCGGAAGCGAGTTGACGCCGCGCGGCCGGAACGGCACAATGGAGGAGCGTGGCGAGACGTCGATCACTACGCCCGCACGAGACGACCGGACTCGTCCATCCCGAGACGATCGCCCCGCCCCGCCCATCCTTTGAGACGATCCCCGGCGCGACGCGCCGAAGAAGTCCCGTCCCCGACGACTTCGCCCTCGAACGTCGCCCGAGCCGGTATCGATCCGATCCGAGCGACGCCCGCGCCCCGTCGTCGGCGTGGCCCTCCTGATATTCATCAAACCGAGCCCTTCAAGACGCACTCATGAACACTTCATCCCCGTCGACGCGGCAAGCGGACTATGACGCCCTGCTCAAGGCGGCCGCCGGCTCAGGGGCGCACGGACACCTGGTGGACGTCCGCGAGGCGCTTCGCCCCGTGCTGGGCCCGAACCGCCCCCTCGTCATGCTCTGCCCCCACGCCGACGACGGAGCCATCACCGCCGCGTGCCTGATGCACGAGTACGCCATCCGTCGCGGCCTCCCGGTCGTCGAGGTCCTGGTCTTCGCCGGCGAGCGGAACGTCGCCGCCCCCTGGCTCAACGACCAGAAGAAGGTCACCATGCGCGAGGCGGAATTCCGCCTCGAATGCAACGTCCTGGGCGCCGAGGCCGTCTGCTGGAACCTCGAAGGCTACCGCCAGCCCGGCTATTACCCCACCGAGACGGACGTCAAGAAAGTCGTCGACTGGTTCGCCAAGCGTCGCCCCGGCGCCATCATCGTCCCCCCCGCCAACGACGCCCACGCCGCCCACCGGGTCACCCGCGCCCTGGCCGCCGTCGGCCTTCTCGGCGCCGGCCTGCACGACACCCTGGTCATGACCGGCTGGACCCCCTGGGGGCCCCTCCCCCAGCCCAACGCCTACTTCACCTACGACGGCGAAGGCGAGCGCACCAAGGAGTGGGCGATCCACTGCCACGCCTCGCAGATCCTCCTGACCGACTACACCCAGTATTGCTCCCACCTGGGCCGAGCCTACGCCGCCCTGACCCGCGAATGGGCCGAGGGCCACAGCCTCGCCGGCCGCGCCCACCGCACCGACGACCGATTCGTCGGCGTCGAGCTCTTCGAGCTCGAAACCTACGACCCCAACCGCGCGACCAACACCCCCCCCGACCCGATCCACGTGGCCCTCGGCCTGCTCCGCGAGCCCGCCGCCGGCCCCGCGCCCGCCGCCACGCCCACCACCACCAGCGCCAAGTCGGCCTCCGGGGCCGCATCGGCCTGAACGAACGCCGGAAGCCGGGATGAAGGGGCGGGGACGGAGCCGCGACCACGCCCCCCCTCCCCCCCGGCCGTCGCCGACATCGCCGGATCTTGAGGACCCGAAATGAGCCCGTCGCCGAAGCCCGCCGAACGCACCCTCCACCTCGCCGAATCGAACTCCACCGTCCTCGTCTTCGCCGACGCCGACGCCGCCAGCAAGGCCGCCGCCGACCGGATCGTCCGGATCATCGCCCAGGCCGTGGCCGCCCGCGGCAAGGCGATCCTCGGCCTGGCCACCGGCGCGACGCCCGAGAAGGTCTACGACGACCTTGCCGCCCGCGTCCGCGACGGCGGCCTCTCGTTCCGCGACGTGACCACCTACAACCTCGACGAGTACTACCCGATCCAGCCCCTCGACGCCCTGAGCTACCGGACCTACATGCACCGGCACCTCTTCAGCCGCGTCGACCTGGCCCCCAACCGGGCCCACATCCTCGACGGCACCGTCCCGGAGACCTTCGCCTCCGAGCACGCCGCGCAGTTCGACCGCTGGATCGACGACGACGGCGGCCTCGACCTCCAACTCCTGGGGATCGGCCGCAACGGCCACATCGGCTTCAACGAACCCCTGGACCTGACCGTCGAGGCGTTCGCCGCCCTCCCCACCCGCCTCGTCGACCTCCATCCGATCACCAAGGTCGACGCCGTCCGCGAATTCGGCAGCGTGGACGCCGTCATCCCCCGCGCCCTGACGATGGGCGTCCGCCAGATCCTCGGTGCCCGGACGATCCTCATGCTGGCCACCGGCCCCAAGAAGGCCGCGATCGTCGCCGAAGCCCTCAAGGGCCCCATCACCGCCGCCGTCCCCGCCTCCCTCCTCCGCACCGTCGCCGACAAGGTCGTCTGGCTCCTCGACGAACCCGCCGCCGCCGAACTGGGCTGACCGCGATCAGCCGGAGAAGGCACCGCGCAGCGCCGGATGACAGGGCGACCAGCACGTCGACCGTCGGCAATCCGAGCCCGGGCCCTAACGTCCTTCCCCCCTCGCGGGGGAAGGTGGCCCGCAGGGCCGGATGAGGGGGAAGACGAGCGCGAGAGCCGTCGGATTTCGTCGTGGATCCTCGCAAACCGGCGACGCCCGGCGAGAAGGCCTGAGGATTCACCGCCTCGCGCGGGCGTTCACCGCTCGAACGACCAGAACGGCGCGGGGGTGAGGAACGCGTGCTGCTCGTAGAGGCTCCAGACGCCCCCCCAGGAGGTGTACTGGGACAGGAAGACGACCACCACGTACACCACCGCGACGACGACGATCGCGAGCCGTCCCAGCAGGCGGAAGAACCAGTGGCTCCGGCTCTCGCGGCGGAGCGAGCGGGCGTAGGCCCAGCCGACCAGCAGCCGCGCCGGGGCCAGGAAGACCACGAAGACCAGCCCCGGCAGCCACGCGGCCTCGCGCGGGATCATCTCGATCTTCAGCAGATACAGCGGGATCGAGGCCGCCAGCAAGACCAGGAGCGCGAACGCGAACGCCCAGGGGGCGTGCCGGAACCGCTCGCGCGCCGACCGCAGCCCGAACAGGGCCGACGCCCTCCCCTCCACCGCATACCCCGTCTGCAAGAACGGCAGCACCGGCGCGACGCACGCCAGGGCGATCATCCCCAGCGGCCCCAGAAGCGGCAACCGCGTCGTCGCCGCGATCATCGACGTCGGCACGACCAGCCAGGCCAGCGTCCCCAGGAACCCCACGAACCCCAGCCGGAAGTAATACGCCGGCCGGAACCGCGCCACGAAATCCCAGAACCCATCGCGCGAGGCGGCGTACAGCCCCCCCTCGCGCCACCGCCGACGCAGCCAGAACGGCCCGCCGAACGGCCAGAGAAAGCGTCGCAGCCGCCCCCCGCGCAGGAAGGCCGTCAGCAGGTGCAGGCACGTCAGCCCCCACACGGCGACCGCCGCGAACCGCCAGCCCCGCTCCACCGCCCCCCCCGGATCGATCACCGCCGCCGAGTTTGCGTATGACCCGACCAGCCAGAGGGGGATCATCGAGATCAGCGTCCCGACCGCCATCCCCCCCACTCGCCCCGCCAGCCGCACCCCGAACACGCCGTCCCGCAACCGTCCCGTCCGCGCCACCCGGCCCGACGACTCCAGCAGGTAGCCCAGGCTCAGGAACTGCAAGATCGGCGTCGACGCCAGCACCGCCAGCCCCAGGACCAGCGAGACCAGCCCGAACAGCCAACCCGCCCCCGAACCGACCCGTCGCGCCAGCCCGCCGAGCCTCGCGCGAACCCCGCGCCGGGGCGAGGCCGGCGACTCCTCGACGACGGACTCGACCATCGGAACATCCAGGAGCAGGTCGGCGTTTCCCATGTCGGGGATTACCTGCCCGCGACGATCAAGGTTTCGAGACCCTAACGTCCTTCCCCCCTCATCATGACCGCTTCGCGGCCTGTCTTCCCCCGCGAGGGGGGAAGAGCAAGGATGCTTGTCACCGCTTTTTTGGGAATGTCTTCCGATGAACGCCCTGCCGACCATCCGCCGCATCCGCCCCGACGACCTCCCCGCCGTCATCGACCTCTTCCGCGACACCGTGCGCCGGGTGAACGCCCGCGACTACTCACACGAGCAGGTGACGACCTGGGCCCCCGACGAGGTCGACCCGGCGCGCTGGGCGACCATCCTCGACCCCTCCCGATTCGCCGTCGTCGCCGAGTCCGACGGCCTGCTCGCCGGCTTCGCCGACCTGGAGCCCGACGGCCACGTCGACCGCTTCTTCGTCCACGCCGACCGCCAGCGCTCCGGCGTCGGCCGGGCCCTCATGACCGCCCTCCTCGCCGAAGCCGCCCGCCTCGCCCTCCCCCGCGTCTTCTCCGAAGTCAGCATCACCGCCCGCCCCTTCTTCGAAAGCCAGGGCTTCGCCGTCCTCGCCGAACAGCAGGTCCTCGTCCGGGGCGTGACGTTCACCAACTACCGGATGGAACTCCTCTTGAAATCGTCGACGTGACGGGAACGCGTTCTAGGCTTGTCGTGATCGGCGGCGAACGCCCTCGGCGCGGCCCATCGGGGGCCGGGGGGGCGGGCTCCGCCGACCGGAGGATGAGCTGAATGAATGGCGCGAAGCCGGGGCGACGGCCCCGCAAGAAGCACTTCCCGATCGAGGCCCTGGAGCCCCGCGAACTCATGACGGCCTCGCCGGCGTTCGCCCCGGCGATCGTCGCGGACGCGGGGGCCGACCGCCCCCCGGCGGCGATCGGACGGCTCCGCGCCGGGGTCCAGACCTCCTGGGACGCGACCGACCTCGCCCGGCGACCGCCCCCCGCGCACCAGGCGGCCCGGCCCGCCCCGCAGTCCCATCGGCGCGGCAAGGCGGGCCCGAGCTACGACCTGGCGGTCCAGTTCTCGTACGTGACCTCGCCCGGCAACGCCTCCGTGGGGATCCACGGGTTCACGCCCCCCTCGCAGGCCACCGTGCCGGCGCAGCCCGGGGGGGACACCTATCAGGAGCTGGGGGGCGTCCCCTACGTCTACGCCATCGGCCGGACCGAGATCACGGCCGGGCAGTACGTCACTTTCCTGAACAAGGTGGACCCGAAGGGCGAGAACCCGGTCCAGCCCTACACGAACGTCCGGCTGTGGGTCGAGGACTTCTCGCCGGTGCTCAACCCCTTCTCCGGCCAGATCAACTTCGTCGAGGACGCCGATCCCGGCTCCCACTATCGCCTGGCCGCGGACTTCTGGCGCGACAAGCCGCTCGTGAACGCCAACCTCTTCCACTTCGCCTACTTCGCCAACAGCCTGTACAACGGGTCCACCGTGGCCGCCGACGACGCCCGGGGTCGGAGCCCGCTCGGATTCCCCGTGCGCACCCAGGCCCGCTACGTCGACCTCTCCACGCGGATCGACACGGGCATGTACGACCTCCGGGACGCCAACTACCCCTTCTTCACCCGCCTGGACACGTCCGGGTACGTGATCCCGAGCGAGGACGAATGGGTCAAGGCGGCGTACTTCTCGCCCCGCCCCACCGGCAACGGCACCCATTACTACTATTATCCCACCGTCGCCGACGCCCCGCCGACCCCGCTCCATACCGGGGGGGACCGGCCGACCGTCGACGCCCTGGGGAACGTCGTCCGGGCGAACCTGACGCCCGGGGTCGCCTACGCCAACTACCACGACAAGGTCTTCTGGCAGCCCCCCTACGCCCCCCCGTCGACCGACCCCGGCGCGAACGTCGTCAGCGTCGGCCAGGCGAGCACCCTCTCCCCCTGGCTCACCTACGACCAGGCGGGGAACGTGGTCGAATTCACCGACACCATCACCGCGGCCCCGGCGTACGAGATCAATCCGCACGGCCTGCCGGTCTACGTCAAGGCCCACGGCGGCATCGCCTCCGCCCCCGATTGGCAGCTCTGGCTCACGGCCACCGGCACCACCGACCCCTACGGCCAGCGGGCCGGCTTCACCGACACCCAGGGGGGCTCCCGATTCGGCTACCTCCCGGACGCGAAGGCCGACCGGAAGCTCCCCAACTCCCGACGCGCGACCCCCTCCCGATTCGCCAGCCCCCCCGCGAGCGCCGGCCTGGTCTACCGCCTGCTCGACCTGGCCTCCCGAGAGGTCGTCTCCACCCCCGACCTCGCCGCGGCCGTCCGCCTCGCCGCCGCCCCGACGTCCTACACCTACCTCGGCGCGATCGCCGGCCCGAAGGCCTGAGCCGCGGGACCTGGAGCCGGACGCCGAGGAGCGCCCGGCCTCGGGGTTTTCGTGATCCGCGGCGGTTCTCGCTTGACACGGGGGGCGGGGACGACGAACCTCCTTGACGGCTAAATTGAGATTTCTTAATTCGACCGATGTTTCGCGCGAGACGGCCGCGAGGGCCGCGTCGCCGCCGTCGAGAGATTCGCCCTGATCAAGCCACCGGCGCTTCTTTGCAAAGGAGGGGAACCATGTCGGGAGGATCCAGGCTTCGTCGTTGGATCGGGGTCGCGGCGGCGCTGGCGCTGGCCGCCCTGACGTCCGGGGCGCCGCCCGCGAGGGCCGACTCGCTCCAGGTGAAGAACCTCGTCACCGACGACCCGGCGGTGAACCCGGCCGTGCTGACCGACCCGAATCTCAAGAACGCCTGGGGCCTCTCCGCGACGGCCGCGAGCCCGTTCTGGGTGTCGGCCAACGGCACCGGCCTCTCGACCCTCTATCGGGTCGACGGCCGCACCAACGCCCCCACGAAGGTCGGCCTGGAGGTGACGATCCCGGGCGACGGCAGCGTGACCGGCCAGGTCACCAACCCCCTGGGCGCCGCCGGCGCGTTCAACGGCGACGCCTTCTTGTTCGCCAGCGAGGACGGGACGATCTCCGGCTGGCGGGGCGCGCTGGGGACGACGGCCGAGATCCTCCAGACCGGGTCGGCCGACAACGTCTACAAGGGGACCGCGTCGGCCGTCGTCGACGGCCACGCCTACCTCTATTCCGCCAACTTCCGCAACGGGACGATCGACGTCCTCAAGGGGGACTCCGGGGCCCCCGAGCTGTCCGGCCGGTTCACCGACCCCAACCTGCCGGCCGGCTACGCCCCGTTCGGCATCCAGCGGCTGGGCGACACGATCTACGTCACCTACGCCCTCCAGGACGCCGCCAAGGAAGACGACGTCGCCGGCGCGGGGCACGGCTTCGTCACCGCCTTCGACCTCCAGGGGAACCTCATCAACCGGATCGGGACGGGGGGGACGCTGAACTCCCCCTGGGGGCTGGCGATCGCGCCTTCCACGTTCGGCTCGTTCGCCGGCGACCTGCTGGTCGGCAACTTCGGCGACGGCCGGATCAACGTCTTCGACCCGACCGGCGGCAGTTTCCTCGGCCAGCTGAGCGACCTGAGCGGCCAGCCCATCGTCATCGACGGGCTCTGGGGCCTGATGGTCGGCAACGGCGGCGGGGCCGGCAGCCCGGACAAGCTCTACTTCACCGCCGGGCCGAACGACGAGACCCACGGCCTGTTCGGGGTCATCCAGTCGGTCCCCGAGCCGTCGTCCGTGCTGCTGCTCCTCTCGGGCTCGGCCGTCGCCCTGGCGGCCGGTCGCCGGCGCCTGGCCCCGCCCGGCCGCCGCGTTTCCTGAAACGACGGCCCCCGACTCGGGGTAACACCCTCCGATCCAAATTCGGAGCTGATCGATCGAGTCGGGGGAAACGCCCATGCGGCTGCGCGACGTGGGGTTCATTTGCGTGCTGGTCGGCTGCGTGCTGGCGATGGGACGAGGCGTGATCCGCCCGGCCTCGCCGACGCGCCAGCCGACCGACGCGCCGGCGCCGCGACCCGAGGTGGCGGCGCAGGTCGACGAGGCGTTCCGGGAAAGCTGGCGAGAACGAGGGATCAAACCCGCGCCGCCGGCGAGCGACCTGGCGGTCCTGCGTCGGCTGAACCTGGCGCTGACCGGGACGGTCCCCTCGCTGGAGGAAGTCAGGCGGTTCGAGGCGGAGGAGCCGGGGCGTCGCATCGACGACCGGCTGGAGGAGCTGCTGCGGGACCGCCGGACGACCGACTACCTGGCGGAACGGTTCGCGAGGGCCTTCGTGGGGACCGAGGACGGCCCGTTCATCGTCTTTCGAAGGCGGCGGTTCACCACCTGGCTGAGCGACGCCCTGATGGAGAACCGGCCTTATTCGGCGATCGTCCGCGACCTGATCGCCGAGCGCGGGATCTGGACCGACCACCCGGCCGTCAACTTCCTGACCGTCACCCGCGACGAGATGACCGAGCGGCCCGACCCCGAACGCCTCGCCGCTCGGGTCTCGCGGGCCTTCCTGGCGGCCCGGATCGACTGCGCCCAGTGCCACGACCACCCGTTCCAGCCCTGGAAGCAGGACGACTTCCGCCGCCTCGCCGCGTTCTTCGGCGGCATCCGCTCCAACCTCCGGGGCGTCTCCGACGCCGAGGACATCTACCACCCGCTCGACCGCAAGACCAAGGAGCCCACGACCGTCGAGGCGGCGCCGCCGTCGCACCCCGAGCTGCTGCCGGCCGAGGGCGCCCCTCGCGAGCGGCTGGCGGCGTGGGTGGTCGACCCGAGGAATCCGTACTTCGCCAGGGCGACCGTCAACCGGGTCTGGGCCATCCTCGTCGGCCGCCCGCTCGTCGACCCGATCGACGACATCCCCGCCGCCGCCGAGACGCCCGCCCCCCTCGACCTCCTCGCGGACGACTTCGCCGCCCACGGCCACGACCTCCGCCGCCTCATCCGCGCGATCGTCGCCACCGAAGCCTACCGGCTCGACAGCGTCGACCTCCCCGACGAGGCCGCCGCCCCCAACGACGAGACCTGGGCCGCGTTCCCCATGACCCGGCTCCGCCCCGAACAGGTGGCCGGCGGCCTCACGCAGTCGGCCTCCGTGGAGACGATGGGCCCGCGCGTCCCCTGGTTCGCCCGCGCGATCGCCTACGCTGAGGGGAACGACTTCGTCCGCCGCTACGGCGACGCCGGCGAGGACGAATTCGAATCCCGAGGGGGCACCATCCCCCAGCGCCTGCTGCTCATGAACGGCGAACTCGTCGAGAAACGCACCAAGGCCGAGTTCTGGAACGCCTCGAAACGGATCGCCGACCTCGCCCCCACCGACGAGAAGGCGGTCGAACTCGCCTACCTCGCCGTCCTGACCCGCCGCCCCACCCCCGAAGAGGCCGCCCACTTCGCCCCTCGCCTCCAGGGGACCTCCGGCGACGCCCGCTCGGCGCTGATCGTCGACCTGTTCTGGACCCTGCTCAACTCGGCCGAGTTTTCCTGGAATCATTAAGCAAGGGACCGCCATGCATCTCGATCGTCGCGGATTCCTGACGCTCGCCGGCCTGGGCTGGCTGACCCCGACGGCGCAACTGCTGGCGCGGCAGGCGGAGACGGCCGACGGGCCGGCGGGCTCGGTCATCCTCCTCTGGCTCGCGGGGGGCCCCAGCCAGCTCGAGACCTTCGACCCCCACCCCGACGCCTCCGCTTCCGGCGGCACGAAGGCGATCGAGACCGCCGCGAAGGGGGTGCGGCTGGCGGCGGGCTATGAGCGGCTGGCCGAGGAGATGGGGTCCGTGGCCCTCGTGCGGTCGATGACCAGCAAGGAAGGGGACCACGAGCGCGGGACGTACATGCTGAAGACGGGATATCGGCCCGACCCCACGGTCGTCCACCCGTCCATCGGCGCGATCTGCTGCCACGAGCTTCCGAGCGGGGCGACCGACGTCCCCCGCCACATCTCGATCCTGCCGGGCCGATGGCCGGGCCGGGGCGGCTTCCTCGGCGGCGAGTACGACGCCTTCCAGGTCGACGACCCCCGGGGCAAGCTCCCGGACGTCTCCCCGATCGTCCCCTCCGAGCGGGACGCGCGGCGGGCGCTGGACCTGGACGTCGTCGACCGGGCCTTCGGCCGCCGCCGCGCCGCGCGGGTCGAGGCGACGCTCCACCGCCAGGCCGTCGCCTCGGCGCGGACGATGATGACCTCGGAACAGCTCAAGGCGTTCGACGTCTCCCAGGAGCCGGCCGCGACCCTGGCCGAGTACGGCGACTCCCCCTTCGGCCGGGGCTGCCTCGCCGCCCGCCGCCTGATCGAAGTCGGCGTGCGATGCGTGGAGGTCACCCTCGACGGCTGGGATTCGCACGTCGCCAACCACGAGATCCACCGCCGCCTGGCCGCCCAGCTCGACCCGGCGTTCGCCGCGTTGATCCGCGACCTCAGGCGCCGGGACCTGCTGCGCAAGACGGTCGTCCTCTGCTGCGGCGAGTTCGGCCGCACCCCCCGCATCAACCCGTTCGGGGGCCGCGACCACTGGACCAACGGCTTCAGCCTGGCCCTCGCCGGCGGCGGCCTGCGCACCGGCCTCGCCGTAGGCGAGACCGACCCCGAAGGCGTCAAGGACCCCGTCCGCCCCGCCCGCGTCGAGGACGTCCACGCCACCATCCTCGCCACCCTGGGCCTCGACCCCGCGCGCGAGAACGTCGCCCCCCTCACCGGCCGCCCCATCAAGCTCAGCGAGGGCCGCGTCCTCCACGAACTCCTCGGCTGACCGCCCCGACGCACGGTCCGTTCCTATCCCGGCTCCCTGGCCCATCCTCTCATTACGGGATGTCCCCGAATCCCCTCGCCGAATCGCGGCGCGGCCGGAACAACCGCACCGCGACCGATCCGCGAGGAAGCCGAAAGCGCCGAACGAACCCAATCTCCCGACCCCGAGCCCACCTCGCCGACGAGGCCGATTCCGCCGAACGAACCCAATTCCGCGAACCCCGAGACGACCTCGCAAGATGACTTCCACCAGGGACTTAACGATCACGACCGGCCCGACTCCGACCTTCGCGAACGAACCCAATTTTCGGACGCTCCTCACTCTCACACCACCTCGCGGGGGTCGGGAGACGGCGATCGGGGTGCCACGGGTTCTCCGAACCCGTGGATCGGCGTCGGACTGGCCCCGAGCGGTCGCCCGAACCCAATTCCGGTCAACGGGTTCGGGGAACTCCTGGCACCCGAAGGGATTGCGCCGGAACTCGGTGGAGGCAAGTCGGGAGTCCCGATTTTCGGGGTCGGACGGGCCGCGCCGAACGGCCGATTCGGCACCGCGAACGAAGCCGATTCCGGCGAACGAACCCAATTTTTCAAACTGAACGCTTGACCACAAACCATTTAGCGCGCATCCTGTCCCCGATCGAACGACGGATCGCGGACATTTCAACCGAAAGGGGCCGAGGATGGCGAGCCAGGTCACGACGTTCCTGATGTTCCAGGGGAAGGCCGAGGAGGCGTTGACGTTCTACGTCTCGCTCTTTCCGGGCTCGGCGCTCGAGCGGATCGAGCGTTACGGTCCGGGCGAGATGGGGGCGGAGGGGACGGTGAAGCTGGCGAGCTTCACCCTGGCCGGGCGCGAGTACCGGGCGATCGACAGCCCGGTGAAGCACGCGTTCGGCTTCACGCCGGCGATCAGCCTGTTCGTGGACTGCGAGAGCCGGGAGGAGCTGGACGCCGCCTTCGCCCGGCTCTCCGAGGGGGGCGGGGTGCTGATGCCCCTCGGCGAGTACGGCTTCAGCGCCGCGTTCGCCTGGGTCAACGACCGCTTCGGCGTCTCGTGGCAGTTGAACCTACCGTTCGCCTGACCCCCGGAGATCCGACCATGCGACTCCTCCTCTCCCTGCTGACGAGCCTGGCCCTCGACGCCGACGTCTCCAACGACGCCCAGCTCCGTCGCGCGGTCGCAGACGCGAAGCCGGGGACGACGATCCGGATCGCGCCCGGCCGGTACGCGGGCGGCCTGTCCCTCCACGACCTTCACGGCCGGGAGGGGGCGCCGATCGTGATCCGAGGGGCCGACCCGAAGCGCCCGCCGGTCTTCCAGGGGAAGTCGTTCGGGTTCCACGTCTCGAAGGCCTCGCACGTCGAGCTGCGGGACCTGGTGGTCGCCGGGTCGACCGACAACGGGATCAACATCGACGACGGCGGCAAGCTGGAGTCGCCGTCGCACCACATCGTGCTCCAGGGCCTGACCGTCCGCGACATCGGCCCCGGCGGGAACCACGACGGGATCAAGCTCTCGGGCCTGGCCGACTTCCGAGTTGAGGGCTGCACGCTGGAGCGCTGGGGGGGCGGAGGCTCGGGGATCGACATGGTCGGCTGCCGGAAGGGGGAGATCGTCGACTGCACCTTCCGACACGGCGACGAGGAAGGCTCCAGCGGCGTGCAGGCGAAGGGGGGGACGCGGGACGTGGCGATCCGCCGTTGCCGATTCGAGAACGCCGGCGAGCGCGCCGTGAACCTCGGCGGCTCCACCGACCTGCCCTACTTCCGCCCCCGCCCCCAGGGCTTCGAAGCGAAGGACCTGCTCGTCGAGAACTGCGTCTTCATCGGCTCGTCGTCCCCCATCGCCTTCGTGGGGGTCGACGGCGCGGTCGTCCGTCGCAACACGTTCCACCGCCCTCGCCGCTGGGTCTTCCGCATCCTCCAGGAGACGCGCGAGCCGGGCTTCGTCCCCTCGCGCAAGGGCCGGTTCGTCGACAACCTGATCGTCTACCGCACCGACGAACTCCGGGCCCCGGTCAACGTCGGCGGCGGCACCGCCCCCGAAACCTTCACGATCTCCGGCAACGCCTGGTACGCCCTGGACGCCCCCGGCCGCAGCCGCCCCAGGGACCTCCCCGTGCCCGAGACGGACGGCGTCTACGGCGTGGAACCCCACTTCCTCGACGCCGCCAACGGGGACCTGCGGACGGACCCGAAGTTCCCGGACCCGCGCGAACGCAAAACCAAATAAGCACTTCTGAATTCACCATCAACAGAAGGTCGAGTGCCGCTCGACGCAGGTCCGCAGGACCTCGTCGGGGGGACGCTTCCACCAGTCGTCGGCGGAGAAGATCTCGACCTCGTGGGAGCCGTCGTAGCCCTGGGCCTCGACGGCCGATCGGATCGAGGGGACGTCGATGACGCCGTCGCCCATCATCCCCCGGTCGAGCAGGAGGTCGCGGGTGGGGACGAGCCAGTCGCAGACGTGGAACGCCAGGAGCCGCCTCGCGCCGGCGCGGGCGATCTCCCGGAACAGATTCGGATCCCACCAGACGTGATAGACGTCGAGCGCGATCCCCAGGCCGTCGTCGCCCAGCTCGTCGCAGAGGTCGTTGGCGTGGGCCGTCGTGTTGACGCACGCGCGGTCGGCGGCGTACATCGGGTGCAAGGGCTCGATCGCCAGCGGCATCCCGCGCGGGCGGGAGTGGTCGAGCAGCTCGCCGATCCCGTCGCGGACCTGCGCCCGAGCCCCGGCGAGGTCCTTGCTCCCCTTCGGCAGCCCGCCGACGACCAGCACCAGGCAACGCGCCCCGAGGGCCAGGGCCTCGTCGACGGCCCTCCGGTTGTCATCGCGAGCGGCCAGGCGCTCGGCCGACGTCGCGCCCGGGAACATGCCCCCGCGACAGTATCCCGTCACCGCGAGCCCGTGGTCGCGCACCCGCCGGGCCGACGCCTCCAGGCCGAACGCCCGGACCTGGTCGCGCCAGGGAGAGACGCCCCGGATGCCGTGCCGCGCGCAGCCGTCGAGGATCTCCCCCAGGCCCCATTGCGCCCGGACGGTCGCCGTGTTCAGCGAGAGTCGGCCCGGGTCGGGTCCGGGTCCGGGGCTACCGGGCTCGTTCGCGTCCCCGCTCACTGGTCCACCCCTTGAACCGTCAGGAAGGCGCGCATCCGCGAGGCCGCCCGGTCGGGGTCGTCGAGCAGGCCCGCGTCGTCGGCCAGGCGGAACAGCTCGGAATAGTGGACCGCGCCACGGGCGCTCTGCTGGCCGCCGACCATGACGAAGTGGTCCTGCCAGCGGTTCAACCAGGCCAGGAAGACCACGCCCGACTTGTAGAAGCGGGTCGGCGCCGCGAAGACGTGCCGCGAGAGCGCGACCGTCGGCTCCAGGATCCGCTGGTATCCCGCCGCGTCCCCCTCCCCCAGCGCCTGGAGCGCGGCCGAGGCCGCCGGGGCGATCGCGTCGAAGATCCCCAGGAGGGCGTGCGAGAAGCCCTGCTCGTCCCCCTCGATCAACTCGGGGTAGTGGAAATCGTCGCCCGTGTACATCTTCACGCCTTCCGGGAGACGCCGACGCATGACGACTTCCTTCTCCTTGTCGAGAAGCGAAATCTTGATCCCGTCGACCTTCGGCGCGTGGGCGTGGATGACCCGCAGGCAGACGTCCATCGCCTCGTCGAGGTCGTCGGAGCCCCAGTAACCGGCCAGCGCCGGGTCGAACATGGGACCGAGCCAGTGGAGGATCACCGGCTCGCGGACCTGGGCCAGGATCGCGCCGTAGGCGTGCTCGTAGTCCTCGGGCGAGCGGGCCGATGCGGCCAGGGCTCGGCTGGCCATCAGGATGATCCGCCCGCCGACGGCCTCGACGGCCGCCGCCTGCTCCTCGTACGCGGCGATCACGTCGGCCGTCGTCGTCCCCGGTCCGGGGGCGAGCTGGTCGGTCCCCACGCCCGAGGCGACGAGCGAGCCGGGGCGATCCTTCGCCATCGCGACGGTGCGCTCGATCAGCTCCAGCGCGGTCGGCCAGTCCAGCCCCATCCCGCGCTGGGCGGTGTCCATCGCCTCGGCCACGCCCAGGCCCAGCGAGAGCAGGTGTTCGCGATACCGGAGCGTGGCGTCCCAGTCCACGGCCGCCTCGACCCAGGGGGCGACCCCGCTCCGGGCGTCGGCGACGACGTGCGCCGCCGAGAACGCCACCCGGTTGAACGCCGGCCGCGCCGGGGGCGACCACGTCCGCCCCCCCATCGTCGTGTACGCCTCGACCGTCCCGGCGTCCGTCAGGAGGTTGACTCGGGCCATCGTGAGGGTCCTGAAAGAAGGCGGCCGAGCGGACGAGGCCGATCGGCCGGGCGGTTCTCAGACTTCCAGGTCCGGCACGTCGACCCATCGCCGTTCGCGCCAGGATTGCAGGCCGAGCTCGACGAGCTGGACCCCCTTGGCGCCTTCGACGAGGTCCCAGGGGAACTCGCCTTCGCCGTGGGCGTGCTTGAGGAAGAGTTCCCACTGGGCCTTGAAGGCGTTGTCGTAGGGGATCGTGTCGGGGACGACGGCCCAGTCGGCGAGGAAGTCGTGGGGGTTGCGAACGTCGGGGTTCCAGACGGGCCTGGGGGTGTTCACGCGGGACTGGGTCCGGCATTCAGTCAGCCCGGCGACGGCCGAGCCGAGCACGCCGTCGACCTGGAGCGTCAGCAGGTCGTCGCGACGGACGCGGACGGTCCAGGAGCTGTTGATCTGGACGATCACGCCGTTGTGCAGCTCGAAGGTGGCGTAGGCGGCGTCGTCGGCGGTGGCCGGATAGGGCTTCCCGCCCTCGTCCCAGCGTTCGGGGATGTGGGTCGCCCCCAGGCATGAGACGCTCTTGATCGGTCCGAAGACGTTGTCGACCAGGTAGCGCCAGTGGCAGAGCATGTCGAGGATGATGCCGCCGCCGTCCTCGGCCCGGTAGTTCCAGGAGGGCCGCTGGGCGGGCTGGAGGTCGCCTTCGAAGACCCAGTAGCCGAACTCGCCGCGGACGGAGAGGGTCCGGCCGAAGAAGCCGGAGTCGCGCAGGTGCTTGAGCTTGCGGACGCCGGGGAGCCAGAGCTTGTCCTGGACGACGCCGTGCTTGACCCCGGCCGAGCGGGCCTCGCGGACGAGGTCGAGGGCCGAGGCGAGGTCGGTCGCGACCGGCTTCTCGCAGTAGACGTGCTTGCCGGCGGCGATGGCGCGGCGGAGCACGTCGGGCCGTCCCTGGGTGGTGGCGGCGTCGAAGAAGACCGCGTCGTTGGGGTCGGCCAGGGCCGCGTCGAGGTCGGTCGTCCAGCGCGGCGCGCCGACGCGGCGGGCCAGGGCGGAGACCTTCTCGGCGTCGCGGCCGACGAGGAGCGGGTCGGGGACCAGCCGATCGCCGTCCGCCAGCGGGACGCCCCCCTGCTCCCGGATCGCCAGGATCGAGCGGATCAGGTGCTGGTTCATCCCCATGCGGCCGGTGACGCCGTGCATGACCACGCCGATTCGATGCTCAGACATCTTCGTCCTCGTCATCCTCGATATCTCGCCCCGTGGATGCGACGCGACTCGGCCCGGCTCGGCTCGGGCCGCCCGCGCGGGGGCCGGGGCCGCGCGACGGGGGGTGGGCGCGTCGCGGAGGCCGTGTTCGAGCCGCATGAGGTACTCGTCGCGGGGGATCTCCCGCGCGCCGAAGCGGACCATGTGGTCGCTCTTGATCTGGCAGTCGATCATCTCGACCCCCTCGGCGGCCAGGCGTTCGACCAGGGCGACGAGGGCCGCCTTGGAGGCGTCGGTCTGGTGGTGGAACATCGACTCGCCCGAGAAGGAACGGCCGGAGAGGACGCCGTAGACGCCCCCCGCCAGGACGCCGTCGCTCCAGGCCTCGGCGCATCGCGCGACGCCCAGCTCGTGCAGGCGGATGTAGCCGGCCTGCATCTCGGGGGTGATCCAGGTCCCGTCCTCGTGGTCGCGCGGGGTCTCGGCGCAGGCCCGGACGACCTGGGCGAAGGCGGTGTCGAAGCGGATCTCGAACCGTCCCGAGCGGAGGGTGCGGGAGAGCCGCCGGGAGACCCGCAGCTCGGCCGGGAAGAGGACGAACCGCGGGTCGGGGGACCACCAGAGGATCGGGCCGCCGTCCTCGTACCAGGGGAAGATCCCCCGGCGATAGGCGGCGATCAGCCGGTCGGGCGAGAGGTCGCCGCCGATCGCCAGCAGTCCCTCCGGCTCGGCCAGGTGGGGCGGCGGGAAGATCGGGTCGGGGCCGAGTCGGTAGAGCGCCATGGAGCCTACTCTCGCTGCGCCGACCGTCGCATCACGCCGCCGGGGCCGCGCCCGGCTCAGGCCGGGACGCCGCCTCGCAGGGCTTCCAGCTCCTCGGCCGGGCCGTAGTTCGCCCGGTACCGCGCGATGAACTCGTCGAGCGAATACGCGTGTTCCTGGGTTCCAGGATGCTCGATCGCATAGACCGCCGTCAAGGAGGCCATCCGGCCGACGACCGGCCAGGGGAGCCCGCGGCTCATCCCGGCGACGAACCCGGAGCGGAAGGCGTCGCCGGCGCCGGTGGGGTCGACGACCTTCGCGGGCTTGGCCGGAGGGATCGAGAACTCCTCGCCGTCGACGGTGATCAGGGCCCCCTTCTCGCCCAGGGTCATCACGGTGATCGGCAGGCTCTTGCGCAGGGCCTCCTCGCTGATCTCCAGCTTCTGGGCCATCATGCCGAACTCGTAATCGTTGCCGGCGAGGATCCGGGCCCCCTTGCGGCCCTCCTCCAGCTCGGCCTTGTCCATCCGGGGGAGCTGCATCGACGGGTCGTACAGGTAGGGGACGCCGTCCAGCGTGCATTCGGCCGCCGCCCGCGCCATCGCCGCCGGGTCGTTGGGCGCGATCACCACCAGGTCGTCCGCCGTCGCGCCCAGCTCCTTGGGCGAGATCGTCGACGCCTTCGACATGGCCCCGGGGTAGAACGCGGTGATCTGGTTGTCATCCAGGTCGGTGTTGATGAAGCAGCTCGCCGTGGACTCGTCCTTGATCACCTTGATCCCGGCGTCGTCCACGCCCTTGCCCGTCAGCCACGCGCGGTACTCCTCGAAGTCCTCGCCCACCGTCCCCACCAGCACCGGCTTCCGGCCCAAAAGCGCCAGGTTGTAGGCGATGTTGGCCCCGGTCCCGCCCCGCCGACGCGTCAGCGAATCCACCAGGAAGGAGAGGCTCAGGACGTGGATCTTGTCGGCCAGGATGTGGTCCCGGAACTTCCCGGGGAAGACCATGATGTAGTCGTAGGCGATCGATCCGGTGACGAAGATCCGCATGAATATTCTCTTGGTGGTGGGAAGGAGGCGTGGACGGCGGGGCCGGGGCGGTGCGGGCTGATGCGGTCAGGCGTCCGCTTCCAGCATGGCGATCGCCTGGGCGATGCGGGCGCGGCAGGTCTCGCGGCCGACGAGGTAGAGGCAGTCGTAGAGCCCCGGGCCGACCCCCTGGCCGGTGGTCGCGACCCGCAGCGGGTTGACGACGTCGCCCATCTTCCGGCCCGATTTCTCGGCGTAGTCGTGGACGGCCTTCTCCAGCGTCGCCAGGTCGTACGGCTCGGTCGCCGCCAGCAGCGCGTCGAGCTCGCGGAGCATCTCGGGCACGCCCGGCTTGCGGAGCCGCTTCTTGACGGCGTCGGGGTCGAACGCGATCGTCTCGGCGAAGAAGAACCGGCCCATCTTGACGACGTCGGAGAAGACCTTCATCCGGTCGCCAAGCGCCAGGATCACGGCCTCCAGCTTCGCCCGGGTCGCGTCGTCGACCGGCTCGGAGACCAGGCCCTCGGCGGCCAGGAACGGGATCGCGCCTTCGATCTTGGCGGCGAGCGGCTCCTGCTTCATCCACTCGCCCTCGATCCAGAACAGCTTGTCCTGGTCGTGGCTGGCGGGCGAGCTGTTCACGCGCTCGAGCGAGAACTTCTCGATCAGCTCGGCCCGGGTGAACAGCTCCTGCGAGGCGTCGTAGCTCCAGCCCAGCCGCGACAGGTAGTTGACCATCGCGTCGGGCAGGTAGCCCTTCTGGATGTACTGGTGGAGGTAGACGAGGATCCCGCGCTTCTCGTAGTCTTCGGTCTTGCGCTTGGACATCTTCTCGCGCGAGCCCGGCTCGGCGACGTACGGGATGTGCGCGAAGGCGGGGGGCGTCGCCTCCAGGGCCTCCAGGATGAGGAGCTGGGGGAAGGTGTTCGACAGGTGCTCCTCGGCGCGGACGACGTGGGTGATCTTCATGTCCACGTCGTCGACCACGCTGGCGAAGTTGTACAGCGGCTGGCCGCCGGGCCGGACGATCACGAAGTCGCCGATCTCGTGGGTGGCGAAGGAGACCTCCCCCTTGACCAGATCGTTGAGGACGAGCGTCCGCCCCGAGGGGACCTGGAACCGCAGCGCGTACGGACGGCCCTCGGCCTCGAACCGGGCGAGGTCGGCGTCGGAGTGCTCGATCCGGCGGAAGCGATACGGCTTCTTGGCCTTCTTCGCGGCCTCGCGGTCGACGTTCCGCTCGGCGTCGGTGCTGTAATCGCGGTAGACCTTGCCGTCGGCGACCAGCTTGTCGATCGCGGCCTGATAATGGTCCTTGCGCTCGGACTGGTAGTACGGCCCGTGGCCGCCGCCGACCTCGGGGCCTTCATCCCAGAAGAGGCCCAGCCAGCGGAAGCCGTCGAGGATCTTCGCGACCGCGTCGTCGACGTGCCGCTCCTGGTCGGTGTCGTCGATCCGCAGGACGAACTGGCCGCCGTGATGCCGGGCGAGGAGCCAGTTGAAGAGCGCCGTGCGGACCCCGCCGATGTGCAGGAAGCCGGTGGGACTGGGGGCGAATCGGGTGCGTACGCTCATGGCTCTCGATCGATGGGAGGCGACGAAACGGCGACGCGACCGCCCCGGCGCCCCCTCGGCCCCGGCGATCGCTCGAACGGCTTGGACCCGAACGAATCGGGTTAACGATAGGGACTCCGCCCCCGGCTGTCAACGGCCGGCGACGCCCCCGAGGGCCGGCGGCGATCTCCTCCTCGCCCGCCGGCGCGACGGCCGGCTCAGCCGACCGGCGCCAGCGCGGCCAGGACTTCCTGGACGTCCTTGAGCTTCACGGGCTTGGAGAGGACGACCTGCTCGTCGGCCGGGGGGAGCTTGGCCTGGAGGCCCCCCTGGCGAGGGCCCAGGAGGACGAGGACGCGGAACGGGACGCCGTCTTCCTCGGCCTTGGCGCGCATGTCGGCCAGGTGGCGGAGGGCGCCGGGCCCCTGGCCGTCGAGGTCGAAGACGACGGCGGTGGTCGGGGCTTCGCGGTAGCGCTCGGCGGCGCGTTCGGGGTCGGCCATCAGCAAGACGCGGTAGCCCCTGCGGGCCAGGTTCTTCCGCAGGGCGTCCTGGATCTCGACCTGGGACTCCACGCAGAGGAGGGTCGGCCGGGCCTCGGGGGCCGACTCCGCACGGGCCTCGGGCTTGGGCTCGGGCTCGGCTTCGGGCTCCTCGTCCGGGGCGATCCCCAGCAGGGCGCCCAGGTCCTCGGCCTCGCCCGAGCCGGCGTGGGTCTCGAACGTCGACAGGTCGAGCGCGAGGGCCTCCTCGGCCGTCGAGACCGGGGGGGAGTCCGGGTCGTTGGTGAGGAACGGGTTCTGGAAGATCGAGCTTCCCAGCTCCAGGTCGACGTCCAGCTCGTGGTCGGACTTCGGGCCCCCCGGCGCGGCCCCGGACCGACGGGCCTCCCGATAGGCCTCCAGGTCGGCGGCGACCTCGGCCATCGTCTGGTAGCGGGCCTTCAGGTCCATCCGCATCATCTTCTCGATGATCCGGCTGAGCCCCGCGTCGGGCGCGTAGGGGTGCTCGCCCAGGGGGCGGATGCCGCCGAACGAGCGCTTGAGCATCTTCTTGAGCGGGTCCTTGCTCTCGGAGTCCTGGAGGGCGACCTGGCCGGTGAGCATGTAATAGAAGACGCAGCCGAGGAAGAAGATGTCGGACCGGGGGTCCCCCTTGGGACTTCCGCAGGAGCGCTCCAGGGCCGAATAGTCGACGGTGCGCTGGCTCTTCATCGCCTGGGAGTCGTCGGCCTGGATCGTCGCCAGGCCGAAGTCGACGAGCTTGGCGACGCCCGAATTGGCGATCAGGATGTTCGTCGCCTTGATGTCCCGGTGGGTGACCCCCTGCCCATGCGAGTACTTCAGGCCCTCGGCCAGGCCGATCATCAGCGGCAGGGCCTCGTCCCCCTTGAACCGGGTGCGGAGCCGGAGCAGTTCGCGGAGGTTCATCCCCTCGACGTACTCCATCGCCATGTAATGTTTGTCTTCCTGGCGGCCGGAATCCAGGATGTGCACGATGTTTTCGTGCTTCAGCCGCATGCCGGCCTCGGCCTCTTTATGGAACGACGCCACCGCGTCGGGGAGCGAGGCGAACCGCCCGCGGAGGACCTTGATCGCCACCGGCTCGCCGGTCTGCGAGTGCTCGCCCCGGTAGACCCGCGCGAAGGTCCCCTCGGCCAGGTGGAAGAGCGCCCGGTACGGCCCGAAGAAGAAGTGCGAGGCGTCCCCCTTCTTCAGCCGTTCCACCTGCCAGCTGGTGATCCAGCCCTTGCGAAGGCAGGCGCGCAGCACCGCCTCGGGCGAGCCGTCCTCGGCCTCGGCCTTGGCCTCGAAGAACTGGTCGCGGGAGAGCAGGCCGATGAGCGGCAGTTGGCCCACGAGGGTCTCGGCGTCGAGTTCCGGCATGAGTCGTGTCCTGACCGCGCGTGGGGGAAATGGGTCGTCCTTGAGGCCCAGGGTCGGATCGGCGATGCACCAACCCTTAGATACGAAGCCCCTCCCTCCTCGTGACGCCGATTCTCGGAAAAGTTCGGAAGACGGCCGAAACAGCGGTTCCGCCGAAAAAAGCGGTCCTGCCGTCCGGTTTCGCCCCCCCGGCGTCGTAGGTTCCAGGGTGAAGGCCGCGGGCCACGTCGCGAGGCCGGAAAGCCACGCGACGCGACGGGCGGTGATCGCAGGCCACGGCGACGGCCGACGTCCCCCCCCGCGGCGGCGAGGCCGCGGCAAGGATTCACGAGGAGCACCTAGGATGTACGAGGCGACCGGACGATTGCAGGCGGCCCCGCTCGGGACGACGAGGACCCCCATCATGCCGAAGGCGAAGACGAAGAGCGCGGCCCCGCCCTCGCCGTCGCCCACGATCCCGCCCCAGGCCGACCCGGCGGAATGGATGAACCGGAAGGCCAGCGAGCAGGCCAGCCGCGCCGCCCTCGCCCGGCACGGCAGCGGCCGTCGACGGTTCGTCGACCCCACCACCTGCGAGCGCGACTACTCCGAGGCCGAGATGGAGTTCATGCTCGCCATGAACGCCTACAAGCAGCGCAGCGGCCGGATGTTCCCCACCTGGAGCGAGGTCCTCGAGGTCCTCAAGAGCCTCGGCTATGAGAAGCCCGCCGAGGAACGCCTGATCGACTGACCCCGAGATGCCCCCCAGCCGCCGACGCCGTGGTCGGCCCCGAGAGCCTCTCCCCGACGCGGGGGGGAGGCGGCTGGCGGGTCCTTTCGCCGCGCGCCCCGCTCCGCTCCGCCCGGCCTCGTTTCGTCTCATCTCGTCAGGACTGGGGGCGGCGGGGCTTCGGCTCGTCGACCGGCGCGGCCAGGCGGGCGAGGGTGCGTCCCCACTTCCGGGGGACCTTGGGGCGGCCGAAGTCGGGGAGGCGGGGTTCGAACTGGTTCCAGGTCAGGACGGTCAGGCAGGTCCCGTCCTGGAGCACGGCGACGAGCGTGCGGCCCTCGTGCAAGGCGAGGACCGCGATCGCGCCGTTGGCCGGATTGCGGCCGAGCCGACGGGTGCGGCCGAGCGCCTCGCGGAGCCGGGCCTCGGCCCGGTCGGCCTCGACGCCGAACCGCTCGACGAACCGCTCGACGGCGTGCCGCGAGAGCCGCACGCCGCCGTAGTCGCGCTGGCCCCGGGGGGTCATCGCACCGCCGCCGCCGCGGGCTCGTCGGCCCGCGCGGCCCGCCGGGGGGGGGCGATGGTCGCCGCCGACTCGTCGGGGCGGCTCGCCAGCAGGCTCGGCAGGTCGAAGGCGTGGTACGGCTGCTCGGCGGCCGGGTTGCCGTCCCTGTCGGCGTTCGCCACCCAGAACCGGCCGGTGTCGGTCTCGAACAGGACGTTGTGCAGGTTCGACTTCATGGCCACGGGGCGGTCCATCAGCTTCCGCGCCGAGTCGGCGGCGAACCCCCCTCGGCCTTCCTTCACGCGGCGGGCCAGCTCCGTGTAGCGGTCGCCGGCCGAGAGGACGACGGCGTCGGCGATCGCCTCGGGGAGCTTGGGGTGCGATTCCCCCATCGCGATCACGCTGAAGACGTCCCACGACGCCTCCAGGCCGACCGCCTTGCCGGTCTCGCCGTCGGCGACCACGAAGTAGTATTCGCAGGTCCGGGGGTTGTCCCGGAAGACGGCCACGGCGTCGTCGAGCGACTTCGCGTCCTCCAGCACCATCCGCATCAGGAACGACATCGGCACGCCGTCCCATTTGCCCAGGCCCTTGCCCCCCATCTCGCCGATCGAGACCTTCTCCGCGTTCATGCCGGTCACCGAGCCGACGAACCCGGCGTAGGTGACGTTCACGAACGGCGTCCGCCCGGTCGGCTCGGCGACGGTCAGGATCGCGTGCTCCTGGAGCCGCCAGTCGCAGCCGTAATCGAGCACTCGACCGTGGTAGACCCGGCCGTCCTTGGTCGTCGAGCGGCCCAGGGCGAAGCCCGAGCAGTGGAACAGCTCGGGGATGAAGTTGGCGACGACCACGTCCTGCACGTCCAGCCCCGCTCCGTCGGCGACCCCCTGCATCTCCTCGAAGAACCGCGCCGGGACGTGCTTCCGCTGCTGGGCGACGATTCCGGCGATGACCCGCTTGGGGTTCAGCAGGTTCAGCCCCGCCACCTCGACCTTCAGCTCCTTGCCCTTCACCTCGAACAGGTAGTGGATGTTCTCGCGGATGTCCTCGCGGAGCAAGGCCCCCTGCTGGAAGCCCATCTCATAAGGCGTCCCCTTCACGTGCAGGACGCGGTAGCCGTCGACTTCCTCCAGGAACCCCTCGCCGCAGCGGGCGATCGTCTTCGTCTCGGCGCGGGCCGAGGCGAGCACGACGGACAGGATCAGGCCGAACATCACGACGAGGCGCGAGGACCGAGCGAGCATGCGGAGCGTCCTTTCGTTCGTGCGAAGAGGGGAAAAGCGACGAACCGACGCGATGCGAATCGAAACGAACGGATACGACTCTACTCGAACCACCGGGGCGTTCCAAGGTGATTCACCCGCGCATGCAGCCGCCTCTCGCCTCCGCCCATCACCTTACGTAAGGCGGATCGCCGGGGGCCTGGGGGGTGCGCCTGTCCCGGCTTTCGGTCAAGGACTTCCAATACAACCAGAAGAAACACCCGGAGCTTAGGAGCCAGGGCAGACTGTGGATGATAGCCCGCCTCTGCCAACCACGGTGCAGGACGGCCGCGAGGTTCGGTCGAAGGACCTCTTCCTTAACGCCAACCGCGTCGGCCAAATCCCGCGCCACCGCCTCGGCCACAAACACATGCATGGCAGCTTCCATGACACAGAAGCCCAGGGCCATGAACAACAGCGCCAGCGAAATCAGGAGATAGGCTTTCATGGCCGAGTCTCCGCGCAAGACCTGATCTGGATCACTCGCCCTCACGGCTTCCCCGCCCGGAAGGTGTCGGCACCCAGGTCGCGGAGGGCCTGGGCGATACGACGGCCGGGGGCGTCAGCCTCGCCCTCCGCGGGCCTCCCACGAGTCGGCGAGGCCGGCCGCGCGGAAGGCTTCCTCGCGCGCATCGGCGCGAGACGGGTGGACCTCCACCCAGGGCTTGCCGCGGAGTTGCAGGGCCAGGAAGTCCAGCAAGGCCCGCTCCCTCGCGTAGATCTCCCAGCATGTCTCGTCGATGTATTTCAGCCAGACCGCCGCATGCCGCCGGATGACGTCGTCGGCTTCGCTCCAGGGGGCCGCGTTGTAGAGGGCCGCGATTTTCGGCGGGTCGTGCCGAGCGGGGTCGACGCCCCACAGCTCGATGAATTCCTCGGCGAAGCGGTCGGCGTAGCGGGAGAGGCTGCCGGGGCTCCAGAGCTGGAGGCTCGTCTCGGCGTCCCCGTCGAAGGCCATCGTCGCCGAAGGATCCTTTTCGAAATCCGCCGGAGCGCCCAACCAGGGTGGGTTCAGGAAGCACCAGGCCAGGCCGTCGAGGTTCCTGCGGATCGGCTTGAAGAGCTTCCAGAACGAGGAGGCGTCGGGTGCCGAGGAGTCGCCGGTCGGTTGCAGTCTGAGTAGAAGTCCGTCCATCCCGCCATTGTAACCGAGATCCGCGCCGGGGGGACCCGGGATGCCGGGGGACGGCTCAGCGGGACCGGCGGAAGGCGTCGAGGATGGCGTCGGCGCCCTGGTCGCGGAGGGCCTGGGCGACGCGGAGGCCGAGGGCGTCGGGGTCGTCGGCGGGGCCCGCCAGGGAGGCGACGAGGCAGGTGCGGCCGTCGGGGTCGAAGACGGCGGCGTCGAGGAGCAGGGCGCCGTCGGCCGAGGTCCGGCCCCAGGCGGCCATCGGGATCATGCAGCCCCCTTCCAGCTCGGCGAGGGTCCGGCGCTCGGCGACGACGGCGCGGTGGGCGTCGGGGTCGTCGAGGAGGCCCAGCAGCTCGCGGGTCGCGGCGTCGTCGCGGCGGCATTCGATCCCCAGGGCCCCCTGCCCCACGGCGGGGAGGATCGCGGGGGGCTCCAGCCGCTGGGTCACGCGATCGTGCAGGCCCAGCCGGTGCAGGCCCGCCCAGGCCAGGATCACGGCGTCGAGTTCGCCGTCGAGCGCCAGGTTGAGCCGGGTCTCGACGTTGCCCCGCACGGACGAGACGGCCAGGTCGGGCCGGGCGTGGAGGATCTGGGCGCGGCGCCGGATCGAGCCGGTGCCGACCTTCGCTCCGGCGGGGAGCGCCTCCAGCGTCTTGTGCGTCGGCGCGATCAGGGCGTCGGCCACGTCCTCGCGGCCCGGCACGGCGGCCAGGACCAGATCGTCGGGGCCCTGCGTGGGGAGGTCCTTGAGGCTGTGGACGGCGACGTCGGCCGTGCCGTCGAGCAGGGCGCGCTGGATCTCCTTGGTGAACAGGCCGGTGCCGCCGATGGCCGAGAGGGGGGAGTTGCGGTCGCGGTCGCCGTGGGTCTTGATCTCGACCAGCTCGACGGCCAGGCCGGGGCGACGGTCGCGGAGGGTGGCGGCCACCCATTCGGCCTGCCAGCGCGCCAGGCGGCTGCCTCGGGTTCCGATTCGGATGCGGTCGAGGGGCGTCGGGGACGGGCTCATGGCGGCTGGGCTCGGGTCGAAGGGGGGGCGGGGTCAGGATTCGCGGGAGACGACGACGGCGACGACGCGGCGGGCGCCGGCCCGTTTCAGGGCGCGGGCGGCCGAGCCCAGGGTGGCGCCGGTGGTCAACACGTCGTCGACGAGCAGGACGGTGCGGCCCTTCAGGTCGACGCCGCGCCGGACGACGAACGCCCCCCGCAGCGCCAGGGCCCGGGCCTGCCGGCCCCGGCCGACGAGGTGGGGCGTGGGCTTGACCCGCCGCAGGGCGTCGCGGGCCTCGCGGCCCGTCGCCTCGGCCAGCGATCGGGCCAGGACCTCGGCCTGATTGTACCGCCGACTCAGCCGCCGGAGCCAGTGCTGGGGGATCGGCGCGACCAGGGCGTCGGCGGGGATCGCGCCGAGGGCGTCGCGGCGGGCCTCGACCAGGAGCGACGCCAGGGAGGGCGCCAGGAACGCCCCGCGCTCCCGCTTCAGCCCCAGCACGAAGTCGCGCCAGGGGGCTTCGTGGGGCCCCAGGGCGAGGGCGGCGTCGAACCCCAGGGGGCGGCGACGGCAGGCCGAGCAGCCCCCCTTCAGGTCGGCGAACGGGCCGACCGGCGAGGCGCAACGCGGGCAGGAGGCGGCCCGGTAGGCCCCGGCCCGCTCCAGCAGCCCGGCGCGGCAGGAGTCGCAGAACGGGGCGGCGAGGCCGGGCCCGGCCGACTCGCAGAGCAGGCAATGCCAGGGGAAGACGAGGTCCCCCAGCGCCCGGCCGACGGCGCGGCAGGCGGCGGCGATCGCGGCCACGTCAGCCCCCCGTCGTCCGAGGCGCGGGGGCGGGGGCGTCCAGCTCCAGGTAGGGCTCCAGCCGCTCGCGAAGCTCGTTGCGGGCGCGGGCGAGGAGCGACTTGACCGCGGCCGGCGAGCGGTTCATCACCTGGGCGATCTCGGCGTAGCTCATCTCCTCGAACTTGTTCAGGAGCACGGCCATCTTCTGGTCCTCGTTGAGGACCTGCAAGGCGTCGCGGACGATCTCCGACAGCTCGACCTTGCGCATCTGGGCCGACGCGGTCGCCTCCCGGCCCGGGACGCCGTACGCCGGGCTCTCGGCCCTCGAATCGTCGCCCGGCGGCCCGAACGACGCCGTCGGCTTCCGCCCCTTGCTCCGCGCGTGGTTGATCGCCAGGTTGTTGGCGATCGTGAACAGCCAGGTGGAGAACTTCGCCTTGGGCCGATACCCCCTGCGCGCCTTGTAGACCCGCAGGAAGACGTCCTGCGAGAGGTCCTCGGCCTCCTCCTGGTTGCCGACGATGTGCAACAGGACGCCCACGAGCCGGTCCTGATACCGCGAGACCATCGCCTCGAACGCCCCCGGGACGTCGTCGCGGATCTGGATCATCAGCCGCACGTCGGGGTCGCGCGCCTCGAGCTGGCGCTCCAGGGCGTCGAGTTCTCCACGGCTCACGGGCGCTCCTTTCGGCTTCGAAAGTCGGTTCCGACGGGCGTCGCCGCCGGCTTCACGAAGGCCCGCCGATCGCGACGGGCTCGGGCTCGCCCCGGGCCTGGTCCTGGTCCTCGAACCGGCGTCGGAGCTGGCCGCAGGCGGCGTCGATCGAACGGCCCCGGGTGCGCCGGATCGTCACCGAGACGCCGTAGCTCTCCACGTCCGAGACGAACCGCCGGACGTCCTCCGGCTCGGGGCGGCGGAACGGCAGGCCGGCGACCGGGTTGTACGGGATCAGGTTGACGTGCGACTTGCGGCCCTTCAGGAGCTTCCCGAGCGCCCGGGCGTGCTCGCGGCGGTCGTTGACGCCCCCCAGCATGACGTATTCATAGGTCACCTGGCGGCCGGTGATGCGGAAGTAGTCGTCGGCGGCCTCCAGCACGGCGGCCAGGCCGATCTTCTCGTTCACCGGGACCAGCTCGTCGCGGAGCGCCTCCGTCGGCGCGTGCAGCGAGACGGCCAGGTGGTACTGGCGGTCCTGCGCCGCGAGCTTGCGGATCTTCTCCGGCAGGCCGACCGTCGAGACCGTCACCCGACGCTGGCTCATCCCCAGGCCGTCGGCCGGCGAGCAGACCCGGTCGAGCGCGACGAGGAGGTTGTCCAGGTTCGCGAGGCTCTCCCCCATCCCCATGACCACGATGTGCGTGACCGACTCGCCCGGCGGCAGCAGCGACTGGGCCTGCAACACCTGGTCGAAGATCTCGGCCGAGGTCAGGTTGCGTTCGACCCCCTTGAGCCCGCTGGCGCAGAAGACGCACCCCATGCCGCAGCCGACCTGGGTGCTGATGCAGACGGTCCGCCGCGTGCTCTCGGCGTCGCCCATCAGCACGCACTCGATGTTGCGGCCGTCGCGGCAGCGGAGCAGCAGCTTCTCGGCGCCGTCGTCGGCGACGCCCCGGAACGCCAGCTCGGTGGCGAACAGGGTCCACTCGGCGTCCAGCTTCTTGCGCAGGTCGAGCGGGACGTCGGTCATGTCGCCGAACGACCTCGCCCGCCGGTGGAAGGCCCACTGGAGGACCTGCTTGACCCGATACGCCTTGTGCCCGCACCCCACGACCCACGCGCGCAGCTCGTCGGCCGACGCCCCGAACAACGGGCGCTTGGCCTCGGCCCCGGCCTGGCCCTCGATCTCTCGCGGCTCCCCGCCTTGCATGCTCGCCCCATCATCCCGACGCGCGATCGACCTGGAGACTCCCACGCCCTCATTGTAGGACCCCCGCCCCGCCCGGCCAAGCCGCGAATCCCGGCCGGGTAGAGAGGATCTCCGCTTCAGGGCGCCCTGGAGAAGTCGAACGCCTCGGGTTCGGGGTGTTCGGAGCGGAGCGGGAGGTCGTCGCCGGCCTCGGCCTGGCGGCGGCGGAGGAGGGCCGTCAGGCGGTCGAGAACGGCGACGCGGGCGGGGTCGGCGGCGAGGTCGTGGAGTTCGTGGGGGTCGGACGCGAGGTCGAAAAGCTGGACCTTGTTGATGCGAGGGTAGGCGATCAGCTTCCAGCGGTCGTCGCGGATGGCTCGCTGGACGTCCCGGTAGGCGGTGAACAGGTCGGCCCGTCGGGAGGGCTCGCGGCCTTCGAAGACCGGCGTGAGGCCGAGGCCCTCGCTCCCCCCGGGGCCGGCGACGCCCGCCAGCTCGCCGAGCGTCGGGAAGAGGTCGTGGAGATAGGCGAGCGCGTCGACCTGCCGCCCGGCCGGGACGCCGGGGCCGGCCAGGATCGCCGGCGACCGCATCGAGTGCTCGTAAAGGTTCTGCTTCCCCATGAGTCCGTGGCTGCCGATCGCCAGGCCGTGATCGCCGGCGAAGACCACGAGCGTGTCGTCCAGCCGGCCCGAATCCCGGAGCGCGTCGAGGATCCGGCCGACCTGGGCGTCGAGGTGCTCGATCGCGGCGTAGTAGTCGGCCAGGTGCCGGCGGACGACCTCGGGCGTGCGCGGCCAGGGGGCCAGCCGCTCGTCGCGGATCAGCAGCTCGCCGTCGTCGAACGGGTGCTGCGGGAGGAAGTCGGCCGGGAGCGGGATCGCGTCGTCGCGGTACTTCGCCCGGTACTCGGCCGGCGCGACGCGCGGGTCGTGCGGGGCGTTGAAGGCGACGTAGCAGAGGAACGGGGAGTCGTCGCGACGGCCCCGGATGAATCGCGAGGCGGCGTCGGCGAACACCTCGACCGAGTGCGCGCCGCTGGGGCGGTCGTCGCCGAACGAGCCGTCCGGGGCCATATCCCGCAACGGCAGCTTGTAGGGGTCGCCCATCCCGCCGAAGAAGACGGCCTCGGCCTTCTGGAACGACTTGCGGAGCGACTTCGGCCCGTTGTGCCACTTGCCGGTCGCGAACGTGTCGTAGCCGGCCGCGCCGAAGGCCTGGGGCCAGGTCCCCTGCCCTTCCATCTTCATGTCGACGCGGAACAGCCCGCGCCCGGTCATGAGCATCGCCCGCGAGGGGACGCAGACGGCCCCCTGGTCGGAGCCGTTGCAGTAGGCCCGCGTGAGGATCGTCCCGCGCCGGGCCAGCGCGTCGAGGTGGGGCGTGCGCACGGCCGGGTTCCCGAGGGCCCCGATCGCGTCGGCCCGGTGGTCGTCGCTGTAGAGGAACAGGACGTTCGGCCGGCTCGCCCCCTCGGCCGTCCCGCGGGCGGCCCCCGGCGTCGGCGTCAGGACGAGGGCCAGGGCCAGGGCCAGGCTCAGGCTCAGGCTCAGGGCCGACGGCAGGTCGAACGGGCGTCGTCGCGAGGGGGTCATGGCGGCCTCCGGGGGGATCGGGGAGCGATCATTCTGGGGGACGACGGCCGGGAATGCAAACGCCCGACCTCGGCGGGGGCGGGCCGTCGACTCGCTTCACGGGAGGTCGTACAAGGGAATCGTCCCCCTTCCCCCCAGCCAGGAGCCCGTCCCATGTTGAAGCTCGAAGACGTCGTCGAGAGGTGCCGGATCTCGCATCCCGAGAAATTCCGGCTCAAGGACCACGACCCCTCCTGGTCGGGCGACAAGGGGGTCCCCAAGGCCGAGCGGAAGGCGTTCGCCGAGGCGATCCTGGCCCGGAGCGTCGCCGAGCTGGCCGAGGCCCAGGAGCGGCTCTACGCCTCCGACGCCTGGTCCGTCCTGGTCGTCCTCCAGGCGATGGACGCGGCCGGCAAGGACGGCACGATCAAGCATGTGATGTCGGGCGTGAATCCCCAGGGCTGCCAGGTCTTCAGCTTCAAGCAGCCCTCCGTCGAGGAGCTCGACCACAACTTCCTGTGGCGCTACACCAAGGCCCTCCCCGAGCGGGGGCGGATCGGCATCTTCAACCGATCTTACTATGAGGAAGTCCTGGTGGTCCGCGTCCATCCCGAGCTGGCCCACGCCGAGCGCATCCCGGGCTCCCGGATCGACGAGTCGTTCTGGAGCGGTCGATTCGAGGACATCAACAACCTGGAGCGCCACCTGGACCGCAACGGGACCAAGGTCCTCAAGTTCTTTCTGGACGTCTCGAAGGAGGAGCAGCGGCGGCGGTTCCTCAAGCGGCTGGACGACCCGACGCGGCACTGGAAGTTCTCGCCGTCGGACATCTCCGAGCGGGGCCGTTGGGATGACTACATGAAAGCGTATGAGGAAGCCATCTCCGCCACCAGCACGCCGTGGGCGCCCTGGCACGTCGTCCCGGCCGACCACAAGTGGGTCGCCCGCGCCATCGTCGCCCACACCATCGCCGAGGCCCTGGACGACCTGAATCTGAAGTATCCCGAGGTCACGCCCGAGCAGCTCGCCGCCATCGAGGCGGCCAAAACGGAGCTTTGTGACGGTCGCACCGACTAGGCGGCGACCCCGGCCGTCGGCCGAGGCTTTCGGGATGGACGCGCCGCCCCGCGCCGACCGATACACCGAGCGGCGGGGGGATTTCGCCCTCTCCACGCCTCAGCGACGAGCGTCCGCCGCCTCTTCCTCGGGAGGCGCGGGCCTCCAAGCCCTTTGGGGGTCTACATGGATGTGGACCCCTCGCCGTCTTCACCGGAGGCCGCAGCCGCCTCCCTGACGAACGACGCCGAACACATGAAAAATCACTCAACGTTGGATCGCCCGCCGGGCGACCGTGACAACGCCGTGGGCCTGATGCGGTTCGTCCTGACGAGCCTCGTCATCCTCTCCCACTCGTTCCATTTCTACGGGGTATCGCACACCCTCGACCCGATGGCGCGGGCGACCTGGGCCCAGTACACGCTGGGTCGGCTGGCGGTCGACGCCTTCTTCGTCCTGAGCGGCTTCCTGGTCGCCCGGAGCTGGGAGACCTCGCGCGGCCTGACGGATTTCCTCAAGAAGCGGGCGGCGCGGGTCTACCCGGGCTTCTTCGTGGCGATCGCCTTCGCCACCCTCGTGGCGGCGCCCTGGCTCGTGGCGAGGGGGGGGACCGCGGCCTGGAGCGCCCCGTTCTGGAGCGGCATCGCCCTCCCGGCGCTGATGCTCGACTACGGCAACCTGGGGGTGAACGGCTCGCTCTGGACGATCCGTTACGACTTCTATTACTACCTGTTCATCGGCATGGTGGGCTGGGCGGGGATGTTCTCGAAGCGCTGGCCGGTCCTGGCGATGTGGGCCGCCTCCTGGCTGGTCTATGCGTCCTGGTTCAAGGCCGGGCTGCCGGCCGGGATCGACGAGCAGCACCCCCGGCTGCTGACCTGCTTCCTGGCCGGGGCGGTCTGCTACGCGTACCGGCATCGGATCCCGGTCAAGTGGTCGTGGTTCGCCGTGTCGATGGCGGTCCTGGTCCTCTATTCCGAGGACTGGTCGTATCGCTACTGGCCGTACCGGCTGATGCCGGTGATCTTCCCGATCTTCGGCACGTACGCGGTCCTGTTCGCGGCCTTCCGCCCCGGAGCCCGCGCCGCGAAGTTCGCGTGGCTCGGCGATTACTCCTACGGGCTGTTCCTGTACGCCTACCCGGTCCAGCTCATCCTGCTGACGGCGTATCGGTCCAAGCTGAACTCGTTCACGCTGTTCCTGTCGGCGTGGGCCATCGCGGGGGCTCTCGCCTTCCTGAGCCTCTACCTCGTCGAACGCCCGATCATGCGACTGTCCCGAAAAGGCTCGACGCCGCGCCGAGCGACCCCCCCGCCCCACTTCTCGATGGCCGAGGAGCCGCGAGTCGTCGCCACCGTCGCCGTCGCCTCGACGACGCCCTGACGATCGGAAGCCTGCCCCGACTCCAAATCAAGGGAGCGACGAGCCCGAGCGCCGTCGCTCCCTTGATCCGTTCGCCGCTTCCGGGATTCGGCCCCCTTCGCGCCGGGGAAGGACGCGCGTCGAAATTCGTCGCGGCTTCCCGAATTTTTCGGGCCGTATCAGTCTCCTTATCCTCCCCGCCGTCCTAGATTCCTCTGGTAGACGTGCGACCGCGTCGTCTCGACTCCCGTTCGAGGAGTCCGCCGCGGCGATTCGACGCCGGCGCGGCGACCCGCGGCCTCGGCTTCGACCTCGTGCGGCTCCGACAGGCCCGGAAGGCGTCGTCCGGGGCGTTCGTTCCGCGCCCTTTGCGGATGAACCCCAGGACGCGGCGTCCACCAATTGAGGATGGCAACACGATGGCGTTCCGACCCGCGAATCGTTCCCGCTCGGCGTTTCTCGTCCCTTCGGCGAACGGTGGTCGCGGCTCCGGCCGCCTGAAGATGGGCGTCGAATCGCTGGAAGACCGCCGGCTCCTGTCGACCTTCACGGTGGACAACCTCGCCCCCTCGGGGACGGGCTCGCTCCGCTGGGCGATCGTCCAGTCCAATGCGACTCCGGGGGCCGACGTCATCGACTTCGCGGTCGCCGGTTCGATCCCGGTCGGCCGGAAGTCCCTCCCCGCGATCACCGACGCCGTGACGATCGACGGCTCCTCGGCCCCCTCGTTCGCGGGCTCGCCCGTCGTGACGGTGGACTTCCAGGGCTCGCGAGGGCTCCGCTTCGCTCGGGGGAGCGACGGATCGACCCTGAGTTCGCTCGCGCTGGTGCGGGCGGGGGGCGACGGGGTGACCCTCGACGCCTCTCGGATCACGGTGCAGGGGAACTACATCGGCCTGCTCGCCGACGGGACGACCATCGCCGCCAATCGGGGCGACGGCGTGCGGATCAACGCCTCGTCGCGCGGCAACCTGATCGGTCGCGCCGATCCCGTGACCGGCGTCACCTATTACAACGCCGACGCCGTGGGGATGCAGCCGGTCTCGGGCTGGCAGGGCATCCGCCAGGCCGACGCCGCCGGCCAGTACCTCATCAGCGGAACCTCCAACAGCGCCGGGCTCCTGTACGTGGGGCCGATCTCGGGCGCGGGGGGCGCGAGCTACGCGGTCAACTTCCCGGGCGCGGCGACCACCAGCGTCTACGGCCCGGACAACCTCGACGGCGACCGCGTCCGCCTGGTCGGCAGCTACCGGACCGGCGACGACGTGGTGAACGGCTTCCTCTACGAAGGGACGATCGCCGACCTGGGGAACGCCGCGAACTACCGGACGATCGCCAAGGACGGCGCCAAGTTCACCTACGTCCACAGCACGATGGGGGGGCTGGCCGTGGGCAACTACGACGGCCCGACCGAGAACGGGGCCCCCATCGGCCCCGGCCGCTGCTTCATCTACGACGTGGCGAAGGCCGAGTTCGTCACCGACATCGTCTTCCCCGGCTCGCTCAGCAACACCGCCTACGGCATCTGGCACAACGGCGGAACCAGCTACACCATCTGCGGCGGCTACGCCGAGCGGCCGGTGAACAACCTGGAGAACCAGCTCCAGCCGATCGGCGTGGGCTATCTCGTCGACTACGACTCGGCCACCGGCGCGTTCTCGAACTGGAAGTCGTTCGAGCATCCCAAGTCCCCGGCGGGCCTCGAATTCGTGACCCACTTCGAGGGGATCAGCGGCGTCGAGAAGGGGGTGTACACCCTCAGCGCGGGCTCCAGCCTGACCGGCTCCGGGACGTTCGAGCAGGGCTCGTTCGTCTCGGTGAGGCGCAACCCGGACGGGACGTTCGGCGACGCGGCCTGGGTGGACCTGGACTATCCCGGCGTGGATGCGTCGGTCACCTCGGACGCGGTGATCGGCAATCAGGTGGTCGGCATCGTGCTCGCCGACGCGGGGGTCTTCTCCTACCAGGCGACGGTGGACGTCGGGTTCCAGCTCTCCAACGTGATCGCCGGCAACTGCGGCAACGGCGTCGGAATCTACGGCTCGCACGACAATCACGTCGCCATGAACTTCATCGGCTCGGACGCCTCCGGGACCGCCGCCCGCGGCAACCGCGGAAGCGGCGTCCTGATGACCAGCGGCGCGTCGGGGAACCTGATCGGCGGCCAGGCGACGGGGGGCAACGACCCCACGGGGGGCATCTTCGTCCGCCCCCCCAGGGGAACCTGATCTCGGGCAACCGAGGCAACGGCGTGCTCATCAACCGCGGGGCCTCCCGGAACCTCCTGAGCGGCAACTTCGTCGGGACGACCGCCTCCGGGAACGCGGCCCTGGGGAACCGGCTGGACGGCGTGGCCATCGACCGCGCCCACGGCAACCAGCTCCTAGGCACCACCTTCCCGCAGAGCCCGTTCGTCTTCTACAACGTGCTCAGCGGCAACGGCGGCAACGGCCTGCGGGTCACGAACTCCAACGACACGACCGTCCAGGCGAACTTCCTGGGCGCCGGCGCCGACAACGCCACGATCGTCGCCAACGGCGGCGACGGACTGCTGATCTCCGGAAGCTCTCGGAACACGCAGGTGGGGGGCGTGATCCCGCTGGGCAACGTGATCTCCGGCAACAACCGCAACGGCATCGAGGTCCGCGACACGGCCAGCGGCTTCATCTCGTTCAACACCTTCGCCGGGATCTTCGCCTTCGCCGGCGCGGCGCCGAACCGCGGCGACGGCATCCTGATCACGTCGAGCGGCGGGAACAACCAGGTCCGCACGAGCATCGTCTCGGGCAACCTCGGCGACGGCATCGAGCTGAGCGGACGGGCGACCGGCGTCCAGATCACCGACACCGCGATCGGCACCAACACCGACATCCAGACGGCCATCCCGAACGGCGGCAGCGGGATCCGGATCGCCGGCCGCGCCCACGGCAACGCCATCGGCGGCTTCCAGCCCTCGGTCGAGCCCCGAGTGACGATCTCGGCCAACGGCGGCTACGGGATCGAGGTCGTCGAGAAGGCCCGCGACAACGCGATCTTCAACACCTACATCGGCACCAACGCCGGGGGCGACGTCGCCCTGGGCAACCGCCTCGGCGGCGTCCTGCTGGGCCCCGGGACGAAGTCCACCCGGATCGGCGGCGACGCCTCGCCGTTCTTCGTCAAGATCGCCGACAACGGCGGCGACGGCCTGGCCGTCCGATCGTCGCGGAACAACGCCGTGCAGGGCGTCGAGATCGTCGCCAACCGGGGCTACGGCCTCTTCGCCGAAGGGGACGCCTCGGGCAGCGTCGTGCGGAACTCCACCATCACCGACAACGCCCGGGGGAACGTGAACCTGACGAACTCCCGGGGCGTCGTCTACATCCCCTGATCGACGCGGCCCCCGCCGCATCCGGGCGGGGGGCCGGCTCGTCACGCCTCGCCGGCCGCCGCGACGGGCCCGGCCATCCAGGCGAGGACGACCTGATCGACGGTGACGTCGGCCTTGCGCGGGGTGAGCTCCAGCGGGATGAGCTGGAGCAGCTCGGGGCTGCGGGCGGCCTTGATGTGCTCCAGCTCGGCCTGGAACTCGATCTCCAGCTGGACGTACTCGGCGTTGAGGGCGTCGACTCGATCCTGGGCGGTGCCGACCTCCCCGCGCTTCTGCATGGCCTTGGTGGCGGCCTTGGCGGCCGTGCCGACCTTGTTGACGTTGGTCTTGGTCCAGGTCTTGCCGCCGGTGAGGGCGCCGAGCATCGAAGTCCCGAACGACACGGCGGCGTCCCAGCCGGACTTCGACGCCCGCTCCTGCTCCTTCTGGAGGGCCTCGTGGGCCTTGCGGAGGCTCGCCTCCAGCTTGACGCGGCGGGGACCGAACTCGGCGCGGAGCTTCTCGACCTCGGCGTCGCGCTTCTCGCGCGCGGCCTGGGCGAGCCGGGCGCGGAAGTCCCTCGCGGTCTCCTCGGGGCGGCCGTAGGCCTTCAGCTCGGGGCAGGTCCAGATGGTCAGGCGGCGGTCGCGATAGAGGTGGTTCTTCAGGGCCTTGGTCCACTCGGCGTAGTTTTTGGCCCGGGACATCTCGGCGGGCAGGTCGGCGAACGTCGCGCCCGGCTCGGGCGACCGGTCCAGCACGGGGATGCGCCCGGTGAGATTCTTCCCCCCCTCCCAGACGTCGGCCGGGACCTCGTCGCCGATCGGCCGGAGGACGGCCAACGTCTCCCAGTAGTCGACCCCCGCCTTCTTCTCGACGTAGTGCAGGCGGACCACCCCCAGCAGCGCCGGCCGGTACGCCGGGGGCGCCGCCGCCGGGGCGTCGGCCACGAAGAACTCGGGGACGTCGGGGGGGAGGACCGGGCGACGCCCGGCGGGGGCGGCGACGCCGGGGCCGGCGCCGGGGCCGGGTCGGGGACCTGCGCCGGGTCGACGGGGTGAGCGTGGCCCTGGCGAGGGGCCTCGTCGCCGCGGCGGGGTCCGGGGCCGGGGCGGACGCGGCGGCCGCGGCCTGCTTCCGGGGCGCCATCAACGCCTGGATCTGATCGCGATTGAGCGGCCCTCGCAGGTAGCTGAGCGCCCATCGGCTCTCGAAGACGATCGGCCGCTCCTCGTGGACGTTGTTGAGGACGAACACCCGCTTGCCCAGCGAGGAGAGCACCTTGTCCATCTCGGCGCGGTCGAAGCCCTGGCCGGCGGCGTTGGAGACCCCTTCCAGGCCCTCCAGCACCCGCTCCTTGTCGCGTTTGGTCTGCAGCCGGCCGAGGAACCACGAGCCGGCGTTGGAGAGCCCCTTGTAGTCCAGGTCGACGGGGTTCTGCGTCGCCAGCACGATCCCCAGGCCGTAGGCGCGCGCCTGCTTCAGCAGCGTGAGCATCGGCTTCTTGGACGGCGGATTCGCGGTGGGGGGGAAGTAGCCGTAGATCTCGTCCATGTAGAGGATCGCCCGCAGGCTCGACGTCCCGGGCTGGGCGCGGGCCCACGAGAGGACCTCGTTGAGCAGGATCGTGACGAAGAACATCCGCTCGGCGTCGCCCAGGTGGGCGATCGAGAGGATCGAGATCCGGGGCTTCCCCTCGGGCGTGTAGAGGAGCCCGCCGACGTCCAGCGCGTCCCCCTCCATCCAGGCGGCGAAGCCGGGCGAGGCGATCAGGTTGTTCAGCCGCAGGGCCAGCGCGAACCGCTCCCTGGCCGGGTAGAAGGTCTCCAGGTCGATCACGCCGACCTTGTCGAACGGCGGGTCCTGGATGCCGTGGATCAGGTCGGTCAGATCGAGGTCGCGGCCGTCCCGCCAGGAGCGGTCCAGCAGGTTCGACAGCAGGATGTGCTCGCGGCTGGTCATCGGGTCGGCGTCGACGCCCAGGAGGGCGAGCAAGCCCGACACGGCCGACGCGATCCGCTCGCGATACGCCTCCCCCTGCTCGATCAGGGCGGCCGAGGGGGCGGCGAACGACCGCAGCACCGTGATCGGCAGCCCGGCGGAGCTGCCCGGCGTGTAGATCGCCATGTCGACCGAGTCCTTGAGGCGGCGGACGCGGGCCCCGTCCTGCCCCCACTTCGCCAGCCCCTCGCGCCAGGTCTCGGCCGTCTGCTCGGCGAAGGCCTCGCGGTCGAGCCCCCGCCTCGCGGCCTCGTCGGCGTCGACCCAGGGGAGGAAGTCCGAGCCTCGCAGCTCCGGGAAGCCCAGCAGCAAGTTGCCGAGGTCCCCCTTGGGGTCGATCGCGATGACCGGGATGCCGTCGATCGCGGCCTCCTCCAACATCGCGACGCAGAGCCCCGTCTTGCCGCTCCCCGTCATCCCCACGCAGACCGCGTGCGTCGTGAGCTGCTTCGAGTCGTACAACAGGAGGCCCGACGTCGCCTCCCGCTCCTTCACGTCGTACTCCCTGCCCAGATAAAAGACCCCGAGCTTCTCGAAATCCTCGTTCTTCATGAAACGGATCCCGCCCCGGCGCAAGAAGGGTTCGAAACGGCGGACGTCCCGACGCGCAGGCCGCTCCCGCCGTACCATCTTAAGTCGCGCCCGAGGGCGGCGACAACGCGCGGACGCGAAGTCCGCCCCCCCGCCCGATTGCGGCGCGGGCTTGACATCTACTGGCCAGCCCGTACCATCCAGGACGTAGCTACGACCAGACCAGTAGGAGACCGTGATGGCCGACGTCGCCCCTTCGCCGCGTGAACTGGAGGCGCTCAAGGTCCTTTGGAGTCGGGGCCCCTCGACGGTCCGCGAGATCCACCGCGAGATGCCGACGAAGGATGGGGAGCTGGCCTACACCACGGTCCTCAGCCTGCTCCAGACGATGGAGCGGAAGGGGATGGTGGGCCACGAGCCCGCCGGCAAGGCGTACGCCTACTTCGCCAAGGCCCGGCGCGACGGCGTCTACCGCAAGCTGGCGGGCGGCTTCCTCGACCAGGTCTTCGACGGCGCGATGGGCGAATACGTCTCCCAGGCCCTCCAGTCTCGCAAGCCGACCGTGGCCGAACTGGAGGAGATCGAGGCCATGATCGCCGAGGCGAAGAAGCTCGCCCGGGCCAGGAGCGAGAAAGGGGGCGGCCGATGACGATCGATTCCGGGCGGCTCGCCTACTGGCTGGCGGATTATTACATCCTGGCGACCGTGCTCCTGCTCGGGGTCGTCCCGATCCTGTTCCTGCTGGAACAGCCGGTGCGCCGGATCGCGGTCTGCCGCGCCGCGTTCGGGGGGCTTCTGGCGCTGCTGGCCCTCGTCCTGCTCCCCTCGTGGCCCAGGGTCGGCGTCCTCGGCGGCCGTCGCGAGGCCCCGCCGGCGGCGTCGGCGCCCTCCCGAGCCGGGGCGGTCGTCGAGCCGAGGTCGGCGCTCGTGGCTCTCCCGCGCCCGGCCGCCGTCGGCGATCGCCCCGGCCGGGCCGCCCCCGCCGCCCCGCCTCCGCCGACGCCCCGCCCCCCCATCGTCGGCGTCCTCGATACGCCGGCCGCGACGGCTCCGGACCTCGCCGCGATCGCCGTCCGGGCGTTCCTCGCGGGGCCGGCCTCATGATCGTCCGGCTGGCGGTCGGATCGTGGCGGCTGGCCGTCGTGAGGCGAGGCTCGCGTCGGGCGGATCCGGCGGCCGAGGCCCTGCTCGCGAAGGTGGTGGGGAAGGATGGCGAAGCTCCCGATCTGCTCGTCAACGACACCCTCCGACATCCGGCGGCGGCCGGGGTCGCACGGCCGACGATCCTCCTCCCCGCGAGGTTCCTGGACGAGCCGGAGGACCGCCTCCGGGCGGCCCTGGCCCACGAGTGGGCCCATATCCGCCACGGCGACCTTTGGTTGATCGCGGCGTCGCGGCTCCTGCTCCCAGTCCTCTACGCCCACCCGCTTTTCTGGTGGCTCCGCGGCCGAATCCGCGACGATCAGGAGGCGCTGGCCGACGCCTCGGCCGCGGGCTCCGAGGGGCGGTTGAGCTACGCGGAAGCCCTGCTCTCCTGGTCCAGGACCGCGGCGGAGAAGCCGTGGGGCGCGGCGGGAGGCTCCGCCGCGCTGTTCGAACGTCCCTCCCAGATCAAGCGAAGGATCGCCATGCTGCTCGATGATGGATTCCGGATCGAGCCCACCTGCCCGGCCCGGTGGCGGCTCGCGGCGCGCGCCCTCACGATCACGGCCGTGGCGGCCGCCTCGCTCCTCACCCTCCGCCCGACGACCATCGGAGCCGGCGTCCCCGCGCCGCAGGCCCCCGGCGAGGCCGAGCCCGGCGCCGGCGCCGTCGAGGCCCGCGTGCTCGCTCCGGACGGCAAGCCGTTCGCCGGGGCCAGGGTGTTCGCGACGCCGCCTCCCCACGGGGGGTCCCCGGCCCCGATCGGCCAGACCGGCCCGGACGGTTCGTTCCGCATGCCCCGCGCGGACGCCGAGGTCGTCGCGGCGGCCGAAGGCTTCGGCCTCGCGTTCGTCGACCGGGCGACGGAAGGGGGCCGCGTCTTGAAGCTGGCCCGCGACGACGTGTCGATTCGGGGCCGCGTCCTCGACGACCACGGCCGGCCCGTCGCCGGGGCCGTGGTGAAGGTCGCGGCGATCGCCTGGAATTCCAGCGGCGACCTCGACCGGCTGATCGAAGGGCTCAGGCCGAGGACCGCCCCGCCGCCGACCCCCGAGACCCCGACGATCGACTCGCCCCACACCTGGGCGGCCGGCGCGTCCGAGATCCCCTTCCTGCCGCCGGTCGTCGCCGACCGGGACGGCCGATTCACGCTCCGGGGCGTCGGCCGCGAGCGGGTCGCCACCTTGCGGATCGCCGGCGAGGGGATCGAGACGGCCTCCGTGCGGGTCGCCACCCGCGAGACGCCGACCATCGCGATCCCCAAGGTCCCGGACTGGGAAAACGGCCCCAGGGACGTCTACCACGGCGCGACGTTCGAGTACGCCGCCCGGCCCGGACGCGAGGTCGTCGGCACGGTGACGGACATCGACACCGGAGCCCCCGTGGCCGGCGCGATCGTCGGCCTCGACCCGGCGAGTTTGGGGCCCGTCCAACTCGTCGCCATCGGTTCGCCCGCCGACCCCTTCGTTTCGACGTCCGATCTCGTGCATGACGACTTCCGCACGTCGACCGACGCCCGGGGCAGCTATCGGCTCGTCGGCCTCCCCGCCGCCCCCCGGCCGTCCAACGGCCCCGGCGACGGCGGGGAGCTGGTCGCCGGCGGCGGCGAAGGGATGCCCCATCTCCCGTCCGGCAAGCCGATCGGCGATGGGGATCCTTCGAAACCCGTCGTCGTAAACATCGGGCTCCGGCGCGGGGTCCGGGTGAAAGGACGAGTCGTCGACAAGCAGACCGGCCGGGGCGTCCGCGCGGTCGTCTCCTACTTCGTGCTGGCCGGGAACCCCAACATGACCCGGGAGCCCCGTTCCCGTGCGTCGAGGCCGGGCGGCGCGTGGACCGACGACGAGGGGAACTTCGAGCTGATCGCCTACCCGGGGCCGGGGGCGCTCGCCGCTCGGGTGCGCGGCGGGCGCTTCGTGTATGACGACGAGGGCATGCCCTACCGGAGGGGGGCGGGCCTGGAATCGATGCCGGGGCTGAAGTGGAGGAGCGTGGAGCAAGGGATCGTCGATACGCTGACCGACATCTTCAATCCGTACGACTACCAGGTCGTCGCGGGCGTCGACCCGAAGCCGGGCGAGGCGGAGGTGGCGTGCGAGCTCGCGCTGGACCGCGGCCGGACGGTGAAAGGCCGGGTCGTCGGCCCCGACGGCTCTCCCCTGGCCGGGGCGCTCATCCTGGGGGATCGCGACTACCTCCTCGCCGGATCGGGCGCGCCGGCGACGTCAGACGAGTTCCTGGTGGAGAAACTCGTGCCGAACGCACCTCGGGACGTGATGGCGTTCCACCGCGAGAGGAAGCTCGCCGGGGCGCTCAAGGTCGCGCCCGACGAGCCCGGCCCGGTCGTCCTGAAGCTGGAGCCCCACGGCCAGGTGATCGGCCGACTCGTCGACGCCGCCGGCCGCCCCGTGGCCGGCTTCGAGATCATGCGCGGCAGCCTCTGGGATACGAAGCAGCCCGTCGGCGTCCTGGTCTCAGGGCCGGTCGCCACGGACGGGAACGGGCGGTTTCACATCGAGGGGCTCATCCCCGGCCGCAAGTACACGTTCACGGTCTGGAAGCCCGATCCGAGCCGGAAGCAAGGGCCCCCGGCGAAGCTCGTGACCCTGGCCAGGGATCTCGTGACGGCGAGCGGCGAGACCCGGGACCTCGGCGACGTGAACCACGACGGCAGCGAGTGAGGGCCTCGGAAGGAGCGCCTCGCCTGGCTCTCGACCCCGGAAACGACGAGAGGCCGTCCAACGGGGGACGGCCTCTCGCCTTGTCGCATGCGACGCCGGGGCGAACTCGGCCCGGACTCGGGCCGGTTCGACGGCGTGGGTCACTTGTTGACGGCGTCGTCGACGGCCGCGCCCGCCTTCTCGGCCGGGCCGCGGGGATCCACGGCGTCCTTCACGTTCTCGACGCCGCGATCGATGCTCTCGCCGGCCCGCTCGGCCGGGCCCTGGGCTTCGCAGCCGGTCGCGAGGAAGAGGACCGGGGAGGCGAAGAGGGCGAGCGCGGCGAGCTTGGCGGTCTGGGTCTTCATGGGATCGTCCTTCATCGAATAGGGATTCCGATTCGGCTTCGAGGGTTCGCGTCGGCGAGCCTCGAATCACGATCGATCCCCCAGTGCAAACCCCGCGCCGTCCAGCGGCGTCTTGCGACGGGGCGGCGGATCGGGTCGAATACGGCGGTCGGACGAGCGTCGACGGGGGCGTCCCTCGCCTTGGGTCGGGGGGCCGGCGTCGGGGCCGTCTCGAACGGAGGCCCTGCGATGAAGAGCATGCCGAGACGAACCTTCCTGGGTGCGACCGCCGGGGCCCTGGCCTCGGCCCCCCTGCTGGCGGCCGGGGCGCGCGGGGCGAACGACACGCTGGGGATCGGCCTGATCGGCGTCGGGAACCGGGGCTCGGCGCTGCTCTCCAACCTCTTGCAGATCCCCGGCGTGGAAGTCCGCGCCATCTGCGACGTCGACGGCGAGCACCTGGAACGCGGGCTCAAGACCGTCGAGGAAGCCGGCCGGAAGCGCCCGGTCGGGTCCACCGACGGCGCCTGGAAAGAGATCCTGGCGCAAGACGGCATCGACGCGATCGTCAGCGCCATCCCGTGCGACCTGCACGGGCGCTGCTATCTGGACGTGATCGCGGCCGGCAAGGACCTCTACGGCGAGAAGCCGATGTGTCTCAGCCGGGCCGACCTCGACGCCGTGGTGGACGCCACCCGGGCGAGCAAGCAGATCGTCCAGATCGGCCACCAGCGCCGGGCCGACCCCCACTTCATCGAGCCGATCGCCGCCGTCCGCCGGGGGGAGATCGGCCCGCTGGTCGAGGGCCGCATCCTCTGGTCGAACTCCTGGGGGCCCCTGCTCGGCTGGTTCGGCCAGCGTCGGCGTTCGGGAGACTGGATCGTCGAGCAGGCCGTCCACAACTGGGACGTCCTGAACTGGGCCGTCGACGCCCCGCCGGTGCGGGCCATGGCGATGGGCCGCGACGACCTGTTCCGCGACCGTCAGCCCGACCGCGACGTGCACGACTACTATGCGGGCGTGGTCGAGTACCCCGGGAACGTGTTCGTGAACATCATCCACAGCTGGGTGGCGCCGAACAAGTTCAACGAGGAGTACACCCGGCTGATCGGTAAGGACGGCGGGGTCGACTTCAACTCGGGGACCTTCTCCTACCGTCCCGAGTCGAAGAAGCCCGACCAGGTCCTGGGCGGCCCCGTGACCAACAACACGCTGCTCGCGCTGAAGGCGTTCGTCGAGTCGGTGCGGACCCGCAGCGAGCCGGTCTGCACGGTCGAGCACGGCCGGGCGGCGGTCCTCGCCTGCCTGCTGGTCCGCGCCTCGGTCGACGCCAAGGCGGCCGTAACGATGGATCAGGTCTCGTAAAAGAACGTCGACCGTCACGGATTTCGGGATCCGCACGCCGGACGAGGCGATGGACGATCCCGAACGCCGTCGGAAATCCAGTCCGGGCCATACGCCCTTCCCCCCTAGCGGGGGAAGGTGGCCCGAAGGGCCGGATGAGGGGGAAGACCAGCACGAAGGCCGTCGGCGTTATAGATAGCCGGCCGGACCGCGAATCCCGACGGCGCTCGTGCTGGTCTTCCCCCTCATCTGACCCCTCCGGGGTCTGTCTTCCCCCGCGAGGGGGGAAGACCGTTTTCGCCGAAGGCTCCGCGGGGTCCGGCTCGGGCTTCGGGCGTGCTCAGAGGGCCGGCGCCTCGGGCTTCACGCCCTGGTCCTGGTCCTCGGTCTCGGTCGGCTCGCCCTTCTGGACGGCCTCGAGGACGAGGGCGCCCTGATCGCCGAGGGATTCGAAGACGTCGAACGCGGCCTCGCGGACGCGAGGGGTCGGGTCGGCGAGGGCCTCCATCAGGACGGCCCCGGCGTGGGAGTCCCCCGCCTCGACGGCGAGGAGGGCCCCGGCGGCGGTGAGGCGGACGCGCGCGTTCGGGTCCTCGGTCAAGGTCTCCATCACCTCGGCGACGGCCTCCGGGGGGCCGCCTTGAGGGCGGTCGCGGAGGCCAGGCGGAGGGCGTCGTGGGGATCGGTCGCGCACTCGATGAGCAGCGGGACGGCCTCGGCCGGGACGGAATCCAGCCTCGCCATCGCCTGCGCGGCGTTGGCCCGGACGCGGACCTCCGGGTCGCGCAGGGCCTCGATCAGGGCGGGGGCGGCCTCGGCGGGGACGGCCTCGGCGTTGATCCAGCCGGCCGAGGCCAGGATGCGGACCTCGGTGGCGGCGTCCTTGAGGCCGACGGCGAAGGCTTCCACGGCCTCGGGGGGCTGGATCATGGCGATCGCCCGCATGGCCTGCTCGCGCACGCCCACCTCGGCGGTCCTCGCCGCGCGGAGCAGCGCCTCGCCGGCCGCGACGGCGTCGGGGCCGAGCTTGCCCAGGGCGAGCGCGGCGTGGGCCTGCACCGGATCGTCGTCGTCCTCCAGCAGCCGTCGGCAGAGGCCCTCGATCACCTCCGGGGCGGGACCGGCCAATTTGGGGAGGACGCGGGCGACCTCGATCTTGACCTGATCGTTGGGGTCGTCCAGGAGGGCGAGCAGGCCGCGCAGGACCGGCTCGTCGGCGACGCCCCAGCGGCCCGCCGAGGTCGCGGCGGCGGCGCGCACCAGGGGGTCGTCGTCCTCGAAGGCCGCCAGGACCAGCCGCATCGAGCCGGGCTCGGGGGGGCCGATCTCGCCGAGCGCCAGGACGGCCCGGCTGCGGACCCCGCCGTCCTCGTCGCTCGCCGCGGCCTCGAGCGCGCCCCGGGCCCCGGCGGCGGCGGCCGGGCCGAGGTTCGCGAGCGCCTCGGCGGCGTTGACGCGGACCTGGGGATTGACGTGGCCCAGCGCGGCGGCCAGGGCCGGGACAGCCTCGCCGGCCGAGTGCCCCATCTGGCCCAGGGCCTCGGCGGCCAGGGCCCGGACCGTGTCGTCGTCATCCTCAAGGGCGCGGATGAGGGCCGGGACGGCGACCGTCGCGGCCGATTCGCCGATCTTGCCGATCGCCTCGACGGCCTCGGCGCGGACCCGGTCGTTGTCGTCGCCCATCGCCTCGACCAGGGCCGGCGCGGCCTCCTCGGCCGCCGAGCCGATCGTCCCCAGCGCCTCGGCCGTCTGGGCCCTCACGATGGTGTCCTCGCTGGCCAGCCCCTCCACCAGCGTCTCGGTCGCGGCCTCGTCGAGCGGCCCGACCTGCGCGATGGCCTCGGCCGCCGCCGTCCGCACCGACTCCTCGCGATCCTGCAGCAGCGCCGCGAGCGCCGGGACCGCCGACGCGGCCCGGCCCTTCAGCGCGCCCAGCGCCTCGGCCGCCGCCGCCTTGACCTCCGGGGCGGCGGCGGCGAGCAGGCCGACGAGCGCGTCCGCCGTGGCTTGCGGCTCGCCCCCGATCCGGCCCAGGGTCCGGGCCGCCTCGCACAGCAGGCTCTCGTCCTCCTCCTCCTCCTTCACCGTCGCGATCAGCTTCGGGGCCACCGCCGCCGCCGCCTCCCCGATCCTCCCCAGCGACGCGACGGCCTCCGCCCGCACCGCCGTCGATTCGTCGTCCAGCGCCGACTCCAGCGTCCCGACCACCAGCTCGACGACGTCCCCGTTCGACGCCGGCAGGACCACCCCTTTCCTCCTCCACCGAATCCAGCGCCCGACCCCTCCCCTCAGGCCGCCCCCCCGCGATCCCAGCCGACGCCGCAGGAACCCCGGCTTCCGCACGGAGCCCGACGACGGCGTCCCCAGCAGCCCCAGCGCCTCGATCACCCCCTGCCGCACGATCGCGCTCTCGTCCCCGGCCATCGCCACCAGCAAGGGCGCCGACCCCGAGGACTGGAGCCTCCCCAGCGCCGCGGCCGAGACCGCGCGGACGTGCTCGTGGGAGTCGTCCAGGTGACGCTCGAGCGCCGGGATGATCGAGGGCCCCATCGACTCCAGGATGAGCGGCAACTGGTCCCGCTGCTCCTTGGTGAGCGAGGCGATCGACCGCAGCGAGCGCATCAGGGGGACGATGGCCACCACCCCGTACACCGGCAGCGCGTTCCGGGCCCGCTGGTGGATCGGCTCGTGCGGGCTCCAGAAGTCGGCGATCGTCTCCGCCAGCATCTTCCCCTGGCGGAGCGAGGCGAACACCTGGTGGAGCAGGACCACGGTGAAGAAGATCTTGAAGGCCCCGGCCAGCGCCGCAGCCGGCCAGGCCGCCGGGCGGACCGATTCGGCCCCGAGGATGCGGTGCGACTTCGCCAGGTCGAGCACGTCCACCAGGTTCAGCACCCGTGTGATCGAGAACGCCAGGAAGTCGGCGTAGATCGGCCGATCCGTGTCCTCCGCGACCCGATACCAGCCCGAGGCCATGGTCTCGTAGAGCCCCTGATTCAGCAGGGCGAACCCGGCGATCGTGACCACCGCGGCCGAGAGCAGGAGCGGCACGCGGACCTGCTTCCCGTACCGCTTCAGGTGCTCCGCCGGCTGCTGCCCCTTCAGCGGGTTGTGCACCGCCTTGTAGCCCCGCTCGACCTCGTTCCGCTCCAGGTCGATGAACATGTACGCCAGGCACGCCGACGCCCCCATGACGATCGCCGTCGCGCCGCAGGCGATCCGGAGGCCGGGGAACCAGCCGCCGAGCAGCCCCCCGCCCACCAGCACCGCCGTGCCGATCGCCAGGAACGCCTCCCACGAGGCCCACCCGAAGAAGACCTGCCAGATCCGGAAGCCGCCCCGGATGGTCCCCCGGGCCACGTATCCGAACGCTCGCAGCAACACGCCGATCAGACCGATCTGGAACAGGACTCCGGCGGCCAAGGCCGCGACGACGAGCATCCCCAGCAGCAGATACGAGGTGTGGACGTGCTGGAGATCGGGTACCCGCAAGAACCTATCCATATGCACTACCTCGTGCGAATGTTCGCGGCCGGGCGAACTCGGGCGACGTCGCCTGTGGCGCGATCGCGTCGCCGTCGCCCCTTATCCCATCTGATTCCTCGTTTGCAAAAGCCATACCGCCGCCCACGGCCGCGACTCCCGGAGCCCCGACCGGCGATCGTCTCGCCTCGTCTCGCCTCGCCTTGCGGGACGCCCGGCCCGCTACGCCGTCTCGCCGATCTGCTTGCGGATGCGGTCCAGGTAGCGATCGATGAAGTGGGCGGCGATCCGGCCCTGGACGGCGTTCCAGACCTCGTCGACGAGGCTGGCGTCGAGGACCGCGCCGGCGGCGGCGCCGGCCTGCCGTTTGAGGGCGTCGAGGGCGGACGCGGCCGAGGGGTCGTCGGCGAGCGGGACCTCGGTGGGGCAGTGGACGTAGGTGTTGGTCAGCAGGCTCACCGAGGGGAGCAGCGGCACGGGGTCTTCCAGGTTCACGTACCGCGAGATCTTCTTCGCGAACCGCTCCTCGAACGCCGAGGCCGCCGCGTCGTTGCCGATCATCGGCGCGCCGAAGGTGACCACCTCGTCGACGGCGAGGAAATTGCGTTCGAATCGCCAGGCGGCCAGCAGCGCGAGCGCCCCGCCGAGGCTGTGGCCGGTCACCCAGAGCGGGCGCTCGGCCTGGCGGAGCGCCTCGTCGACGGCCGCGAAGAGGGGGGACCAGATCGCGTCGAGCGCCGCCATGAACCCGCGATGGAACCGCGCCCCGACCCCGGCCGCGACGAAATCGGTGCCGATCCGACCCTCGGGGAGGATCAGGTAATTGTTGGCGTTCGTGAGCAGCCAGTCCTTGAAGCCGTCGAGGCTCGTCGGGCACTCCGACCCCCGGAAGGCGACCAGGACCACCTCCGGGCTCTGGGCCACGTAGACCTGGGTGTTCTCGGCGGCGATCAGGCGCGCGTCCAGCCCCAGCGTCTCGCGAAAGCCCTTCGCGGCCGCGGGCCCGGCCAGGTAGGCCAGCGAGCACGCCTCGCCCAGCAAGAGCGCGTTCCGAGGATCGCCGTGGCGCGTGACGTCGAGCTTGGTGGACATGATGGCAACCCCCGATGAGACCCCGTCGCCCGATCGGCGACGACCGCCGCCGGACTTCGATTCGACCGATTCGAGCCTTCTATTGCATCGCGCGCCGGCCCGGCGCGGCGGCTCGCCAGGCCTCCACCGTCTCACGATCGACGGCCGTGCCCGTCAAGTCAAGGCGTCGGAGCGACTCTTTGGGGGCGAGCGACGCCTTGAAGCCGGCGTCGGTGATCCGGGTGTTCCTCAGCCGGAGGGACGCCAGCGCGGGGAGTTCGACCAGGATCTTGAGGCCCTCGTCGGTGACCTGCGTATCGTCGAGGTCCAGTTCGCGGAGCCTGGAGAAGCCCCGCAAGTTGCGCAGGGTCTCGTCGGTGACGTCGGGGTTGGCCATCTGGACCACGACGGCGTCGGACTTCGAGCCGAGGACCGCGTAATCCTTCCGGTCCCATCCCGTCAGCGTCAGGTGGCGTTCGCCGTCGACCATCCGTTCATGCGGCCCCAGGTCCACCGGGACGTACCGGGTGTAGAGCGGCGGGAAGGCCGTCAGGACCAACCCCAGCGCCATCAAGGACGCCGGCGCCCAGACGGCCCGCCCTTTCGACAGGACGTACACCGGCGCAAGGGGCGGGAAGACCAGGATCGCCGCCCCCCAGCCGACCCTGTCCCGGAACGCCTTGACCACCAGCCAGAGCCAACCGACGGCCATCATCGCCAGCCCGGCCAACATGAGGTGGACGCCGTATTGTTCGACCATGAGCGTTGCGGGCCTCGATCTGGGGGGGATGAAGCGGGGGAGACTCCGAGCGGCCGGATCGCCCCCATGCTACCAGCTTCCCCCCCCAGTTGAAGGGTTCCGCGAGCTGACGCCCACGCGACCTTCGCCTCCCCCCCCGCGCGGCCTCGCGACGGACCATCGCGCCGAGCCGACCGCGCCCCTAGCTTGCGGAGGCGGGCGACGTCGCACGGATTAGATAATGGGCATGCCAGAATCGATTCACGGGCGTGGATTCGACCACGTTCAAGCCCTCGGCGGCCAGCCAGTCGGCGACCTCGCCGGGGGTGCGATGGAAGACGCGTCGCCGGGCCATGATCGCATCGTGAATCTGGTTCGCCCAGGCCTTCCACCGGGGCGTGGGGGCGAGAGCCTTCAGGATCAGGGTCCCCCCGGGGCGAAGGGACCGGCGCAATCGCGAGCAGAACTCGCGCTGACGGTCGGGAGGAACGTGGCGGAGCACGTCGATGCAAAGGACCACGTCGAAGGCGCCGTCGGGCCATTGATCGGCCGGGAGCGAATGGAATTCCAGGCGATCGCCCAGGGGCGTGGACGCCATCGCCGCGCGAGCGGTCTCGATCGCCAGGACGGACGTATCGAACGCCACGACCCGGGCGGCCCGCCCCGCCCCCGCCGCCAGGGCGCCGCCGACGCCGATCCCGCAACCGACGTCGAGGAGATCGCCCGGCCTCGGCGGGATCCGGCTCAAGACCTCCTCGAACGGACAGATCCAGGGCCGAAGCCGGATCAGGAGCCGGGGCACGCCGGAGGCGTGCGGGTACAAGCGGTCCAGCATCGCCACGACCTCTCCCGGCGAGCGCGGGAGGGGGGGGGTCGCGAATCCGCCGAAGTCCGATCCTGCCGCAGTCGGCTCGACTCGGAGACGAAGGGGTTGATCGCGAGGGCGGAACAGATGAGCCAGACCGAGCGAGGCCGCCGACCACTGGAGCACGACCAGCCCCGTCATGGGCAGGACCTCGTAATACCCGCGCCGCTCATCGATCCAGCCGTAGAAGAAACTGAGGCCCAACATCGTCCCGAGGAGAGGGATGACCAGCCTTCGCAAGACGCGAGGCAGATCGCCGATCATGCAGAGCATGCCCGCGATGGCGACGAAGACGATCCACCAGGCCCACATCAACTCCGCGAGGTTCCTGGCCATTACGTCGAGGTTGCGCAGCGGATACCAATCGCGGCTCGAGGGAGACAGGGCATACCTCACGCTGATCCAGTAGCGAGTCGCCGTGAAACCGATCGTGAGGAGGGCCAGCATCGCCCAGAAGGAAGGACGCCGCCACCTCTCCCAGCGCAGCAGGACGTAGGCCATGATCAGCAGGAGCGACGTCTCCTTGGAGTACACCGCCGCCGCGAACGCCAGCAGGAACCACCACCGCTCCAGGATGAGCGCGTTCAAGGCCAGCGAGAACACGAAGGCGTTCGGGATGTCGTACGGATACTGGCTCCATCGCCCGAATCCACCGAGCAGGGCGACCCCCATCAGGGCGCCGACGAGCGCGGCCGTCACGTCCGGCACGTCGTATAGGATCGAGGTCAGCTTCTTGGCCTGATACATGAACCCCAGGGTCGAAAGCCAGATGAGGAAGTAGCCCGAGAAGAGCAAGGGATAATTCTCGGGACGCCAGTTCAGGACCGTGCCGAGGTAGTGATTCACCGCGCGCCGCCACGGCTCCGGGCCCTCCAGGGATCGGGTGAGAGCGTCCCAGAAGGATGCGGGGACGAGCCGACTGAGCGCCAGGGACGCCTCCGGCAACAGACGCCGCTTCACGAACGGCGCCATCGCCGTCCCCTGGATGCTCTGCACCAGGTTCGGCTTGGTGGGGATGAACGGTTCCGGCGCGTTTCCCACCGCGCCTGCCGCCGGTCCCGATCCCGATCCCGATCCCGAAGGCCGAGCGTCGTCGCGAGGGATCACTTTCCTTTCGGTCTTCGCGAAGGTCGTCCAGAAGAAGAAGATCGCCAACGAGAGGACCACGTAGCAAAGGGCGACGACGCTGCGGTGTTTCATGAGGTTCGGCTCCGCGAATGACGGTCGGGCGGGCCGGGGCGGAATCGCTCCGAAACCGTCGCTTCAAATAACGAGGGCGGCTCGCCCTGCGGCGCCCGAGTCGAGATCAGATGAGGTAGAGGACCCCCGCGCTGATGGCCATCCACGACAGGCCGTTGAGGAGGAAGACCGGATCCTTCAACAGGACTTCCACCGGCCCGTCGTAACGCCCCTCCTGGATCTTGAAGATGTAGCGGAAGATCCCATAGACGACCGGCGGAATCGTGTAGATCAGCTTATCCGTCCGATGAATCTGGATCGTCGTCGGGGCCGTCGTATACATCGCGTACGAGATAAGGCAAAGCGCCGCGGAGACCGACAGGAGGACGTCGATCTTCTCGCGGGAATACGATTCCAGGGTCGCCCGGTACTCGACGGGGGCCGCAAGCTGGGTGAACTCCAGCCGGCGCTTTCCGAACCCCAGGAGCATCGCGAGCGAGAACCCGCACAGGACCATCCAGGACGACGCGACGACCCCGATCGCCTCGCAGCCGGCGATCAGCCGGAACACGAAGCCAAGGGCGATCGACATCACGTCCACGATCACCCGGTATTTCAGGAACAGGCAGTACCCCAGGCTGTTCGCCGCATAGAGCGCGACGAACAGGACGACTCCCCTGGAAAGGAAGACGCCCGCGATCCCCAACCCGAGCACGGCCAGCACGGCCGACAGGATGAAGGCAGATCGGACGGAAACCCGCCCCGAAGGGATCGGCCGCCGGCGTTTGCGAGGGTGTCGCGAATCCGCGCCCGCGTCCAGGGCGTCGTTCAGGCAATACACCGCGCTCGACATCAGGCAGAAGCAGGCCGTCGCGATCAAGGCCCGACCGATCGCCCACGGGTCCTCGCCCAGGCCGCTGAAGAGGAGGGGGAGAAGGACGAAAACGTTCTTCACCCACTGACGCGGGCGCATCAATTCGACCAAAGCCGCATGCGACTCCATCTGGGTCAGCCTCTCGTCCATGCGACATCGGCCCTCGCGCATGTGTCGTTCCGGCCTCAAACCAAATCAGAAGCACAGAATACCATACTTGCAATCAAAATCCACAATACCAAGACACGTTGTTTGTTTTCGGCCTCTTCTCGACCTTCTCGCGCATTCCTCGACAGGGCCCCTTGAATTCGCGACGAAACAGGGGGACCGAGACGCCGTATCGATCCCTCCGAGCCTCGAATCCTCCGTCCCCGTCGCCATGAAATGCGGGAAGCCCCGCGCCGAGGCCCGCCCCAGGCGGCCGGGATGGTGACGGGGCCCGAACCGGGCCTTATGATCGGGGGCGAGACGGACTCGGGCCGCGGCCCGGCCCCGCCCCTCCGGGCGCTCTCCCGATCATCCCCGGCCGGGACGACGCTCGTCGTCCCAGGAAAGGACGAACCGCCGATGTCCCACCGCCGCCCGCGCCTTGATCTCCGCCTGGGCCTTTGCTTCGGTCTCGGCCTCCTGCTCGCCGCGTCCTCGCCGGTGCGGGCCGAAAGTCCGGCCGAGAAGATCCGTCCGGTCCCTCCTCCGGGCGTCGCCGTCCCCGACGCCGACCGGGCGTCCCTCCAGGGCGACCTCGACGCGCTGGCCGGGCGGATCGAGGGGCTTCGCGAGGCCCTCAAGGATCGGCCGAAGCTCCTGGCGTTCCTCCCCGACGTCCAGATCTTCCACGCGGCGGTCGACTCGGCCCTGCGATACGGCGAGTTCTTCGACCTCAAGGAGGTGGAGTGGGCGCGTTCGCTCTTGAAGCAAGGCGTCGAACGCGCGGAGGCCCTGGATCGCGGCGAGACGCCATGGAATTCGGCGGCCGGCCTGGTCGTGCGGGGCTACACGTCGAAGATCGACGGCTCGATCCAGCCCTACGGCCTGGTCGTGCCCCGGTCCTACCGGGCGGATTCGCCGCATCGGTTCCGGCTCGACGTCTGGTGCCACGGCCGGGGCGAGACCCTCAGCGAGCTGAACTTCCTGCGGCAGCGGACCACGTCGATCGGCGAGTTCGCGCCGGCCGACGCCTTCGTGCTCCACCCCTACGGCCGGTTCTGCAACGCCAACAAGTTCGCCGGCGAGGTCGACCTGTTCGAGGCGCTTGAAGACGTGAAGGCCCACTATCCCATCGACGACGACCGCCTCGTCATGCGCGGGTTCTCGATGGGGGGCGCGGCCGCCTGGCAGTTCGCCACCCACTTCCCAAGCGTCTGGGCGGCGGCGGCCCCCGGCGCGGGCTTCGCCGAATCGGCCGACTTCCTGGGCGTCTTCCGCAAGGGCTCGACGTCAACGCCCCCGCCCTGGTACGAGCAAACCCTCTGGCGGCTCTACGACAGCACCGGCTACGCCGCCAACCTGTTCAACCTCCCGACCGTCGCCTACAGCGGGGAGAAGGACGGCCAGAAGCAGGCCGCCGACCTCATGGCCCGCACGCTCGCCGAGGAGAGCGGCCTGAAGGGCCTCCAGAAGCTGGCCGACGACCTCGCCGGCCAGGTGCTCCCCGAGGATGGAATCGACCTGGTCCACGTCATCGGCGCCGGGGCGGGCCACAAGTACACGCCCGAGGCCAAGGCCGAGATCGACCGCCGGATCGACGCGATCGCCCGCAAGGGCCGCGACCCCGTCCCTGCGGAGGTCGACTTCACCACCTACACCCTCCGCTACAACGAGTCGTCCTGGGTCCGGATCGACGGGCTGGCGCGGCACTGGGAGCGGGCCCGCGTCCGGGCGCGCCTCCGCTCCTGGTTCGACGGCTCCTTCTCCATGATCGGGGACGACCGCCTCGGGCCCGACGTCCACAGCGAGAACGTCACCGCCCTGACGCTGACGGTCCCCGCCGGCCACGCGCCGTTCGACCCCCGGAAGGCTTTCAAGGCCCGGATCGACGGCGACGTCGTGAAGGTTCCCAAGGCCGGCTCGGATCGGTCGTGGACCGCCAGCTTCCGCAAGGTGGACGGCCGCTGGACCCTCGCCGGCCCCGACGACGACGGCCGGCTCGTCAAGCGGCACGGCCTCCAGGGGCCGATCGACGACGCCTTCTACGACTCGTTCCTGATGGTCCGACCCACCGGCCCGGCGTCCAATGAGCAGGTCGGCGCCTGGACCCAGGCCGAGCTTTCCCGCGCCCTCGACCGCTGGCGCCGCCAGTTCCGGGGTCAAGCCCGCGTCAAGGATGATACGGACGTGACCGAGGCCGACATCGCCTCGTCCAACCTCGTCCTCTGGGGCGACCCGAGCAGCAACGCCGTGCTCGCAAAGGTCCTCGACAGGCTTCCCGTGAAGTGGAACGCCGACCGCGTCGAGCTGGCCGGCGAGTCGCACGATGCCAGGACGCACGCCCCGACCTTGATCTTTCCGAACCCGCTCAACCCTCGTCGCTACGTCGTGCTCAACAGCGGTTTCACTTACGGCGAGTTCGACGACCTCAATAACGCCCGACAGACCCCCAAACTCCCCGATTTCGCCGTCGTCGACGTCACCTCCCCTCCAACACCGCGCGAGCCCCGCAAGATCGTCCAGGCCGGCTTCTTCGACGAGGCCTGGCGGCCTCGCGCCGAAACACACCAGCCCAAATCTCACCCCTGAACCATCACCCGAAGGGCGGCGGACCGTCGGGACCGGTTGGGGGTGACGAGCCCACAGCCCCAGAAGATGGATGACCTGGGCCGATGGCGACGTCGAACCGAGACGCTCATGAAACTCGAGCCCGCCGAAGCCATCCTCTCGAAGACCGCCCCATTGACGCTATTCACCATCGGCCACTCGACCCATCCGCTCGACGAGTTCCTCAGACTCCTCGCCGAACATAACATTCAAGCCCTGGCGGACATACGGAGGTTCCCCGGATCGCGGAAATACCCGCACTTCAACCGGGAGAACCTCGCCTCCACCATGCCCCAGGCAGGCGTCGAGTACCGCTGGATCGAATCTCTGGGAGGGCGTCGCAAGCAACCAGGCGGATCGACCACGAATCTCGGCCTGCGAAACCAGAGCTTCCGGAATTACGCCGATTACATGGCCACCCCGGACTTCCACGAGGCGATCGAGAGTCTGCTAGAACTGGCCCGGCAAAAGCGAACCGCGTTCATGTGCTCCGAGGGCGTCTACTGGCGCTGCCATCGGCGGCTGGTCAGCGATTACCTGGGCGTCCGAGGTATCGAAATCCGCCACATCATGCCCTCCGGCACATTGCGGCCCCACATTTTGACCGAAGGGGCCCGGGTGGAGGGAGGCGAACTGAGCTATCCGTCGCCGCGAGAGGACGAAAGGGCGAGCCTGTTCGAGTGATCGAAGGCCAGATTCCAGTCTTAGCCCTCCCGGAATTGCGTCTGACGGCCGAGAGGAGTGGCCGGTTCGGAGGCGGGGCAGCGGGGTTCGAAACGAAGACGCCCCCGCCTTGGGGGCGGGGGCGTCTCTGGGGGATTCCGGCGATGACCGACTTTCGCGCCTGAGCACTATCATGGGCCCGTCGGGCTTAACGGCCGTGTTCGGAATGGGAACGGGTGTGGCCCCGACGGTATGGTCGCCGGAAAAACGGCCGGCGGGGGTTTCGCCCCGCCGGGCGTGGATCTCGGTGGGTCGGTCGATACGTCACGAGGCGAGCGGTTCGTCCACTCCAGCTTCCGATCTCGAGGATCACGGACCCGGGGTCCGGACCGGGAGTCGGCCGGTTTCACTTCGGCGAGGCTCGCCGTGCGGAGGATCTTGCAGCCGCCGCGACCCGGGCCCGGCTCCGCGTGCGGAGGGGACGGATCGGGGTGGTCAAGCCGCTCGGCTGTTAGGACCGGTCGGCTGAGGCGGTCGCCCGCCTTGCACTTCCGGCCTATCGACCTGGTCGTCTTCCAGGAGCCTGTGCGGGACATGCCCGCTGGAGACCTCATCTCGGAGAGGGCTTCGCGCTTAGATGCTTTCAGCGCTTATCCCGTCCCGACCTGGCTACCCGGCGGTGCCGCTAGCGCGACAGCCGGCACACCAGAGGTCGGTCCTCCCCAATCCTCTCGTACTAGGGGAGAAGCTCCTCAAGTCTCCTACGCCCACGGCAGATAGGGACCGACCTGTCTCACGACGGTCTGAACCCAGCTCGCGTACCGCTTTCATTGGCGAACAGCCAAACCCTTGGGACCTTCTCCAGCCCCAGGATGCGATGAGCCGACATCGAGGTGCCAAACCTCCCCGCCGCTAGGGACGCTCGGGGGAGATCAGCCTGTTATCCCCGGAGTACCTTTTATCTGTTGAGCGACGGCCTTTCCATCCAGCACCGCCGGATCACTAACGCCGACTTTCGTCCCTGCTCGACCCATCGGTCTCGCAGTCAGGCGCCCTTCTACGTTTGCGCTCGCGTTGCCCGATTGCCGACCGGGCTGAGGGCACCATTGCGCTCCTCCGTTACTCTTTGGGAGGAGACCGCCCCAGTCAAACTGCCCGATGAGCACGGTCCCGGTACGGGCTGCGTACCGGTGAGGGCCGACGATCATTCAGGGTGGTATTTCACCGTTGGCTCGCCGACGGCTGGCGCCGCCGGGTCGAAGCCTCCCACCTATCCTACACAGAACGAGCATCGGACCAGTGCCAACCTGCAGTAAAGGTTCACGGGGTCTTTCCGTCTAACCGCGGGTACGTGGCATCTTCACCACGACTACAGTTTCACCGGGTCCCTCGTGGAGACAGCGCTCCAGTCGTTACGCCATTCATGCAGGTCGGAACTTACCCGACAAGGAATTTCGCTACCTTAGGACCGTCATAGTTACGGCCGCCGTTTATCGGGGCTTCGGTCGCCGGCTTCGCTTGCGCTGACCGCCTTCCTCAACCTACCGACACCGAGCAGGCGTCAGACTCTATACGTCCTCTTGCGAGTTGGCAGAGTCCTGTGTTTTTGATAAACAGTCGCTAGAGCCGATTCTCTGCGGCTCCCCCCTCGCGGAGGGAGCACCCCTTGTACCGAAGGTACGGGGTCATTTTGCCGAGTTCCTTCACGAGGGTTCTCCCGAACGCCTTCGGATTCTCACCTGGCACACCTGTGTCGGATTGCGGTACGGGCCGGCGGATCGTCCCGAGGGGGCTTTTCGCGGCCGGATTCTCTCGAGCTTCCAGATCGAATGCTGTCGGCCTTGCGGCACGGGGGCGTCTACCACCCCGACTCGAGAATCCTCCGGCGTCCTCCCTCGTTCAACCTCCCCGCCGGGTGACGGAATATTAACCGTCTGCCCATCGACTACGCCTTTCGGCCTCGTCTTAGGACCCGACTGACCCTGGGCGGATTGACCTTCCCCAGGAAACCTTGTGCTTTCGGCGGACGGGCTTCCCACCCGTCTTGTCGTTACTCGTTCCGGCATGCGCACTCGACGCCGCTCCACGGCTCCTCACCGGTGCCGCTTCGACGCTGGCGTCGACGCTCTCCTACCATTCTTGCGAATCCGCGACTGCGGCACGACGCTTAGTCCCCGTCATTTTCGGCGCGGGATGGCTCGACCGGTAAGCTGTTACGCACTTTTGAAATGGTGGCTGCTTCTAAGCCAACATCCCGGCTGTCACGGCGATCCCACTTCCTTTGCCACTGAGCGTCGCTTTAGGGGCCTTGGTCGGCGGTCTGGGTTGTTTCCCTCTCGAGCATGAAGCTTATCCCCCACGCTCTGACTCCCGGGGTCCGACGCACGGTATTCGGAGTTGGGTTCCGATGGGTAGCCGGGGAGGCCCCCAAACGGATTCCGTCGCTCTACCCCCGTGCGTTACTTCCCGAGGCTGGCCCTAAAGCCATTTCGGAGAGAACGAGCTATCTCCAGGTTTGATTAGACTTTCACTCCTCCCCACGGGTCCTCCCCCAGTTTTTCAACACTGGTGGGTTCGGTCCTCCACGGCCGGTTAGGGCCGCTTCAACCTGCCCATGGGTAGTTCACCTGGTTTCGCGTCTATCGCGCCCGACTGAGTCGCCCTGTTCAGACTCGCTTTCGCTGCGGCTCCCCCCCTGAAGGGGTTAACCTGGCCGGACACGATAACTCGCCGGATCATTATGCAAAAGGCACGCGGTCAGCCCGACTTGCGTCAGAGGCCTCCCACCGCTTGTAGGCGCGGGGTTTCAGGTTCAGTATCCTCCCCTTGTCGGGGTTCTTCCCACCGTTCGGTCGCCCTACTGGGTTCGCTATCGGTCGTCGTCGAGTACTTAGCCTTGCGGGATGGTCCCCGCGAATTCAGGCCGGGTTTCCCGTGCCCGACCCTACTTGGGCGACCGGATGAGGAACCGCCGCTGCACCTACGGGGCTGTCACCCGCTCCGGCGCGATTTTCCAAACGGCTTCGGTTCGCGTTGGTTCCTCGTGATTCCGGGCCCTCGACCCCGGACGGTGACCCGTCCGGTTTGGGCTCTTCCCCGTTCGCTCGCCGCTACTGAGGGAGTCTCGGTTGATTTCCTTTCCTCCGGGTACTGAGATGTTTCAGTTCCCCGGGTGTTCCTCGGGCATTCCGGGATCGACGCTCGTTATGCAGCTCCCCCGGACTTATCGCAGCCTTCCACGCCCGAATTCCTGACGACGCCTAGGCATTCCCCCCGCGCCCTTAGGGGCTTGACCACGCCGATCGGGCCCCCGCGCCTGGGAAGGCGCGGGCCTCTCGACGGGCAGCCGCTCGATTCTTCGCTTCGCGATTCCTCGCCAAGCCGGACAGGGGATTCGACCCCGGCGTCTCGCGACGCGGAAGTCGGCCCCAGGCCCGATCCAGATCCTAAAGGGTTCGTGTTCTTCGAGCCGCCCCGACTCGCGTCGCGGCGGCGTGAAACTGTAGTGGAGTATGCCACTCGCCCTTCCCGCCGGCGCGTGCCGCCCGCGTCCGAGGACGCCGACCGCACGACCCGCGTTGGGGCTCGTGTCGAATCCGCCCCGCCTTCGACCCCCCCGCCCCGAGGGGCGAAGCGGCCGGCCGCGGCCGGATTCGTGTATCGACCAACCACCGAATTGTCAAAGAGGCTCGCGGCCGGCGGACCTGCGTCCGCCGTCCGGGCCCTGGCGCCTGGCCAGGGGGCGAGGCCGTCCCCGGGGGAGACGGCCCCGCCCCGCGTCCAGGAGGCGAGGGTCGGAACGTCGACCCGCCCGGCGGAGGCCGGGCGGGCGACGCGTATGCCGATCGATCGTGGCCCGGTCCGCCTTGCGGCGGATCCGGAGGGCCGGGCTCGGGGCCCGGCGTGGTCGGAGAGGCTCGATGCGTGAGCCGATTCCGGCGTTCAAACCCTCGGGGGGAGCAGGCGTACGGGCGTCTCCTCGGGGTCCGAGGCGGCGCCGACGAGCCGTGGGGGCCGACGAAGGAGGCCTGGCGGCAACCTTCGCGATCCGGCGTCCCCGGCTTGGTTTTCCAAGTTTCCTTAGAAAGGAGGTGATCCAACCGCAGGTTCCCCTACGGTTACCTTGTTACGACTTAGTCCCCATCACGGGTTTCATCTTCGGCGCCTGCCTTTCGGCTCCGACGACTTCGGATGCCCCCCGCTTTGGTGGCTTGACGGGCGGTGTGTACAAGGCTCAGGAACACATTCACCGCGGCAATGCTGATCCGCGATTACTAGCGATTCCAGCTTCATGCGGGCGAGTTGCAGCCCGCAATCCGAACTGAGGGACGGTTTTTGCGATTAGCGCGGCCTTGCGGCCTGGCGACGCTTTGTCCGCCCCATTGTAGCACGTGTGCAGCCCTGGGCATAAGGGCCATGATGACTTGACGTCGTCCCCGCCTTCCTCCGGCTTGACGCCGGCGGTCTGATCAGAGTCCCCGCCATGACGCGCTGGCAACTGATCACAGGGGTTTCGCTCGTTACGGGACTTAACCCAACACCTCACGGCACGAGCTGACGACAGCCATGCAGCACCTGCACAGGTTCCACCTTGCGGCGTCGCCGACGTTTCCGCCGGCTAATCCCTGCATGTCAAGCCCAGGATAAGGTTCTTCGCGTAGCCTCGAATTAAGCCACATGCTCCACCGCTTGTGTGAGCCCCCGTCAATTCCTTTGAGTTTCAGCCTTGCGACCATACTCCCCAGGCGGAGCACTTCACGGTTTCCCTGCGGCAGGGAGCCCATCGGCGAGCCCCCTACCCAGTGCTCATCGTTTACGGCTAGGACTACCGGGGTATCTAATCCCGTTCGCTCCCCTAGCTTTCGCGTCTCAGCGTCAGTAGACGTCCAGGGTCTCGCTTTCGCCACGGGCGTTCCTTCCGATCTCAACGCATTTCACCGCTCCACCGGAAGTTCCAGACCCCCCTACGTCCCTCCAGACCGGCCGTTTCGTGCCGCGTTCCCCGGTTGAGCCGGGGGATTTCAGGCGCCGACGCACCGATCCGCCTACACGCGCTTTAAGCCCAGTGATTCCGAATAACGTTCGCACGGTTCGTCTTACCGCGGCTGCTGGCACGAACTTAGCCCGTGCTTCCTCCAGGGATCGATCAAGCCCCTTGCAGGGCCTTTCTCCCCCTCGACAGGAGTTTACAACCCGAAGGCCTTCGTCCTCCACGCGGCGTCGCTCGGTCAGGCTTGCGCCCATTGCCGAAGATTCTCGACTGCAGCCTCCCGTAGGAGTCTGGGCAGTGTCTCAGTCCCAGTGTGCCGGGCCACGCTCGCACGCCCGGTAGGCATCGAAGGCTTGGTGGGCCGTTACCCCGCCAACGACCTAATACCACGACGGCCCGTCCCGAGGCGGACGGATCCTTTGGCGAAGCGTCGATGCCGACGCCCTCGCATCGCTGGGGATTACCCGCAGTTTCCCGCGGCTATACCCATCCTCGGGGTTGGTTGCCGTCGCCTTACTCACCCTTCCGCCACTGGCCCCTTGCGGGGCCCGTGCGACTTGCATGCCTAATCCACGCCGCCAACGTTCATTCTGAGCCAGGATCAAACCCTTCACAATGGTCCTCGGACCGTTCGCCCCCCCGAAGGAGGCCTTCCCGATCTCCGGTCCCCATCCTCGAAGAGGTCTGAGGAATGCTCGGCGATCCGTCCTTCATGACCCCCCGCCCCGCCCGAAGGCGTGACGGCTGGCCGCGAGTCCGGATGCGCCACCGGTCCTTGCGGCCGCCCCGACGTCGTTGCGAGGTCCAGGACCTGGGCCTCCGACGTCCCGATGGGACGATCCCGCACGCCGGCTCCCCTCAAGGGTTCGCCCGCGGTACGCGTTCCGAGGGGCTGGTGGCCCCTTCCCGCGTTCCGCACTCGCTACGCATCGTTCTCTCCGCCCCGCGTCCTGCGACGCGAGGCTCGTTCCACGATCGACCGGATTGTCAAAGAGCGGCGATCCGCTTCGCCCCGGCCCTGCGGCCGTCCCGAAGCCCCCGCCTTCCGAGCCTCCCCCCGCCGCGACTCGACGTTTTCGGCCGACCTGGTCGTTGTTGGCGACTCGGTCGGCCGTTCGTTTCGTCTCGGCGTCGTTCGTCTCGACAGGCAGATATTAAGGCATCCCCCCCACCGGGTCAACGGTCTGGTCCCGCGTGCCCCCCAACTCCGCATCTAATCTTCACTGAGTCAACATGTTACGACTTCCAACTTTCTCGAAGACGGCTTTGAGACGACTGCCGTTTTGCGGTCTTCCAGTCCTCCATTTCCGCTTTGAATCGGGCGGTGACGGCGTTTCACACGCTTCTCCGCTCGTTTCCCGTGTCCGCTGTTCTGCTCTATAGGGGATTCGATCCCCGTGGACGGCCTGGAGGTCCCCCCCTGCCCTGGCTCTTGGCGTCGGGAACCTCGCGATTCAGGCGCGGGCCTCGGGATCCTCTCACTTGATATAGAGAGCGGCGGGATGGTTGCCGGCGGAAGGACGGATCCGAGGAGCGGACGATCCGGGGAGGTAGAGGTGAGGAATGAGACCGATTCGGGCAGTCCCGGCCCACCGCGCCCAGTCGCAACGGTTTCGCCGGAATCCCGGGCGGCACCGCCTTCAATGAGGAGAATGCGTCCTGAGCGACTTGTAAATCGGGCGATCTGTATCCGATAAGCCAAGCTGAGGAAGCCAGGGAATGGCCGCAAGAACAGAAGGAGCGACATCGACCATGGACGTTGGCACGGCGGTCATGAGAGGAAGGCGGTCGAACGGACGCCGAGGGATGGTCGGCGGGCGGAGCGGGCCGAGGCGGCTCGAGACAACGGAGTGCCCCGCGATGATGACGGACGTGGACGAGTCGACCCAGCTCGACTGGGTGCAGAGCGTGCTCTTCGATCGCGGCTATCTTTCTCGGATCCGCGGCGAGGCCATCAAGGTCTATCTGGTGATCATCGAGGCGGTCGGCGGCGAGCCCGATCGCAGCGTGACGATCAGCCTGAGCCAACTCGTCGCCCGGACGAGGCTCTCCACGCCGACGGTGATCGACGGCCTCGCGCAGCTTGAGAAGCTGGGGCTGGTCGTTTCCACCACCGGGCCTCGCGGCAAGGTGAAGACCTATTACGTCGCCGATCCGCCGGCCGTCGAGTCGGACTGATCGCCCCGGCGCGTGCGGCGTCGCGGGCGAGGGCCGCTGGCGGGAGGGATTTTGTCAGGGCGATCTCGAGGCAAGGTGGCATCCGGCCATGGCATCGTATTTCTTCCGGGTCGAGCACGACCTGCTCCGGTCCGACGCCTTCCGATCGCTGGGAGGCTCGGCGATCAAGGTCTATCTCGTGATCGGCCTCTATACGGACTTCGGCACGGACTGGGGATATCCCAGCACGCGGACCATCGCGCGCCAATCGGGCCTGAGCCGGCAGACGGTCATCGACGCCATCGCCGAGCTGGTCCAGGCCGGGCTGTTGATCGCCAACAAGTCGAAGGGGAGGTCCACGGCGTACCGGGTCCTCCGTCAGGCGGCTCCCGAACATCGGCCGACGGGCGACCGGGCCAAGCCCCCCTCGTCCAAGAAAGCCAAGCCGGCCCCGCCGACCGGCCGAGATCTTTTAGACGAGCCCCGAGAAACTGGACTGGATTCTTTAGTCGACCCCTCGAAATCCGGTCTATTTTCTTTAGTCGAGCCGGTCCAGAAGTTGGACCGCGCCGGCCGTGAGGATGGGCCCAAACAAGAGACAGGAACGAAAGAAGACACAGCGTCCGTGCCGATCCCGGGCACTCCGTTCCGCCTGAGCGCCGACGGACGCCTTCTTGTTGCTGTCGATTTGCAGGGTTTGTTGACCAATCAGGGACTGCCCGAGAACCTCGCGAACCGCCTAGTTACGCAGAAGGATCCCGAGGCAGTCGCGAAGGTGCTCCTCAACGCCCTCTATTTGCAGAGCCAGGGTAAGCTGCAAAACGGTCCCGGCTATATCCGCGCGGGGATCGAGGACGGCTACGAACTGCTCCCCCAGGTGGCGAACCGGCTGGAGAGCCGTCGCCGCGAGCTGGCGGAGCGGCTGCGGCGCATCGAAACCGAGAAGAAGCAGGCCCGGGACGTCGACTCGCTGGCGTCCCAGGAGGCGGCGGTCTCATACGTCCTCGAGAAGCTCCATCCCGATGAGCTGAAGCGACTTACGGCCGCAGCCCTGGACTCTTTGCCGGAGCCGGTGGTCCGTCGGAACCCGACGCTCTCGAATCCCTTCGTGCGGGGGAAGGTCTACGAACTGGCGTGCGGCGAGCCGGTCGAGTAAGAGCAAGTCGTTCGCCGGAAATAGGTTGGGTCGATCGAAACGCGGCTTCGGGCCGCGTTTCTTTTTGCGCCCGCCGGGAGCCGAAATTCGGGAGTCGCGAGACGCGAATCGGCCTCCCGTTGACGCAAATGGCAGGCGAAGCCCGTATGCCAAAATGGCTGCTGTCGATTTGGCAGTATCTTGATTGCGAACTCGGGGCAGGCGAGGTTGATTCAAAGCGAGGCAAGGTCGCGTCTTGCGGCGTCCCGTTTACGGGAATTGCGTGTTCGGGATGCCTGTACTGGCCGTCTCGCCTTCGCACGGCTTCCGAAGGATGAGCAGGTCGCGCACCTGTCCCAGGAGTCGGCCTTCGACCCGGGCGCGGCGGACCTGCTGGGGGGTGTAGTCGCCACTCATCGGGCAGCTGATTCGGCGCTCGGGGAGGAAGCCGGCGTCCAGGCCCGCGCGATAACCGAGGAAGACGTGGTCGATGTAGCCGTGTCCGCGGGGCAGGTCCTTCTCGGTCTGAGTCGCCAATAAAAGCGCAAAATGGCCGCCGGGCCTGATCGTTAAAAAGGCGTTCTCGGCCAGCCGGGCGAGGAACCGGACCCAGTCCTCCAGGGGGCCGCCGCCACGCTCGATTTGGGGTACTTGCGGGCGAGCATGGAGTGGTAGGGCGGGTCGCAGAAGAGGAGGTCGCAGCCGAGGGCTTCCGGGGGGAGTCCGAGGCGGACGTCGTGGGGGGCGATCTCGGGGCGCGTCGGTTCGAGGTCGTAGGCGAGGCATCGTCGGCCCATGGCGAGGGCGACGTCGAGGGTGGTGCCGCCGCCGGCCATCGGGTCGACGACCAGGGCGCCGGGCTCGGTGAAGTAGTGGAGCGTGTGGGCGACGAGGGCCGGGGGGATGGAGCCGGGGTGGGGGATGCCGAAGGCCCGGTCGTGGCGGAACGACCAGACGTCGTACGGAGTGGGCTGGAAGTCGCGGGCGAACTTGTCGCGACGGCGGAGGTCCTTGTAGGCCGCGTGGATGGTCTTCGTCCCCGCGTCGAGCTGGGCGACCCCCGCCCTCGCCCGCGCGTCCCCCTCGCCGGCGACCTTCCAGACGGCCCGGGCCTGGCGGTACAGATCCTTGCCCCCCAGGCCGATCCGCTCGGCGACGGCGGCGTCGGTGCGGCCCGCTCGAGGGGGCGTCGCCTCCCCCTGCCCATCATCCTCTCGAGCGTCGGAATTCCGACGCTCGACCTGGCCCCCGTCCTCCAGCCACGACGGATGATCGGGAAAGGGGAGGGTTCGGGGGCCGGAGCCGACTGGCTGATGCGCCGCGGCGACGTTCCGCAGGTTGCCCCGGCTTCGCAGCTTCGCGTCGGCCGACCAAAGCCGTTCGAGCGCGTCGGCTTCCCGCATGAGTTGGCTGAACGTCTTGCGTCTCTGGCGGTTGTATTCCAGGATGGCGACCCGGCGATCGTCGTCCGAATCGAACCGGCGGATCGTGCAGGGGACCGTTGCGAACCCCAGTTCGATCGCGCAGGCCATTCGGCGATGTCCCGACACGACCTCCCAGCGTCCCCTCGCCAGCCCCGGCGCGACGACCAGGGGCACCAGGATCCCGTGTTCCCGCACGCTCCCGATCAGGTCGTCCACCTGGCTCGCCGGGTCGCCGTAGACTTCCAGGTTGAACAGGTTCTGATCGAGCGAACGGACGTCCAGCATCGCGTAAGGTGGGGGCGAGGCGGCGGGGGGGTCGCTTGGGGTCGGGCTCGGCCTGGCGGCTCGGCGCGCGGGAGAAGCCATGGGGGACGTCCTTGTCCGTGGGGCCGTTCGGTCGATGATCGCCGGGAATCTAGCAGAGGCGCCGAATCCTGTCGAGTCGTGGAGGCGGACGGCCGGGGGCCGCGGGAAGGTCGCCACCGTCACAGGGCGACGGCGAAGTCCGGGCGAAGCCGCTCGACGTCTTGACCGATCGGGGTGAAACGTCTAGGGTTCAGGAGTCGATAGATCACGTCCTGATCGAACCTCCGTATCGGAGACGCCCCTTGAACTCCGCCCTCGCACGCCGCCGAAGCCTCTGGGTCGCCTTGACGGCGATCCTCATGGCGTGGGCGGTCCCGACCGGGGCGAAGGCGTGCTCCCCGGCGAAGATGGCCATCGGGAGCTGCGTGGCCGCTTGCGGCTGTTGCGAGAAGGCCCCGGCCCACGTCGAGCCGTCCCGCGACTTCGCCGGGGCGGTGCTCGCCCCCGGGAGGGCCTCGGCCGCCGACGCGGAAGGCTCGTGCAGCCCGTACCGCGGCTGCGCCTGCCGCGCCGACCGATCCGAGGCCCTCGAACCCAACGGCTCGAATCGACGCACCACGAGCCCGAGGAAGACCGACCTCGGTCGCATCTCGCCCCAGGCCGCGACGGACTTCGATCCGTCCCCTCGGCCCCCTTCCCTCCCGGTCGGGCCTGCTGAGAGTCCGCCGCGAGGGTCCCCCCTCTACCTGCGGCACGCCCGACTCCTGATCTGAACCGGCCCTGCATCGAGGTCGCCGGTCCTCCTGCGCACCCCGTCCGTCCCCGAGCGACCCTCGGGCCGACGCGGTCGATGCGCGGTGAAGACCGATCGGTCCCGATGCCGGGGGCGAGGAGGACGGTCCGCGCCGCGCGGGTCGTCCTCCCCTTCCCTGTCAACGGGAGTGGGGGAATGCTCGTCCGCGTCGTGCGGGGGCCGCCATTCGGGTCATCGAGTTGGGAGAAGAACCTATGGATCGTCGTGGAATGCTAGGCTTGGTCGGGGCACTCGCGCTGGCCGTCGTGATGGGCGCCGCCGGGGCCGCCGAGGTGAAGAAGGCCGAATGTGACGCCAAGGCCGCCGCCTGCGAGAAGAAGGACGCCGCCTGCTGCGACGCCAAGGCCGCCGCCTGCGAGAAGAAGGCCGCGTGCGAGAAGAAGGCCGAGTGCGACAAGAAGGCCGCCGCGTGCTGCGACGCCAAGGCCGAGTGCTGCGACGCCAAGGCCGCCGCCTGCTGCGCCGCCAAGGCCGCCGCCTGCGAGAAGACCGCCGCGTGCGAGAAGAAGGCCGAGTGCGACAAGAAGGCCGCCGCGTGCTGCGACGCCAAGGCCGCCGCCTGCTGCGCCGCCAAGGCCGCCGCCTGCTGCGACGCCAAGGCCGCCGCCTGCTGCGCCGCCAAGGCCGCCGCCTGCGAGAAGACCGCCGCCTGCGAGAAGGACGCCAAGGCCGCGTGCGAGAAGAAGGCCGAGTGCGACAAGAAGGACGCCGCGTGCTGCGACGCCAAGGCCGCGTGCTGCGAGCAGAAGGACGCCGCGTGCTGCGCCGCCAAGGCCGCCGCCTGCGAGAAGACCGCCGCGTGCGAGAAGAAGGCCGAGTGCGACAAGAAGGCCGCCGCGTGCGAGAAGAAGGCCGAGTGCGACAAGAAGGACGCCGCGTGCGATAAGGACGCCAAGGCCGAGGCGGCGGACGCCCGCTGATCGCGGTCGGGAAGGGCCGAGCCCGGTGGCCTGGAGGCCGGCCGGTCGGGGCGCGAAGGTCGGACGCGGAAGAGGCGGGGCGACATCGCCCCGCCTCTTCCGCCATTGTGCGACCACAAGGCAAGGATGGGGGTGACGCAACGTCCGGGACCGGCGACGATCGAGGTCGACGACCGGCCGGGGGGCGGTCCCGGGCTCCGGATCGCGCGGGAGCCATCGGGCTCGTTTCGGCGGAATCCGGCCGGGAATCTCGCAAGAGAAGCGAACCGCCGACGAATGCCGTCCACTACCACGGCGCGGCGCGATCGCCGTCCCTCCCCGGGAGGACGACCCCATGGGCTTGATGTTCGTGATCGTGTCCGTCTTCCTCGCCGTCGGCTTCCTCGCCGTCTTCGCCACGCTCGCGGTTCAGGCGGCGTCCGGGATCGCGGAGTGGTCGCGCAACAACGCCTTGACGGTGCAGGAGTCCCCGGCCCGCGTCCTGGCCAAGCGGACCGAAATGCGCGGGGGCGGGCCTCGTCACGGCCACGGACGCGGTCGGGTCCGCACCTATTATTATGTCGCGTTCGACCTCCGATCGGGCGAGCGCCAGGAGTTCGAAGTCCCCGGCCCGGAGTACGGCGTCCTCGTCGAAGGCGACGAGGGGACGCTCACCCACCAGGGGACGCGCTACCACGGGTTCCGCCGGCCCGGTGCCAAGGGGATCGACCGGGATTTCTAAGAAGAGGAAGTGGGCGTCGCGGGATGATCGGGGGTTTCACCGGACGGCCTGCCCGCTCCGGGCGAGGACGGCGAGGAGCGATGGGCACCCGGATCAATCTCCTGCTCGACCACGACCTGGCCGACTTCCGAAACTCGGGTGAGATCCTCACAAGGCTCTCGCCCACCACCAGGGCCGCACGGGAGGTCCGCGCTGACTGGCTCGCGTCCGAACCCGATCGGTTGCACGACCCACTGCCCGTGTGGGAGGTCTATCCGGCGTCGCCCCGAGAACCGGACCTGCGGCGTTTCACCGGCCCCGGGAGCCTGCTCCTGAGCGTGACGGCCTCGGCGGCGCGTCTCCGCGCCGGCGGCCGGTGGCGGGGCTTCCTCGCCGTCGAACCGCTGCGTCGGGCCCACCTCCTCGCCTTCCGGGCGATCGCTGGCGCGCTAGGGGCCGGATTCATGGCCCTTTACGCCGACTCGGACGAGATGGACGACCTCTTCTTGAGCGGGGCCCCACCCTGGGAATGCGTGGAGCGGATGGAGCGGAAGTGGGGGTCGCCGCAGGGAGGCGTCGCTGACGTCGATCCGAGCCTCGCCGCCGCCGCGCGGCTGTACCTACCCAACTCGGTGTGGTTTCTGGAAGGAGTCCCGAAATCTCCGGCCGGTCCGGAACGTCCGCCGCCGGGACTCGACTCGAACGGCGACCTCCGGATAGGATGGCCGGCATGAAGTGGACCCCGGCCTGGCTGGTCCTGATCGCGGCGCTGACGGGGACGCCCCTCCGGCAGTCGGAGGCGTGGGGCGACTTCACGCGGTCGCTCGTCGAGTCGTCCCCGGCCGCCGTGCTGGAGGCGCCCGACGGCGGCGTGGGGGACGACGCCGACCTGGGCGTGCCGGTCGATTCGCCGGCCGACCCGGACGGAACCGCCGCGCCGGACTTCCACCCCTTCCATCTCCGACCCCCATTCGAGGGCCCGACGCGCCTTCGCGAGTCGATCGGGCCGCCGCCCGAGCCTCCCCCGCGCCGCCGGTCCCGGCTGCAAGTCTTCCTGTTCTGAGCCCGCGTCCGGACCCGCCTTTCGTGTCCCGGATACGGCTTCGAACATTCGAACAGGAGGATCCCCATGCGCCTTCCCGTACCCCCTCGGCCTCGTCGCGCGTTCACGTTGATCGAGTTGCTGGTGGTGATCGCGATCATCGCGGTTTTGATCGCCCTGCTCTTGCCGGCCGTGCAGTCGGCCCGCGAGGCGGCCCGACGCATGCAATGCGCGAATAACCTGAAGCAGATCGGCCTGGCGATGCATGCGTATCATGCGTCCTACGAGACGTTCCCGCCCGGCTACATCACCGGCGTCGAGAGTCCGGCTCCGAACAGCCCGGAGACCGGACCCGGCTGGGGATGGGGGGCGATGCTGTTGAGCGACCTGGAGCAGCGTTCCCTGACCGGCGCGGCCAACTTCAGCCTGCCGATCACCGCGCCGGGGTCGCGGACCGTCCGGACGACGAGCCTTTCGGTCTTCCTCTGCCCCAGCTCGACGGGCGCCGACGGCCCGATCCTCCTGAAGGACGCGGCGGGCGCCACGCTCGTCGCCGACCTCTCGCCGGGGCAGTACGTCGGCTCGGCGGGCCAGTGGGAGATCGAGGAGTTCCCCGCCCATAACAACGGCCTGTTCTACCGCAACAGCCGCAACGGCGTGCGCGACGTGACCGACGGAACCAGCACGACCCTGATGGCCGGCGAGCGCTCCCGAAACGTGGCCGACGCGACCTGGGTCGGCGTCATCCCCTACTCCCGGGTCTGCACGAACCCGAGGTGGCCGGTCCAGGACTGCGAGACGGCCAACGTGATGGTCCTCGGCCACACCGGCCCGTCGCCCGACCAGCGCTGGGTGGACGTGCCCAACTACAAGGGGGCGGGCGCGGACGATTTCTGGAGCCTCCACCGCGGCGGCTGCAACTTCCTCTTCGCCGACGGCTCCGTCCGCTTCCTCAAGGAGACCATCGACCCGCGCATCTTCAGCTTCCTCGCCACCCGCGCCGGCGGCGAAGTCGTCTCCTCCGATCAGTTCTGACTTGCACCGATGTCGGCCACGCCCCTAAGAGGCTCGTCGACATCTCGACATCGGCTAGGCACTCGATGCTCGGACGAAACCTATCCATTGGTCGGGTTTAAGGGTCTGGCCGACGTCTATTCGATCAATGTTCGTCTTTGTTTCAAATCATTCAAACGACCCTTCCTGAGTGCCTGGCCAACGTCTGGGCCCAAGGCAGGCGAGAGGACTGAACCTGACCCGTTCAAGGATTGTCCGCGAATCGAAGCGGCGTTCCGGCCTCTCACAGGTGGATTACTCCCCTGCTCGATCGACTAACAGACCCATGGACACCACATGCCCAGGCTTGTCATCCCCACCGCCCGGCTCGAACTCGTCCTTCAGACGCCTGACGAAGCGCTCGCGTGGGTCGAATCGTTGCCCCCTGAAGTCCAAGCGGAAGTCTCGCCGGACTGGGTGGCGCGGGTGCATTCGACGCTTCCCGGCGATCCGTGGTCGCTCAGCTACACCGTGAAAGAGCGAGCCGGTCAAACTTCGGTCGGAGGCTGTGCGTTCAAAGGTCCGCCGGACGCGAACGGCATGGTTGAACTGGCCTATGGCATCGACGAGGGATGCCGAGGACGCGGATACGCCACCGAGGTGGCTGCGGCTCTGACCGAGTTCGCCATCGCCGACGAGCGGGTCCGGATCGTGAGGGCCCATACCAAGCCTGAGAACGGAGCGTCGGCCCGCGTGCTGGAGAAGTGCGGCTTCACGAAACTCGGAGAGGTCGTCGACCCAGAGGACGGTCTGGTGTGGAGGTGGGAGCGGGTGCGTGTGTTGGATGCGTAGCGTCGGATCTCTTGCCAGGCGCTCAAGATAAAGGGTGTGGGAAGAGCGCGGCGGAGACATCGATCGCCTGACAACCCAGATCCTTCAAGCTGCCGTTTTTACGTGTTCGGCCGACGGCCAGGCCAGGGGGTTCGGGATGAACGTGGACCACGAGCCGTTCATGCGGCGGTGCCTGGAGCTCGCCACCGTGGCCCGCGATCGGGGCGACACTCCGGTCGGGAGCGTCGTCGTGCTCGACGACGCGATCATCGGGGAAGGGGTCGAGGCCCTGCCCACAGGCCCTTCCATCACCGGCCACGCCGAGACGCTCGCCTGCCAGGCGGCGCTCGACGCGACCGGACGCAGGGATCTCGCCGGGTCGATCCTCTACACCACGGCCGAGCCCTGCTTCATGTGCGCCTACGCGATCCGCCAACTGCGCATCGGCATCGTCGTCTACGGGATCGACACGCCGATCATCGGGGCCGTCACGTCGGCCCATCCCATCCTCACCGACCCCGTTCTCGACCGCTGGCGACCGGCTCCGACCGTGATCGGCGGGGTGTTGCGCGAGGAGTGCGAGCGGCTTATGGCAAGGTGAGCAGCTCGACCCCCGCTCCGTACGGGGTGGGCATGCTTCTGCTGGGAGCCTCAATCCCCGCAAAGGTCATCACGAAACCCGGCACGTTCCGACTTCCCGGCGTGGAGAGCGGTGCGACCCCTACCGCGACCCGCGCCTCCGTTGTCCGAGCCACTCGAACAGGTCGGCGCGCGTGTAGGCCCGATCCCAGCAGTTGTGGCCGACGCCGGGGAATTCGGTATAGATCGACCGGCCCCCCGCCTGGCGGAGGGCGCGGACCATCTCCCGCGAGAGGCTCGGGGGGATCATCCGGTCGTCAGCCCCCTGGAAGCTCCAGCACGGGACGCGGGCGAAGCGCGCGACGGTCTTCGGGTCTCCTCCCCCGCAGAGGGGGACGATCGCCGACCATCGCTCGGGATAGACGGCGGCGAGCGCCCACGTCCCCTCGCCGCCCATGGAGACGCCGGTCAACGCGACGCGGTCGGCATCGACCGAGTATTGCCGCAGCACGTCGTCCAGGACGGCGATCGCCAGGTCGCCGTGGCCGGAGCCCGGCCGCCAGTCCCCGGAAGGCGCCTGCGGGAACACGGTGACGAACGGGAACGGGCCGTCCCATCGGGCGATCGCCTTCGCCAGCGCGCCGATATGGCCCCGGCCGTCGGTCCCGATCGCGCCGGAGCCGTGCAGGAACAGGATCGCCGGTGACGGCCGGGCCGCGTCGTAATCGCCGGGGATGTAGACGACGTAGCGGGATTCCCCCCCATCGGTGCGACGCAGCACCTTCGCGACGAATCCGGTCGCGCCCGGGGAATCGGCGACGACCTCGACCGGGACGTTCGCCGCGGCGCTCCCGCCGTTCGTCGCGGTCTCGCGGGGGGCCGCCTCATCCGCCGCGGGGGGGTCGCGTTTCTCGCCGGGGCGCGCGATCCGGTTCTCGATCATCCCCGCGAGTTCGCTCTGCGCCGGCATCCCGAGCCACGTGCCCAGGATGACGCCGTCGGCGTCGATCAGATACAGGGTCGGGTAGCCCGCGACGTGCCAATCGTCGGCGATCGAGCCGCCGTCCGGCTTCTTGACGCGGAACGATCGCCACGGCACGTCGAGACTCGCGACGGCGTCCCTCGCGATCGCGGGGTCCTCGTCGGCGTTGACCCCGACGATCGCGAAGCGCTCAGGGCCGAAGCGCTCGAGCAACGCCTTCTCGTGCGGGATCGCCTTCATGCAGGGAAAGCACCACGTCGCCCAGAAGGTGACCAGCACGACCTTGCCGCGGTACTCCGAGAGCGAGAGGGGCCGGCCCTCCAGGTCGACGCCCGCGATCTCGGGCGCCGACGCCCCCAGCGCGTGGGTTCGGATGGTGTCCAGGATCTGTCGGGCCGTGTCGCCGTACACCTGCTCGATCCCGGAGGCGTGATAGGCGGCCTTCCCGTCGAATTCGGCCAGGAACCCCTCGAAGAGCCGCCGCGCCTCGGGTTGCCGCCCGACGCCCCCGGCCCGCACGACCGAAGCGAGCGCCAGGCTGGCCGAGCAGCGCACGAACCGATCGCGGTTCGCCGCGAGGATCGCGCGCAGGTGAGGCTCGAACGGCCGCCCCCAGCCCGGGGCCCGCGCCGACGGCAGGCCGCCGACCTGCTCGCAGAAATTGGCGATGTCCGGGCTCGCCGCGTAGTGCGACCGGATCAGGTCGGCGACCGCGACGAACTCCTCCGGCGCGGCCTCGGCGGCCTCATCGGGGGCGACGAGGTTTCCCGCCTGGCACGTGAGCCGCGCGGCATCGGGATGGCCGGCCTGCTCCCTGACGCGACCCGTCAGGCGGGCGATGATCGGGCGCCAGCGCCCGATGTCCGCGTCCGAGGCCCTGATCCCGCCGAGCGCCTGCGCCCAGGCGCCGATGTCGGCGGCCGGCGCGAGACGCAGCAGTCTGTCGCGGGCCGATCGTCCCTCGGCGGAGTCCGGCCAACGATCCGCGACGAAGAGCAAGCAGCCCACCTCCGCGCGCGTGCCCGGATTCTGGTCGGCGATCTCCAGGCAACGCCGGCTCGCCTCCTCCTGCCAGGCGGCGAGCCGCCTCTTCGCGGCCTCGCGGTCCGACGCGGACGAGAGACGCTGTCGCGCGTGCGATCGCCGGAGCCGGACGTCTTCCTCTTGGACCTCCTGGAATGCCCAGTCCGCCCGCGTCCCCCCGTAGAAGAATGTGAGGAAGATCGGCCCCCAGAGGAGGTATCCGCCGACGATCAGGAGGCCGGACCCGATCAGGACCCCGCTCAACCAGCGACGCTTCGACCGCTCGGGCATCGAGCACCTCCCGCTTTTTTGATCAAGCCCCGTCAGGGCTATTCGCCGCCGGGTTCGGGATCTTCGGCGGGGCGGTGAACCAGCATCCAGGCGTCGGCCAGGCACCCAGAAAAGGCGGGCCGGGAGGAGCGGGATTCAGGGCCGGGAGCGGCTGATCGAATACTCGCGACAGCGAGGCCGGACGTCCGTCCGCCGTTCCGGCGCGGGATCTGGCGCCCGGTCGATCGGGCGACTTCGCCGGGGTCGGGGCCTTCCCGGTGGTTTGTCGAAACGGGCGGGATTATCCTGGCGGTCTTCGCGGTCTGACGTTGGCCAGGCACCCAAGCAAGATCGTCCAAGAACTTCAGGTGTGGGTGCCTGGCCGATGTCAGCTCCCCATGTCCTGGCTGTCGGCCGCCTTGGTCGAGCGCCCGTGGCCACGACGGTCGTGGGCGATGACGCGGCAGCCATGATTGAGGAAGCAGGGTCGCTGCGCGTTCCAGTCATGGGCCGAGAGCGGCCAGCCGTGGCTGAACACGGTCGGCCGGCCCGAGCCTCGATCCTTGAAGGAGATTTCCGTCTCGTCCTTCACGGTGATCTTGTCTACGGCTTCACCTCGGGTGCGGGGTTGTTGGGCTCACTGGAAGAAGGCGGCGTTGTGGATGCACCGATGGTTTTCCAACGGGCAAGCACGAACTTTACCGCATCGCGCCGACCGCCTCGTTGGTGGTCATGACCGCGTTGGCGACGAAGTTGTAGTTGACGACGGCCGCCTTGTAACCGTCCCCAAGTTCGGGATGCCGGGGGCCGGCCGTCGCGTCCTTGACCACGGCGACCTCGAAGCCCTGCTCGATCAACTCGCGAAGGTGGCTCTCGACGCAGAGATTGGCGAGCATCCCGCAGAGTATGATCTTGTCGACCTGTCGTTTTCGAAGCTGGAGGACCAGGTCGTTGGTCTGCGGACCCCAGACCTTGTGGGTGCTCACCACCACCGTCTTGCCGTCCTCGATATACGGCTTGTAGCGGTCGAGCCAGTCGGCCCCCGAGCCCGTGAACCCTTCGAGGCTGAGCGGATCGGCTCGGAAGAATTCCTTGCTTTCAAGCATCATTTTCTCAACCGCTCCGCCGAACCCCCAGGCCTGGTCAGCCGGGTAGAGATAGTGGGGCGAGATGAAGACCCCGTAATCGCCCTCCTTCGCGGCCATGAAGAGGCGCTCGAGGTTCTCGACGGTGTTGTTCTCCCGGATGCTTTCGCCGACCAGCCCCCAGGAGACTCCCTTCTCGCTCAGGACGTCGTTCTGGGGGTCGATGACGACCAGTGCGGTATCGTTCTTGTTGAACACCATCGCGGTGCTCCTGTTCGGGTTATTTCGTCACATACTTGCCGAGGAAGTCCCGGATCAGCTTGGCGATCTCGTCGCCGTTGGTCTCCAGGGCGAAGTGGCCGGCGTCGAGGAGGTGGAATTCCAGCGTCTTCAGGTCGCGCTTGTACGGCTCGGCTCCGGCGGGCGGGAAGATCTGGTCGTTCTTCCCCCACACGATCAGCATCGGCGGCTGGTGCTTGCGGAAATACGCCTGCCAGCTCGGGTAGAGCGGCGGATTGCTGCCGTAGCTCAGGAACAGGTCGAGCTGGATCTCATCGTTGCCCTTTCGGTCGAGCAGGAACTGGTCGTGGGCCGCCCCGTCCGGGCTCACCAGCTCGGGGTTTTTCGCCCCGGTCATGTACTGCCATTTGGTCGCCTCGTAGGTGACCAGGTTACGGATGGCGTCTCGCTTCTCCTTACTCTTCGGCTCCTTCCAGTACGCCTTGATCGGCTTCCAGAAGTCGTTGTCGAGCCCCTCGTCGTAGGCGTTGCCGTTCTGGACCACGATGGCGGTGATCCGCTCCGGATGCTTGACCGCCAGCCGGTAGCCGACGGGTGCGCCGTAATCCTGGACGTAGAGGGCGTATTTGGTCAGGCCGACCTTCTCGGTGAACTCGTCAATCACCTTCGCCAGGTTGTCGAAGGTGTAGGCGAACTCGTCATGGGTCGGCATCGAGCTGTGGCCGTAGCCGGGGTAGTCGGGGGCGATGACGCGATACCGCTCGCCCAGCGCCGGGATCAGGTTGCGGAACATCTGCGAACTGGTGGGGAAGCCGTGCAGCAGCAGGATCGCCGGCGCGTCTTTCGGCCCGGACTCACGGTAGAAAAGATCCAGGTCGTCGATCTTCACGGTCTTGTGATATACGGCAGGATTCTGTGCGTAGGCCGGAACGCCGAGGGCGAACGCCAGAGCGGTGAGCAGGAGCAGGCGGATCATGAACGTGTCTCCTGAAAAGGGAACGGACCCGGCTCCGTTCTGGTTCCCCTGGCCGAACCAGGCTGATTCCCCCAAGATGATATGGCGGACGGTCAGGACGTCTCCAGTCTGGACCAATATTCGGAGTCCCATTGGGCCAGGCTGATACCAACTCCTCGGGAGCCTTGCCGTGCAACCGGAAGGAGGACCTATGAAAGTCGTGTCGCTGAGCGTTGGGCTCCCGCGCGAGATTGAAGTCGAGGGCGGGTCTGTGCTGACCTCGATCTTCAAGGCGCCGGTCGACCGCCGCCTACGGGTGACGACCCTCAACTTCGAGGGCGATGAGCAATCCGACCTGACGGTCCACGGCGGGGTCGACAAGGCCGTCTACGTGTATCCGTCCGAGCACTACGACAAGTGGGGGCGGGAGCTTCCGGGCGTGGAATTCCCCCAGGCCGTCTTCGGCGAGAACCTGACTACCGAGGGCCTCGACGAGGATGTGCGGATCGGCGACCGATTTCGCATCGGGACGGCCGAGTTCGTCGTCACACAGCCACGCCTGCCTTGCTACAAACTCGGCCTCCGTTTCGGCCGGATGGACATGCTCAAGCGGATGCTCAGGAACGGTCGGACGGGCTTCTACTTCGCGGTCACGACCGAGGGCGAGGTCGGCGCGGGCGACGCCATCGAGCCGATCGAGCGGTTGGACGAGGGATTGACCGTCGCGGACGTCGTCAGGCTCTACACGGTCGACGCGAAAAACCAGGAGCTCCTCCGCCGCGCGACGCAGACCTCCGGGCTTCCCGACACCTGGAAGGACTACTTCCGCAAGCGGCTCTGGGATCCCGACGCTTGAGGGAAGTGTTTCGCGTGCCTGGCCATTAATAGTTATAATGAAATTACATATATAAAACGATGTGAAATCAGCGACGTGGGGGGCGGACGTTCAGGCCGGGGATCTGGCGCCTGGTCGATCGGGCGACTTCGCCGGGGTCGGGGCCTTCCCGGTGGCTTGTCGAAACGGGCGGGGTTATCTTGGCGGTTTTCGTGGATGGATCTCCGCATTCGATTCGAGCGAAGCCTACCGGCACCGAGGTCATCGTATGACGATCGCGACTATTCGCATGTGGTCCTGGATGCGTCCCGCGCTCGCGGAGTCCGTCGTGCGAGGCTTCCAGGGACTGCTGTTCGCCTCGACGGTCGCGGCCGCCGCTGCGGCGGCCGGTCCCGATGACGTCGCGCCGACGCCTTCCGGCACGGCGGTCCGGCTGATCGGCGGCGAGGAGGTGGAGTTCGGGCCGGAGAGCGCGCCGGTGGCCGGCGTCAAACTGAACCGCCCGCTGGGGAAGTCCGACTTCACGATCGGGCTGTCGTTCCAAACGGAGGCTTCCGGCGTGCGGGATCTCGGCGACCTGGTGAGCCTCTGGGACGCGAGGCGGCGGATGGGGTTCACCCTGGGCCTTCGCGACAACACCGGCGTGACGACCAGCCAGGCCAATCGGCGCCAGCTCCAGTTCGGGATCGACGCCGGGACCACGCCGAGCTGGCGGGCCGAGGGCCGGCCGGGCGAGGCGCTGCTCGGGTTCTCCATCGCCGTGCACGAGGGCCGGCTCTACGTCGGGACGTGCGAGCCGGAACTCCCCCATCGGGGACAGGTCTATCGGTACGACGGGCCGGGCCGCTGGGAGCCGCTCGGCGCGCCGGACGGTTCGAATTCCGTGACGGCCATGGCCGTGCACGAGGGCCGGCTCTACGTGGCCACCGGCAAGTATCTCACGGCGGGCTCGGCGCTCCCGGCGTCGGACAACCTGGAGCGCGGGGGCCGGGTCTTCCGGTTCGTCGGGCCCGGGGTGTGGGAGCCGGCCGGCGACCTGGACCCCACGCCCGCGGTCGCCGCGCTGGTGTCGTTCGGCGGTCGGCTCTACGCCTCGTCGCTGTACCGTCCCGCCGGCTTCTTCCGATATGAGGGGGGCGAACGGTGGACCTCGATCCCCACCCCGGGCGGGCGTCGCGTCCAGTCGCTGGCCGTCTTCGACGGGGCCCTGTACGCCAGCAGCTACGACGGCGCGACCGTCTCCCGCTTCGACGGCGAGTCCTGGACCGACCTGAAGCCCGTGGCCGACGACGTCACCCAGACTTACTCCTTCGCCGTCTACAACGGGTCGCTCCACGTCGGGGCGTGGCCCACGGGGAAGGTCTACCGGCTGGAGGGCGACGGGAGCTGGGCCGACGCGGGCCGACTCGGCGCCGAGACCGAGGTGATGGGGATGCTCGTCCACAACGGCAGCCTCTACGCCGGCTCGCTCCCCCGCGCGGAGGTCTACCGTTACGAGGGGGACGCCTCCTGGTCGCTGCTGAAGCAGCTCGACGCCACCCCGGACGTGACGTACCGACGAGCCTGGACCATGGCCACCTATCAGGGCCGATTGTTCGTCACCACGCTCCCCTCCGGCGAGGTCTGGTCGATGTCGGCGGGACGACTCGTCACCCACGACCACGAGCTGTCCCCCGGCTGGCACGACGTCGTCGCCCAGCGAGCCTCCGGCGCCCTCCGACTCTTCCTCGACGGCCGCCTCGTCTCCCAGGCCGACGACGCCGACCTCGACCTGGCCACCGAAGGCCAGGAGCTGACGATCGGAAACGGCCCCCGCGGCCGATTCGTCGGCTCGATGAAGAACGCCTGGATTGAAACCGCGCCCTGACCCGACCCGACGCCCGGACGGACCTCATCCTGGACGCCGCCCATGGACCTGGCACGGCAACTCGCCCACATCCGCTCCGGGCGCATGTACGACGACCTGACGCCCGAGCTGGTCGCCGCCCGCGAGAGCGCCGTGCTGCTGGCGGATCGTTACAACGCGCTGTTCTCCGGCCCGACTCCTGGGCGCGAGGCGATCCTCCGGCAGCTCCTCGGCGGCGTCGGCGCCCGCGCCCACTTCGAGCCGACCTTCCGATGCGAGTTCGGCCGCCACATCTTCATCGGGAACAACTTCTACGCCAACTTCGACTGCGTCATGCTCGACGGCGGCGGCATCCACATCGGGGACGACGTGCTGCTCGGGCCTCGCGTCGGGATCTACACCTCCAACCACGCGATCCACCCCGACGAGCGAGCGGCCGGCGGCTGCTACGCGAAACCCGTCCGCATCGGCGACAAGGTCTGGATCGGGGCGGGCGTGCACATCAACCCGGGCGTCGCCATCGGCGACGGGGCCGTCATCGGCTCGGGCAGCGTCGTCACGAAAGACGTGCCGGCCCGGGTGATCGCCGCCGGCGTCCCCTGCAAGGTGATCCGCGCCATCACGGAGAGCGACCGGACCGGGTTCCCCGGCCCGAGCGCTTGAGCCTCGGGGAAGTCGGCCACTGTTTATTTTCCCGCTCGGGCTCCTCGCTCCCCACCGAGGGCAGGCGCCCGAGAAGGAGGGCCCGGGGATACCGGGGGATTTCAGAAGGGTTCACAGAGAGAGCCGTCCTTTCCGGGTGTTCATGGAGCCGAGGCTGGATCGAGCAGATGGCGAGCGCTCGCCCGAATCGACGATCTCTCGAGGGCGGGCCGGACGCCGTCGCATTTCATCCGACGATCCTGCGGACGCCGGCCTCGGCGATGTCGAGCCGAGCATCTGCCGGATAGATTCGGTCGCGCGCTGCGGCCAGCACTTCCGGCCAACGCCAATAGGGCGCCTCGTCGCCATTGAGGTGGAGACGGAGCTCGCCGGCATGCAGCATCGCCGCAACAGCCCGCGCGAAGCGCTCGCCGTCGTCGAACAACTCGCGAATGACGGCCAGGGGCATATCCCCGCAGAGTAGCTGGTCGAGCGTCTCGAGTTCCGGCGACATGGGGACCTGGCCGTTCCTACGGGGGTCGAGTGGACGGGGAGGCGGCCCGAGCGGGACGAGGGCCGTCGCCACACCAGGCCGTCAACCCGAGTGGAGCCGCCCCTCGATGTCATACCCGCATCCGACGCTCGCCCCTCGCCAGTGGTTCGTCCGCCTCTCCGGCTCGTTCGACGCATCCTGAGTGCCCGGCCAACCTCTGGCCCTTGGCCAATGCCTGAACTCGACGGCGAGGGCGAACGGCGGCCGTGGCGTCGATCGCCCGGGGCCGGCCTGGCGCCGCCCCAGAGGCCGTGTGCGGTCGGGATCTGCCAGACATGGGCCAGGCGCTTACAGGGTCGCGGCCCATCCCAGATCCTTTTGGTTACCCATCCAAATTTAAGTGTATGGCCGACATCTGACACCCGGGGAATCGCGGGAAAGCTCACCGCGTCGCGGGTTGGACGTAAGGAAAACCGCAGAGCCTCTCCGGCGGACACCGCAACGGGGGATGGTTTTTCTCGCCGCCCGCCCTTGCCCTGGCCCGTCTTTGTCTCTAATATGCCCATGCAAGAATAAAGGCGACTAGCGATATACTGGTCGACCGGATGACCGTCGCGTCGAGGTGCGATTGAAGGCGATCGCCGACGAGACCCGCGTGCGGCTCCTGCTTCGGCTCAAGCGCGGAGAGTGTAGCGTCACGACCCTGCCCGAGGAGCTCGAAGTCGCCGGGGCCTCGGCCTCGAAGCACCACTACGTCCTGAAACACCTGGGCCTCGTCTCCTCGCGGCGAGGAGGACCGGGCCATCCACGGCATCCGCGACAAGTCGGCCTTCGGGCCCTGCAAGCTCGTCTGCGACGGCGTCGTCCAGCACGCCCGCGAGGAGCATGCGGCCCTGGGCCGAAGCCCGGCCGCCCGGGTTCGCGCGCGCCGGGAGCCGGCCGCGAGCGATGCGTGAAAACGAAGACAAGACCTCGTCGCGCACGCGGAGGGAAAGGAAGCATGGCGACAGCGATGGCGTCGGAATCCGTCAACCAGCCCAACCGCCCAGGGAAACGGCTCGGCGGCGCTCTCTCCTGGGGGGCCCTCGTGCTCGCGGTCGCGGCCTTCCAGTGGCCGATGGTCAAGGGCACCTACTACAGGATTACAGACCCTCCCGCCCCCGCTTCGGGGATCCCGTGGCGTACCGACTTCGACCGGGCCCTGGCCGAGGCCTCGGGGTCCGGGAAGCCCCTGCTCGTAGACTTTAGCGCCTCCTGGTGCCCGCCGTGCCTCGTCATGAAGCACGACGTCTGGCCGGACCCGGCCGTGGGCGAGGCGGTGCGCGGGGGATACGTCCCGGTCCTCCTCGACGTCGACGACCCGAAGAATGCACCCGTCGCCGAGCGGTACGGCGTCGCCGGGGTCCCGGCGGTCCTCGTCGTCGACTCGGGCGGCCGCGTGCTGCGCCGCGGCGGGTACATGTCGAGCGGCGAGGCGATCGCGTTTCTGGGAGCGGAGAGCGGGTCGCGCTGACGGCCGCAGCACACAGGATGACAAGGACGAAGGAGAGAGCGATGACGAAGATGACCAGGAGGGAGTTCGTGGCCGGGGCCGCCGCCGCCGGCGCTGCGTGTCCGACCCTTGCGGGCGCGGCCCGCGCGGAAGGTCCGGGACCGGGGCGCAGGAGCCTCACGCTCCTGCACGTCACCGACACGCACGCCCAGCTCGAGACCCACCCGGAGTACCTGCCCGGCGAGACGCCGGAGCTCGTGATGATGGGCGGCTACGCCCGGCTCAAGACCGCGCTCGACCGTGAGCGGAAGGCTGCCGCCGGGCCCTGCTTCCTCCTCGACGGGGGCGACGAGTTCCAGGGCTCGGGGCCCGCGGCGTGGTCCGAGGGCGAGGTGATGATCGAACCCTTGAACGCCCTGGGGATCGACGTCTTCGTCCCCGGCAACTGGGAGCCGGCGTACGGGCCGAAACGTTTCCTGAGCCAGATGCAGCGGCTCAACGCGAAGGTCGCCTGCTACAACCTCCACGACACCCGGACGAACGAGCGCGTCTTCGCCCCATCGGTCACGTTCGAGCGGGGAGGCGTCAAGGTGGCGTTCGTCGGGGTCACCGACATCCTCGCGAGCAAGCGCCAGCCCCCCACGATGTTCGCCGGGATGGATACCACCCGGATCGAGGGGCTGCGCGACTTCGTGCGGGAGCTCAAGGCCCGCGAAAAGCCGGATCTGATCGTCGCCGTGACCCATACGGGGCTCACCATCGCGCGTCAGACCGCCCGCGAGATGCCCGAGGTCGACGTCGTGCTCTCGGGCCACTCCCACGAGCGGACCCCCGAGCCGATCCTCGAGGGGCGCGTGCTTGTCGTCGAGCCCGGCTCCATGGGCTCCTTCATCGGCCGCCTGGACGTGGAGCTTCGGCCCGAAGGCGGGGTCGCCTCCCACTCCTTCCGCCTCATCCCCGTGCGCGCCGAAGAATACGAGGAGGACCGCGAGATGAAGGGGATCGTCGACCGCGTGCTCGCCCCGCACCGGGCGCGGATGGACGCGGTGGTCGCCCGCGCAAGGACGACCATCATGCGCTACGACGTGCTCGAGACGACCGCCGACAACGTCATCTCCGACGCCGTGCGCGAGGCGGCCGGCGCCGACATCGGGTTCTCGAACGGCTTCCGCTTCGGGCTGCCCGTCCCCCCCGGCCCGGTGCGTGAGAAGGACCTCTGGGACCTGCTCCCCCTCGACGCCAGGCTCAAGGTCGGCTGGATCACGGGCGAAGAACTCAAGGCCTACCTCGAAAAGGAGCTCGAGCTCGTCTTCTCGAGCGACCCCTGGAAGCTCTCCGGCGGGTGGGGCCCCAGGGCCTCGGGGCTCGTCATGACCTACGTCGCGAAGGCGCCGGCCGGGAAGCGCCTGCGGTCGGTCAAGGTCCACGGCAAGGAGGTCGAGGACGCCGCCCGCTACACCATGGCGGGCTGCGAGCGGGACGGCGAGCCGATCGACGTCGTCTGCCGGCACCCGGGCACCCACGACGTAAAAGTGCTCCCCAAACGGCTCCACGAGACCCTCGCCGACAGCTGCCGCGAGCAGGGCGAGCTCTCGCCCCGGCGCGAGGGGCGGGCGGTCGCGCTCGACCTCCCGAAGACGGTGTTCAGCCAGGACCGCGTGCTCAGGACGCGCGCCTAACCCGGCGCGCGTGCCGTCGAGGCGAGAGGTTCGAGCCCAATTTAACCTGCGAGCCCAAATCGGCCAGGCACCGAAGAGGCTCCATCGCCCGGGGCCGGCCTGGCGCCGTCCCAGAGACCGTGTGCGGTCGGCGTCAGCCGGACGTCGGCCGGGCGCTCCAAAGGTCGCGGCCCATCCCAGGTCCTTTTGGTCACCCATCCAGGTGCCTGGCCGACGTCCCCCGGTTGCTTAATCGATCCGTCTCAAGAACTGCCCTCGCTGGCCCGGGGCCGGTCCGGGTCCGTAGAATTCGATGAACCCCGCCCCGCCCTGGGTGTACGCGCAGCCGATCCGAAGGCGCTCGCAGCCGCCCCCGTCGAAGAGGACGACCGCCGGCCCGAAATCGGTATGGGTCTGCAACAAGATTTGGCGTTGTCCGTTGATCGCCTCGATGAGAACCTCGCCCCGGAAGCGATCGTTGGCCGCGGCCATTCCGACGACCAGGGCGAGGCCGGCCCCGACGATCAGGACGGCGGCTTTCAGCCGTCGGTTCTGCCGCTCGATCCGCTCGATCCGTTCCTCCAGCGACATGATCCACCTCCCCTTGCGGCGGCCCCGAGAGCCGGGGGGCCGGTTTCGCGAAACGACATGGAACGCGGGAGAGATTGTAAGGGACGGCGCACGGTTTTACGCTGATTAAATCGCAAAAGGTTAAAAAGAGGCCGGTAAGGATGTGCGCCCATGATCCAGGGCCAGGGCGCCTCGGCGTAGCTGGCGGAGGTCGGCCCTGTGAGGCTCCGGCCTCCCACCCCTGGCGCGGGGGGTCAGCGTCCGATCCGAGACGCCCCCTGCCAGGCGTCGACCCTGCCTCCTGACATGGCCGGTCGGCCGATCCCGAGGCCGGCGTGCCGGCGGATCTGGGCGTGATGCTCGGGCGAACTCCAGATCCGGCGGGCGACGTCCTCCGCCCGCGAGCCGGCGTCCAGCCGCCCCAACCAGAAGCGGAGGCCGGCGGGCTCGGCGGAACGCCCGAGCGCACGCCGGTAGAGCGACGTCACGACGGCGACGCGCCGTCGCAGGTGCGGGCTCGTCGGCTGGGCCACCGTGAGCGCGCCGTCCACGAACGTGATCGCGTAGTCGGGCGACGCCGCGCCGGACGCCAGGATCGGGTAGCGGCCCGGCGTGCTGTAGGCGACGGCCGTTGTGGTCAAGGTCGCGGGCCGGGCCAGGCTCGCCGGGTCGTCGCCGTTCACGAACCCGAAGTATCGGGCCGTGAGCGCCGGCGGGTCGGCCCCGAAGGCCGCGACCTGGTCGTCGGCGACGACGGTCAGCGGCGCCGGGGCGACGGTCAGGACGCCGGCCGCGTCGGCGGCGAGGAACCCGACGGCCCCGGCGTAATGGTAGGCGACCGAGTACGGCGAGGACGAGGTGTGCAGGCCGGAGGTCGCGAAGACCGAGGTGAACGCCCCAGAGGTCGGGTCGATCGCCGCGGCCTGGGTCACGCCGTCCAGCGTGACGGCCACGTCGCCCGGCGGGACGAGGGCCCCGGCGGTGATGCGGCCGGAGACCGCCGTAGAGGCGGTCCCGTAGACGATCGTCGTCCCGGCCGGCACGTCGAAAGCCGTGGGCCAGCGGTCGGCCTCGAAGGCGCCGACGTCCGGCGCGGCCCCCCAGGGCCGAGCCACGCCGCGCTGGTCGGCCGTCACGCCGTCGACGGCGATCCCGGCGTCGACGGCCGGGCTGCCGGCCAGCAGGGCCATCGTCCACGTGGGCCCGCCGTTGTCGGCCAGCGGTCCCAGCAGCGGGTCGGTGTCGATCAGGTCGGTGGGGTCGAGGGCGACGCCGGGGGCGTCCGAGAAGAGGTTGCGCCCCAGCGAACGGAATGCCCCGCCGCCGCCGACGGCGACGTTTCCGCCGTCGGGGTTCCGGAGGAGGCTGACCCCGCACATCGTCACGGCCGGCCCCGCTGAGGTCCAGAGGCCGCCCCCCTCGTCGGCCGTGTTGTCGGCGATCGTCGCGAAGTCGAGAAGGAGCGTGCCGCTGTTGCTGATCCCGCCGCCGCGGCCCTTAGTCTCGCCCCAAGGGGCGGCCGCCGTATTGCCGGTGATCGTGACGTTGACGATCGTCATCGACCCACGGTTGTCAATTCCGCCGCCGCTGCAATCGCTCAGCTCGTTATATCTGTTGATCGTTGCACCGGAGATCTGGTTGTGGCTGATCGTGCCGCCCTGGATCGTCGCCGTGCCGGAATTGCTGACGCCGCCGCCGTCGGCGGCTCCTCCGCCCGCGATGAGGACGTCGAACAGGCTGAGCACGCCCGAACTGTAAATCCCCCCGCCGTCCCCGTTGGCCGCCACGCAGCCGGTGATGGACGACCGGAACAGGGTGAGCGTGCCCGAGTTGTAGATCGCGCCGCCGTCCCCGCGGCCCTGCCCGACGAACGAACCGGCCCCTCTGGCGGAATTGGCATCAAGGGCGACGTCCGCGATCGTCAGCATGCCGGAGTTGAAGATCGCTCCGCCAAAGCCGCCGCCGCCGCCGAACTCACCGCCCTCGCCATAGGCATGGTTATTCTCGAACCGGCCCCCCGTCATGGAGAGCGTCCCGGCGTTGTACACGGCGCCGCCAGAGCCGAGTCCGCCGCCGAATCCTTGTTGACGGCCTGTGGCCCCATTCTCCAGGAAAGCCGCATCGACGATCGTCAGTATGCCCCGGTTGTCGATCGCGCCGCCGGTCCCGGTGTAGCTGCCATCGGCACTGAAGACCTGATTCTCGCTGAGGATGACCTGGGCGATGCTCAGGTTCCCGGCGTTGTGGATCCCGCCGCCGCTGGCGTCGTGCCCGTGTGCGATCGTCAGGCCCGACATCGAGGCCGTCACGCCGGTATCGACGCGGAACACCTGGACGGCGTCATCGCCGCTGATGGTGAGCAGGTCGGTGCCGGGGCCCTCGATCGCGATCGGCCCGACCGTCCCGGTCAGCGCCAGCGTGGCCGTCAGCGTGATGGTCTGCGGCGAGGAGAAGACGGCGGGGTCGAACCGGATGACGCTGCCGTCCGGGTCGGCGTCGGCGTTCGCCCGGCCGACGACGTAGGCGAGGTCGCCGACGACGCCCGAGCCGGCGCCGACGGCGCTCGCGAGGTTGACCAGGTAGGCCGTGGGGTCGCCCGCGAGCAAGGCGCGACGCTCCAGGATTTCCAGGGCCAGGCGTCGCCGGGCCGACCGCGACCGGCCGCGGCGGTCGCGAGACGTTGCCCTCGAAAGCGGGGGGGAGAAGATGCGTGTCATGGTGGAAGGCCCTCGTGCGGGGAAGGGCGGCGGGCGTCTCGGCCTGATCGCGAGCGGTGGCGCTCGTCGCGGGGTCGTTTGGCAAGGCCCACGAATCCTGGGGGCGCGGCCGGTGGTCGGCGGCTGGGGGTTGGGGCCACGCCGCGGTCTGCCGCCCCGGGGGAGGATCGACTTCCCGTGATGGAGTCGCCCGCGCCGGGCGACGGCGGCTTCGAGGAGGACCGCATCCCGGAATCCCTCCACCAGCCGGGCCCGCGGCTTCGTCCGGAGACGAGGCGTTGCGTGCCGGCCGTCGCGGGTCGTCGAGCCGCTCTCATCTTCGCGCCTCCCTGGCCCAAAGCAAGGACCGATTCAGGAGATTTTGAAGCGATTCGCGCGTCGCGGGCCTGGGCGGTCCGAGACCTCCGAGTGCTGACCTTGGCCAGGTCGATGGTTGGTCAGGCATTCGTTTCGCGCCTGGCCACTCCTGTGCTGACCACCGGCCGCTCCCGAGGCCGTCGACGGCTCACGGTTCCGACGCCAACGGGTCTGCCGCCGTGGCTTTGTCGACCGAGGATGGGCCGCACGATGGGGAGGGGCCGACCTCGGCCGGTCCGGCCGTCTCCCCGTCGCGGGCGAAGTCGTCCTCGTCTCGGGTCGAGGGGCCGTCGATGCGCCCGAGGCAGCGGTTGAACGTCAGGAGCGTCGCCAGCAGCAAGGCGAGGGCGACGCCCCCGTAGGCGATCGTCCAGAAGAGGGTCCAGAGCGTCTGCGTCGCGAACTCGCGCGGCGCCCCCTTGCCGGCGAGCACCGAGCTGAAGGCGCCGACGCCCATGGGCGGGCTGCCCGCCGCGACGCCGTGGCCGGGGTCATCCGGCCCTTCCCCGAAGAGGATGAGGGACAGGGGGATCCAGGCGATACTCATGGACGTGTAGAGGCCGACGGTCAGCGCCACGGCGTGGTGCATCCGCGGTATCCAGGTCGCCAGGGCCAGCCCGAGGCTGGTGATCGCCGCGCCGTAGGCCAGGATCAGCGCCGCCATCAGGGCCACGCCCCAGTAGCGCCCCGTGTGGGACGACAGGACGGTGGCGAGCACCAGCGGCGGCACGAGCAATGGCGGCACGGCGCGGAAGGCGCCCCACCACTTGCCCCAGACGATCGCCCGGGTCGACAACGGCGTGGTCATCAGCACGTCGAGGCTCCCCCGCTGGCGCTCCTCGGCCAGGCTCGTCGCGGCCGAGACGCTGAGCAGCAGCAGCCCGGCCCCCACCTGGAGACCGTTGACCACGGCGCCAAGCTCGCGGCCCCAGCGGTTGCCGCCGATCATCCCGACGATGGCGTAGAGGCCGAAACCGCCGCAGAGCAGGACGTAGATCCCCCAGACCGCGAGGCTCCATCGCGACGGACGCCTCCGCCGGCACTCGCGCCAGAGCACCGGGTTGCGGTCCAGCGACGGCCCCGGCCACACCCGGCGCACCAGGAGACCCAACCGGACCGTCCCCGGGGCCCACCGGCCGAGCCGATCGAGGTCGACCCGCCCGAGCGACCACGCCGCCCGCTCTCCCCGGCCGAGCTGCCGGATCACCACCGCCCGGACCCGCCACGCCGCCGCGCCGATCAGCGCCGCCGAGGCCGCCAGGCCCATTCCAAGGAACGTCGCGTACGTGCCGAACGTCACCGGGACCGGGGGCGACCCCCCGAACGCCGCCAGCACCAGGAAGATCGGGTTGTACCGGAGGACGTCCCAGATCGAGGGCAGCCACGGCGCCCGCCACGCCGCGGGGAGCGTCGCTTGCAGGCCCGCGTAGACCGGTGCGCCCAGCAGGTAGAGGAGGCCGAGGACGTAGGTCGCCATCAGCACCTCGTGCGTCTTCCTCCCCCAGACCGACAGCGTCAGCGCCAGCGAGCAGCCGAAGACCGCGCAGGAGAGCACCACGAGCAAGGCCTCGACGAGCGAGACCGGGGCGACGCCGCCGAAGAGCGTCGAGATCGCCAGCACCGGGGCGACGCTGAGGATCATCCCGAGCACCGGGACCAGCCGCGCCGCGAGCTTCCCCAGGACGATCTCGGAGTCGGACAGGTCGGTGGCGAAGAGCAGGGCCAGGCTGCCCCGCGCCTTGTCCTGGCAGATCCCCCCGGCCGTCGCCGCCGGAGCCGCCAGGCCGACCAGCCCGAGCAGGAGCATCGCCGCCCACAGGTGGAAGACCTCGTTCATCTCCGCCTGCCGGGCGGGCGTCGCCGCCGGCCACGAGTACCAGACCGGCGTCATCACCCCGAGCATCAGCAGCACCGTCAGCGACCGCATCGCATAACCCGGCCACCGCCGCGACGCCATCCGCCACTCATACGCGAAGACCGGCCCCAGGCCCACTCGCCTCGCCATGCCCCGGCCTCCCGCTCGCTGGGATCGTTCGACCGCCTACGAGATCCCCCGGCCGCTCGCGCCCCGCAAAGGCGTCCAAACCTACGGCCGGTCCGTGCAGGTAGGGATGATCGCGGCTAACAAGATTTGCGATGCAAAGTATCGTAGCCCGGGGTGCATCCCTGTCAAGCGGGGCCTCCCTCGCCGACCCCATCGGCCGGCCCGTTTCACCCGAGATCATCCCCTGCGCCGCTGCCGGTGGCCCTCCGGATTGGTGCACAGTCACTCTGCGAAGCCCGTCCCGCGAGCTGACCCCCATGCGCGGCCGATGCTCCCAGGCTCTCGCGATCGTTTGAGCTGTGCCGCCGCGTGGCACTCGCAGGGATGATCGGGCCGCCGGAGCGTCCGGGGGGCCTGCGCCAATTCCTTCCCCCGGATCGCGTAAGGCGTTTAAGTTGGACAGGGACCCGACGAGGGGAATTCAGGCGACCTGGGCGGGCTTGAGATCGCCGCAGAATCCTCATCTATCCAAGATTTGGTGCCTGTCCAATATGACCAGCAACGCCCGCCCGGCGTCTGACGAGGTTCAACGTCCCTCGTACGCCGTCGCTAACCGTCGAGGCTGGGTGCCCTTCCTTCGGAGCTTTGCAAGGCCTGGCCGAGTTTGCCGCGATCGGGCTAACCTTCCAGGATCCTTGAAAAGGTGCGTTCCGACGGGATTCTTCAGCCTCGCGAGGCTCGCCAGGCGCTCCAGAGCATGCCGGGGATCCGGTTCGCCGCTGCATGTCGCAGGGCTTCCAGATGGCGATGGTCGGGGATTTCCAGACGCCGAATCCCGTCGTCGAGGCGTTCGAGGAACAGTTGGAGGATCGGAAGCCCCCGATCCAGGGCGGCGACATAGGCGGCGCGGGCCGCGTCGAGGTTGCCGGCCTTCTCGGCCTCCGTTCCCATGAGCACGTGCCCATCTGGCAATTCCGGGAACCTTTCGACGATTTCCCCGCCGATGGACCGCGGGGTTTCGAATCGCACCCCGGATTCCGTCAGTAAAGCCGCCAGGGCCAGGATCAGCGGGTCGAACTCGGCGGCGCCGATCAGCCTTCCTACCAGGGCGGGCGCCGAACGCTCGGGCCCCGTCTGCAACGCCGCCTCAAGTCGTTCGAGCTTGTAGAGGGTCGCGGCGTCGGCCGGCGTGCCGCGGCGCCTGAGCGGGGCGAACTGGGAGATGGCGACCCGGCCGGATTCCTGTCGCTCCAGGGTCACCTCGGTGACGCGGTCCTTGAGGACGACCAGAGCGAGGGTCACCGTCTCGCCGTTCGACTCCCGATCGATCCGGAGTCGCCAGGGACCCGGCTCCAGGACCTGGGCGATGACCCCCAGGCCCTCCAATTTGGAGGGTTCGACCCGGACTGCTTCCAGGCCCCCGTCCAGGCCGCCCAGCGAGAGCCTGAAGTCGTTCAGGGTGTCCGACGGGGCGGGCTGTCGTCCCGAGGAGGCCGCCAGCAAGACCCGGAGCCCCTGCGGGCCGCGGAAGGGCCCCATTCCGAGCCCGTCTCGGATGGTCTTCGCGACCCGCCGATCCTGCTCCGCCTCGCGCAATTGCTGCACCAGCATGGTTAGGGGGCTGAGCGGCTTGATGGGACGCTCGAGGGTCTGCTTGAGGATCGGGAGGTCGGCGCCGTCCTCGACCAGGCCCATCTCGATCCGATCGAAGTCGGTCGGGAAGGCGGCCGGGATCGCGACGTCCCTCTCGCCGAGGAATATCTCATTGTGCGTCCCCGGGGACACCTGCACCAGCTTCTCCCTATCGCCGTCCGACTGGGAGAGCAATCGCGCGCGATAGAGCCCTGCTTTGAGGTTGGTCGCCTTCAGTTCGCCGAGCGCCGTGCAAGCACGACCGTCCGGCCATCGAACCGCGGTCCCGCCGGCGTCGAGCAATTCGATCTGCCCGAACAGGTCGTCCGACTTCACGACGAGCGATGCAGGACCCTCTCCCAGCAGTTTGGGCGGCGATGGAGGCCCCTCTCCCAACGGTTTGGCCGGGGCGGCCATCGGGCCGTCGTCCGCCGGGAAGGCGACCAGGCCATGCAAGCCGGGGTCCACGAGGGGGGCCTCCGGGGCCAGGGCGATCACGGGCCTGGCGAAGTCGAACGGCGGTATCGTCTGATCCTCGACCAACGTCAAGAATGTCTTGAACAGGCGGTCCGCTCCCCCGTGGATCTCCGCAATCATTGCATAATTGCCGGGGAGGAGATAAATCTCGTAAAGGTCGTCTTCCCCGACGGGGACGTTGACGCGGTCGACGACGACCTCGTCGGTCGGGGGGCAGCCGGTCGCCTTTCGGATGATCGTGAGGCGGGTGTCCTGGCGGATCGCCGGCGGCTGCACGTCGACTGCGATCTTGACCTTGGACACGACCTCCGGGGCCAATTCGGCGAGGATGGGGCTGTCCCCGCCCAGGTCTCGGATGATATCGCGTTCCGGGGTCTGGTTGATGACCTTCCCGTCCTTCATGCCGAGATCCACGGGATTGCGCATGAAGCTGTCGGACAGGTAGCCGGTCAGCGATTCCCAGCGCACGAGGTATCTCTCGCGACACGAGTCGAACAGCGCGGACGAGCCCTTGGCCGAAGTCAGCGCCTCGATGAGTCGGGGGGAGAAGGCCCCCCCCTCCCGATCGGAGGCCTCCTCCCGCGGGGCCGTGGAGAATGCGATGTACTGGACGGGCACCCGGACGGCGCCCGAGCACTTGGGACGCACGCCCGCCGTCCCGTCGACCTTCGCGAGGCTCCGACAGGCGTCGAAGAAGAAGAACTGCTCGACGAAACTCGACGCGCGCAGCACGTCGAGGATCCAGTTGACCAGCAGGGGGGGCGGCTCGATCTCCCCGTAGTCGCTCGGGACGATCGCTTCTTGTTCGGCGAGCTTGCCCGGGCGGATGCTCCAGGGCTGGAAAGCCATCCCGTGCCCCGAGTAGAAGAAGTACAGCCGCTCGCGCTCGCCGGCCCGGCACGGGAAATCGAAGATCGTCTTCACGATGTCCGCCCGGGTGGCCGGCTGGGGGGTGATCCCGACCGGCACGCCGGCGCTCGCTCCGGCTTCGGGGCCGATCAGGAGCGCCACGTCCCCGGCCTGGACGCCCGCCCTCTCCACCAGCCATGCGGCGAACGAGCAGGCGTCCCGGACCGGGTTCTTCAAATGTTTGGCGTTGTCATATTTGTTGATGCCTATCACGATGGCTCGGGCCCGGAGAGGGGCGGGCGCCGCAGGTTGTTCGCCGGCCCCGACCCTCGGGCCCAGCACCCGGATGCTCAGGGTCGGCAGCCCGACCGACGCGAGCGAGGCGCCGAGGAATCGACGTCGGTCCAGGACGTTCGCCCACGCGCTCGGACCGTGATCGCTGCTGTTCATGGCCAGGCTCCTCTCCAGGTAGGGGCAACCGGGGCCGTCACGCCGACCGGTCAAGCGAGCTTGATTCGAAACGCCCCGTCCGACGGACTCCGCATGGGTTTCCGATGGCGGACCTCGACGAAATGCTGCTTGTTCGGCTCGAGGCCGGTGGCCCTGAGCGTCACGCCCGCCTCGCCCGGCCCGGGCTCCGCCGCGGCTGCGATGTTGGCAAGGCTGCCCCGCGAGTCGCGACCATTCCGGGTCTTCATCAAGCCGACCAGCGCGGGCATGGGACCTTCGACGACGATCGTCGCCGCGCCCGAGGCGTCGGACGTCAGGGAGAACGGAGCGACCTGGCCGGCCTCCGCGATCGCGCCGTCGCGCGCGTCGACGGTGAGGACTTCCTCGCCGATCCGCGGCGTCCCGGGCTTAGGATAGCTCACGGCGGCGGCGACCTTGTCCAGGGCGCTCAGGGCGGTGTTCCGGTTGGTGGAGAACGGTCTCGCGAAGTCCGGCGTATTCGGCGGGGCCCCCTCCTTCTGGTAGTAGGCGAGCGTCGGGCCGTATTCGTACATCATGATCGAATTCACGTCGAAAGCCGTCCCCGCCAAGTTGCCTCCCCCCGCCAGACGGAGGATCTGGTCGTCGACCGTCTGCCTGTCCCAGTTCCAGCGGCTCTTCGCGTAGGGGTAGAGCGCCTGCATCCACACGATCGGGCGGTCGGGCCTCTGGTGCTCATGGACCAGGCCCAGGGCGTGCCCGAACTCGTGCAGGATCAACCTGTCGAACTCCGAGTCCCGGAAGCCGGGATCCCACATGTCCATCTCGGGCGAGAACAGCAGGTTCATGGACTGGACGCTGGACTTGAACTCGAAGCAATCCGTGCCGATGAAGGAATTGAACAGGCCGTAGTCGTGCCTGCCGCGCTGGTCCACGAAGGGACGGAAATTGACCGTCATGTGGCATGGGCCGGCGTCCACGTATTCCAGCGTCACGTTCGCGTAATCACACCAGGTCTTCGCAATCTCGCGCACCTTCTGGTGGACGAAGAGGCCCCAGTGGTCGGTCCGCCCGTCCGGGAGCGTCTGGCCGTTCAGAAACTTGACGACGATCGGCTGGCCGATCGGCCAAGCCTTCTCCAGGTCGAACAGGGCCTTCGTGCCCTCGCCCGGCCCGAGGTCGTTCGGGCGGGAAACGCCGGGGATCCCGACGTAACTCGCGCCGCCGAAGGGGGTGTTGCCGCAGACGGAGGACTTCGGCGTCGGCACGTCCGCCCAGGGCAAGGCCGCCGTGTCCGATGGAGCAATGAGAGCTTCTCCATCCTGAGCCCAACCGCCCGAGATGAGACCGAGGCCCGCCAAGCTGCCGAGTTGGAGGACCCGCCTCCGATGGACGCCCCAGGCCACCGGCTGAAAGTCGCCCTCTTGTAGGCCCAACCTCTCCTCGCCATGACCCATCGGATGAACCTCCATTCCCACGTGTTTAGCAAATAGAATGTGAGTGGTTGTTATGGATAGTGTGATTTATGGCCATGGTCAAGCATGATTCGGCTCTGTTTGACGAAATTCGGCAGATTTGCCGAGTTCCCGATGATGGTGGCCTGGCTGCATCGGCGGGTCAGGGCTAGGGGTGGCTGTGGGGGTCTGGCGCGAGAGTCGACGGACAGTGCCCGGCGGTTTAGGGCCGGATCGTAGGTCCAGGAGGTGCTTCCGGCAGCCACGCCGCATTCGCTGATCATCCACGAAATCGGTTGTGCGCACGTGCCGTTATGGCGTCACGGGCCTGGATCTACGGGGAGGAGGGCTTCGGACGCTCGGGAGTTTCGCCGTCGACGGCGGCGGCTCGGCTGGCCCTGAGAGGGGGTGGGCCGCCGATCCGTTGCGTATGTGGGCGGGGATCCGAGGAGAAATTGACGTGGGATGACGGGCTCCGCGTTCGGAGTCTGCGAACGGGAGGCATCGTATTCTTGGGGCTTTGCGCGCCGGGACAGGGTTTTTGGTCATTCGTCGGTCGGTCGGGAAACGGGCAGAGGTCTGGATCGGCCTTCGGATGAGTCGACGGCGAGAGGTGAAAATGACCGAACGAAGCCAATTTTGGAGGCCGTTGGGTCGACGTTAAGGGTTTTGGGTTATCTGGTTGCATTGTTTGGGGCCGTCCCGGAGGGCGTGCGAACGAAGCCAATCGGGGGCGGGAGATCGCTTGGAGTGGGGAGCTTGACGCGGCGGCATGCGAAAATCGCCGAACAAAGCCAATTTGGGGAGTCGGTTGTTCGTCGTAAAGGCTTTGATTTGGGAGTAGTTGCGTCGGATGGGTTGGTTGTCGTCCGGGGTCGAACGAACCCAATTTGGGGCGGGGAAAGCGTGAGAGGAGTATCGGGACGGTCGAGGATGGTGCTAGGGGTGGCGGATCGGGCGCGTTAGAGTCGCAGCGAGATGGGCCGCCGGCCGGGGCTCCCGAGGGTGGGGGCCGCGCGGCGTCGGGCGGCCGGTTGTCGATGGAGGCCTTTCCCATGCTTCTCCGCCGATCCGTCTTGCTGGCCCTGGGGTCCTTGCTGGTCGCGACGCCCGCCGGGGCGCAGCCGGGGGCCGTGGTGCGCGTCGCGCCCGACGGCCCGGTCGCCTCGCTCCAGGCGGCGCGGGACCGCGTCCGGGAGATGAGGAAGGGGGTGCAGGGGAAGCGCGAGCCGGTCGTGGTCCGGTTCGCGGCGGGGACGTATCGGCTGACGGAGCCCGTCGCGTTCGGGCCCCAGGACGGGGCCGTCGCGTACGAGGCCGAGCCGGGGGCGGAGGTCGTCCTCGACGGCGGTCGGGAGATCGGCGGGTTTCGCGAGACGCCCGACGGCCTGTGGGTCGCCAGGGTCGCCGACGGGCGGCCGTTCGAGCAGCTGTACGTCAACGGCCGACGCGCCACGCGGGCGCGGACGCCCGACGAGGGATATCTTTATATGAGGAAGGCCGGGGCGCCCGACCCGAAGCGGTCGTTCGTGGGGCGTCGCGAGGACCTCAAGCCGCTGGCGGGGCTGTCGCCGGAGCAAATCCGCGACGTCAACGTCGTGGTCTACCACTCGTGGGAGGTCTCGCGGCACCGGGTCGCGGCGGTCGACGCCGCGACGGGCCAGGTCGACCTGACCGGCCCGGCCCCCTGGGATTTCCTGAAATGGGGAGCGAATCAGCGCTATCATCTGGAGAACCTCCGCGAGGCCCTCGACCAGCCCGGCGAGTGGTTCCTGGACCGCGACGGCACGCTGACCTACAAGCCGCTCCCGGGCGAGGAGATCGGCAAGTCTCGATTCGTCGCGCCCGTCGCCGAGGGCTTCCTGGCGATCCAGGGAGACCCGGACGGGGGGGCGTTCGTCGAGGACCTGGCGTTCCGGGGGCTGACGTTCCGGCACTCCGCCTACTCGCTCCCGCCCGAGGGCCACGGCGACCCCCAGGCCGCGGTGAGCATCCCGGCCGTGGTCATGGTGGACGGGGCGCGTCGGGTCGAATTGAAGGGATGCCGGATCGAACATATCGGGATCTATGGCGTCTGGTTCCGTCGCGGCTGCACCGATTCGAAGGTCGAGCACTGCGCGCTGGTGGACCTGGGCGCGGGGGGCGTGCGGATCGGCGAGACGGGGATGCCGGCGAAGCCCGGGCACGCGACGGGGAAGATCACGGTCGACGACTCCATCATCCGGGGGTTCGGCCGCTGGTTCCCGGGGGCGATCGGCGTCTGGATCGGCCAGTCCAGCGACAACGCGGTGACGCACAACGACATCGCGGACGGCTTTTATACGACCGTCTCCGTCGGCTGGTCGTGGGGCTACAGCCCGACGGCCTGCAAGCGGAACGCGATCGACGACAATCGGCTGCACCACCTCGGCCGCAACGTCCTCAGCGACATGGGGGGCGTCTACACGCTGGGGCTCTCCGAGGGGACGAGCGTCAGCCGCAACGTCATCCACGACGTCGATTCCTACAACAAGTCGGGCGCGGGGGGCTGGGGCCTGTACAACGACGAGGGGTCGACCGGGATCGTCCTGGAGGGGAACCTCGTCTGGAACACGACCACCGGCAGCTATCATCAGCACTACGGCCGCGAGAACGTCGTCCGCAACAACATCCTGGCGTTCAGCAAGTACGGCCAGGTCATGCGGAGCCGGATGGAGGACCACCTCTCGTTCACCTTCGAGCGCAACATCGTCTACTGGGAAGGGGGACCGCTCCTGACGGGCAACTGGTCGGACGGGAAGAACTTCCGGCTGGACTCGAACCTCTACTACGAGGCCTCGGGCGCGGAGGTGACGTTCGCCGGGAAGTCATTGGAGGAGTGGCGGAAGGCCACCGGGCAGGACGAGCATTCGCGGATCGCCGACCCCCTGTTCGTGGACCCGCGGGCGCATGACTTCCGGCTGAAGCCGGGGAGCCCCGCCCCGGCCCTGGGGTTCAAGCCGTTCGACGCCTCGAAGGCCGGCGTTCGCGGGAAGGGCGCCTGGCGGGCCGAGGCCGACGCCCCCCTGCCCCCGTCGAAGCCCGCGCCCGAGCCGCCGCCGCTCTCGGTCTCGGAGGACTTCGAGGCCGTCGCCCCGAGCGCGACCGGCTACTCGCCGGAGTCCGCGACGCTCTCGCACGGGGGCCGTCCCGAGCTGGTGACGGTGACCGAGGAGACGGCGGCGAGCGGTCGGCGGAGCCTGAAGATCGCCGACGCGGCGGGGCTGAAGAACGGCTTCGACCCGCACTTCTACTACGCGCCGCACTACGCGAGCGGCCTCGCCACCTGCTCCTTCGCCGTCCTGGCCGAGCCGGGCGCGGTCTTCTATCACGAGTGGCGCGACGGCGCGAGCCCGTACCGGGCGGGCCCGAGCGTCTGGATCGCCGACGGCAAGCTGAAGGTGGCGGGCCGCGAGGTGGCGGACGTCCCCGCCGGGACCTGGCTGCATGTCGAGATCCAGGCCCGCCTGCCCGAAGGGGACGCGGAGGCCACCTGGAGCCTGGCCGTCACCCGCCCCGGCGCGGAGCCCCTCCGGCTGGCCGACCTCCCCTGCCCTCCCGGCTGGAAGACGGTCGACTGGGTCGGCTTCGTCAGCCCGGCCGAGCATCCCACGGCCGTCCACCTGGACGACCTGGAACTGAACGTTCGTCCTTGAATTCCGGCGTCGCGCGGCGCGGCGGAGAAAATCGGCTTAAATCGGATCGTCGACTTGCGACGCGCGAGTCGGACTCGGTATATTGCCCTGCAAGCCGTGCATTTCTCCGCTCAGTCGTCGCCGTTCTCGGCATCTCACGATCGAATCGTCGGCGGGTATCGCCACTCGCCAGGATCGAGGTCGTCCCGTATGAAGCCGCCATCCGTCCAGGCTGGGAGACGCTCCGGACCGAGGTTCCTCCTCGCGTTCCTGGGCTTGCTCCTGCTCGCGCCTCGGGCCGTCGAGGCCAGGTGCGGGATGGCGGCGGCCCCGACCTCGCGGTCGCACGCGCTGGCGGCGCTGGAGATCCTGGGCTCGGCGGCGACGCCCGAACACGAGGACGGCGTCCCCCATTGTTCGGGGCCTTCCTGCTCCAACAACGTCCCTTCCTCGGCTCCCGCCGGCGGCTTCGAACCCCTCTCCGCGCGGAGCGAGGCTCTCCCCTCATCCGGATTCGTCGCCGCGCCCGCCCTCGGCCCTCGTCGCTTCCACCCTTCGGATGAGCGTCTCGACCCATCGGGCGAGGCCTCGCGCATGTTCCACCCCCCCCGACGTCCTTCCTGATCCGAGCGGGCTCCCCGCTCGCCGTCCCATCCCGATTCGCGCCCTGTGCCCGATGATCCCGGATGCATGGAGATCGATCATGAAGAACGCCGCGAAGCTGAACTCGTTCGAGTACGCCCTGCTCCTCCCCGACGACGCCGTGACCCGCCTGGGCAGCCTGGGCGTCATCGTCGGCGGCCTGCTGGCCCTCGTCGTCCTCCTGTTCTGAGCCGCGCGACCGCGGGGGACGCGAGCCTGAGAACCGTCGCCTCCAAGTTCGGCCCCTCACCGAAATCCTCCCCCCGCGAGGGGGGAAGACGAGCACGAAGACCGTCGGCGGACACTCGGGCTGAATTGCGATTTTCGACGGCTTCCCGGCTCGTCACCCCCTCATCTGACGGTCTTCGCCCGCGAGGGGGGAAGACCGTTGAGGAGGTCGCCCGAATCCGGGGCCGGACCACAACGCCCTTCCCTCCTCGCGGGGGAAGGTGGCCCGCAGGGCCGGACGAGGGGGAGCCGAGTACGCAAGCCGTCGCCTCTTCGGTTCGTCCGCGATCATGGTCCCCCTCATCCGACCTTCGGCCGCCCTCTCCCACCAGAGGAGAAGGGATGATTGCGTCAGCATGTCCTTCTCCATTGTGAAGGGGGCTGGGGCGGTCTTTGTTTCTGATGGAGGGCGTCGGCGAGATGGCCTGGATTCGGACGATCGGGCGGGAAGAAGCGGAGGCGGACGCGGAATTGGCGGGGGCGATGGCGGCGCAGCATGCGCTTTATCCGGCGGAGTACGACGGGCCGATCCGGGGGATCGACGAGGCGATGCCGGGGATCGTGGCCGCGCACACCCTGATCCCGCAGGCCCTGTATCACGCGTTCGCGACGTTCGGCTCGCTGATGGCGGCCGACCTGCCGCTCTCGCGTCGCGACCACGAGATGATCGCGCTGATGGTGTCGGTCACGAACCGCTGCCGGTATTGCTCGGCCTCCCATGCGGAGTTCCTCCGCCGGGTCGTGCTGGACGACGAGCTCGTCCGGCGGCTCCAGGAAGACTATGCGAACGCGGCGATCACCGAGGCCGAGCGGGCGATGCTCGACTATGCGGTCCAGGTCACCAGGGACGCGACCCGGATCACGCCCGCCTGGCACGACCGGCTCCGCGCCGTGGGCTTCGACGATCGGGGCATCCTCCAGATCACCCTGATCGCGTCCTGGTTCAACTCGATCAACCGCACGGCCGACGCGCTGGGGGTCGGCCGGGACTGAGCGGGACGACGCGCCCCGTTCGCCTCCCGACTCAGACGAACCGCTTGAGCGGCGATTGGGAGAGGGCCCAGACCGCGGCGAAGGAGAAGGCGATCACCACCACCGCGTGCGCGGCCGGCGAAAGGTCCGGGGTCGGCAGCCGGTTCGACACGGCGTAGACCAATCGGTGGATCGACATGTGGACGAGATAGACCCCCATCGCCATGCCGACCGCCGCGGCGACCCATCGCGGCGGCTCGAACCGCCAGGTCGAGGCGAGGGCGACGAGCAGCATCGCCAGCCCGTAGCGGACGGCCAGGGGGTCGTCGAACCGGATCGCGATCAGGGCGCAGGCCGCGCTGTTGACCAGGACGACTGCGATCACGCCCGAGCGCCGGAGGCTCGCGTGCCGGGTCGCCGTGCCGACGGCCAGGCCGAGGAAGACCGCGGGGAGGCACCTCAGCCACTGCGGCGCCGGCGTCCCGACGTCCCCCTCATACGGCCTGTCGATCGCGAGGACCGCCAGCGAGAGCACCGCCAGCAGCGCGGGGAGGAGGCAGGCGTACGTCGGCCGGACCCCGGCGGTCAGCCGTCGGGCCAGGTTGATGAAGAGGATCATCGCGAACGCGAAGGGGAGATACCAGAGGTGGACCGAGGTCCCGGTCAGGAAAACCCGGCCCCCCAACTCGTCGACGATGGAGGTGCCGTGCCGCAGGTAAGTCGCCAGCTCGACGACGCCGTAGACGCCGCACCAGAAGAGCCAGGGGAGCAGCAGCCTCGCGCCGGTCTTGCGAATCTGCTGGGGGAGCGGCCGGCGCTCGGCGCGGCCGGCGGCGAGGGTGGCGGAGATGATCGCCAGCGTCGGCAGCCGCCAGGCCGTGTACTCCGCGCCGGGCGCCCCGGTGTGGAACCAGACGATCGCCAGCAGCGCGCCCAGGCGGAGGACGTCGAAGCCCGCGACCCGCTCCCGAGCGTCCACGGCCGCCGTCGCCCGCTCGATCGAGTAGGCCCCCCGGATCTCCCGGGGCGCGGCGGAACGCCTGAGCGTGAACTCGTTGGAACTCATCATGAGTCCTCGTCCCTCTGATGAAAGGTCCGTTTTCAGGGGCGATGGAGCCTCGCCGGGCCGCCTCGGGGGGGGCCGCTCGCAAAGGGGAGGCTCGACGTCGGGCGGCGCCGTCCTGGTTCGGCGGCCGCGGTCGGGTTCCGAGGAACGCGAGAAATTGTGTTTGTTTGGTTATCGGTCGGCGCGAGTCTAGGCGGCTCCGAGCCGGGCGTCAATGCAAAAGCGTCGGGGCCCGTGACGCCGGTTCGGGCCCGTTTTCGATTGGCGAAGGCTCCAGCAAGTAGGCGTCGACCCGGATCGACCCGGCCGCCGGTCGGAGATTTTCCCCACGCCTCTTCCCACGCCTTCGGGGCGTGATCCACCCACGAATCGAGGGGCCCGGAGGGGCGGACGGCGTCCCGCCGAGGGCCCCGTCCGACCCCGGTCGCGCGGGTTCGGGCCGACGCTTCCGCCGGGAACGGTCTGGAATCGCGGGGGCGGTTGGGCTCTAATTCATGATCCGTGGTTTCCGGCGAGCGGCCGCGCCGCGGCGCGTTGGAGAGTCCCCGATCCAGGCCCCGGCGTCCGGACCTCGCCCCGTCGCGAGCCGTCCGGCGCCCATCCGCACCCGGTCGAATTCATGAAACTCGAGACGATTTGCCTCCACGGCGGCTCCGAGCCCGATCCCACCACGCTCTCGCGGGCGGTGCCGATCTATCGGACCAGCTCGTTCGTCTTCAAGAGCGCCGAGCACGCCCAGAACCTGTTCGCGCTCAAGGAACTGGGCAATATCTACACCCGGCTCATGAATCCCACGACCGACGTGCTGGAGAAGCGCGTGGCGATGCTCGAGGGGGCGCCGGCCCCCGCCGGCCTGGCGGTCGCCTCGGGGACCTCGGCCATCTTCTATTCGATCATCAACCTGGCGCAGGCGGGCGACAACATCGTCTCCGCCCGGAACCTCTACGGCGGCACTTACACCCAGTTCCACGACATCCTGCCCACGCTGGGCATCCAGGTGAAGTTCGTCGACTCGAACGACCCGGACGAATTCGCCAAGGCCATCGACGGCAACACGCGGGCCCTGTTCTGCGAGAGCGTGTCGAACCCGGCCCTGGAGGTCACCGACCTGGAGGCCGTCTCCAAGATCGCCCACGACCACGGCCTCCCCCTGATCGTCGACGCCACCTTCTCCACCCCGTACCTGACCCGGCCGATCGAGCACGGCGCCGACGTCGTGGTGCACTCGCTGACCAAGTGGTTCGGCGGCCACGGCACGGGCATCGGCGGCGTGGTGGTGGACTCCGGCAAGTTCAACTGGGCCGGCGGCAAGCACCCGCTGTTCACCATCCCGGACACCAGCTACCACGGCCTGCGCTGGGGCCTCGACCTCCCCGAGGCGCTCGCCCCGCTGGCCTACATCCTGCGGATGCGGACCGTGCCGCTGCGGAACCTCGGCGCGTGCATCGCGCCGGACAACTCCTGGATGTTCCTCCAGGGGATCGAGACCCTCCCGCTGCGGATGGAGCGGCACTGCGAGAACTCGCTGGCCGTCGCCAAGCACCTCAGCGCCCACCCCAAGGCCACCTGGGTCCGGTTCCCCGGCCTGGAAGGCGACCCGATGTACGACCTGAACAAGAAGTACCTCGCGGGCAAGGGGGGCTCGATGGTCGTCTTCGGCATCCGGGGCGGCGGCGAGGCCGGCCGGAAGTTCATCGACTCGCTCCGCCTGTTCTCCCACCTGGCGAACGTCGGCGACGCCAAGAGCCTGGCCATCCACCCGGCCTCCACCACCCACTCGCAGCTCGGGGAAGCCCAGCAGCGCGAGGGCGGCATCACCCCCGACCTCGTCCGCCTGTCGATCGGCCTGGAACACATCGACGACATCCTCGCCGACATCGACCAGGCCCTCGAGGCCGCCTGCCCCTGATCGCGGCCCCGAGTTCGGAACGTCGAGGCCCCCTCCCCCCCTCGCGAGAGGCGGGAGGGGGAACGAGCCGTCGCCGGGCGCTTCCCCACACTCGCGGGAGGCGGCGACTCCTCGATCCGCCCGCCTCGGCGACCCTCCTCGTCCGGCCTTTTCGGCCCCCTTCCTCCCGCCAAGGGGGGAGCAAGTCCGCCTGAGTCACCGTCCGCGACCCCATCTCCATGAGCCAAGCCCTCACCGAAACCCGGACGCAATTCTTCGAGTTCGACGACCCGGCGGCCCCGCTCCGCCTGTGCGTGGGCGACCCCCTGCCGCGATTCACGCTGGCGTACGAGACGTACGGGCGGATGAACGCGGACAGGTCGAACGTGATCCTGCTGTACCACGCGATGACCGGCAGCCAGCACGCGGCCGGCCGCAACCCCGACGTCCCCGGCCTCGACGGCCGCTGGACCGAGGAGATGCACGAGGGCTGGTGGGACCCCTTCATCGGCCCCGGCAAGGCGCTGGACACCGACAAGTTCTGCGTCATCTGCGCCAACTATCTGGGGGGCTGTTACGGCTCCACCGGCCCGGCCTCGATCGACCCGGCGACCGGACGGCCCTGGGGCTCGACGTTCCCCGTCCTCCGGATGCGCGACGTGGTCGAGTCCCAGATGAAGCTCCTGGACCACCTGGGGATCGGCAAGCTCCACGCGGTCGTCGGCCCGTCGCTCGGCGGGTTCATGGCGCTCCTGACGGCGGCGATCCACCCCGAGCGGGTCCACTTCGTCCTGCCGCTCAGCACGGGGGTCGAGACGACCATCGACCAGCGGCTCCTGAACTTCGAGCAGGTGACGGCCATCGAGGCCGACCCGTACTTCCGGGGCGGCGACTTCTACGCCGGCGCCCGCCCGGACGTCGGCCTCGCCCTGGCGCGGCGGATCGCCCACAAGACGTTCATCTCGCCCGACGCCCTCCGGATGCGCGCCCGCAGCGAGGTCGTCAGCCAGAAGCCCCCCCACGGCTGGTACGAGATGAACCACCCGGTCGAGTCGTACATGCTCCACCAGGGCCAGAAGTTCGTGAAGCGGTTCGACGCCAACAGCTACCTCCGCATCCTCGACGCCTGGCAGTGGTTCAACCTCGTCGGCGAGACCGGCGCCCGAGACCTCCGCGACGTCTTCCGGCGCTGCGGGAGCCAGGAGTTCCTGGTCTTCAGCATCGACAACGACCACACGTTCGAGCGCAAACACCAGGAGAAGCTCGTCCGGCTGCTCAAGCAGGCCGAGGTCCCGGTGATCTGGATCACCGTCCATTCCGACAAGGGCCACGACGCCTTCCTACTGGAACCGCGGCTGTTCACCCCTCATATTCAAGAGGTGCTCAACCACCGCGACGACTGACTAATCCCGGCCATCGCCGGATCCAGTCCCGCCCGATCGATCCAGCCCAGGGAGCCTCCTTCATGACCCTCCGCCGCCCCGCCCTCATGCTCGCCGCGACGCTCGTCGCGGGGGCCTCGGCCTTCGGCTACTACGCCGTCGTCGACGACGCCCACAAGCCCGGCTACAAGGACACGCCGTACCTCCCCGGGCACAAGTGGCGGGTCCACGACGCCGATCGGCCCCACCCGCCGGTCGTCACCCCCGGCTCCCCCAGCACCGACGACGCCCCCGGCAAGGCCCCGTCCGACGCCGTCGTCCTCTTCGACGGCAAGGACCTGTCGAAGTGGCGGGGCGACCATGGCGAGCCCCGCTGGGAGGTCGCCGACGGCGCGATCGTCGCCAAGGGAGGCGCGGGGACTCTCATCAGCCGCGAGGAGTTCGGCGACTGCCAGGTCCACATCGAATGGGCCGCCCCCAACCCCCCCAAGGGAAACGACCAGGGACGCGGCAACAGCGGCGTCATGCTCTTCGGCCGCTATGAGATCCAGGTCCTCGACAACTTCAACAACCCGACCTACGCCGACGGCCACGCCGGCGCGGTCTACGGCCAGCACCCCCCCCTGGTCAACGCCGTGCGGCCCCCCGGCCAGTGGCAGGCCTACGACATCCTCTTCACCGCCCCCAGGTTCAAGGGGGACGGCTCGGTCGAGACCCCGGCCTACGTGACCGTCCTGGTCAACGGCGTCGTCGTCCAGAACCACGCCGAGATCTACGGCGCGGTCGCCTTCCGCGACCTCGGCCGCTACCAGCAGCACGGCCCCAAGGGCCCGCTGGTCCTCCAGGACCACGGCGACCCCGTCCGCTTCCGCAACATCTGGATCCGCCCCCTCAAGGCCGAAGACCAGGACTGAACCCGCAGGCATCGATCCTTCGCGTCATGACGGTCTTCCCCCCTCGCGGGGGAAGACAGACCCCGCAGGGGTCAGACGAGGGGGTGACGAGCCGGGAAGCCGTCGGAGTTTGCGATCCGGCCGCTGGAAACGCCGACGGTCTTCGCGCTGGTCCTCCCCCTCATCCGGCGCTGCGGGCCACCTTCCCCCGCGAGGGGGGAAGTATGGATGGGACGACGTCGACGCCCTTCCTCCTCATTCGGGGAGGAAGGTCAGCTCGACCATGGAGAGGTCGTCGGCGAAGTCGTCCCGGCCCATGAGGGCGCGGGCGTGGGCGATGAGGGAGTCCATCTTGGGGGCGGCGGGGTCGTCGAAGGGGCCCTGGCCCATGAACTCCATGAACTCGCCGAAGGGCCAGAGGGTGTCGTCGGCCCGCTCGATCTCGTAGGCGCCGTCGCTGAAAAGGTAGACCTTCGCGAACGGGCTGAGGGTCGTCTCGGCCGAGGCGTATTCCATGTCGGTGATCGCGCCGATCATGGGGCCTCGAGACTCCAGCATCTCCAGCTTGACCTGATCGCGCGTGGGGCCGTCGATGAGGACGGCGGGGGGGTGGCCGCCGCCGGAATAGTGGACGCGGCGGGTCCCCTTGTGGAAGACGCCGTACCAGATGGTGAAGTACAGGCCGTTCTGCTGCTCCATCTGGAAGGCGTTGTTGAGCGCGTAGAGGACCTGGCTGGGGTCGCGGAAGTCCGTGTTGGGCAGGGCCTGCGAGCGCAGGGCGTTCATGGCCGAGACCGACAGCAGGGCCGCGCCGACGCCGTGGCCGCTGACGTCCAGCAGGTAGAAGGCGAAATGGTCGTCGTCGAGCCAGTGGTAGCCGAACGAGTCCCCCCCCAGCTCGGCGGAGGGGACGAACCGCCAGTCGGTGAGGATCGCCCCCTTCGTCAGCTTCTCGGGGAGGAGCGACTCGACGTAGCGTTCGGCCTGGCGGACCTCGTCGGCCAGCCGCTTCTGGCTCTCCTGCAGGGCCGAATAGGCCTCGTTCCGCTGGAGAAGCGCGATGTAGCCGCGGGAGTGGTAGCGGATCCGGGCGATCAGCTCGAGGCGGTCGGGGAGCTTGACCACGTAGTCGTTGGCGCCCAGGGCGAAGGCCTCGGCCTTGACGGCCGGCTCCTCCTTGGTCGACAGGACGATCATGGGGACGTCGCGGGTCTCCTCCTGGGCCCGGAAGTTCTTGACGAGGGTCAGGCCGTCGATGTCGGGCATGACCAGGTCCTGGAGGATCACGGTCGGCTTGATGCGGAGCGCCTCGTCGAGGGCCTTGGTGGCGTCGCGGCAGGAGTGGAACTCGATGTCGGCCTCGCCGGCGAGCATCCGGCGCACGGCCTCGCCGATCATCGCCTGGTCGTCGATCAGGAGGACGGTGATCTTGTGCTCGCTGAAGGGGGCTTCGGTGCTCATGGCGGTTCCGGGGCTCCGGTTCGGCGCGGACCTGACGCGTATCGTGGGTGGACGGACGACGTCCTATTGTTTCATCGTCGGGGGGCCTGCGTCTGCGCCCCGGTCGGATCGGCCGCGAGGAAGCCGCGGGCGATGGCGTCGGCGATGCGGCCGAGCGGCAGGACGAGCTCGGCGGCGCCCCGCTCGACGGCCGCGCGGGGCATGCCCCAGACGACCGAGGTGGCCTCGTCCTGGGCGATCGTGAGCCAGCCTCGACGGTGGAGCGCCAGCAGCCCTTCGGCGCCGTCGCGGCCCATGCCGGTGAGCAGGGCGGCCGCGCCGGGGCCGGGCCAGTGGCGGGCGACGCTCTGGAAGAAGACGTCGACCGAGGGCCGGTAGCAGGCCGACCGGGGCTCGGCCGAGTAGCGGAGCCGCCCGTCCCCGGACAGGACGAGATGGTCGTCGGTGGCCGCCAGGAAGGTCTGGCCGGGGGTGGGGAGGTCCCCTTCGCGGGCCAGCACGACGCGGCGGTCGGAATGCTCGCTCAGCCAGCCGGCCAGGCCGGCCACGAAGAAGGCGTCGACGTGCTGGACGATCACCGTGGCGACGTCCCAGCCCCGGGGCAGTCCCTTGAGGATCTCGGCCACCGCGAACGGCCCGCCGGTCGACGCGCCGACCACCAGCAAGGGGGCCCCGCCGAGGCTCGCCGGCGGCCTCGCCGGGGGCGCCCACGACTCCCGGCACGGCTGGTACTTGCCGATCAGCTTGCCGATGGTCTCGATCTTCCTGAGCAGGTCGCCCCCGCCCGAGCAGGCGCCGCAGGGCTTCAGGACGGGCGTATCCACCGCGTCGAGCGCGCCGAAGCCCATCGCCTGATAGACCTTGTCGATCTGGCCGCTGACCGTGGCCGTGACGACGAGGATCGGGCACGGGGTCTCCTTCATGATCCGGCGGGTGGACTCGACGCCGTCCATCTCGGGCATGAACAGGTCCATGAGGACCAGGTCCGGCCGATCGGCGCGGACCATGCGCACCCCTTCCGCGCCGTCGCGGGCCGTCCAGGCCACTTGCAGCCCGTCGGCCGACGCCACGACCCGCCGAAGCGCCTCGCGCGCCATCACCGAATCGTTGACGATGCCGATCCGCATGGATGGAGTCCCCGCACGACGTGGCCACGCCTCGACCTTCGAGACGCGACCTCTATTCTACGCTGCCTGTCCATCCGGGGCTTCAACCGAAATCGAGCGAGGTCCCGGCCGCCCCGTTCGCCGACGCCGCGCGTCGGGCCGAGAAGCCTGGGCCTGGTGCGCCGAGATCCTGGTGGACGAGCGAAGGGCGCCGCCGGCGTTGGAACGCGAGGCGGCCGCCGTCATGGTACGGCGGCAGCCCCGGCCTGGCGACGACAAGTGGCCCGGATTCTCGCCCAGGGGCTCGGGACGGTGCGAAATCGAGGGTTGCTCCCAGGGCACGCTGTCACGTCGTGCGGGCGGCGGTTAACCTGACGGTGTCATCCCATCCATGCGGGCCAGGCCGTGAGGCGGCGGCGGGGCGGCCGGGGCCGGTCCAGGGGTCGATGTCCCGAGCGGACCTACGCCATGTCCGACGTCACCCGAATCCTCGCGGCCCTCGAGCGGGGCGATCCGCAGGCCGCCGACCAACTCCTGCCGTTCGTCTACGACGAGCTGCGACGGCTGTCCGCACGCAAGCTGGCGCACGAGCGGCCCGGCCAGACCTTCCAGGCCACGGACCTGGTCCATGAGGCGTTCCTCCGACTGGTCGGTCCCGACGACGCCCGGGTTTGGGACGGCCGCGGCCACTTCTTCGCCGCGGCGGCCGAGGCGATGCGCCGGATCTTGATCGAGAACGCCCGCCGCAAGCTCGCCGCTCGACACGGCGGCGGCCGCGCGCGGGAGTCGATCGACCCGCTCGTACTCGCCGCCCCCGAGAACTGCGACCCGCTCGTCCTGCTCGACCTCGACGACGCCCTCGACCGGCTTGCCGAGGCCGATCCCGAGGCCGCCCGACTGGTCGAGCTGCGCTACTTCACCGGCCTGACGCTCCCCCAGGCGGCCGAGGTCCTCGGCGTCTCTCCGCGCTCCGCCGACCGCCTCTGGGCCTACGCCCGCGCCTTCCTCTTTCGAGCGCTCCACCCCGACTGACCGCGCCCCGCACGGTTATTCGAGCTTTCGTGGCGTGCCGCCGGGCCGCCCATCGCATGAAGGAATGGAGAGCGAGCCCGTCCCACAACCTGGGAGAGTCCGAAGATGATCGAGCGCGACCTCTTCCTCGAGGCCCTGGAACGTTCCGACCCGGCCGACCGCGCCGCCTACCTCGACCGGGCCTGCGGCGCCGACGCCGCGACGAGGAGTCGGGTCGAGGCCCTGCTGGCGGCCCTCGAAGCGGCCGGCGGCTTCCTCGCGACGCCCGTGCCGGCGGAAGACGACGCCGTCGCCGCCACCGAGGCCGTGGGCCCGGCCTCCGGCCCCTCCCCGGGCCTCACCACCGCGCCCGACCTCGCCGCCACCGCCGACCACGGCCCCGCCCCCGCCCCGCCCGGCCGTGACCAGGCCGGCCCCGGCCCCTCGCCGAAGGCCCCGGCTCGGTCATCGGCCCATACAAGCTCCTCCAGGCCATCGGCGAGGGCGGGATGGGCACCGTCTTCCTGGCCGAGCAGGAGCGGCCGGTGCGCCGCAAGGTGGCGCTGAAGGTCATCAAGGCCGGCATGGACACCACCCAGGTCATCGCCCGCTTCGAGGCCGAGCGGCAGGCGTTGGCGCTGATGGACCACCCGAACATCGCCCGCGTGCTCGACGCAGGCGCCACCGACGCCGGCCGTCCCTACTTCGTCATGGAGCTGGTCCAGGGCCTGCCGATCACGCGCTACTGCGACGAGCGGCGGCTTACGCCCCGCGAGCGGCTGGAGCTGATGATCCCGGTCTGCCAGGCCGTTCAACACGCCCACCAGAAGGGGATCATCCACCGCGACCTCAAGCCGTCCAACGTCCTTGTGACCGAGGTCGACGGCCGGCCGGTCCCCAAGGTCATCGACTTCGGCGTCGCCAAGGCGACCGACCATCGGCTCACCGTGGGGACGCTCTTCACCCAGCTCGGCTCGATCGTCGGCACCCCGGAATACATGAGCCCCGAGCAGGCCGGGCTGGGCTCGACGGACGTGGACACGCGCAGCGACGTCTACTCGCTCGGCGTCCTGCTCTACGAGCTGCTCACCGGCACGACGCCGCTGGGGCGCCGCCGGCTTCGCGAAGCCGGCTTCGAGGAGATGATGCGCCGCATCCGCGAGGAGGAGCCGCCGACGCCGTCAAGCCGGCTCTCGGCCTCGAGCGAGGAGCTGCCTTCGCTCTCGGCCGTCCGCTACACCCAGCTGGCGCGGCTGGCGCGACTGGTGCGGGGCGACCTCGACTGGATCGTGATGAAGGCCATCGAGAAGGACCGCACCCGCCGCTACGAGACGGCCAACGGCCTGGCCGCCGACCTGCGGCGCCACCTCGACGGCGACCCGGTGGAGGCCAGCCCGCCGTCGGCGACGTACCGGCTGCGGAAGTTCGCGCGCAAGCACCGCTCGGCGTTCGCCGTCGCGTCGGCCTTCGCGGCGTTGCTCCTGATCGCGTCGGCCGGCAGCACCATCCTGGCGATCCGCGCCCGCGACGCCGAGGCCGACGCCCGCCACGAGCGCGACGCGGCCCGCGACGCCCAGGCCGACGCCCGCCGCCGCGCCGAGGCGGCCGAGTCGGCCGCGAGGCGGGACCTGGCGAAGTTCGAGATGATCAACGCGTTCCTCACCCGCGACCTGCTCTCCCAGGCCGAACCCGAGAACAGCGACTTCGAAGACCATGTCACGCTCCTCGACGTGCTCGACCGCGCCGCCGGGTCGGTCGGCGATCGCTTCAAGGATCGCCCGGAGCTGGATTCCGAGCTGCGGCAGGTCCTCGCGAAGACGTATCACAACCTGGCTTCCTTCAAGAAGTCCGAGCGTCAGTGGCGCGAGGTGCGCGAGTCGGCGGAGCGTCGGCTCGGCCCCGGGTCGGCCGAGGCGCTGACGGCCTCCATCAGGTGGGCCCACATCCTGTGCGACGACGACCGGGCGGCGGAGGCGATTCCGACGTTGGAATCGGCGGTCGCGGGGCTGACGGGCGTATCCGGCCCCGACCACCCCGACACTCTGGACAGCCGGAGGCATCTCGCGGGCGCCTACCTCGCCGCCGGCCGGGCCGCCGAGGCGGTCGCGCTGCACGAGGAGGTGGCGCGGCGCCGCGAGGCGACGCTCGGCCCCGACCACCCCAACACCATCAGCAGTCGCGGCGGCCTCGCCGGCGCCTATGGGAGCATGGGCCGGACCGCGGAGGCGGTGGGAATGCTCGAGGAGGTGGTACGGCTCCGCACGGCGAAGTACGGCCCCGAGAGCCTCCCTACGCTGAACAGCCGTGTGTCGCTCGGCATCGCCTACCGGCGAGCCGGCCGGACCGCCGAGGCGGTCGCGCTGTACGAAGAGGTGCTGCGGCGGCGCGAGGCGAAGCTCGGCCCCGACCACCTCGACACGCTGACGAGCTTGCACCGGCGGGCGCACACCCTGCAAGCTTCGCGTCCGGCCGAGGCCGAACCGCTGTTCCGGCGCACCCTCGAGGGATACCGCCGCGTCCAGGGACCGCACGGGCCGCTCACGGCGGACTTGACGCGCGACATGGGAAACCTGCTCGGCCAGCTCGGACGCACGGCCGAGGCCGAGCCGTTCCTCCGCGACGCCGTCGACCAGGCCCGCGTCCTGTTCGGCCCCGACGGCCCTGAGACCGTGAACGTGGTCGTCGCGCTTGGCACGAACCTGTTCCGGCAGAACAAATGGGGCGAGGCCGAGCAGTTCCTCCGCGCCGGTCTCGACCGGTTTCGTCTCCTGGCCGGTCCGTCCCATCCCCATGTCGCCGGCCTCGAGTCCATGCACGGCCTCTGCCTGCTGCAGCAGCAGAGGTGGGCCGAGGCCGAACCTCTCCTGCGCCGGTGCCTGGCCTTCCGCCAGGCGCACGAGCCCGCCGCATGGAGCACCTTCAACACCCGCTCCATGTTGGGGGGAAGCCTCCTGGGCCAGAGTCGGACCGCCGAGGCCGAAGCGCTGATCCTCTCCGGCTACGAGGGGATGAAGGCTCGCGAGGCGGCGATCCCCCCGCAGGGCAAGCCCCGTCTGGGTGAGGCCGCCGCGCGGGTCGTCCGGCTCTACGAGTCGTGGGGCAAGCCCGAGGAGGCCGCCCGCTGGCGGGCGAAGCTCGCGGGCGACCTGCCCACCCCCACCGCCACCCCCGACTTCCCGGACGACCCCTTCGCGCCGTCGGCCCCCGAGTAGCGACGGACCAGGCCCCCGGAATCGGGGCGCAACCCCCTGGAAAACGGGGCGATTCCTCCGCCGTCGAGAACCGGGCCGAATCGGCTCGACCTCGCCCGAGCGGCGGGGCTCAATGGCGGACGGCCTGGACTTCCGGCTCGGCTTCCATGGCCGCCAGCTCCCGAGAGAGGTCGGCGGCGAGCTTGTAGGCCGTCTGGAAGTCCTGGCTGGTCCCGAGGTCGGCGAGGCGTTCGATGCGGTCGAGGTGGCGGCCGACGACGCAGTCGTCGATGACGCGGGCGAGCAACTCGGCGCGTTCGCGGTAGAAAGCGGCGAAGAGGTCGCCGATCAGGACCCGGGCCGGGCCGCTGAAGCGGGCGAAGGCCCCCTCGCCGCCGGCGGTCAGGGCGGAGCCGGCGGCGACGTCGAAGAAGATCTGGCCGATCGCGTGGCCGCCGGCGTCGAACAGCGGCCCCGCCGCGATGTCGGCCGCGCCGAACATGCCGATGGTCACCGCCGGCCGGGCCAGGGCCGTCGCCACCAGGCCCCACTCGATCGCGCGCATCATCCTCGGGTGCTCGTCCTCGAACGTCTCCAGCCGGCGGGCGATGGCGACGCGGTACGATTCGGTCGCCAGGGGGGCGGCGGCCAGTCGCCGCTGGAGTTCCTCGAAGGCCCGACGCCGCTGGTCGCCGGCGATCAGCGGCTGCAACTCCTGCCGCAGCGCGGCGGCGCCGACGCGGTGGACCTGCTCCAGGTCGTTGTACACGGCCTCCAGCGCCTTGTTGAGCTGGGTCCTCTCCTCGGCGAGGAACCGGGCCTCGTCCTCGGCCGGCTCGACGCTGCCGGGGAGCCACTTCGCGACCGTCCGCCCGAGCGCGCCGTAGGCGCCGTGGACCTTGCGGTCGAACCAGGTCCGCCGGGGTTCCAGCCAGCGCCAGATCTCGTCGCCGACGATGTGGCCGGGAGGGCGCGGGAGATCGATCCGGACCTGCACCTTCTGGTGGATCACGGCGCGGGCCTGGCGATTCTCGTCGGCCCGCCGCTCCAGGTCGCGGAGATACGCGGGGATCCCCTCGTCGGGGTCGAGCGCCTGGCGGAGCGAGCCCCGGAGCGAGCGGATCTTGATCTCGGCGAATTGCAGCTCGGCGAGGTCGGTCCTGGGGTCGGTGGCGCGCGGGGAGAGGGGGTGGAAGGCCAGGCGGTTGTCGCGGGCGGCGGCGCGGTCGCGGGGGACGGCGTAGGCGTGCAGGGGCTCGGCGCCGGTCCCCTTGCGGAAGGTGTCGAGCCATCCCCGGCAGTGCTCGCGGTCCTCGGGCCACTCGACCATGTTGACGACGGCGAGCACGGCCTTGTCGGCCTCGGCGGCGATCCGGAAGAAGCGGCGGATCTTCTCGTCGTTGTACTTCTGCTGGGTCAACAGGGCGATGAGGACGTCGGCGGCGTGGGTGATCGCCTCGGCGAGCTTCCAGTTGTTGGGGAGCGCGGCGTCGACGTCCGGGGTGTCCAGCAGGACGAGGTTCGCGGGCTGCGCGCCGGTGGGGTCCTCGCGATAGACGAGGCCGTCGGGATGCCCCTCGGCGACGGCGTCGTCCTCGGATTTCCAGGGCTGCAGCGCGAATCCGGGGAAGACCCGGGCCAGGTCGTGGCGGTCGGTGAAGCCGCGAGGGAGCATGCAGACCGGGTGCTTCGTCTCGGCCGCGTTGTGGTGGACCCGGCTGGCGGGGAATCCGACCAGGTGGTTGAACAGGGTGCTCTTGCCCATGTTCGCCCCCCCGGCCACGGCGACGATCAGGTACGGGGCGTCGGCCGCCTGGGGGACGAGCTTCTGGTGCAGGTTCGCGTGCCAGGCGGCGGCGGTCGGCGGCGTCAGTCCCGCAGCCCCGGCCTCCGCCTCCAGACGCGAGAGCGCCGACGCCAGGTCCACGACCCGACGCGACCAGGTCGAATATTCCATCAAGGACGACTGCTCCCCCGCATTCCGCGGCGTCTCGACCCGATCCCACCCCGAGCCTCCACAGGCCCCTCCAGTATATAAGGACGCGCCGTCGCAAGACATCGGTCCGCCTTCCCGGTTCATGGTCGGTTCGCTTCCCATCGCCGCGCACCTCGCCTCACCTCGGCACCGACCTGGCAGTCGAGATGGGTTCGGGTGATTCCGTCGCTTAAACCGATTTTTTCGCTCGGTGCTTTTGCTTAACCTGACTCCTGTTATGCTCTTGAGTGCCCCACGAGGTTCAAGATGGGAGAACTTGTGGGTTTGCGAGGGATTGGCATGGGGCTAGCGAATAGGCGGACGTACGCCTTCCGGCGAATTACGTCGCTTACCGAGACCCTCGTGGTCGCGGCTCGCCGGACGCCGGCCACCCTGGATTTACTTCGACAGCCTAGGAGCCGCATCAGATGAAGAAGCATGGTTTCGTCCCCTCGGTCGACGGCCGCCTGGAAGACCGCATCGTCCTCAGCGGCGCGCACGGCGCGGCCGGCATGATGGGCGGGCACGGCTCGGGCGGCGTCGTCGTCACCCTGCCGGGGGGCGAGCAGACCCTCGTGCCTCGTGAGGCGATCCTGACGACCCGGACGTACAACAACGTCCTGGTCAACATCCACCGGGCCACCCAGCAGTTCGGCCGGACCCAGGGCGTGCAGCGCGACTACGACGTGCTCAGCCGCCAGCTCGGCAAGCAGCTCGGCCGGCTCCCCTACGCCCGCCAGGACGGCCTGGTCGACTACGTGAACGACTCGCTGCAGTTCTACGCCCCGGGCGAGAATCAGCAGCTCTATTCCGACATCCGGTCGACGGCGGTGAGCTACCTGAGCTTCAAGGTGCTCAACGGCGAGGCGGCCATCCGCAAGTCGCCCGGCCACTTCTTCTCCGACGCCGACATCTACGGCCGTCACGCCGCCATCTACGACCAGGAGCCGGTCGTCTGAGCGATTCGCTCTACGGCATGACCAACTTCGACGAGGCCGGGCACCCCCCGGTCTCGTTTCGCGCGCAGAATCCCGTCTTAAGCCGGATTCGAACGACGGGGTGCCTGGTGAGTTCGGGACGGCTGGGGCGGAAATCGGGATTTTCGGGGTTTTTCCATCTTCGGCGCTTTCATTTCATCTCCCATGCGTTAACCTGATCCGGTCCCGAACGTTCAAGTTAGGGAATTCAGCGGGTCTTTGACTATCAGGGGGAAGTCGGCGGATTTTTGATCGTCGAGCCACAAACGGCGACTTCGATCCGTCGACCCCACCGGGGAGTCCCGCCGTCCGCGTCCCGATGCCACTTGTTCGACACCCAGGGAGTCACGCGAAATGAAGACGAAGAAGCACGGTTTCGTTCCTTCCCTCGACGGCCGCCTGGAAGACCGCATCGTCCTCAACGGCGCGCACGGCTCGGGCGGCGTCATCGTCACCTTGCCGGGGGGCGAGCGGACCCACGTCCCCCGCGAGGCGATCCTGACGACCCGGACGTACAACAACGTCCTGGTGAACGTCCACCGGGCCACCCAGCAGTTCGGCCGGACCCAGGGCGTGCAGCGCGACTACGACGTGCTCAGCCGCCAGCTCGGCAAGCAGCTCGGCCGGCTCCCCTACGCCCGCCAGGACGGCCTGGTCGACTACGTGAACGACTCGCTGCAGTTCTACGCGCCCTCAGAGTCCCGCCAGCTCTACCACGACATCCGCTCGACGGCGGTGAGCTTCCTGAGCTTCAAGGTGCTCAACGGCGAGGCGGCCATCCGCAAGTCGCCCGGCCACTTCTTCTCCGACGCCGACATCTACGGCCGTCACGCCGCCATCTTCAACCAGAATTCGATGGACTGAGCGAAGTCGAATTCGACGGCCGGAAATCCTCCGGGAGATCGGGGCGGGCCCACGGCCCGCCCCGATCTCGACGGGGCGTGGGGGATTACCGGTCGCTGACCCGGCCGCTCGCCCGGCCTCCCATGTGCTGGGCCTTGCCGATGTCCACCAGCCGGTCCTTGAGGTCGCCCTGGGCGGCCTGCGCCTGTGCGCCTTTCTCGGCCTCCCGCTGCTGCTCGGCGTCGGTCGCGTGGGTCGCCTCGGGGGGCCCGCCGGGGCCGGCGGAGTCAGGCCCTTTCGCGGGGTCGGGGATGGCGTCTGCCAGCTTGTACTCGTGATTGACGTCGTCCGGCATGTCTCGGGTCCTCCTGCTCGGGCCTTGGGAGACGCCGGCCCGGCGAGAAGCGCGGGCCGGCGGGGTTCCTGAAGCCAGAGGGGCAATCCTCATACCGCCGATTCAAAGTCCGGCCTCGGCCGGCTCACTTCGCCCCGTCGGCCGCCGCGAACAGCGAGGCGGGCAGCACGGCCTTCAACGGGGCGGCGGCGAGGCCCTCGGAGTAGCGGTCGACGCCGTGGCGCTCGTAGAGCCGGAACAGCTCGCGGAGGTCGGCCTCCATCCCCTGGTAGGCTTTCGGCGGGGCCTCCTTGAGCCGGCCGCCGGCGATCTCCCCCTGGTGGTCGCGGACCCAGGCCGCGAACGGCTCCAGCAGGATCGTGCGCGGGCCGATGGTCAGCTTCTCGACCCGGTCGCGGATCGTCGGGCTCTCGGCCCGGGCCATCCCCCGCTCCAGGATCGCCAGGGCTTCGCGGCCGAGGGACTCGTCGTAACCGTAATCGACGCCGATGCCGAAACAGTGGCGATGCACGCCCTTCTTGCGGGGCGTCTCGGCGATCAGACGGAGGTAGGCCTTCACGTCGCCGGCCGCCTCGCCGTAATACCGATCCGCGAATTCGTCGATGATCCGGGCGTCGTCGAGGATCGGGTCCCACAGCAGCCGCGAGATCAGGTGGTTCCGCAGGTCGCACAGCTCGGTGTTGCGGCCGTCGCCCGCGGCCTGCATGAACACGCCCCGGACCCCGTTCGACGCCAGATACCGGACGTTCGCGCCGATGATCTCGATGTTGGGACAGGGGAGGTTGTAGCTGGTGAAGTCGACGTTGTAGTTCCAGACGTAGACCCGGTCGCTGATCTTGCACCAGCCGTCCAGGTCGGAACAGAACGAGCGGTTCTGCTCGCACGCGGGGTCGTTCAGCGCGTGGACCTGGCAGGCCTCGATGCTGCAAAGCTGGATCGCGACGTTGGGCCGGGGCTTGAGAGCCTTCGGCGGCTTGCGGGTGTGCTGGTAGGCGAGCGTCCCCACGCAGACCCCCGGCCGGACCTTCGCCAGGGCGTCGCCCGCCTCATTCAGCAGGGTCAGCAGCGAGCCCATGTGCGAGCCTTCGCGATCGTCGATCGCCGCGCAGTCGGGGCATCGGCAGTACTCCTGGTTGTCGTTCTGGCTGATGGAGACCACGCCGTCGGTCAGGTTGCGGCGTTCCGCCTCGGCCAACACGCCGGCGATGATCCGCTTGCGGACCTCGGGGTTGGTGAAGCAGGGTTGCGTCCCCCCCTGGTCGAACTGGTCGTCTTGCATGAACGCCCGGCGCTTGCCGTCGACGAGGCTGAAGAACTCGGGGTTCGACCGGCCCAGCTTCGCCACCGGAATCCAGTTGTGGACCGAGTGCGAGATCAGGGACCAGGCGGAGCGGCCCCCCAGCTCGGGGGCGTCGACGACGGCGTTGTTCCGCAGCCGGGCGGCCAGCTCGGGATGGTCCTGGTTGGCCTTGTAATAGGAGTACCGCCAGGAGAACCGGGGGCGGAACGACCGCTGGCCGGCGGCCAGCGTCTTGTCGGGGGCGAGCTTGGGGATGCTCGTGCAGTCGGCCGCGAGGTAGCGGACGCCGAACTCGTCCTCCAGGAAGGAATAGACGCCGTAGAGCGTGCCGCGCGGGGCGTCGCCGGCGATCGCCACGCGGTCGTCCACGCGGATGGTGAACCCTTCCTCGCCGAGCCCTTCCGTCTCCAGCCCTGCCGCCTTGCCGACGATCACCGCCGGCTTCCCGGCCGGGACCTCGGCCACGATCTCGGGGGCCGGCCGGTCGCCTCGGCGAAGGCGTCGCGCAGCTCCTCGGCCGCGCGACGCTCCGCGGGCGCGGCGTCGGCCGCGACGACGATCGGCCACGAGGCGACGTCGGACGCCTTCACCCCCGCCTCGGCCCTGACGGGCGATTCCGCGGCCCAGGCGACGACGATCCCAATCGCGATGACCGCCGAAAACGATGGGGCGCGAAGGCCCCGCTGGTTACTCCACATATCGGAAATCCTCCACTGGAAACCGGATGCGACGCCACCGGGCGGTGGCCGTCGTCTTGCAGGATAACGCCCTTCCCCCCCGCGATCATGGGTGCGTCGAGACGTCTCCGAAAAGATTCGGCCGGAGCGGCGAGGATCGGCGTACGGATTGCGAGCAGGGGTATTCCGCCGTCGGTCCCGCCGCCTTGGTTTCGTGATGAAGGTCCCCATGATCCACCATTTCCCGTTCGATCCCCGCGTGATCCTGGGCGTGCCCGCCGAGGCGTCGCCGGATGAAGTCCGCGAGGCCTACCGCGAGAAGTCGAAGAAGCACCATCCCGACCTCGGCGGCGACGAGTGGGCGTTTCGGATGGTCGTCCGCGCGTACGAGGTGTTGAAGTCCACGGCGGGGGGCTTCGAGCCGGAGGCGAGCGCCACGTCCCCATTCGCCCCCACCCAGGCCGCCGGGGCCTCGACGTGGGCCGAGCCTCCCCCCTGGTCGCGGGCCGCGGCGGCCTCGGATTTCTTCAGTCAGGGCCGATTCCCGTTCGGGGGCGGCGGCGAGACGGCGACGTCCCCCCCCGAAACGACGCCCGAGTCGGAGTCGCCTCCGGAGCCGGCCCAGGCCGAGCCGCCGGGCGTCTTCCAGACCGTCGAGGTCGAGCTGGTCTGGATCCGCTTCGAGATGGCGGAGAAGTCCGAGCACGACCTCCCGGGGGCCGCGCCCGCCGACTCCTCCGAGGGGCCGACGCTCAGCGTCTGCATGGTCGTCTCGTGGCCCCTCCGCTCGCTGGTCTCGCGGACGGCCGAGTACGCCAACCTCGGCGAGACCCTGCGCCACGTCATCGACGCGTTCGACGGCCTCCCGGCGAGCCACACGCTGGCGGTCCGCTCGCGGATCGAGGACGGCCAGTTCGTCGGCTGGGCCAGCTTCCCCGACGTCGTCGCCGCCCAGGCCGGCTTCCTCGCCCTCCGCGAGAGCCTCCACACGCACGACCTGACCGTCCACCTCCAGACCCGCGACGAGATCATCCCCCCGAGCTGGGCGCGGTGAAGGGCAGCCCTCGCAGCACGTCGGCGAGCGCCGCCTTCCCCATCCGACCTTCGGCCACGGCCATCGTGGCCTCGTAGAGGCGCTCGGTGCTCGATTCGGGGAGCGTGAAGCCGTTGAGATCCAGGAACACGACGGCGGCGGCGAGGGCGGTCCGCTTGTTGCCGTCGACGAATGGATGGTTCATGGCGATATGAAAGAGATAGGCGGCCGCCATCGCGAACAGATCTTCATGAAGGAAGGTTCCACCGAAGGTGATGGACGCCTGCGCGACGGCCGACGCCAGGAGGTTGGCGTCGCGTATCCCCCGCGAGCCTCCGAAGGCTTCCACTTGATCGGCGTGGAGTTGGATCACGTCCGCGGGATTGAGGAAGACCGGGCTCATTCGGCCAGCTTCTTGAAGGCGGCCCCGTGCCGCGCGATGGCCCTTCGGGACGCCTCCCGCACGCGGGCTCGATGTTCCGCTTCCTCGTCGGCCGCTTCGATTTCGATGGGGGTCACCAGCAGGCGCTTGCCGTCGGGGGAGACGCTCACCTCGACGCGCGAACCGACCCCCAGCTTGAGGAGGTCCAGGGTGGCGGCGTCGAGGATGATCGCGCAACCCCCGTCGATCGATCTCAGCGTTTCGATCATCACAGCCCTTTCATCCCCGGATTCGGTCTCATCCCGGCGTCACCCTTGATTCTACCAGGCCGTCAAATCATGGAGCGAGGGCCGATCGGAAAGGTACGGTCGGGGGGCCGGGGCTCCGATCGGCCCGCCGGCGCGCGTCGAAGTCTCGAGGCCCTGGGCGATCCCGGTCGGATTCGTCGCGCCGCGAGAATAGGTCGAGATTGCGGGAGGGCGTCGGGCCGGAGGTTCGGGGATGGGCTATAATGGCAGTCGTGGCGGGTTCGGCGCGGGCCCGCGCGTCGTCGGCCCGCGATCGCGGCCGGGCCAGGTTCGGGGGTCATGCCGATGAGGCGTTGGTGGCTCGGTTTGCTGGGCGCGGCGTTGCTCGCGGCGGGTCTCTTCTACGGGCTCCCCCAACTGGTGCAGCGGGTGGAGGCTCCGATCGTGGTCGGGCTCTTGCACTCGCGGACCGGCCCGCTGGCGGTCGACGAGTCGCCCCTGCTCGACGCCGAGATCCTGGCCCTGGAGGAGATCAACGCGGCCGGCGGCCTGCTGGGGCGTCGACTGACCTGGGTGGTCGCCGACGGCCGGTCGGACCCCTCGACGTTCGGCCTGGAGGCGACGCGGCTGCTCGAATCGGAGCATGCGACCGTGCTGTTCGGCGGCCTGACGTCGTCCTGCCGCCGGCCCATGCAAGACGCGGCAGTGGCGGCCAAGCGACTGGCCTTCTTCCCCGGCGCTTACGAGGGGATGGAAGTCTCGATCGACCTGATCGGCGTCGGGCCGATGCCGAATCAGCAGGCGATCCCGGCCGTGTCCTGGTGCATCGAGTCGCTCAAGGCGAAGAAGTTCTTCCTGGCCGGGATCGCCGACGCCTCCTCGTACGCGATCCACGGGGTCGTCCGCGACCAGTTGAAGGCCCTGGGGGCGACGTACACGGGCGAAGCGTTCGTCGGGCTCGACGGGGCGAAAATGCCGGAGCTGGTCGCGGCGGCGAAGGCGTCGGGGGCGGACGTGGTGGTCAGCTCGGTGGTGGGCGACGCCAACAAGTCGTTCTTCAAGCAGATGGCGGCGGCCGGGCTGACGGCCGCGAAGCTGCCGATCGTCTCCCTCCGCGTCTCCGAGGACGACCTCCGCCAGCTCCCCGTCGACGAGACGGTCGGCCACTATGCGGGCTGGGCCTATTTCCAGTCGCTCGACGGCGAGGTGAACCAGGTTTTCGTCGAGAGGTTCCGGGCGAAATACGGGAGCGACCGCCCGACCAGCGATCCGGTCGTCTCGGCGTACCAGGCCGTCAAGCTGTGGGCGCAGGCGGTGGAGGACGGAGAGTCGCTCGAGACGGGCGAGGTCCGCGATCACCTCTCGCGCCAGAGCCTGGAAGGGGCCCAGGGCGTGGTTTCGATCGATCACGACCTGCTCCACGTCTGGCGGTCGTTCCACCTGGGCCGGATCCGTCGCGACGGCCAGTTCGACGTCGTCTGGAGCCTCCCCCGGCCGATCCGCCCCGAGGCGTATCCGGTCTTCCGGAGCCGAGCCGACTGGGAGGCCGCCCTCGTCCGATGGACGACCGACGGCGAGGCCGCCCGCGACGAGCCCCGGACCCGGCCCCGCCACGCCCCCCGCCCCCGCGCCGGGATTGAACTCGTCCGGGCCGTCGGCGGACGCGCGGCGGCCGGTGGTCTGGGGACCTCGGGGGACGGTCCGATCGCCCGGCCCGGACTCGGCCCACCCCGCCGACCGGGCCGCCGCCACGATCCCTCGCCAGGCGCGCTGACCTTTCGCGGAGCCGGCCCGGAAGCGCTCTCCCGAACCCACGGCCCCGATCACGATCCCTGGATGCTGGAACGCCGCCCATGATGAACACGATCCGGACCATGTCCTCGCGGCTCGGCATCACGGCCCGGCTGATGGCGGGCTTCCTGGCGATCTCGCTGATCCCCTGCATCGCGCTGACGTTCATCTCCAACCGTCTGGCGACGCGGTCTCTGGAGGCGGGCCTGCGCAACCAGCTCCGGTCGATCTCGGCGTCGAAGGCGTTGGAGCTGAACAGCTTCATCCGCGAGCGGCGGGGGAACCTCACGGTCCTGACCCAGATCGGGACGGTCCAGTCGGCCGTGGCGGAACTGATCCGCTTGCGGGACGCGGGCGACGCGCCGGCCGCCGCCGAGGTCTCCCGGCGCATCGGGCCGGCCATGCGGCTGTTTTGCGACACCTACGGATATGAGAACATCCTCCTGTTCGACCGCGACGGTCGGCTCCTCGACCGCTTGGACGACCGCCTGGAGATCGGCGAGGGGCTGCTCTCCGGCCCGCTCCGAGACAGCGAGCTGGCCGAGGTCTTCCGCCGCGCCAGGACGCTCCTGCAAGGGGTGGTCTCGGATTTCCAGCCCTATTCCGGCCTCGCCGAGCCGGCCCTTTTCCTGGCCCAGCCGGTGCTCAAGGACGGCGTTTTCATCGGCGTGGCGGCGCTGCAGGTCGGCAACCGGGATCTCTACCGGCTCTTCCAGGATTACAACGGCCTGGGCGAGACCGGCGAGACGCTGGTCGGCATGCTCAAGGGGGGCCAGGTCACGTTCGTCGCCCCCCTCCGCCACGACCCCGACGCCGCGTTCCGTCGCCGGGTGCCGATGGGGAGCGGCCTCACCCAGGCGGTGCAGCTGGCGGTCCTGGGGAATCATGGCTACGGCCGGGTGATCGACTACAGAGGAGAGCCCGCGATGGCGGCCTGGTCGTACATCCCGTCCTTCCGCTGGGGGCTGAACGTCAAACAGGACCACGCCGAGGCGTTCGCCATGATCGACCGCCAGCGCTGGGCGGTCGGGACCCTGCTGGCGACGACGACGGCGCTGGTCGTCCTGGCCGCCTGGAGCATGGCGAGGTCGATCACCCGGCCGATCCGCCAGGCGGCCCTGCTGGCCGACCGGGTGGCCGCCGGCGACCTGACCGCCACCTGCCAGGAACGGGCGCCGGGCGAGGTCGGTCTACTCCTGGTCGCGATCCGCAAGATGAACCACGACCTCCGCTCGCTGATCGGCCGGATCCAGAAGTCGAGCATCTCGCTCCTCTCCACCGCCACCGAGATCGCCGCGACCTCCCGGCAGCAGGAGCAGGCGGTCTACGAGTACGGCGCCTCCACCAACGAGGCCGCCGCCGCCGTCAATCAGATCTCGGCCACCAGCCAGGAGCTGCTCCGGACCATGACCGAGGTCAACGTGGTGGTCCGCGACGCGGCGCAGCAGGCGGCGACCGGCCGGGAAGGCCTCACGAGCATGGACCGGACCATGCGCCAGCTCGCCGAGTCGACCGGCTCGATCGGGTCCAAGCTCTCGGTGATCAGCGAGCGGGCGGCCAACATCAATATGGTCGTGACCACGATCACCAAGGTGGCCGACCAGACCAACCTGCTGTCGATCAACGCGGCCATCGAGGCCGAGAAGGCGGGCGAGTACGGCCTGGGCTTCCTGGTGGTCGCCCGCGAGATCCGCCGCCTGGCCGACCAGACGGCCGTCGCCACGCTCGACATCGAGCGCATGGTCAAGGAGATGCAATACAGCGTCTCGGCCGGCGTCATGGAGATGGACAAGTTCAGCGAACAGGTCCGCGCCGTGGTCTCCGAGGTCCAGCAGCTCGGCGGCCAATTGGGCGCGATCATCGCCGGCGTCCAGGGCCTCGACGAGCGGTTCGAGCAGGTGACCGAGGGGATGCGGGTCCAGTCCCAGGGCGCCGACCAGATCCGCGAGGCCATGCTCCGGCTGAGCGAGGTCGCCGGCCAGACCACGACCTCGCTCCGCGAGTTCAACGGCGCCACCGACCACCTCCGCGAAGCCGTCGGCGGCCTGAAGGAAGAGGTCTCCCGGTTCACCGTCGGGAACATCGACGTCTGCGCCCTGCCCCCCGCGCGGCCTTCCTGACCCGACCCGACCCGATCCGAGGCCGCCCCATGCTCCTGCTCACGTTCCAGGCCGCCGGTCAGCGCTACGCGGTGGACGCCTCGCGGGTCGTGGAGGTGGTCCCTCGGGTGCGGCTCCGCGCGTTGCCGCACGCGCCGGCCCACCTGGCGGGCGTGCTCGAATACCGGGGCGAGGTCGTCACGGTCCTCGACCTGGGGCTCCTCCTGGGAGCGGAGCCGGCGCCCGACCGCCTCGGCACCCGCATCATCCTCGTCGACCGCGCGGCCCCCTCGCCGCGGCGGCGACGCGACGCCGAAGCCCCGGAACCCGCCCCCGCCGCGGTCGCCGGCCCCCCCCGGCGCTCCCTCCTGGGCCTGATCGCCGAGAACGTCGACGACCTCGCCTCCGTCGATCCCGACGACCTCACGGCCTCTCCCGTCGCCATCCCCAACGCCCCCTATCTCGGCGGGATGGCCGAAATCGAGTCGACGATGGTCCAGTTGATCCTCGTCGAAAAGCTCCTGAATGTTTCGCCGAATCAACACCCGACGCCCGCCGATTGAATCCCCCCCCCCGCCCACTTTACACTGCGACCGCGTAAGCATCGGAGATTTCCAGATGTGTGGCGTTGCAGTATAATTTGGCGGGAGAGTGTATGGCGATCGCCGATTTCGCGCAGGTTCCCGGGGCGGACGTCTCGGCGAAGGGCTCGGCCTTCCTCCCCGTCCGCTGGGCGCGGAGCCTGAGACGCAAGGGGATCCGAGGGGTCCTCGACGGTCGACTCTACGTGGCCCGGCAGTGGTATCGGCGGAAGTATTTCTCGCTCATGGGCGATCGCATCCGGGCCTACGGCCTGACGTTCGCCGTGGACAACCCGCTGATCACGCCTAACCAGAAGCATTACCTGCGCAAGGAGATCCACGAGGCCGACGAGGTGCGGCTGACGACGGCCTATCTGGACCCGACCCGGCCGACGGTCGAGCTCGGCGGCTCGATCGGCGTGGTCGCCTGCCTGACCAGCCGGATGCTCAAGCGTCCCGAGGACCACGTCGTCGTCGAGGCCAACCCGCTCGTCGTCCCCACGCTCCAGAAGAACCGCGAGCTGAACGGCTGCCGGTTCGAGGTCGTGACCGCCGCCCTGGCCTACGGGGCCCCGATGGTCGAGTTCACCGTCGGCCCGGACTGCATGACGGGCGCGATGAAGTCGGCGGGCTCTCAGAGGATCCGCGTGCCGGCGGTCAGCCTTCGGGAGATCGTCGAGCCCCGGGGCTTCCGGGCGATCAACCTGATCGTGGACGTCGAGGGCGCCGAGATCGACCTCGTCGCCAACGAGCTGGACTTCCTGAAAGAGCGCGTCAAACTCTTCTTCCTGGAGACCCATGAGCGTATGCTTCAGGATGGCTCGACGCGCCGGATGATCGCCGACCTGGAGCGCGCCGGCTTCCGAATCCTTGAGGGGGACCGCGAGGACCCGTTCGTCTTCGCCTTCGTCAACCAGGCCCTCGCCGACGCCGCCCCCTGAGTCGTCGGCCCAGGCTCGCCCCATGTCCGACAGCCTCAGCGCCATCGACGCGATCTTGAACGAACGGCTGGGTTTGGATCGAGCGTCGATCGGTCCGGGACTGGTGCCGCGCGCGGTCAGGACGCGGATGCGGGCGACGGGGCTGGTGGAGGAGCGCGACTACGCCGAGTTGCTGACGCGGTCGGAGGCGGAGCGGCAGGCGCTGATCGACGAGGTCGTCGTCCCCGAGAGCTGGTTCTTCCGCGACCTCCTGCCGTTCGACTTCCTCCGCGATCACGCCCGCGAGGGCTGGACGGCCCGGCCCGCGCGGGGGCCTTTGCGGGTGCTGAGCCTCCCCTGCGCGGGGGGCGAGGAACCGTACTCGATCGCCGTGACGCTCGAAGAGGCCGGGCTGTCGCCGGGCCGGTTCCGCATCGACGCCGTCGACGTCAGCGAACGGCGGCTGGAATTCGCGAAGGCCGGCGTCTATTCCCGCAACGCCCTGCGGGGGATGGGGCCGGAGCGGGCGGCGAGGTGGTTCCGCGAACGACCGGACGGCTTCGAGGTCGCCGAGTCGATCCGGGGCCGCGTTCGGTTTCGCCTGGGCAACATCCTGGACCCCGGCCTCCTGGCCGACGAGCCGCCCTACGACGTGGTCTTCTGCCGGAACCTCCTGATCTACCTGGCGAGGGCCCCGCGCGCGCAGGCTGAGGAGAAGCTCGACCGGCTCCTGGCGCCCGACGGCATCCTCGTCATCGGCCACGCCGACGCACTGGGGGCCTCTCCCGCCGGCCGCCGGTTCGTCCCGGCCGCCGGGCTCGGGACGTTCGCCCTCCGAAGGCGCAGGCCCGATGAGGGTCCATCGCGACCGCAATCCCAACCGCGTCCCGCCACGGCCTCCCTCCCCGCGCCGCCGAGGACGCCCGAACGCCCGCGCCTGCCCGCGCCGGCGCCGGCGCCGATTTCGCGCCCGCCGACCCCGACGCCGATCCCTGCTCCTCCGGTCGCCGAGGACCCTCGGCCCTGGATCGAACGGGCGATGGAGCATGCCAACCAGGGGCGGAACGGCCAGGCGCTGGCCTCCTGCGAGGCGGAGATCCGCCGCGCCGGGCCCTCGGCGGAGGCCTATTTGCTCATGGCGGGCATCCACCAGGCGGCCGGGCGCCGCTCGGAGGCGGAAGGCTGTTATCATAAGGTGATCTACCTCGATCCCGCGCGCGACGAGGCGCTTCTGGCCCTGGCGCTGATCGCCGAGGGGCGTGGCGACCTGGGCGCGGCGGCCGGGTTCCGTCGTCGCGCCGAACGGGCCTTGAAGAACCGGCGGGCCGACGCCGATATCAACAAGACGGGAGGCCCGGCGCATGAATGAACCCCGCACCCTCGACATCGCCGCGGAACCGACCGCGAGCCGACTCGACGACTGCTGGAATCGAATCGGGATCGCCGGCGACCGGAGTTGCCCGGAGCTGAAGCTCCACGTCCACTGCCGCAACTGTCCGGTGTTCGCCAGGGCCGCCCGCTCGTTCTTCGACCGTCCCGCCCCCCCCGGCTACCTCGACGAATGGGCCCGATGGCTCAGCGACGAGGAGTACTGCGACGAGGAGCGGGCGGACGCCTCGGCCGCCGGCCGCGACGCCGAGGGCCGGCGCAACGAGCTGGGCGTCCTGATCTTCCGGCTGGGCCAGGAATGGCTGGCCTTCCGCACCCAGGCCGTCGTCGAGGCGACCCTCCCCAAGCCCGTGCACCGCGTCCCCCACCGTTCCAACGCCGTCCTCAAAGGACTCGTGAACCTTCGAGGCCAGCTCCAGCTCTGCTTCTCGTTGCACGGCCTGCTCGGCTCGGCCCCGCAGGAGGCCGCCGCCGGCGCGGAAGGGGGCCGCGACCACGGGGCCTCCCCTCGCGAGCGGCTCATCGTCCTCCGCGACCGCACCGAGATCTGGGCCTTCGCCGCCGACGAACTCCACGGCGTCGAGCACTTCGCCCGAGGCAGCCTCCAGGGCGTCCCCTCCACGCTCGCCAACACGGCCGTCAGCTACAGCCAGGCCGTCATCCCGTGGAACGACCGCAGCGTCGGGTTCCTGGACGAGAACCGCGTGTTCGCCGCCTTGCGGAGCATCGGCCAATGAGCGACGACCTCAGCGGATTCTCGCTGATGGACCTGTTCCGGATGGAGGCGGAGGAGCGGCTGGCGGTCCTCTCGCAAGGTCTGGTGGGCCTGGAGACCGACGCGACGAGCGGGGCGATCGAGCCCCTGATGCGGGCGGCGCACTCGATCAAGGGGGCGGCGCGGGTGGTGGGGCTGGACGCGGCGGTGCGGGTCGCCCACGCGATGGAGGACGTCCTGGTCGCCGCCCAGAAAGGGAATGTGGCGCTCGGCGCGGGGGCGATCGACGGCCTGCTGCGGGGCGTCGACTTCCTGACGGCCGTCGCCGAGGTCAAGGAGCCCGACCTGGAAGGCTGGCAGGCCGAGCACGCCGCCGAGGTCGATTCCCTCTGCGAAGCCTTCGCCGCAATCGAGGCCGGGAAGGCCCCGGAACCGGCTGCACCTGCGCCGGCTCCAGCGTCCACTCCCGTCGCCGTCTCGGCTCCCGCCGCGCCCGCGCCCGCTCCCGCGCCGGAAGCCCCTGCCGAGGACCACGAGGTCGAGGACGAGCCGGTGAAGGCCGCGTCGCCGTCGGCCACGCCGTCGCCGTCGCCGTCGGCCACGCCGTCGCCGTCGCCGTCGCCGCCGGTGGCTTCGGCCGAGGGGGCGGATCGGGTCGTGCGCGTGACGGCCGAGAGCCTCTCGCGGCTGATGGGGCTGGCGGGGGAGTCCCTGGTGCAGACGCGGCGGTTCCGGCCGTTCCTGGACGACCTGCTGGAACTCAAGCGGCGGCAGACGGGGCTCCTGGAGGGGCTCCAGAATCTCGAAGGTCGGATCGCGGGGGAAGCGGGGGCGGACGGCGACCGGGCCGTCGAGCTGGCGATGCTGGCCCAGGCGCGCGACCAGGCCTCGCGCTGCCAGGAGGGGCTGACGACGTTCCTGGAGACGATCGAGGCGTTCGCGCGCAGCGGCGAGGACATCTCGGGCCGCCTGCATCACGAGGTGCTGGCCAGCCGGATGCGCCCGCTGGCCGACGGCGCCCGGGGCTTCCCCCGGCTGGTGCGCGACGTGGCCCGGGGGATGGGCAAGCAGGCCCGGTTCGAGGTCGTCGGCGAGTCGACGGGCGTCGACCGCGACATCCTCGACGGCCTGGACGCCCCGCTCAATCACCTGATCCGCAACGCGCTGGACCACGGCGTCGAGTCGCCCGACGAGCGCCGGGCCGCCGGCAAGGACCCGACCGGGACGATCCGCCTGGAAGCTCGCCACATGGCCGGGATGCTCCAGATCGTCCTGGAGGACGACGGCCGGGGGATCGACGTCGATCGGCTGCGGGCGAAGGTGGTCGAGAAGGGGCTGACGACCCAGCCGATGGCCGCCCGGATGTCCGAGCCCGAGCTGCTTGATTTCCTGTTCCTCCCCGGGTTCTCGACCAAGGATCAGGTCACCGAGATTTCCGGCCGGGGGGTCGGCCTGGACGTCGTCCAGACGATGGTGCAGGCGGTGCGGGGGACGTTCCGGGTCTCCACCAAGCTCGGCCGGGGGACCCGGTTCACGCTCCAGCTCCCGCTCACGATGTCGATCATCCGGGCCCTGCTGGTCGAGGTCGGCGGCGAGCCGTTCGCCTTCCCGCTGAACCGGATCGACCGGATCACGACCGTCGCCGACGACGAGATCGTGGAGCTGGAGGGGAAGCCCCACATGCGGATCGACGGCCAGCCCGTGGGGCTGGTGGAGGCCTCGCGGATCTTCGACTGGGAGGGTTCGCCCCGCTCCAACGGCCGGATGCCGGTGGTCGTCGCCAGCGACCGCAGCCACCGTTTCGGCGTGGTCGTCGACAGGTTCCTGGGGGAGCGCGACCTCCGCGTCGCCCCGCTCGACCCTCGCCTGGGACGGGTCCCCAACTTCAACAGCTCGTCGGTCCTGGAGGACGGCTGGCCGGTCCTGATCCTCGACGTCGAGGACCTGATCCGCTCGATCGACAACCTGCTTAGCGGCCGTCGCATCGGCCGGCTGGCCTCCGAGGCGCTCGCCGCCGGCGCCGCCGAGCGCCGGGTCAAGCGGGTGCTCGTGGTGGACGACTCGATCACCGTCCGCGAGCTGGAGCGCCAGCTCCTGGAGAACCAGGGCTATCAGGTCGACGTGGCGGTCGACGGCGTCGACGGCTGGAACTCGGTGCGCACCGGCCGCTACGACCTGGTCGTCAGCGACGTCGACATGCCCCGCATGGACGGCGTCGAGCTGGTCTCGCTCATCAAGAAGGATCCCCGCCTCCGGCCGATCCCCGTCGTCATCGTCTCGTACAAGGACCGCGAGGAAGACCGCATCCGCGGCCTCGACGCCGGCGCCAACTTCTACCTCACCAAGAGCAGCTTCCACGACCAGACGTTCCTCTCCACCGTCGTCGACCTGATCGGCGAGGCGCGGGGATAGGCCGGGCGGTGAACGCCCCGCGGCGCCGGAGCGGGCTGCCTGAGAGCGTGCGGGGACGGTATCCTTGGGGAAGCGGGGCCTTCGAAGCCCCGGCCTGACGAGACCGCAAGGGCCGAAGAGGCGCCCCGGAAGGAACCCCCCGCATGGCGGAGCGATTCACCAAGGCCGACTGGGAGCGCGAGCACCTGCTCGCCGGCTTCGACCGCCTGCACGAGCGGCTCCTCGCCTGGGCGAAGGGGGCGCCGGCGTGGCCCCCGTTCCAGGAGGCGAAGGGGCTCGTGGGCCGGCTCGACTCGCGGCTGCGCGTGCCCGAGATCGACCTCGACCGCGCCCTGGTCGTCGGCTTCCTCGGCGGCTCGGGGACGGGCAAGAGCACGCTGTTCAACGCGCTTTTGGGGCGTCGGGTCAGCCGGGCGGGCAAGGAGTTCCGGCCGATGACCCGGCGCGCCGTGGTGGCCTGCCACCCCGACGTCGACCCGGCCTTCCTGGGCCTGGACGACGACGCGCTGGAGATCCATCGCCTGAACGTCCCCCTGCTCGAACAGATGATCCTGATCGACTGCCCCGACCCGGACACCCAGGACCCCGAGGACGGCGAGGAGGGGGGCCGCCACCTGGACATCCTCCGCTCCGTGCTCCCCCACTGCGACGTCATGGTCCACACCGTCACCTCGCAGAAGTACAAGTCGCACGTCGTCGGCCAGGAGGTGCGCCGGAACGCGCCGGGGCGGCAGATTTTGTTCGTCCAGACCCACGCCCGCATCGACCACGACAACCGGCCGGACCTCCGCCGCTACCTCGACTCGCTGGGCCTGCGGGTGCCGGAGATCTACCGGCTCGACGCCGCCGAGGCGATGGCGAGGCAGGAGGCCGGGGAGGCCGTCGACCCCGAGTTCGCGAAGTTCCGCGACCTGCTGGAGCACGAGCTGGCCAGCCGCGCCCGCCACCGGATCCGTCGCGCCAACCTGCTGGGCCTCTATGGCTGGCTCCTGGCCGCGATCCGGGGGCCGGTCGACGCCGGCCTGGAGGCGGTGGCGAAGCTGGAGTCGGCCTTGAACCAGGAGCGGGCCCGGATGGCCGCCCGGATCGCCGCCAAGATGTCCGAGCGGATCGACGCCAATCGCCGGCTCTGGCGGTCGCGAGTGCTCAGGCAGCTCAACCAGACCTGGGGCGCCGGGCCGCTCGCGTTCCTGATCGGGCTCTGGTCGGCGGCCGGGAGCCTGGTCCGCTCGCTGATCCTGCTCCGCGCCCGGACCCCCACACAGGCGATCCTCGCCGGCGGCTGGACGGCCGTGTCGCTCGTCGGCGAGAAGTGGCGCGAGAGCCGCGCCGCCGCCGCGCTCACCGCCGAGGCCGACCTCGGCCTGACCGAAGGGGACCTGGCCCACGCGCGGACGATCCTCCAGGGCTACCAGAACGAGGCCGGGATCCGCCCCTCCCCGAGCGAGGACGGTGGCGACTTCTCGGCCGAGCAGCTGGCCACGGTGGCCGTCGAGGTCTACCGCCGGCTCGACGCCGAGATCAACGAGGTCGTCGAGAAGCGCGTGGCCCGACGCGCCGGGAGGGCCGTCCACGTCGCCTTCGAGGCGCTCTTCTCCCTGCTCCCGGCCTGGCTCGTCCTCCACATGGCCAAGAACTTCTTTTATGACCACATGATCCAGGGCCGCCCCCTCCTGGGCCTGGACTTCGTCTTCCAGGCGGCCTTCTGGTGCCTGCTCTGGGGCGTCCTGGTCGGCGGGCTGCTCCTGCACCGGCTGAACCGGGGGCTCGACCAGGATCTGAAGGCCGTCGTCGACCGGCTCGCCCACGCCCCCCTGCTCGACGCCCTCTGTCGCGACGCCTCCGACGCCTGCGCGGCCGTCCGCGCCCACGCCGAGGCCCTCGCCGCCGTCGAGCGCGACCTCGCCGACCTCGAACGCCGGGTCGGCGGCGTCCTCGACCTCGGCCTCGGCGCCCTGCGGGTCGAGACCCCGCCCGAACTCCCGACCGTGGCGACGACGACGCTGAAGGCGGTGGAGCCGCCGGGGAAGTCGACCCTGGTCGCCAACCCCTGACGGCCCGCCCCGGGGGCTCACGAGGACATGAACAGTCCGAAGCTCAGGCCCACGACGGCCAGGTAGGCGGCCGGGTAGAGCAGGCGCAGGCGGCGCTGGGCCTTCAGGGCGGCGGGGACCGCCCCGACCGCGACGGAGCGGTGGATCACGGTCACCGCGATCGTCGCCGCCGTCGCGGCCAGGAAGCCGACCATCGCGTGGCGGTCGACGATGGTGAGGTAGGCGACCTTGGGGAGGGCGAAGTCGACCGAGTAACCGAAGGCGAGCATCGCGATCAGCGTCCCCATGCACGTGCTGATCTGGGGCTGGAGGTTCGTCGGCTCGAACCAGAAGACGAGCGTGGGGATGAGCGAGAGGAGCGTCAACGGCAGCAGCACCCGCCAGACGTAGAAGGTGGACCGGCGTTTCGCCCGCACCAGGTACGCCACCACGGAGTACTCCTCGCCGTCGGGCCGATATCGCCGCGAGTCGACCCGGTAGGTCTGCTCCAGGAGCGACCAGTCGGTGATGGAGGCGTCGTCGTGCATGTGCATCGCTTCGGGGATCGGCGCGAAGCGGACCTTCGAGCGGTCGTGGAACAGCGAGATCCGGACGACGAGGTCCTGGGCGTCGAACGGGAACTTCCGCAGGTCGAGCGGCGTCGAGAACTTGCCGCTGATGATCGACCGGCTGGTCACGCGGCCGTCGGGGTCGACTTCGATCTCGGGCTCGCCGTGGGGCCTGGGCGCCTCGGCGGCGTTGTCGAAATTGAGTCGGGGCGTCCACATCCCGCCCCCGACGACCCCGCCCGCGAGCCGAGGGTCGCGCCAGCGCAGCTCCAGGTGGGCGGTGACGTCGAAGGTCTCCTCGCGGGCCGTGATCCGGCCGAAATCGACGATGTGGAACCCGACGCCGACCTCCACCGGACCTCCATCCGGGGTCGGGGGCGGTCCCGGCCTTCCGACGGGCTGCGACCAGGCCGTCGCCGAGAGTCCGACCATCATCGCCGCCGTCCACAAGCCTCGCATCGTCCCGACCCTCGCTGGACCGCACCACCCCACCTCGTCGCCCCTGGGTATTTGTAGGACACGAACGCGGCCGCGTCCCGGCCGGCCGGCGTGATAGGATGAGGCGACGGCGGCCCGGTCGGCGCCGCGAAGGCACGCGCCCGGATCGTGCGGGGCGAGGCGACCGGGCCGACGTCCCGCTTCGAGAGGCCCCGCGATGATCCAGTTCCTGGAAGGCGGCACCGACGCCGCGGCCCTGCTCCTGTTCGATCCCGAGGCGCTGCCGGACGACTTCGACGACCGGACCCGCGACGACCCCTCGGGCGCGATCGAGGAGGCCGTCGGCCTCGGGCGCGCCTTCCTGCTGACGACGGACGGCGACGGGGATTTCGCGCTGGGCGTCTGCGTCGGCGAGGGGCCGCCCGAGGAGCTGGAAGCGTTCCTGCGTCCCATCGGCGAGGTCGACCGATTCCCCGTCGTCGGCGGCTCCCTCCAGTTCGCTGGGGTCGAATACGCGTTCCGCCGCGACGACGCCGCGCTGGCGAAACATCCCCACATGGGCGGCTCGGCCGACGTCCCGCCGGGCGTGTATCGGCTCCGCGTGCATGAGGCGGACTATCCAGAAAGCTTCCTGGAGGAACGCATGCGGGGCCGCAGCTCGGCCGCCGGGCTCCGGCTCCTGTCGCTCATGAACCGCCGCCTCCTCCCCCTCGGGAGCCTCGGCGCGATCGTCGGGGTCGTCTCCCTCCTCTTCCTCGGCTGGCGCGATTGGCGCGCCACCGCCCTGCCCGTCTGCCTGGCGATGGTCCTTCCCGCCGTCCTGGTCTCGCGTCTGCGGACCTACCGGGAAGCCCGCGACGCCGGTCGGGAGATCGCCCGGGAACTCCCGGACTACTGGGCCGTACTGGAGCCCGTCGAGCCCGCCTGACGAGGATCGGAGCCCGTCAGGCGAAGTCGTCGAGGGGCTTGGGCTTGGGCTGGGGCCTCGCGACGGCGCGACCGGCCGCCGCCCACCACAGGACGATCGCCGTCGAGGCCAGGCAGGCGGCGAGGAGCATCCAGTCGACCCACCTGGGCCTGGGGCCGGCTTGGGACATCGCCACGGGCAGGACGATCGGGGGAACCACGAACGCGGCCACGACGAGCACCGTCCTCGAACTGACGCGTCCCAGCAGCCCCCCGAGCCGCGTCGCCGCCCAGAGCGGCGGCCCGAGAATCGCGCAGACCAGCAGCCAGCCCAGCTTCCCCAGAATCAGGACAGCCAGGGCGGCGACCGCCGCGATCAGCTCCAGGACGCCGGCCAGGATCAGGAACGTCCCGTCGCGCAGGCGGGCGAGGGCCCGGCCAACGCGGGGGACGTTCCGGCTCGTATCGGTCTTCAGCTTCATCGCGCGATCCTCCCGCTGGTGGTTCGTCGCCGTGGCGGGATTCTTGCGGCGAGAGTTCGGATTTCTCGACGACTCGCCGCGGCCCCCGCTCAGTAGGCGTCCGCGCTGACGACCTCGCTCCCGGAGCGGCTGGACATGGCCCGGTAGACGTCGAGGTTGATCGAGGACTTGAGGAACCGCACCGAGCCGTCGCCCAGGAGGGTGTTGATCCCGCCCGGGTGACGGCAGGCGGCGTCCTGGTCGTTCATGTCGCGAGAGTTGGGGACGTGGCTGGACTGGAAGAGGGTCGTGTGAGCGTGGTCGTCGTCCGGCTCCTCTTTCACGGCACCCATCCAGACGGTCTCGGCGTCGAAGTGGTCGTGCGAGCCGATCTCCACCGAGAACGTCCCGTTATGCCGCTCGGAGCCGGCGAGGGTCGTCGAGAGGCCGTCGGTCACCTCCGCGAAGCTCACGGCGCTGTTGCGGTAAAAGAGGCCCCGGCGGTCGGTCGGGTCGGCGTCCATGTTCCCCGGACCGAACGATGCGACGTAGCTCGATTTCGCATGCCGGAAGCCGTCGCGCTCCAGGAACCGACCCGGCGATGTCTCGTCGGACGGGCAGAGGAAGAAGCTGATCGGCGTCGCCGACGTGGTCGAGTTCGCCGCGTTCCAGAGCGGCACGCTGAAATTCGCCGAGTCGAACAAGGGCCGCTGCTCCACGCCCGACAGGATCATCGCCCCCCAGCCGAACCCGCCCCGCACATACCCCGGCGCGAAGACGTAACCCATCGGCAGGCGGTTGTGGGCGTCGTGATAACCGTGGAACGCCAGCCCGATCTGCTTCAGATTGTTCGTGCACGAGATCCGGCGGGCCGCCTCACGCGCCGCTTGCACCGCCGGCAGCAAAAGCGCGATCAGGACCGCGATGATCGCGATCACCACCAGCAGCTCGATCAGCGTGAAGCCGCGACGTCGCCCCATGAGACCGCATCCTCGGAGAACCGCACTTCGATCGGTAGCACGAATTAATTATCATTCATACGCGGTCCGCCCCCGTGTTTCAACGCCCGCGAGCGGGATTCCGCGGCCGTCGCGCGAGGGATTTGCATGCGACGGCCTGTTCGGGCGTGCGTGCGAGCCTGCTCGTGGCCGATCCGCGTTCATGGGAATTCGCACACTTGACCGCGTCCGGGCGTACACCTACTAGATTAAAGGGAAGAGAAGACGCAACGGAGCGGATGGAGAGGGAGGAGGCGAGGATGGCGGAACGACAGACGCTGCCGGTGCTCCCCTTGCGGGGGACGGTGATGTATCCCGGGCTGACGGTCCCGATCGGGGTCGGTCGGCCGGGGACCTTGCATGCGATCGAGGCGGCGTTGAAGGAGAACCGCGAGGTCTTCGCGGTCGCCCAGCGCGAGAACGTGGACGAGCCGACGACGGACCAGCTCTACACGATGGGGGTGGTCGGCAAGATCGGCCAGGTCCAGCGCGGGCTGGGGGGCGTCCAGCTCTTGCTCCAGGGGGAGCACCGCGCGGCGGTTCTGAACTATCACGACGGGGAGGAGTACCTCACGGCCGACGTCATGCCGATCGCCGAGGTGCCGCCGCTCGACGAGGGCGACGCCGCGTTCGTCGCGCTCTACAAGGAGACCCGTGAGCGGGCGATGGAGCTGGGCGAGCGCCGGGGGCTGCCCGACGAGGTGCTGCATCAGGTGCTCGACTCCGTGACCGAGCCCGGCCGGTTCGCCGACCTGGTCGCGGGCTACGTCGAGCTTCCCGTGATCGACAAGCAGCTCTTGCTGGAGACCCTGGGGGTCGAGGAGCGTCTGCGGCGGGTCTTGATCCAGGTCCAGCGCCAGATCGGCATGCTCGCGGCCCAGGCCGAGATCAAGTCGCAGGTGCAGGAGGAGCTGGGGGAGCGCCAGCGCGAGATGTTCCTGCGCGAGCAGCTCAAGGCGATCCAGAAGGAGCTGGGCGACGACGACCAGTCCCGCGAGCTGATCGAGCTGCGCGAGAAGCTCGGCAAGCTGGAACTCCCTCGCGAGGCCCGCGTCGAGGTCGAGCGCGAGCTGGGCCGGCTGGAGCGCTCGGGCCGCGAGTCGATGGAGGCGCAGGTCATCCGCACCTATCTGGAGTGGATCGCCGAGCTTCCCTGGACCGTCCGCTCCGACGACGACCTGGACCTCAAGCGCGCCGCCGAGGTGCTCGACGAGGACCATTACGGCCTGGAGGACGTCAAGGACCGCGTGCTCGAATTCCTGGCCGTCCGCCAGCTCCGCGCCCGGAAGCTGGCCGAGGAGGTCGCGGCCTCGGGCGAGTGCGCCAAGTCGAAGCTGAAGGAAGCCAACGAGACGGTCACGACGTCGCTCAACGGGGCGAAGCCCGACGACGAGAGTTCGATCACCGACGGCAAGGAGGCCAAGGCCAAGGCGATGGCCCGCGGCCCGATCCTGCTGTTCGTCGGCCCGCCGGGCGTCGGCAAGACGTCGATCGCCAAGTCGATCGCCCGCGCCCTGGGCCGGAAGTACATCCGCGCCGCGCTCGGCGGCATCCGCGACGAGGCCGACGTCCGGGGCCACCGGCGGACCTACGTCGGCGCCATGCCCGGCCGGATCATCCAGGGCCTCAAGCAGGTCGGGACCAAGAACCCCGTCTTCCTGCTCGACGAGGTCGACAAGCTCGGCGTCTCGTACCAGGGGGACCCCGCCAGCGCGCTGCTGGAAGTCCTCGACCCGGCGCAGAACGACACCTTCACGGACAACTATCTGAACGTCCCGTTCGACCTCAGCGAGGTCCTGTTCGTGGCGACGGCGAACTTCATCCAGAACATCCCCGGCCCGCTCCTGGACCGGATGGAGGTGGTGGACTTCGCCGGCTACACCGAGCGCGAGAAGGCCGAGATCGCCAAGACCTACCTGATCCCTCGCCAGCTCGAGGAGTCGGGCCTGTCGAGCGAGGAGGTGACGTTCACCGACGACGCCGTGACGACCCTGGTGAGCGAGTACACCCGCGAGAGCGGCGTGCGCCAGCTCGAACGCCAGGTCGGCGCCGTCGCCCGCAAGCTGGCGCGGAAGCTCGCCGCGGGCGAGCCGGCGGCCGGGACCATCGGGCCGGAAGCCGTCCACGACCTGCTGGGCCGCCCCAAGGTCCATCCCGAGCAGGCCGGCGCGGGCCCCGAGGTCGGCGTGGCGACCGGCATGTATTACACGCCGGCCGGCGGCGACATCATGTTCGTCGAGGCCGCCGTGCGCCGCCTCCAGGGGGCCAGGCCCCACGAGGGGGCCGACGGGTACGCCGGCCCCGGCAGCGTCTCCCTGATCCTCACCGGCCAGCTCGGCGACGTCATGAAGGAATCGGCGCGGGCCGCCGTGACCTACGCGACGGCCAACGCGCGGGCCCTGGAGTTCCCCGACGACCTGGGCGCGATCGAGGTCCACATCCACGTCCCGGCGGGCGCGATCCCCAAGGACGGCCCCTCGGCGGGCGTGGCGATGGCCGTGGCCATCGTCTCGGCCCTGACCAACCGACCCGTCCGCAGCGACGTCGCCATGACCGGCGAGACCACCCTGCGAGGACGCGTCCTCCCCATCGGCGGGGTCAAGGAAAAAGTCCTCGGCGCCCATCGCGCCGGAATCCGGGAGATCATCATCCCCAAGAAGAACGAGGCCGACCTCGACGACATCCCCGCCGACGTCCGCGAGGCCCTCGTCTTCCACTGCGTCTCCACCCTCGACGAGGCCTTCGCCATCGCCCTCCAACCGGCGGCCGCCCGGACCCCGGTCCTCGAACCCGTGGGCTGACGCCGAAGGCGGCCGAAAAAAGCCGTCGGTCTCTACGCCGGATGGGGAGCCCGGCCGCCCCATCCGGCGTCCTCGCGCGCCCGGCGGGAAATTGGCTTCGTTCGTCCGGCCTGAGGACGAACCCGATCGACGGAAATTATTGGTGCGTATGGGCTTGGTGTTGGTTTTTCGCCCGGGGATTGGGTTCGTTCGGCGCGCTTTGATGTCTTCTCGTCAGCTCGCGTCAACCGCTCCGACCCGCTCGCAGGCCGCCTCGGCGGGCCGAGGAGCTCAAAGAGAGGATGCCCCAGGCCGGGCGATTGCGTACACCGATGCCGAGATTCCGTCGCCGCCCTCCCCCCTTCTCCATGCCCAGCGGCCTTCCGAACTCAGCGAAGCCAACTCGTCGAGCACCAGCTTCGCCCCCGGACGAAACGCTCGCGGCCGCCTTGCGCGACGTGATCGCCGCCCGCATTGCCTTTCCAGGAATCCAGGCTAAACATGACGGAAATTTGTGCGGCCCCCTGGCGACCGCCTCGGCCTCCAAACCGGGTTCATGAGTTTCCCCGGGCGGCCTCCTTGAGGATCGCCTTGTCCAGGGCCAACTCGGCGAACGATGCCTTGAGCCGGGCGTTTTCTTTCTCCAGTTCCTCGAGTCGCTTCGCCTCGTCGGCCTTGTTGCCGCCGAACTGGTTGCGCCGGCGGTGATCGGTGGCCTCGGAGGTGCCCAGGGCCTTGCAGATCTCGGGGAAGGCCGTCGCCCTGGCGAGTCCGGCGTGGGCCTCGGGGAATTTGCAGACGATGGGCTCGGGCGTGTGTCGGGGGCGCTTCATCGGGAGTCATCCCCGCCCTTGAGGGCGGGGATGACTCCCAGACCAGATGGACCAGCCTCCGGGGAGCAGGTCATCGGGACCTAATCTGCGGCCGGCAGTCGCTTCGTCGAGCGGATGCTGACGACGATCGATTCCTGCCGCCGCCAGTCCCGAGACCTGCTCAACTTTCTCTTCGTCGCCATACGGTCCCATCGCTCAGGCCGCAAGCCGCCCTTCGCTCGGTTCCGCAGGGCGTGTTCGCCCACAATGGACCGGCCAAGCGCTTTACGCTTCAATTTCGCGGACCATTTTTATAATATCCATAACCCAATGGAAAAAATCTTCGGACAGTTTGCGATTGTCCCCTCCATCCCAACCATGAACGAATTCGACGATCGGGCACTCGCCATTCGGCAGCACCGTCGACGTGTCAATGCAATCATAGTTGCCGAATCCATCGTTTCTGATCGGCACCAGATGTCTAGGGAACCGAGTCGTCGTCCGGGATCTCAGCTCTTTAGCCAGCCACACGACGTCGCTGTGCTGAGGTCCGCCCAGTCCGAAAATGTCTTCCGAGGACACGTGCCCCGCACCGAATTCCCGAAGGAAGGCCCTGTAGGACGGTGGAAATGAAACTTGCAGATCTGCCTCGGCTGAGGTGATTGCGTCCGCGGGAACGCCACCGACAAACTCCGCATCCGCAATCCGACTGATTTCATTCCGCAGGTCTTTGATATCCATGTTTCTATTGCCCCAGAAATTCCCTTGAGCGTGATACCCAGTAACGTGACCGTTCGCCCGCAAAAACCGATCGATCGATTGGGGAAGGTCTAATGGGGTGTGGAATTGTATCGTGATACCTGCTACGGCGTGTTGACGGATTGAGCGAGCTTGCGGACGTGGATGAAGCCGAAGACGAGGCGGGCCACGCCGAGGTAGACGTCCTTCAACTTCTCATACCTCGTGGCGAAGCGGCGGAACTGCTTCGCCTTGGCGAAGGCCCGCTCGACCCGGTTGCGTTGCTTGTAGACCTCCCGCAGCTCGTCGTCCCAGGGCCAGGGCTCCTTGCGGTTGCTCCGATTCGGGATCACCGGCAGGGCGTCGAGGTCGTCCAGGACGACGTCCCGCACCGCGTCGGAGTCGAAGCCCTTGTCGCCCAGGACCTCGCGGACCGCGCCGACCGCGTCGCGGGCCTCGATCAGTACGCCCTTCGCCAGGGGCGCGTCGTTCCGCTGCCCCTCGGCGACGTCCAGGGCCACGACGCCGTCCTCGTCGCAGGCGACGGCGATCACCTTCGTCGAGAAGCCGCCGCGCGACCGGCCGAGGGCCTGCGCCTCGCCCCCCCCTTTTTTCGCGACGCCCCGGCGGCGTGCTGATGGGCCCGGACGACCGTCGAGTCGATCATCAGCCGCCGGGCGTCCTCGCACTCCGATCGCTCGGCCATCAGGTCGAACAGCTTCTTCAGCCGCCCGGAGTGGATCCAGCGCCGGAGCCGGTTGTAGACGGCGTCCCAGGCCCCGAACTCGGCCGGCAGGTCGCGCCAGGGGATCCCCGTGCGGGCCCAGTAGAGCACGGCCTCGAAGAACATCCGGTCGGGCAACTCCGGCTCCGGGCCCAGCTTCGAGCGGCAGCGTTCGACCATCGGGCCGAGGACGGCCCAGACCTCGTCGGTGATCAGGTATCGCATGGCGGGCGGCTCCGTCCTGGGTCGTCGATCCGCCCTAAACCCTTACCGAAACAGCCTCCGGACAGTCAACAGGCCCTAGTCAACTCTTCAAATGGACCGTGTGGATTTTGGTTCTGATGGTGAAGCTCTGCACGCAATCCATCATTGCCGATTGGGGGCCTGCCTTGTTCCATTGGCCTGCCCCCGAATTTTGATCCAAGGGTGATGAGAGTGCGGGGTCAAGCGCACGAGCGTACCGGAACGACGCCGACTCGAGCGCGGGGCGGATTCGGACGGCCGCCTCATAGTCCGCCGCGGCCCCTTCTAGCCCCCTCGCCTCATATCGGGCGCGGGCGCGGCGGAGAAGGGCCTTCGGGTCGTCTAACGGATTTCCTCTCCGGGGGTCGTGCGGGTTGGTCATGATGGGGAAGGCTCGCTTCGGCACCGGCCGGCCCGTTCGCTCCTCGTGCGTCCGAAGGGCCCAAGGGGAGTTTGCTGAACGCCGGGGTTCTCCACGGAAATCGCCGCGCCGAACCCCGGCGGGAAATACGGCTGCTCGATCGCCTTAGGCCAGCTTCCCCTCGCCAGGGGCTCTGTCGAAAAGCCGTCACCGGGGAGCTGGGGGCATGCGGGCCCGGAAACGGCCTTCCCCCTGGCGGGGAAAGGGGCCGCGAAGCGACCGATGAGGGGGAGACGCCCGCGGGGAGTTGAGGAGTTTGAAGCCCGGCCCGCATGACCGACGGCTTGAGAAGACCTCCGAGAGTCCTCGCGCTCGCCACTCCCTCGTCCGGCCTTCGGCCACCTTCCCCCGCGAGGGGGGAAGGGGTTGAGATGTCGGCGGGTTTCGAGGAAACGCCGTCAGGCGACGGGGAGCGTCGGCGTGGTGTGAAGGCTCGTGTCGTCGTCCTTCTTCATCTCGCCTTCGTCCTTGTCGTCGTCGTCATCGTCGTCGTCCGGCTTGGCCTTCTCGGACTTGGAGCCTTTCAGCTCTTCGAGGAGGCGGTCCATCTTGGCTTCGAGGGCGTCGAGGCGGCGGTCGGTCTCGGCGGGGCGACGGCCGCCTCCGAGGTGCAGGCCGGGTCCGCCGGGGCCGCGCATCGCGCCGGGACCCATACGAGGGCCGGGGCCGCCGGGGCCGCGCATCGCGCCGGGACCCATACGAGGGCCGGGGCCGCCAGGGCCGCCGGGGCCGCGCATCGGGCCGGGCCTGCGGGCTTCGCGGCCTCCTCGTTCTTTTAGCTGGAGATCGCGCTGGGCCTCGCGAAGCTGCTGCTGAAGCTCGCGGACACGGTCGCGGGTCCTGGCCAGCTCGTCGCCTTCGGCCGCGGCTTCGTCGCGGTCGTTGTCGCCTTCGGGCCTGGCTTCGTCTCCGGGCATCTCGTCGTCGCCGCGGAGGCGTTCGCGTTCGGCTTCGTAGCGGTGGCGGAGGGCTTCGCGGGCCTCGCGGCGGGATTCTTCCAGGCTGTCGCGCAGCTCCTCCTGGGCCTGGCGGAGGGCTTGACGCGCCTCGCGGTCGACCGGGCCCCCCTCCTCGAAGGCGCGCTTCAGGTCCTCGCGGGCCTTCTCGATCGCGGCCTTGACGTCGTCCGCCGACACCTCGTCCTGCTTGAGGGTCTCGCCGATGGCCGTGGCGGCCTCGCCGAACGCCTTGCGGACCTCCTCGGCGACCGGCGCGGCCTCGTTGGTCAGGCGTTCGGTAAGCTCCTGGATGCGCCGGGCGAGTTCGTCGGCGGCGGCTTCGGGCTCGTCCTGGTCGTCGGGCGGCTCAGGGGGCTTCGGCGGTTTTGGGGGTTCGGGGCCGCCGGGGGGGCCGGGGCCTCGGGGTGCTCGCGGGGCGGGCCGGGGTCCTCGAACGACCGGGCGATGACCGCCGGGGCGAACAGGACGGCCAGACCGAGCAGCCCGAACCCTCCCATCTTCTTCAACTTGCTCGAAACCTTCGGACGGGCGTGCATGTTCGTCCTCTCCTGGATGGATGGGGTCGCTCCGATCCGGCCGCGCCGGGGCGCGGTCGTCGGACGTCGTCGCACGAATGGAAGCGTCGCGAAGGCGGGCGCGAGCCTGAAGGGCCGCGCGCCGTCTCCGTCCACGATGGAATTCCGGCGCGGCCGCGTCAAGGTCGTCCGGCCCCGACCGGGTGCTCCTCCACCCAAGGCATTCGCCGCGCCGCCGCCATTCTTCAGTTCGAATCGCCGACCGAGGGGCGTCAGGCGATCCCGAGGAGCTTCTCGACGGCCAGGCCGATGTCGGGCGAGCGCATCAGGGACTCGCCGACGAGGACGGCGTGGACGCCCGCCGCTTCCAGCCGCTCGACCTGGGCGCGGTCGTGGATGCCGCTCTCGCTGACCAGGAGCACGCCGTCGGGGACCTGATCGCGGACCCGCAAGGTCCGTTCGAGGTCGGTGGTGAAGGTGTGCAGGTCGCGATTGTTGACGCCGATCAGGTCGGCCCCGGCGGCCAGGACGCGGGGGAGGTTGGCCGGGTCGTGGAACTCCACGAGGGCCGCCATGCCCAGCTCGCGGGCCCGCTCCAGGAGCCGGGCCATGGTCGCGTCGTCGAGGATCTCGGCGATCAGCAGGATCGCGTCGGCCCCGGCCACGCGGGCCTCGACGACCTGATACTCGTCGATCAGGAAGTCCTTGCGCAGAAGGGGGATCGCCACCGAGGCCCGGATCCGCGCCAGGTACGACAGGTGGCCCTGGAAGTAGGGGACGTCGGTCAGCACGCTGAGGCAGGACGCGCCGTGGTCCTGATAGGCGCGGGCGATCGAGACCGGCTCGAAGTCCTCGCGGATCACCTTGACGGAAGGGCTGGCCTTCTTGACCTCGGCGATCAGCGAGATCGCCCCCCGGCCGTCCAGCGCCGCGCGGAAATCGCGGACCGGCGGGGCCTCGGCGGCCTGGGCTTCCAGCTCCTCCAGCGGCATCCGACGACGGTCGCGGGCCACCTCGCGGCGCTTCGATTCGACGATTTCATCCAGGATGCTTGCGGCCATTGGTTCGTCTTGCCGTCAAAAAGTCGTGATTGTTCGAGATGGGGTCCCGAGGCCTTGCGAGCGAAACCGCCGATTTGAGTCTGGCTAAAATGCGTGGACTGAGAGGCTTGTGTCGGTGCCGCGGGTTAATCGCGGAAAACTTCGACTTGACGTCTTGCGAAGCCGGTAATCATCCCGCTAAAGTCGGCGGCACCATCAAAGGCCGCAAGATCAGGGTGTTTTCCCTTTCCCCCAGGCCGTCGGCGCAAGCGACGCCTGGCCAGCTTAGCGAATCGCGAGGTTTCCAGCAAACACGGACGTACACGGAGCATCGGACGGATCAGGAACTTCGCGGGCCCGCGGAGCGCCCCCGACCGGAGCGCGAGATAAGGACATCAGGATGAGCACCATCGCGTATTGCCCGAACCCCTCGTGCGGCCGCCTCTCGCATCTGGGGGACGACCCGCTGGGCCGGATCTTCCGCTGCCCGCGCTGCCTGACGAAGCTCCGCGCCGGCGAGTCGGCGGCGTCCGATTCGGGATGGACCGTCGCGGCGACCCCGCCGCGGCGAGCCCGGGCCGCTTCGCGGTCGTTCTCGGCCGTCCCCCGAGGCGCGGGGTTCGGCTCCGGTTTCGGTTCGGGCGGGGTGGCCGTGCTGGCCCCGCCGGCCCCGCCGGCCGCTCGGGTTTCGTCGGAGAGCGGCGAGTTCCTGGCGGGGGCGTTCGACCCCGGCGACGACTTCGACGAGCCCTGGGACGACCTGGCCGAGGCGGCCTCGGGCTTCGGCTGGAATGAGAGCTCGTACTCGGTCCCGGCGGTGGGTCAGGCGGACGCTTCGCGGACGGGGGCGTTCGCGGCCCCGAGGCGGCTGGAGCGGGGGTTGGAGCGTCGGGCTTCGGCGGCGGGCGACGAGCGAGGCCTGGCCCGGTTCCGGATCATGAGCCTGCTGGGCGAGGGTCGCCACGCGACGGTCTATCGCGCGTTCGACCCGACCCTGGAGCGGCAGGTGGCGCTCAAGCTGATGCGCGACGAGGCCCCGCGGTCGTCTCGGGCCCAGGAGCGGTTCCTGGGCGAGGCCCGCGCGCTGGCGAGGCTGAAGCACCCGGGGATCGTCTCGATCTTCGAGGCGGGCCGCGACGGCGACCGGCTTTATCTGGCGCTCGACCTGATCGAGGGCCGGGGCCTGTCGGACGTGCTGGCCGAGGGCCGGCTCTCGCACCGTCGGGGGGCGGAGATCGTCGCCGACCTGGCCGAGGCCCTGGCGTACGCGCACGGCCTGGGGATCGTCCACCGCGACGTCAAGCCGGCCAACGTCCGGATCGACGCCCGGGGGGGCGTCCACCTGATGGACTTCGGGATCGCCCACCGCCCGGATTCGCCCGACGCCGCGTCGGCGACGACCTCGGCCTCCGGGGCGATCGTGGGGACTCCGGCCTATCTCGCCCCCGAGCAACTGGCGGGCGAGCGCCGGGAGGCCTTGCCGGCGAGCGACCAGTACAGCCTGGGCGCCGTGCTGTACGAGCTGCTCTGCGGCCGGCCGCCGTTCGACGGCCCGGCGTCGTCGGTGCTCGCCCGCACGGCGGCCCACGAGCCCCCCTGCCCGACCGCCGTCGACCTCCGGGTCCCCCGGCCGCTGGCCGAGATCTGCCGCCGGGCGACCGCCAAGAAGCCCGAGCGCCGGTACGCCTCGTGCCAGGACCTCGCCGCCGACCTCCGCCGCTGGCTCCGCGGCGAACGCCCCCAGGGCCGCCGCCTGGGCTGGTTCGCCTGACCGTCGGGCGTCGGCCCGATCCAGGTGCGACCCGGTCGGCGATTGACGTCTTTATGCGATTGACGTTTTTTCATGGGGCGAGTTGGCTCGACGGCCGGGGCGCACGATATTACGGGGGAGGAGGGACGCCCCCATGATGATCGACACCGAGACCAGTGCGACGCGGCCTTGTTCGGTCCCGTCGACCTGCGTGGAATCGAGGACGCCGAGGCTCCTGGTCGTGGACGACTCGGAGTTCGAGCGGCGCTGCATCGCGCGGCTGCTCCGGGGCTTCGAGGGCCTGGACGTCGCCTTCGCGACGGGGGCCGTCGCCGCGCTGGAGGCCATCGAGGGCGACCCGCCGGACCTCGTCTTGACCGACCTGGTCATGCCCGACATGGACGGCCTGGAGCTGGTGCGTCGGGTGCGCGAGTCGAACCCCGGGCTGCCGATGATCCTGATGACGGCGTTCGGCGGCGAGGACGCGGCCGTCGAGGCGCTCCGCGCCGGCGCGGCCGACTACCTCCCCAAGTCCCGGCTGGAGAAGGATCTGGCGACGACCCTGCGGCGCGCGCTGGACGTCTTCGCCTTCGACTCCCGCCGCCATCGCCTGATGCAGCGGCTGCGGAGCCGGACTTCGACGTTCGAGCTGGACAACGACCCCGAACAGATCGGGATGCTGGCCCACGTGCTCGTCGAAGACGTCGGCGCGCTCGGGTACCTGGACCGCTCGGCGCGGATCCGGCTGCGGGTCGCGCTCCAGGAGGCGCTGGTCAACGCCCTCTATCACGGCAATCTCGAGGTGGACTCGGAGCTGCGGCAGGAGGACGAAGCGATCTTCCACTCCCTGGCCGCCGTCCGTCGCGGCCAGGAGCCCTACCGGTCGCGCCGGCTGCTCGTGCGGATCGTGCTCGACCGTCGCGCGGCCGTCTTCGAGATCGCCGACGAAGGGCCCGGTTTCGACACCAGCCGAGCCGACCGCCAGATCGAGATCGAGGACCTGAATCGCATCGGCGGCCGGGGGCTGCTCCTGATGCGGACCTTCATGGACCAGGTGACGCACAACGCGCGGGGCAACGTCGTCACCATGACGATGCGGTTCGCCGCGGGCCGATCCGAGAGGTAAGCGGAGCGGAGCGGAGCGAGCCGGCCCGGGGCGGGCGTTCACGTCGAGAGCGGCTCGTCGGCCTGGGGCTCCAGGTCGGCCCCGGCGACCGAGAGCTCGGCGGCCGGGGACTCGGCCTCGATGAAGTCGTTGAAGGGCTCCTCGATGGATTCCCGGAGCCGCTGCCGGGTCGGGTCGCCCATGGCCTCGGGCCAGATGTAGAAGCCCCCCTTCCACGAAGGGGGGATCTCCCAGGTGCCCCAGATCCCCTTGCCCTCGTTGTAGCCCTGATAGAAGACGTCGTGCTTGCCGATGAACCGCTTGGTCCACCAGCACTTGCCGTCCTCGACCTGATACTTGCCCCGGATCAGGAAGTCGCCGATCAGGTCGCGCCCTTCGCCGGTCATCACGCCGTTCTTGAACGTCAGGCGGAGTTCCATCCCGTGCTTGCCGGGGGGGATCTCGGCCTGGAGGAAGTAGCCGACCCAGGGGCCGGACGGGAACCGCGAGTCGGGCTCCAGGTCGAGGTCGTCCTCCTCCGGAATGGGGTCCTTCGAACGCGGGTCGTTGCTCATGGCAATCCTCGGGGCAAGGCGAAGGCGAAAGCGGCGAGGGGACCGTCCCCGTCGGGCTCGGCATTCCGACGTCGCGCGGGGCTCTCGGAATTCGATCATGCAAGCGACGGGCCGCAGCGCGACGAAGCGCGGGCCGCCCGTCGATTGATGAGGTATTCCGGAACCTCCCGCCGACAAGAGGGAAAACCGCAAGGTTGCTCCGACGCCCCCGGCCCACCTATGATCTCAGGTGGGCTCTTCTTTCGCTTCGAAGCGCGACCGCGCGGGGCCTCTCGGGTCGGATAGGGTCTGGGCGTCGGGGCGGCGATGGACGAGGAACGGTCGAAAAGCCCGGAGGGCGCCGCGCGTCCCGGGGGGATGCGGCCCGCGCGCGAGGCGGCGCGGGTGGGGGTCCGGGTCGACGGGCCGGAAGGCCCTTGCGAGCGCGACGACTGGGTGGCCGTCGAGGAGCCCCTGGAGATCCGCGCGAGCGGTCCCGGCCAGGCGCCCACGAGCGTGGCGGTGACGATGCGGACGCCCGGCCGCGACTTCGAGCTGGCCGTGGGCTTCCTCCGCACCGAGGGGCTGCTCGGCCCCGAGGACGAATCCCCGCCCCCGGTCGAGGCCCCGTCGCGGGGCTGCAACCTCGTCCACGTCGCCCTGGCGCGGCCGTTCGACGCCTCGTCCCTGAAGCGGAACTTCTTCGCCACGTCGAGCTGCGGGATCTGCGGCAAGGCGGCCCTCGACCAGGTGGCGGTGCGCTGCGCCCCGGTCTCGCCGGGGCCGACGGTGGGGCGATCGGCGCTGCTGGGCCTGCCGGACGCCCTCCGCGGCTCGCAGCGGGCCTTCGACCGGACCGGGGGCCTGCACGCCGCCGGCCTGTTCGACGCCTCCGGGCGGCTGCTGGCGGCCCGCGAGGACGTGGGCCGGCACAACGCCGTCGACAAGCTCGTGGGCCGGACCTTCCTCGACGGCGAACTCCCCCTCTCCGGCCGGATCCTGCTCGTCTCCGGGCGGACCAGCTTCGAAATCTTGCAAAAGGCGGCCGTCGCCGGCCTGCCGATCGTCTGCGCCGTGTCGGCCCCGTCGAGCCTGGCGGTGTCGGTCGCCGACCGGCTGGGGATCACCCTGGTCGGCTTCCTGCGCGGCGATCGCTTCAACGTCTACACCCACCCCGGACGCATCGACTCGGGGAATGGAGAGGAGATCGCTCATGGCGGTTGACGAGACGAAGCCGAGGGATGCGATCGAGGAAACCGAGGAAACGTCCGCCCGGGGGCCCATCGAGCTGGCGAAGGTGGACGTCCGGCCCTATCACCACGCGGCGGCGGGCGTCGGGGCGATCGTCCACTCGACGGCGATGGCGCTGCCGCAACTGGGGGTGATCCGGTCGGTGGCGATGTCCCTGAAGATCAACCAGGTCGAGGGCTTCGACTGCCCGAGCTGCGCCTGGAGCGAGGCCGGCGCGGACCGCCGCGAGACCTTCGAGTTCTGCGAGAACGGGGTCAAGGCGGTCGCCGCCGAGGCCACCCGTCGCCGCGTCACGCCCGACTTCTTCCGCAAGCATTCCGTCGAGGAGCTTCGCGCCCGGAACGACCACTGGCTGGAGGACCAGGGGAGGCTGACGCACCCGATGCACCTGGCCCCCGGCGCCGATCACTACGCGCCGATTTCCTGGGAAGACGCCTTCGCCCTGATCGGCCGCGAACTGAAGGCGCTGGGCTCGCCCGACGACGCGGTCTTCTACACCTCGGGGAGGACCAGCAACGAGGCCGCCTTCCTGTACCAGCTCTTCGTCCGCCGGTTCGGCACCAACAACCTCCCCGACTGCTCGAACATGTGCCACGAGTCGACGAGCTTCGGCCTCCAGGAGCAGCTCGGCGTCGCCAAGGGGATGGTGACGCTCGACGACTTCGAGCTGGCCGACGCCATCTTCATGATCGGCCACAACCCGGGGACGAACCACCCCCGGATGCTGACGACCCTGGCGAACGCCGCCAAACGAGGCTGCCGGATCGTGGCCGTCAACCCGCTCCGCGAGCGCGGGCTGGAGCGGTTCGCGCACCCGCAGCACCCGATGGACATGCTCCACGGCGGCACGCCGATCGCCGAGATGTACCTGAGCGTCCGCGTCGGCGGCGACATCGCGCTCCTGAAGGGGATCATGAAGGAGGTCGTCGAGGCCGAGCGTCGGAACCCCGGCCAGGTGCTCGACCTGCCGTTCATCCGGGACCACGCGTCGGGCTTCGACGAGTTCCTGGCCGACCTCCACGCGACCCCCTGGGACGCGATCCTCGCCTCCTGCGGCGTCGACCGCGAGTCGATCCGCAAGGCGGCCGAGATCTACATCACGTCCGACCGCGTCATCGCCTGCTGGGGGATGGGGGTGACGCAGCACCGTCACGGCGTGGCGAACGTCCAGTCGATCGCGAACCTGCTGCTCCTCCGGGGCAACATCGGCCGCCCCGGCGCGGGGGCCTGCCCGATCCGGGGGCACAGCAACGTCCAGGGCGACCGGACGATGGGGATCTTCGAACGCCCCGCCGCCGGGTTCCTGGACCGCCTGGGCCAGAACTTCGGCTTCGAGCCCCCGCGCGAGCACGGCTACAGCGTAACCCAGGCGATCCGGGCGATGCACGAGGGCAAGGTGGGCGTCTTCTTCGCGATGGGGGGCAACTTCCCGGTCGCCTCGCCCGACACGGCCTACACCGCCGAGGCCCTCTCCCGGTGCCGGCTGACGGCCTACGTCGCCACCAAGCTGAACCGAGGGCACCTGACCACCGGCCGCGAGTCCCTGATCCTCCCCTGCCTCGGCCGCACCGAGCTGGACGAGCAGGCGGCCGGCCGCCAGTTCGTCACGGTCGAGGACTCGATGAGCGTCGTCCACGCCTCGCACGGGGGCCTGACGCCGGGCTCGCCGATGCTCCGCAGCGAGCCCTGGATCGTCGCGAAGCTGGCCCAATCCGTCCTGGGCAAATCGGACCCCGTCGACTGGGACGCGCTCGTCGCCGACTACGACCGCATCCGCGACCTGATCGAGAAGACGATCCCCGGTTTCCACGACTTCAACGCCCGGGTCCGCCGCCCCGGCGGCTTCACCCTGATCAACCCCGCCGCCGAGCGCCGGTTCGTCACCACGACCGGCAAGGCCCGGTTCATGACCCAGCCGATCCCCGCCGACGAGCGGACCCCCGGCCGGCTGCTGCTGGCGACGATCCGCAGCCACGACCAGTTCAACACCACGATCTACGGCTTCGACGACCGCTACCGGGGCGTCTACAACGCCCGCCGCGTCGTCTTCCTGAACGCCCTCGACGTCGCCCGCCTCGGCCTGGTCGACCGCCAGGTCGTCGACCTGATCGGCGAATACCAGGGCCAGACCCGCCTCGCCCCCCGCTTCGCCGTCGTCGTCCACGACATCCCCGAAGGCTGCGCCGCCGCCTACTACCCCGAGACCAACCCCCTGATCGCCGTCGACGACGTCGACCCCCACAGCCTGACCCCCTCCTCCAAATCCGTCGTCATCCGCGTCGTCCCCACCACCCACCCGGCGGAGGCGTGAGGGCGGGGCGTGACGGCGGAATCGTTCATCCCCCCGTTGGCCAAGCAGTCAAGAGGTTGATCGGGGGGAGAGACTGCGAGGGGGTGACCTTGGGTTTGTCGCGACGAGACTGTCACGGCCATGCGTAGACGACTGGGATGTCCGGATGATCGGGGTTGACTCGCTTTGCCACGACGGATTCGCCTATGCCTTTCAAGCCTTCCAAACGGAAGTTCCTGGCCAGGGAGAATTTCAACCCAGGAGTTCATTGAGATGATCATTCGAAGTTCGCTCCCGACAGCCGGCGTTCATTCCTTTTCTGTTCGCCTTGCGATCGTCCTTGCGTCGACTTTGCTGGTATATCAATCGGCGCTTGCGCAATCGAGGGATGAAATCGACCTGGTTCAACGTATTGAGAAGGCCGGCGGCACCATATTGCGCTCGGAGATAAAGCCGGGGAACCCGATCATCTCGGTGGATCTGAGATACACCGACGCCGTCGACGCCGATGTCAAGGGTATCTCGTCGCTGCCGGAATTGATATTACTCATCCTGGCCGGCACGAAGGTGACCGATCAGGTCGTGAACGAAATTCTGAGGTGCGAAAAGCTCGAGACCGTCGATCTGGGCGGATGCTCTGTCTCTCAACGAGCCGTCGTTCGATTGGCCGCCATGAAAAATTTGAGGGATCTCATGTTGGAGGGCGTCGACATCGACGATGATGGAGCGCGAAGCATTGCCGCTGCCAAGCAGATGACCTCATTGCTCCTGAGTCGAACCAAAATTGGCGACGATGGCTTGGATCATCTCACCTCGCTGCCGAACTTGGACAGCTTGAACGTCGCCGGCACGCGGATTTCCAATGAAGGCATCAAGAAGCTTTCGAAGTGCCGCATGCTGAACTACCTTGACGTCAGCGGCACTCCGATCAGCAACGTTGCTGTTGAATCGCTCAAGGAGTGCCGCCGTCTCACGACTTTGTATCTGGATGGAACTCGCATCGATGACCAGGGAATACGATTCGTGCAAGACATGAAGTCGCTCAAGGTGCTTGGCGTCAAGAATACGGACGTGACGGACAAGGCGATTTCAGAATTGAGAATACTTTTGCCGCAACTGCGAATTGAACGTTAGCATGCCATTGGTTGCGTCATCCGGTAGAGGAGAATTCGCGAGGAAACCGGACCGCCATCGGTCGGGCACTCAAGGAGGGTAGCCTGGGGCCTTCGGGGTGCTCGGGCGAAGGCGTGCCCTTCGACCTGCCGAAGCCGTCGGCGCTCGCCCTCGGCCGGGGCGGGCGGGAGAGACCATGAGCGACCTCGAACAGCGGCTCAGGCACACGGCGCAAGAGGTGGGCGGCGTCCGCCTGCACGTCGTCGAGGCGGGATCGACGGACGGCCCGCCCGTCGTCCTGCTGCACGGTTTCCCGGAGTTCTGGTACGGCTGGAGGCGGCAGATCGGCCCGATCGCCGATGCCGGCTTTCGAGTGATCGTCCCCGACCAGCGTGGCTACAACACGAGCGAGAAGCCGCGCCCGCGCTCGGCTTACAACCTCGACCTGCTGGCCCGCGACGTCGTCGGGTTGCTGGATTCGTTCGGCCTTGAGCGGGCTTCGCTCGTGGGCCATGACTGGGGAGGGGTCGTCGCCTGGTGGGTGGCCGCCCGGCATCCCGAGCGCGTCCGAAAACTGGCGATCCTCAACGCCCCGCATCCCATCGCGTTCCGACGATTCATCAAGAAGTCGCCACGGCAGGTACTCAAAAGCTGGTACGCGTTCTTCTTCCAGGTCCCGCGCCTGCCTGAGTCGCTGTTCGGGCTGAGGGACTGGGCGCTGCTGAAACGCGCGCTTCGCCGGACCAGCCGCCCCGGCGCGTTCACCGACGCCGACCTCGGCGAGTACGCCAGGGCGTGGTCGCAGCCCGGGGCCATGTCCGCCATGATCAACTGGTATCGGGCCCCGCCGCCCGACACTTCCCAGGACGCCGAAGCCCGCATCGCCGCGCCGACGCTGATCGTCTGGGGTGCCAGGGACCATGCCCTCGACCGCCGCCTGGCGGAGGAAAGCCTCGCCCGATGCGACCAGGGGCGCCTGGAATTCCTCGAGGAGGCGACGCACTGGGTGCAGCACGAGGAACCGGAACGCGTGAACCGACTGCTGCTGGACTTCCTCCGCAGCGAGACCGGTTGATTTGGCCGGGCACCCAAGCGGGCCGATCTGGGGGATTAAGAGGATCCAGGACGAGGGGGTGGCCTTGGGTGGACGCGACTTGACTGGCACAGCCAGGCTGGTCCATTCGTCCATTGACCAGGTGCTTAAACAGGGCAAGCATGGGGGTCTGATCGGTTTTGAATTCCCGTATGCCGCGTAAATCCTCCTGATTTGGTGCCTGGCCTCTGAGGATCCCGGCCTCTCGGCCTGAGGTTATGGCCGATGCCACTCTATAACTGAGGGCTAGATGTCTGAAGAGCTGAAAATGAATGTCCTGCGGCTCCTGGCCGACGCCACACGGCTTGGGACCTTGAAATGGAGGGCGATCGACCCGTACGAAAACGGCTTCCGCTCGAATGTACGAGGTCGAACCTATGAGGTCCGGTGGTTATATTGGTACGACGAGGATGGTTTTACTATCGACCGGCAATGCCTGTCGGTCTTGTCCAAAAAATGGCGGTGCACATCCGCCTGGGGCACCGAGAGCATGGACTCGGCGACCCGTCTTCTGGGGGAGATAAGCCCAGGAATGCAGGAGCACTTCCGCAGGATTGCGACTGGCTTGGATCCCTTTGGTTGCGACAAATGGTACGAGGAAGCTGAGGACAGTCCTATGCCTGAAAGTGGAAAACCCTCGGCCCTCGGCTTGGACGCGCTCTCTCTGCTCTTGAGACTAACGAGAGAGCGCAAGCTCCAGTGGGAGCGTTCTCAACCACCCGAGAGCCATATTTACTCGGCAAGCCTCGGCGGACGTTCGTTCATGATCGAAATGCTGAGCCCGGCCCTTGGTGAGGGTAACATCCTGGAGGGCTTGGTTGCGCGAGTCTCTACCGGCTCAGGAATCATATGCTTCGTTGCTGGAACACCGGGCATGGATTTCGTTCATGAAATCCTCGCCCTCTGTCAGCCAGAATGGGCAGAACGGCTTGAGACAGAACGAGAAGCGTTGGAGGCCGATCGCAAGTTCCTGCTAGCGTTGACCTCGGCTTGAAGCAGCAATCCGCCCCATAAAACGCCTTGAATGAGCCGTCATTCGCCGGTCGCCATCGGCCCGGCCGCCATTCGGCCGCAATTCGCCAGGCACCCAAGGAGGGTGGCCTGGGGGCATCAGACGATTCGAGCGAAGGGCGAGTGCGGGCTTCGGCACCGCGTTTGCCGTGCTGTCGGGCCCGGGTGCTAGGGGAGGCAGCTTTCGCCCCGCCCGTCTATCTCCACGATCGGGGTCGGATCATGCCGTTCATGCCGTTCAACATCCTCTGGATCTGGTTTCGCGGGCTTCTTTCGATCGCCATCCTGGGCGGGGGACTCTATCTGCTCTCTCGCTGGTACGACGATTCCCGGGTGGTCGAGCGCGTCTCGGTCCCCGCGACGGCCGCCGGGCCGGACGACGTGCGTCGCGATCCTGAAGGGAAGCCCATCGCGACGGAAACCCCCGCCCCGGCCGTTCGGGTCTTCCGGTTCGAGCCGGGATGGAATCGGCCCACGTACGAGCTGGCCGGGGCGCTGGCTTTGCTGGCCTGGGCCTCCCTGGGGCGTTGGATCGGGAGCGGCGTCCGGTCGCTCACTTTGAGGACTGGAGAGGCCCCTTCCGCCGCGCCGGAGGCGGCGCCGGCCCGGCGCGCCGGGGACGACCGCGCCGACGCCCCGCCCGAGCCCGACGTCGACCCGTACGGCGATCGGCACGGCGAGGTCCACAAGGTTCGCCGACCGGACGGGAGCGAGCTTCGCATCGAGTGCTACGGCCCGCCGGACGCCCCGCCGATCGTCTGGTCGCACGGTTGGGGCGCCGACTCCACGGAGTGGTTCTACCAGAAGCGCTTCCTGGCCGATCGGTTCCGGCTCATCGTCTGGGACATCCCCGGGATGGGCCTGTCCAAAAAGCCGGACGACGACGACTTCAGCCTGGAGAACTTGGCGGGCGCCCTGAAGGACGTGATCGCCTTCGCCGGCGAGCGTCCCGTGCTGCTCGCCGGCCATAGCATCGGCGGGATGATCACGCTGACGCTCGCCAGGGAGCATCCCGAGCTGCTGGGGACGCGGGTCGCCGGCCTGGCGCTCGTGCACACGACCTACACCAACCCGGTCCGCACCACGCGGATGGCGGCCTTCTACACGTCGATCGAGAAGCCGGTGATCGTCCCCCTGCTCTACCTGACCATCGGCCTCTGGCCGCTCGCCTGGGCGATGATGTGGCTGAGCTACCTCAACGGCTCCGCCCACCGATCCACCCACAAGTCCTCGTTCTCCGGGAACGAGACCCGCGGCCAGCTCGACTTCATCTCCCGGTTCGTGCCCATGTGTCGACCCGACGTGCTCGCCCGCGGCATGCTCGGGATGCTCGCCTACGACGCGACCGAGGCCCTCCCCAGGATCCCCGTGCCGACGCTGGTGGTGGTCGGCGACAAGGACACGACGACCCCGCCGGAGTGCGGCGACTTCATCGCCGAACACGTCCCCTCCGCCGAGCTGGTCAAGCTCGCGCCGGCCAAACACATGGGCCTGTTCGAGCACCACGGCCCCTTCAACCGAGCGATCGCCCGATTCGCCTCCCGGTGCCAGGCCGGCGAGCGGGTCGTGTGAGGGACGACCGTCCCGGAATTGGGTTCGTTCGCGCCCGTCGGAAACGAAGCCGTCGGACGTAAGGTGTGTTCAAAGGATGTGTTGCGTCTGAGAAGCGTGGGGCGGAATTGGGTTCGTATGGCGGTTTTCCTATCTCGCCTCCCGCCCGGCTCGCTCCCGGGCGGGCCCCTGTTCGGTGGCTGGACCGACTCACGGATTGTCAAAGAGCCTTGGTTCGGCGCGCATCGCCCCAAGGAGAGGATGGCTCCGGTTCGCCGATTGCGGATGTCGGGGGCGATGGAATGGAAACGTGGGCTCGGCGGGTCGGCGTCGATGACGCAACAGGTGTTGGCCAGGCACTTGAAATGGGTGGCCTGGAGGATCTGGGATCGCTCGCGAAACTCCTGAGTGGCCGGCCGGCGGACAACTTCCGATCGCTTCTGATTTCTGGGGAGACGTCAAGCCAGCCTCAGGCGACCGAAGGAACTCGGCCACCGTTCGCCCGATCTCTCTCTGTCGAGCGCCTGACCCCCATCCGGTCCCTCCCCTGAATCTCCTGAAGCCCTCGGACGAGCTTTCTCGGGTGCCTGGCCGATGTCAGCCGGCCGATGTCAGCCCCTTTACTCAGCGATACCGGTTCGCCCCCCGCAGGAGTTCGGCTCGAACTTTGGGGATGAGCATGACGACGTGGAAGGCGAGCAGCAGGCAGATGAAAATGCCGGTGATGATTCCGACCCCATATCCGGATGAAAAGCTTCCGACGATCGCGGCCGAGGCGATCAGGGCCGGGAAGACCTTCTGGCTTTGCGCCTTGAGGTGTCGAGGGTCGCGAATCGTCGCGAGGTAAGCAGAAGCCGCCAGGACCAGGTAGAAGGCGTTGGCGCTCATGGACGAGCCGATCCGCCAGGGGGGGAAGAACGCCAAAACCGACGCCGTGCAGCCGGCGAATGAGAGGGCCGTCATCGCGGTCCGCAGCGGGCTCCACACAAGCGGATTGGTGAAAGGGCCGATCGAGCCGAGGACGATGAGACAGCCCCAATAGGCCACGGTCAGGCCTGCGGCCATGAAACCGAAAGCCTGCTCACGAGCCCAATCTCCAGTGGCATGGACTTCTTCCCGAATGAAGTTCGATTGGCGTCGGGCCGGTGCTCCCCTGGAGCCATTCGAGGTCTCCAGAACGTAGGAGTATTCCCCCGTGCGGATGATGGACCGGCCCTGTCCCCATGACGCGTATCCGACCCCGAAGCACAAGGCCGCGATCAGGAGGCGCTGAAAGCCTTCCACCAAGAGCGAGCGATGGGTAGAGACTCTCACTCCGGTCGCCGGGCCCTTCCTGGGCGACGACTCATCATCCGCTTTCGGACGTCGCTGCACGCTCATGATCCGATCGCCCTTCTGGAGACAGGTATCGATTCGTTGGCCAGGCACTCAAGCAGGATAGTCTGGGGGTGCTAGGAGATTCTATTCAAGACGGGGCTGGAGATGTCCACGTCGAGATTCGCGTCCGCGGAAGCACTTCCTCGTGAAGCGTTTCGCCGATCGCGCGGCCGATCGGCGGGACGGCGTTTCTGGAACGCAAGTGGCCGGACCTGAGCCTCGGTGCCTATCCCGCAGTTGGGTTCGTTCGCGCCTCGTCGAAATGAATCCGTGGGACATAAGGCGTTTAATCAAGGCTTGTTGCGGCGGAAGAGCGTGGGCTGAAATCGGGTTCGTTCGGCGGTTTTCCTGCCTCGCCTCCCGCTCGGGGAGCGAGCTGGGCGGGGCGTTATTCGATGGCGGGACCGATTCACGAATTGTCCAGGAGCTTGGTTCGGCGCGCAGCGCCCCAGGGAGAGGATGGCTCCGGTTCGCCGATTGCGGACGGCGGTTCGGCAGGTCGACGTCGACGCCGTTCCCACCGATCGCTAACCTGGAGGTTTGCGGGGCGGTTGTGGGGACGAGGGGCGGGCCGCGATGTTGCTGATGGCGGAGGAGCAGGACGAGCGGGTCATCTGGGTGGTGGTGGAGCTGCACCGGCCCAAGGGGCGGATCCGAAGCCGGATCGTCTTGCACCTCGGCGAGTATCGGAACCGGGACGAGGCCGAGGCCGCCTTCCTGGAGCGGCTCCAGACCAACCCGGCGCTGCGCGCGGTCGCGGAGCGGTGGGCGGCGCATGCGGAGGACGTGCTCTCTGATCGCAAGGCCAGGGCCCGGTTCCTGCTCTGCGGGGCCCTGACCGGCGGGATCGCAGCGTACGCCGACGAGATGCTCCGCCGTCGCGACCGCGAGGCGGAGCAGGCGCGGATGCGGGCCCGCGCGGCGCTCTGGTCGCCGGGGGGCCCGTCCGCCGCGTTCAGCACGCTCGGCCTCTTCAGCGCCGCGTCGCTCGACGAGATCAAGGCCGCGTATCGTCGGAAGGCCGTCCAGCTCCATCCCGACCGGGGAGGCGACCACGCGGCGATGGTCCAGCTCAACGCCGCCTACGAAGCGGCCGTCGAGTACGCCGCCTGGCGCGGCTGACGGGCCGACTCCCCGCATCGGTATCGGGGAGGTCCGGCGAGACCGGATCACTCCGAAGCGGGCGAGTGTTGGATCGGGCCGGATCCGCGCGCGGCCAGCACGGCCTCGATCTCGGCCCGGTTCCGCTTGCCGCGACAGCGTTGCAGGTAGTCGAGGCCGGATCGGCCGTACCCGTCGAGGATGCTGAAGTCGGCGCCCTGTTCCGCCAGGAGCTTGACGACCCGCCATTTCCCGGCGCGGGCGGCCGAGGTCGTCGGCGTGAAGCCGTCGCGATCGGCATGGTCGACGTCCGCCCCCGCGGCCAGCAGCAATTTCACGATTTCGAGGTGTCCGCGCCCGGCGGCGATCTGGAGCGACCACTGGAGTCGGTCGCGGTCGACCCCCTCCGCCGGGACGCCCTGTTCGAGGAGGCGGCGGACGCCGACCTCGTCCCCCTGCTTCGCCAGCTTCGTAAGCTCGATCAACATCGAAGTGGATCTCCACGAGGAAGTCGCGTCCCGCCGTCAATTGTAGGCGGCCGTCCCCCGGGCGGCGCGGTCCCCCCTGGCATCCCGATCGGGTCGGAGTATCTTCGAGGAGTCGCCCTCCGGCGCGGGGGGCCGCCTTGTTTCCGTGACCCGCCGGGGCTGCATTCATCATGATGAGCGTGCGCAACTGGGCTGCGATCCTGGGGGCCTCGGCCCTTTTGTCGACCTGGGCCGACGCCTCGGAGCCGGGGAAGGCCGCCCCGATCTCGTGGAAGAAGACGACGATCGAGGGCAAGTTCCGCTCGGAGGGGGTCGCCACGGCCGACGTGAACAAGGACGGCAAGCTCGACATCCTCATCGGCGACTCGTGGTACGAGGCGCCCTCCTGGACCAAGGACGACATCCGCCAGCCCGGCGACCTCGGCGACGGCCTGCACTCCTACAGCGAGTGCATGACCTGCTGGGCCGACGACGTGAACAAGGACGGCTGGCCCGACCAGATCGTGATCGGCTTCCCCGGCAAGGCCGCCGCCTGGTATGAGAACCCCAGGGGGGTCCACGGCTTCTGGGAGCGCCACGAGATCTCGCCGAGCGCCTGCAACGAGACGCCCCTCTACACCGACCTGTTCGGCGACGGCCGCCGCGTGCTGGTCATGGGCTGGCAGCCCGAGGGCAAGGAAGACGCCGGCCGGATGGCCTGGTTCGCCCCGGGCGCCGACCCGAAGCAGCCCTGGGAGAAGCACGAGATCAGCCAGGGCGAAGGCGTCCCCGGCACCCAGCGGTTCGCCCACGGGCTCGGCGTCGGCGACCTGAACGGCGACGGCCGCAAGGACGTGATCTGCACCGGCGGCTGGTGGGAACAGCCCGAGCCGGGATCGAATGGCCCCTGGGCCTTCCACCCCGCGCAGCTCGGCGACGCCGTGGCCGACATGATCGCCTATGACGTCAACGGCGACGGCAAGGCCGACGTCGTCGCCAGCTCCGCGCACAGGTACGGCATCTGGTGGTTCGAGCAGGGCGAGGTCAAGGACGGCTCGCCCACGTTCACCCGCCACGACCTGTTCCCCGACCTCGTCTCCGAGACCCACGCCCTGATCGCCGCCGACATCGACGGCGACGGCCTGAAGGACCTGGTCACCGGCAAGCGGTTCTGGTCCCACGGCAAGAGCGAGCCCGGCTCCGACAAGCCCGCCCACCTCTACTGGTTCCGCGCCTCGAAGGGGCCGGACGGGAAGATCGCCTTCGAGCCCAAGGAGATCGACGACCAGAGCGGCATCGGCACCCAGTTCGAAGTCCTCGACTTCAACGGCGACGGCCTCCTCGACATCGTCACCGCCAACAAGAAGGGCGTGTTCCTCCTCGAACAGGTCCGCGACAAGGAGTAAGGCCCCGCGTCGAGCGATCAGGCCTTCTTCCCTAAAGGTGCTCCGTCGAAAACACTGGGCGTCGGCCGTTCCGAAGTGCTTTCGACGGAGCACCCTGTTGGGAGAAGGGATGCTCGCGACGACCGATCGGGGTCAGCGGCCGCCGTTGACGAAGTAGCCGTGCATGCCTATGCCGATCCAGACGGCGGCGGAGGTGCTCAGGACCAGGGCGGCGGCGCCGACGCGTCGGAGGCGCTTGATCTGCCACCACATGACGATCCCGGAGATCGCCCAGAAGACCATGAGGAAGGCCATCACGTCGACGAGGAACGACCAGATCCAGCGCTGGCCGAATTCGGACGGGTAGCCGTGGATCATGTGCAGGCGGAGGAGGAAGCGTCGCGTGGACAGCTCGGCCTGGGAAGCCGGATCGTCGACCGCCCGGCCCGAGACCGCGCCGGTTTGCAGGTTGTAGGTCACCAGCCACGGGCGGCCCTCGCCCTCCATCTGGAACGAGAGCGGCGCGGCGCGGACCTCGGACACGTTCGGATCGGCCAGCCCCGCGCGGGTCAGGACGGCCGGAAGCTCCCGGCGGATCGCGTCGAGCGAAGGCCCGTCGATCGTCACGCCGGAGGCCGCCGCGAACGGCGCGCGGGGCCCGCCGGCCGGGCCGCGACGCTCGCCGGCCTCGTTCTCGGTCGCGCCTACGCCATCGGGCGCGCCCTCGCCGCGTCCCCGTCGCATCCCTCTCTCGCCTTCGGGCGCGGCTTCGCCGCGTCCCCGTCGCATGCCGCCTTCGGCGGGGGCGGCTTCGCCGCGTCCCCGGCGCATGCCTCCCTGTTCGCCCGTCGGCCCGCCCTCGCCTCCGGGACCCCCGGCCCCGCCGGCCCCGGCTCCGGTCGTGGGGGCGGGACGGATCAGGCCGCCGTCGCGGTCCAGCGACACCGTGTAGGACTTGCCGCCGTCGGCCTGGACGGTCGCGGCGAGGCCGCCGCGTTCGAACCGGGCGAACTCGGGTTTGATCAACGTATAGGCGGGTTTTCCTTCGGCGCGGTCGTTGATCGCCGCGACCACCTTCGCCGCCAGGTCGGCGGGCGTCGGCAGGGTCTCCAGCGTCGTCCCCTTCATCGGCTCGCGACCGAACCGGATGATGGTCTGGTCCGGGAAGGCCGTCGGGTGGTTGAACAGGAAGGCGGTGACGCCGTAGAGCAGCACCCACGGATACAGCAGCAGGCCCGCGTACAGGTGCGAGCGGCGGACCACCATCAGCGCGTCCCGGCCCCAGGCCCGTCCCTTGGGCGTCGGGTCTTCCTCCTCCCTGACGGCCGCCCTCACCGCCGCCGCGTGCGCCATCGCCAGCGCCGGCCTGGCCTGGGGAGCCTCCGCGACGACCGAGGCCGAAACCGCACCCTCGTCGGACGCCTGGTCGACGAACTCCGTCGCTTCCTCGACGGCCTGGTCCGCAACGTCACGGAACTCGTGATCCATAAACACGCTCTCTCGGGGGGATGGAAGGCGAAGGATCATCGACGGCCACGCCGAACCCGCCGGGGAGAGGAGGCCCCGGAAGCGAACCAGGCGGCGGCCGCTGGGCATTGAGACTCAGTCTCAGTTGCGACGACTATAGCCGAATCGGGTTGGCCGGGTCAACGATCTTCCCCGGGGCTGGTCCGCCGATTCCCCGGTCCGCGGCCTTGCCGGATAGGATGGGAGTGCAGCGCCGGTCGACGTCTGGGAGCCTGGGAGTGGGGAGGGGTCATGCGACGCGAAGGGATGCGGATCTTGGCGGCGGTGGTCGTGGCGGGGGTGGCCGGGGGCGTGGCGGTCGCCGATCGGGTGGAGACGAGGAAGGGGGCGGTCGAGGGGACGGTGCGGGAGAACGGGGTGCGCGCCTTCCTGGCGATCCCGTTCGCCGAGCCCCCCGTGGGCGAGCTGCGCTGGAAGGGCCCGCGACCGGCGCCGAGGTGGGAGGGGGTCCGGGAGGCGAAGGCGTTCGCCCCGGGGCCGATCCAGAACGCCCTGGTCGCGGCGATGACCGGCGCCCCGTTGAACTTCAGCGAGGACTGCCTGTACCTCAACGTCTGGACGCCCGCCGGGACCGCCGACGAGCGGCTGCCGGTGATGGTCTGGATCTACGGCGGGGCCTTCGCGATGGGCTCGACCAACGTCCCGCTCTATGACGGCGCGAAGCTCGCCGAGAAGGGGGTCGTGGTGGTCTCGATCGCCTACCGAGTCGGCCCGCTCGGCTTCCTGGCGCACCCCGAGCTGAGCCGTGAGGGGGGCGGGGTCTCGGGCAATTACGGGCTCCGCGACCAGGTCGCCGGGCTGGAGTGGGTCCGCGACGAGATCGAGGCGTTCGGCGGCGACCCGGACCGGGTGACGATCTTCGGCGAGTCGGCCGGCGCGATCTCGGTGAGCATGCTGGCGGCCTCGCCCAGGGCGAAGGGGTTGTTCCACCGGGCGATCTCCCAGAGCGGCGGCTCGTTCGCCCCGGCCAAGCTCGCCGACGAGGGGGGGCTGAACGTCCGGCCCCTGAAGCTCGCCGAGGCCGAGGGCGAGCGGTTCCTCGACGACCTGGGCGTCGCCGACCTCGCCGCCGCCCGCGCCCTGCCGGCGGCCGACCTCCTGAAGCTCCCGCGCTGGTGGTGGCCGAACTTCGACGGCGACGTCCTCCCCGGCGACCAGTACGAGCTGTACCGGGCGGGCCGGTTCCACGATACGCCGATCCTGATCGGCGCGAACTCCGACGAGGGGGCGATGTTCGTCCGCCCCGGCCCGTCGACGAGCCCTGAGAGGTTCGCCGAGCTCGTCCGCGCCGGTTATGGGGAACACGCCGAGAAGGTCCTCGCCGCCTACCCTCACGCGACCCCCGACGAGGCGTTCAAGGCGACCAAGGACCTGTTCCGCGACTCGGTCTTCGGCTGGAACACCTGGGCCTGGGCCCGGCTCCAGGCCGAGAAGGGGGCGAATCCGGCGTTCGTCTACTACTTCGACCGCCGCTCGCCCAGCTCCCCCGACGGCTCCTCGCACGCGGCCGAGATCCCCTTCGTCTTCCGCAACCTCGACGCCCTCGGCGGCCTCTTCGGCCCCGCCCCCAAACCCGAGGACGTCGCCGCGTCCGACCTCATCAGCGCCTGCTGGGTCAACTTCGCGAAGACCGGCGACCCCAACGGCGAAGGCCTCCCCCCCTGGCCCCCCTTCGCCCCCGACGACCCGAAGGTCCTCCACCTCGACGCCGCCCCCTCCGCCCGGCCCGTCCCCAACCTCCCGCAATTGCAGGCCCTCGACGCCTACTACGCCTGGCGGCGCGAGCGGGCGAACGGGAAGCCCTGATGGAGCGACCGCGACCGCGTCGGCGCCGCCGAGGCGAAGATCCCATTCAGCGATCGAAGTCCGCATCCCAGAGCGGGTGATCCTCCGGCCTTGGCTTGGGTTTGGGGTTCAGGATCGGCGGCCTGGCGTAGCGGTCGGTGCGGAACAAGTGGGGGAGGAAGCGGCTCGTATTCCCGGTGATCGCCCCGTCGTCCTCGCGAACGCCCAGGCCGCAGGCGTGGCCGTCGACGATCCAGCTCCCCAGGACGGCCTGGCGGTCGCCGTCGCTCCAGAGGGGTCGGTACTCCTGGTAGATGCACGGGCCGTCCGCGTAGTCGCCGTCGGTCTCGGCGACGATGCGGCCGTCGCGCCGGATCGAGACGTTCGCCCCCTCGCGCGAGTAGAACGGCTTGACGACGTGGTCGCCCGCCATCGGTTCGAACGACGCCCGCAGGAGGTAGGGGCTCTCCGGGAACATCTCGTAGAGGATCGGCAGGATCGCCTTGTTGCTCAGGACCATCTTCCAGGGGGGCTCCAGCCAGCGCGTGGCCGCGGACGGGAGGTGGCGTCCGAACTCCTCGCGGAGCATCCACTCCCAGGGGTAGAGCTTGAAGAGGGCCTCGATGGGGCGTTCGGCCAGGTCCGTGAAGGTGCCGCGCCCCGCATGCCAGCCGATCTCCGCGACCGCCAGCGTCTGGGTCTTGAGCCCCGCCTGCATGGCCGTGTCGCGGAGGTAGGCGACCGTCATCACGTCCTCGATCGCATCGTCCTGGACCGCGAACGCGACCCGGGCGCCTCGTTCGCGTCGGAAGCGCCGCCAGGCCTCGATCAGGCGCTCGTGGATGCTGTTGAACTGGTCGAAACCCGCCGACTTCGAGTCGTCCTGAGCCGCCAGGAGGTCCTTCATCCAGAACCACTGGATGACGGCGGCCTCGAGCAGCGAAGTCGGCGTGTCGGCGTTGTACTCCAGCAGCTTCGGCGGCCCGCAGCCGTCGAAGGCCAGGTCGAACCGCCCGTAGATCGTGTGCTCGTCGCGTTCCCAGCTCTCCGCCACGAAGCGGTGGAAAGGAGACGGGACGTCGAACTCGCCGAGCCGGCCGTCAGCGATCACACGTTCGACGGCGGCCAGGCACATCTCGTTCAGGCGGTACGTGGCGGCCTCGATCTGGTCGATCTCGCCGGCCTCGAACAGATAGTAGCCGGTCTCGTCCCAGTACGGCCGGTCGTCGAGCGAATGGAAGAGCAGCCCCTTGGATTCCACCGCCGCTTTCCAGTCGGCGCGAGGGGGCGTGGCTATGCGGAGCATCGCGGCCTCTCGAATGGCGTCAAAGAACTTCGCCGACCGTCAAGGATTAGGGGGGAAGGCCGTTTTCGTTGGAGGCCCGCCGAAATCCGTGAGGGTCGGGTGCGACGAGGAACGGACGGGTCGCGGGGAAGGCGTCCGGCGTCAGGACGACGCGGAGGCCCCGCCGAAACCGCCGAAGCCGCCCCGGGCCGAAGACCCGACCGATGCGCCGGAGGTCCCGCGGCCCGCGCCGCCTCGGCCGATGAGGAGGGGGACCCGGCCCGCGTGCGAGGCCCCCCCCTGCGAGGTCTGCTCCCGCTCTTCTTCCTCGCGGTCGGTCCTCGACGAGCAACCGCCGAGCAGGAGCGTCGAGCCGATCAGGGCCAGGGAAATCGCCGTCGTGGACTTTCTCATCGAAATGGCCGCCATCGCTTTCCCAATAGATAGAAGGAGTCTGGGGGGCCCGTCGCTTCCGTCTCGAAACCGTTCGAGAATCCGCAGTGGGTGTTCGCCGGCCGCCGCAACAGATTAGGCGGAATTCGTCGAAACGTCTTCGATGCTTCCTCGACGCGCCGCGGGTCTTGAATTCCTGGTTGAAATCGGCCTGGGGTCATCGCTGATCCGCTCGATCAGCCCTGGCGATGAATCGGGCCAGGAGCGAGCCCGCGAACCCCGTGAGCATCACGTCCAACGCCTGCGACACGTGCCGGTAGTGAATGAGCGGACTTCCCCCCGACGCCGCTGGGTTGAGCTGAGGACGGAAATGCGCCGCGAGCAGGGCGAAGAATGGTCGGGGATGTCCATCGATATCCCCGACGGCCTGCGACGTCAGCAGCCAGACCAGCAAGGCCGCCCATCCGGCGAGGGCGAACCCCGCCCAGGCCGCTCGATCCTTGCGGACGGAGGCCGCCACGGCGCTCGTGCAGACGGAGAGGATCGCGAGCGTGAACGTCAGGCTCGCCCAGAGGTCATTGGCGTTCCCCAGGGCGGCCAGGACGAAGCACGACAGGAACACGAAGAGCATGGCCCCGGCGATGGAGAATTTGAAGTTGAAGGAAGGCATGTTGGAGTCCTGGAGAGAGATTCCGGTCCAGGCCAAGGTCTTGCCGGGCGGCTTCGCGAATCGTCGGAAACGGTCCGAACGGGTCGGCTCGCCTGGTCCCGACCGCCGTTCGGCCGATGGGGGTCGGCCCTTGGCTCTCGACCCTCCTCGCGACCCTGTTCGGTGCGGGTATTGAATTCTTGATTGAAATCGGCCTGGATGGGTCGGACAATCGAGGCTTGCGACGAAGATGGCGGCGCACGTGGTTCGCGGGGTCCGGAAGGGGCCCCGGCGGGGCGTCGCATTCGAATGGGATCGCGGGAGAAGCGCACGATGGAATCGACCCGTCACTTCAGGGAGCGAAGGCGGCCGGGGGCCTGGGGGCTCGCGCTCGCGATGGCCGCGGGCTGGGCCCTGTCGGCTTCGGCTTCGGCCGTGTTCGCCGCGGACGGAAGGGACGGACGGCTCCCCGACCCCAACCTCGACCTCCCCAAGGGGTCGCACATCAGCGTGATCGGCAACACCCTGGCCGACCGCATGCAGCACACCGGCTGGCTCGAAGCCATCATCCACGGCCGGTTCCCGGCGCACCACCTGACGATCCGCAACCTCGCCTTCTCGGGCGACGAGTTGACCACCCGGCTCCGCTCGGCCGCGTTCGGCACCCCCGACGAATGGCTCACGAAGAACCAGACCGACGTCGTCTGCGCGTTCTTCGGCTACAACGAGTCGTACGGCAACCTCGCCCAGTTCCGCACCGACCTTGACGCCTTCATCAAGCATACGCGGGAGCAGAAGTACAACGGCCGGACGGCCCCCAAGCTGGTGCTCTTCTCGCCGATCGCCTTCGAGGACCGGCACGACCCGTCGCTGCCCGACGGCAAGGACGTGAACCTCCGCCTGGAGCGGCTGACGGCCGTCATGCGAGACCTGGCCGAGGCCCGCGACGTCCGGTTCATCGACCTGTTCCAGCCCAGTCGGAAGCTCTACGAGGACGCCAAGACGCCGCTGACCATCAACGGCCTCCACCTCACCTCCGAGGGGGACCGCCTCGTCGCCGAGGTCGTCGAGCGCGCCCTCTTCGGAAGCAACAAGAAGCAGGACGCCGAGCGGTTCGCGAAGCTCCGCCAGGCCGTCCTGGACAAGAGCGACATCTGGTTCAACCGCTACCGGACCGTCGACGGCTACTCCATCTACGGCGGCCGGGCCGACCTCGCCTTCGTCGAGAACCAGACGAACCGCGTGGTCGCCCAGCGCGAGATGGAAGTCCTCGACGTGATGACCGCCAATCGCGACGAGCGGATCTGGGCGATCGCCGAGGGGGGGGACAAGCAGGTCGACGACTCCAACACCCCGCCGTTCATCCCGGTGGTCACCAACAAGCCGGGCGAGGGCCCCAACGGCGAGCACCTGTTCCTGAGCGGCGAGGAGGCCATCACCAAGATGACCCCCGGCAAGGACCTGAAGGTCAACCTGTTCGCCTCCGAGGAGACGTTCCCGGACCTCGCCAACCCGATGCAGATGACGTTCGACGCCAGGGGGCGGCTCTGGGTCGCCTGCTGGGTCACGTACCCCCACTGGAAGCCGAAGTCGCCCCGGAACGACAAGATCCTGATCCTGGAAGACACCGACGGCGACGGCAAGGCCGACAAGCAGACCACCTTCGCCGGCGACCTCCACTGCCCGACCGGCTTCGAGATCGTCCCCCAGGGGGTCCTCGTCGCCCAGGCGCCCGACCTCATGCTGTTGAAGGACACTGACGGCGACGACGTGGCCGACGTCCGCGTCCGCGTGCTCAGCGGCCTGGACTCGGCCGACACCCACCACACCTCGAACAGCTTCCGCACCGGACCCGGCGGCGACGTCTACTTCCAGGAGGGGACCTTCCACCACTCCCAGATCGAGACCCCGTTCGGCCCGCCGGTCCGCCTGGCGAACGCCGGCGTCTTCCGCTATGAGCCCCGCTCGCAGAAGATCGACGTCTACGTCACCTACCCGTTCGCCAACCCCCACGGCCACGTCTTCGACCGCTGGGGCCAGGACTTCGTCACCGACGGCACCGGCAACGTCAACTACTTCGCCGCCGCCTTCTCCGGCCACCTGGACTTCCCCGAGAAGCACCGGTCGATGAAGCCCTACTTCCAGCAGCGCACCCGGCCCTGCGGCGGCACCGAGATCCTCTCCAGCAAGCACTTCCCCGACGACTGGCAGGGGGACCTGCTGGTCGCCAACGTGATCGGCTTCCAGGGGATCCACCGCTACCGCTACCAGGACGAGGGCTCCGGGTTCACGGCCGTCGAGCAGGAGCCGCTGGTCTTCTCCAGCGACCCCAACTTCCGCCCGGTCGACATCGAGACCGGCCCCGACGGCGCGGTCTACTTCGTGGACTGGCAGAACCCGATCATCGGCCACATGCAGCACAACCTTCGCGACCCCAGCCGCGACGTCGTCCACGGCCGGGTCTACCGCGTGACCCACGAAGGTCGCCCGCTCTCGCCCCCCGCCGCCATCGCCGGCCGTCCGGTCGCCGAGCTGCTCGACCTGCTCAAGTCGTCCGAGGACCGCGTCCGCTACCGCACCAAGTTCGAGCTTTGCGCCCGAGACGCCGACGAGGTCCTCCCCGCGCTGGCCGCCTGGGTCGAGGCGCTCGACCCGGCCGACCCCGACCGCGAGCACCACGTCCTGGAGGCCCTCTGGGTCCACCAGACGTATGACGTCGTGAACCCGGACCTCCTGAACCGCTGCCTGGCGTCCCCCGACCCCCGCGCCCGCGCCGCGGCGGTCCGCGTCCTCTGCTGCTGGCGCGACCGGACGCCCGAGGCGCTCGACGTGCTCCGCAAGCTGGCCCGCGACGAGCACCCCCGGGTCCGCCTGGAAGTCGTCCGCGCCGCCAGCTTCTTCACCGACCCCGACGCCCTCGACGTGGCCCTGACCACCGCCGAGAGCGCGACCGACTACTACCTCGACTACGCCCGCGGCGAGACCCTCCGGGCGCTGGAGCCCCACGTCCGCAAGGCCCTCGGCGAAGGCCGGACGATCGAGTTCCGCAGCGACGCCGCCGCCCGCTACTTCCTCGACCGCGCGGCGCCGGAAGACCTCCTCCAGATGAAGCGGTCCCGGCCCGTCCTCCGCGAGATCCTCTTCCGTCCGGGGCTCCGCGAGGAAGACCGCCGTCAGGCCCTGGCCGACCTCGCCGCGCTCGTCGGCGAGACCCCGGCGAAGGTGCTGGTGGAAGACCTCGCCGCCAGGGACGCCGAAGGCGCCGGCGGCCTCGACGAGGCCGTGGCGATGGAGCTGGCCCGGATGCTCGGCGACCGCGACCGGGCCGAGCTGGCGGCCGTCCGCCCCCAGGCCGAGGCCCTCGCCTCCTCGGGCAAGGCCCCGATCGTCCGCCGGATCGGCTACGCGGCGATGATCGCGGCCGACGGCTCGGCCGACCCCGCCTGGGCCCTGGCCGTCCGCTCGATCGCCTCGCTCCGCGACTTCCTGGCCGCCACCCCCCTGATCCGCGACTCGCTCGTCCGGTCGGACCTCCACGCCCGGATCGAGCCGCTGCTCCGCGGCCTGCCGGACGGGCTCTCCGCCGAGGCGGGCAAGGGTGCCGTCGGCCGCTTCGTCCGCATCGCCCTGCCCCGCCGGGGGACGTTGACCCTGGCCGAAGTCGAGGTCTTCAGCGACGGCCGCAACGTCGCCCGCCAGGGCAAGGCTTCGCAGAAGACCACCGCCAATGGCGGCGACGCCGCCAGGGCCATCGACGGCAACGCCTCCCCCACATACGGCGGCGGCGGCCAGACCCACAGCCAGGAGGGGACCGACGACCCCTGGTGGGAAGTCGACCTCGGCGCCGAGGTCCCCATCGAGGCGATCGTCGTCTACAACCGCAACGAAGGGACGCTCGGCTCCCGGCTCCAGGGCTATGAGCTGACCGTCCTCGACGGCTCCCGCAACGTCGTCGACGAGCGCAAAGGCCTCCCCGCGCCCGAGACCCAGGCCCGCTTCGACTACGACGGCGACGGCCCGGCGGGCCTCGTCCGGCGCGCCGCGATGGACGCCCTGACCACCCTGCGCGGCCATGAGGCCGAGACCTTCAAGGCCCTCTCCGGGTTCATCCGCGAAGGGGTCGACCGCCGCGCCGCGATCCTGGCGATCCAGAAGCTGCCGCCGGCCTCATGGCCCGACGACGAGCTGAAGCCGCTGGCCGACTCCCTGCTCGCCGAGGTGGCCAAGATCCCCGTGGCCGACCGCCGCACCCCCGCCGCGCTCGACGCCTTGCAGCTCGGCGACCGGATCGCGGCGAGGCTCCCGGTCGACCAGGCCAAGGTCGTCCGCAAGGCCCTCGGCGACCTGGGCGTCCGCGCCATCCGCGTCGGCACCGTGCTCGAACAGATGCGGTACGACGTCGACCGGATCGTCGTCCAGGCCGGCAAGCCTGTCGAGTTCGTCTTCGAGAACGTCGACGTCATGCCCCACAACTTCGTCATCACCCAGGCCGGGGCCCTGGAGGAAGTCGGCCAGCTCGCCGAGGCCACGGGCCTCCAGCCCGACGCCATGAAGCGGCAGTACGTCCCCCCTTCGGACAAGATCCTGCTGGCCAGCAAGCTGCTCCAGCCCCGCGACGTGGAGCGGATCAGCTTCACCGCGCCGACGACCCCGGGCGTCCTCCCCTACGTCTGCACCTACCCCGGCCACTGGCGCCGGATGTACGGGGCGCTCTACGTGGTGGAAGACCTGGACGAGTACCTGGCCTCGCCCGAAGGCTACCTGGCCGCCCACCCGCTGCCGATCGCCGACGAGCTGTTGAAGTCGACCCGGCCGCGGACCGAATGGACGTTCGAGGACCTGCAACCCTCGATCGCCCAGCTCGACGCGGGCGCCGGCCGGTCGTTCCAGAACGGCCGCCAGCTCTTCCAGCTCGCCTCCTGCGCCACCTGCCACCAGCTCGGCGGCGTCGGCGCCGCGTTCGGCCCGGACCTCGCCGCGCTCGACCCCAAGCAAGGCCCGGCCGACCTGCTCAAGAACATCCTCGACCCCTCGGCGAACATCAATGAGAAGTACGCCGGGTACGCGATCGGCCTCGAATCCGGCCAGGTGCTCACCGGCCTGATCGTCGAGGAAACCCCCGAGACGATCAAGCTCGTCGAGAACCCCCTGGCCAGCGTCGTGCCTCGCGAGATCGCCAAGGCCGACGTCGCCGACCGCGCCAAATCCAGCGTCTCGATCATGCCCAAGGGCCTGCTCGACAAGCTGACCCGCGAGGAGATCGTCGATCTCGTCGCCTACATCGCCGCCGCCGGCGACCCCAACCACCCCCTCTTCCGCCACGACCACGCCGCCCACGGCCCAGACCACGGCCACGACAAGGGCCACGGCCAGGCCCATGCCGCCGGCTCCGGTCACTGACCTGGCCCGACCTCTCCCCCGCCGCCTTCCCCCCATTCGCGGGGGAAGGCGGCCCGAGAGCCCTCGGAGTCTCGCCATCCTTCCTTCCCCGCTCGCGGGGGAAGACCAGCGCGAGGGCCGTCGCATCCTCGGTCCGTCCGCGATGATGGTCCCCCGCATCCGGCCTTCGGCCGCCTTCCCCCACCAGGGGGGAAGGCTTGTCTGCGCGAACATCTCTTGCCCCCCGCTGCGCACGGGATTGGCTTCGATCGCGCCGGGTGGGAAGTCGATCCGTCGGGTGTATAGTCAAGAAGCGCATCGTGTTGTGTTGGTTTTTTGGATTTCGGGATTGGCTTCGTTCGGCCGTTTCGGCCTCGCTCGCCGCGAGGAGTTTTGCGCCGGCGTGGGGCGCGCTTCGAGGTTCGGGACGCCAGGGAGCGTGGGGCGGCTAAAGGGATGATGCGGCCGGATCGCCGATCGCGAGCGCCGGGCGTCTCGGGAAAACGACGGGGTCCGAGAATTCGGGACCTGCGGGGCGTGTCGATGCAGTAGCCTCTCATGAAGGGGGGGCGACATGTCGGCATCGCGATGGCGGACGGGGCGGGAGGTCGAGCGGCTGCTCCGGGACGGCGTGGACCAGCCCGGGGGGGACGCGCGGCTCTTGCATCGGTTCCTGGCGGAGCGGGACGAGTCCGCCTTCGGGGCGATCGTCGACCGCCACGGGCCGATGGTGCTGGCGCTTTGCCGTCGGTATCTCCGCGACCCGGCCGACGTGGACGACGCGTTCCAGGCCACGTTCCTGGTCCTGGTCCGCAAGGGGGGACGCCTGCGAGACGGCGCCGCCCTCTCCTGCTGGCTCCACGGCGTGGCCCGCCGGGTGGCGGTCCGGGCGCGGGCCGACCTGCTGAAGCGTCGGGCCCGCGAGGGGAGCCCGGCGCGGCTCGACGCGGCCGTCGCCTCGCCCGCGCGGGGGGGCGACGACGCGTTCGAAGCCCTGCATCGCGAGCTGGCCCGGCTGCCGGAGAAATACCGCGCCCCGCTGGTCCTCTGCCACCTGGAGGGTCGGACGTACGACCAGGCCGCCGCCGAGCTGGGCTGGCCCCCGGGCACGGTCCGGAGTCGGACGGCCAGGGCCCGCGCGCTGCTGCAAGGCCGCCTGACCCGGCTCGGCGTCGACGCCCCCGCGTGCCTCGCGCTGGCGAAGGCGGACCCCGCCGCCCCCCTCGTCCCGTCGTCGCTCGTCGCGGCGACGGTCGACGCCGCCGGCCGATTCGTCGGCCCGGCCTCGTCCCTCGCGACGTCAGCCCCCTGGCCCGCCGCGGCTCTGGCCCAAGGAGTGATCGCGACCATGTTCCCATCCCCGTGGAAGCTGCTCGGATTCGCGGGCGTCTCCGTCGGCCTGGCCGCCGGCGCGGTCGCCGTCGCCGCCGGTTCGCTCGCCCCGGCCGCCCAGGACGGAGCCCCGGAGCCCCAGCCCCCCACCGCGAAGCCCGCCGACCCGCCCGCCCCGATCCCGGTCGAACTGCGGATCGACGCGCTGGAGGCGAAGCTCGACCGGATCGCGGAGATGCTGGCGAAGCCAGCCACCCCCCTGCCCGCGAGGATCGTCCGACAGCCCCGGGCCGACGTCGCCTCGACGGACGATCAGGCCGCGCCCGGCCCGAGGAGCCTGCGCGAGATCGAGGCCCGACTCATCAACGGCTATCAGAGCCGCCAGCTCCGGCAGACCCTCTTCGAGCGAGCCCTCATCTCCTGGGACGAAGTGGAGGCCGTCGTCCAGCAGGTCCGCATCCTCCTGGGCCGGCTGCTGGACATGCAAGACGAGTACGAGTCGGCGCAGAGGGCCCTCGAAGCCGCGAAAAAGGAGGTCGACGAGCTGGATCAGGTGCGCGCGGTCCGCTGGGCCCAGCTCAAGGCCGTCAGGGGGGAGTCCTACAAGACGATCGAGGAGCAGGGTGAAAAGGTGGCCGCCGCATCTCGGGCCATCCAGGAGGCGGAAGACCGGCTCGCATCCGCGAGGCGGGACGTTGCGACGCTGCAACGCGAACTCCGACCGCTCGAGGAGCAATCGGGGACGGTGAGGAAGCTGATCGCCTGGACGAAGGAGCATTTCCCGGACGCGAAGTTGACCATAGAGGACCTTCCGTGAGCGGAGGTATGGAAAGCGCCCGGCTCCCTTGCCGGGTCGGCGCCCCCGCGATATCGTGATGCACGGATTTCATCGTTCAGGCATCCCCTCACCTCCGGTCGCTCGCGGAGCCTCTTCATGCGCCTGGCATCCCCGGCCTTGCTCGCCTTGCTCGCGGCCGTTCCAACCCTGGCGGCCGACGCCCCCATCCCGCAGGACGCCGCGCTGGCGGCGAAGCGTTCGGCCGAGCGGCTGGAGTGGAACCGGAAGACGCTGGTGGGGGCGTACGACAAGGTCGGCAAGAAGGACGCGCGATGGGACGCGAAGGCGCGAGAGGCGCTGGAGACGGCCGCGCGGGTGTTCAGCCAGCAGGTGGACCCGCCGGCGAACCCCGAGGAGATCCAGGCGCCGGCCAAGGCGGCCGTCTCCGCCGGCTGCGACGATCCAATCGTCGTCTATCTGCTCCGACGCACCCAGGACTACCAGCCGGACCTCGGGAGCTTCGCGGAGCCGGCGCGTCGGATGAAGGAAGCCGCGACGGCCCTCAACGCCAGCAAGTACCCCGCCATCCGCCGCGCGGCGGCCCTCGCCAACTCCGCCGACGGCCTGGCCTGGGTCGGCCGAGGCGGGAAAGACGAGGTGCTCCTGAAGCAGGCCCGGGACCAGTACGAGGCCGCCCTGGCGCTCCTGACGGAGAAGGCCGCCGACGACGATCGCGGCCCGATCTGCGAGGTGCTCTGGTACGCGACCCTCCAGCAGATCCTCAGGGGCCTCCGGGATACGGGGCTCGAACCCCTGCCCGCCTATGAGAAGGTGGACGCCGCGCTGGCCAAGGCCCCGGACCTGGAGGCCCTGCGTCTGAAGTTCCGCGGCAAGTTCTGGTTCGATTACGGCTGGGAGGCCCGCTCCACGGGGTTCGCCCCGGCCGTCCCCCAGGGGGGCTTCGCCAGGCTGGAGGAGCGGCTGAAGAAGGCGCGCGAGGCCCTGGAGAAGTCGTGGTCGCTCCGGCCCGACCCCCAGACGGCCGAGTTGATGATCGAGGTCGACAAGGCGGTCGGCGGCGATCGCAAGAACATGGAGATGTGGTTCGAGCGGGCCATGAAGCTGGACCCCGACCATCGCGGCGCCTGCTGGTCCAAGCTCGACTGGCTGGACCCCAAGTGGCACGGCTCGTGGGAGGATCTGATCGCCTTCGGCCGCGCCTGCGGCGCCACCAAGAACTGGCGGACCGGCATCACCCTGCTCGCCGGCGACGCCCACTACCGCCGCGTCGGCCGGATGGAACCGACGGCGATGACCGCCTACCTCTCCCCGGCGGCGGTCTGGTCGGACATCGGCCCGGCGTACGAGGAATACCTGAAGCACTTCCCTAAGGACGCCGGGGCGCGGAGCAAGTACGCCATGCTCCTCTACCGGGCCGACCGCTGGCCCGAGTCGCACGCCCAGTTCCAGATCCTCGGCGACGATCTCACCACCTGGTCGGAGTTCCCCTTCACGCCGCTCCAGAGCCTGCAAAAGATGCGCGCCCAGCTCGCTCAGTTGGCCGCCGAACTCCAGAAGAAGAAGGCGGAGGCCGACGCGAAGCCCTGACCGACCCTCCCGAAGGACCATCGGGCCTGGCGGCGTCGGCTCACTCTTTCGGAGCGGTCGCCGGGATCAGGTCGGTCGGGCCGTCGGGCAACGGCGGGCCGAGGTCGATCGCCGGGGTCTCGCCGTCGAGGGTTTCCCGGACCCAGCGGGGGAACTGGCCGTCTTTCAGGTAACGCTCGAAATCCTTGCCGGGGCAAGTCGTCTGGCCGGAGGCCGCATCCCTGTGCCCCCGGACCCGCGACAGGTCGATGTCGTACTGGTCGCAGAGCCACGCCGTCAGCTTCACGCAGGAGGCGACCTGCCGCGGGTCGGGACGCTGGGCTTCGAAGCTGCCCATCATCTCGACCCCGATGTTCCCCTGCAGCGGATACTTCGTGTTGGACTCGGGCTCGAAGCCCAGCGGACGGCCCTCGAAAATCCGGCCGTCCGGGGCGATGAGGAAATGATACGGGAGGTCGGGCCACCCCTTCTCCCTCTGCCCCCAGGACTGCATGTTTCGCACGAACACGTCCGGCGAAACCTTGGCGGTCCAGATCACTCCGGCGTGGTGGAGCGTCACGTACTTCGGAGTATGCTTGCGCGACTCCGGGATCGGCTGGGGCTTCGAACCCCATTCCGAAGCGGAGACGATCTCCGGTCGGGGCGAGGCGGTGGACTTCGGCCCGGGGGAGTCGGCCCCCAGGATCAACCCGGCGAGGACGGTGACGACGATCGGTGCTCTCATGGCGAAGCGACTTTCTCAGGACGAATCGAAAGGCGTCGCAAAGGAGAACGCCGTACCATTTCACACGATGCGATTATCGACCGAAGGCCGACGGCCGGCAAGATCCGACGACCGGGGCGAAGGGCCGGTGATGCAGCGAGGGCGGGCCGCTCCTTCGGGTGACGCGGCATCCCGCGTCAATGGCCGACGCCCGCGCCGGCCATGGAGAACTCGCCGCGCATGAGGGCCTGGGAGCGGCGGCGCCAGGCGAGGAGCAGGGCGAGGCCGGCGATGAAGAGGCCGACGGCCAGGCCGATCCAGAGGCCGAGGACGCCCCGGCCGGCGTTGAAGGTCAGGTGCCAGCCCAGCGGCAGGCCGATCAGCCAGTAGCAGATCAGGGTCAGGACCATCGGCGTGCGGGTGTCGCCCGCGCCCCGGAGCGCGCCGGTGGCGACCCCCTGCAAGCCGTCGAAGAGCTGGAAGGCCGCCGCCGCCAGCATCAGCGACGCCGCCGTCGCGATCACGCGCGGGTCGTCGGTGAACAGGGCGATCAGCGGCCTGGGGAACGTCACCATCACCAGGCCCGACGTCGCCATGAAGGCCGCGCCCAGGACCAGGGCGGTCCACCCCGCGCGGCCGGCCGCCGCCGGCTCTCCCCGGCCGATCGCCTGGCCCACGCGGATCGCGCCCGCCGAGGCCAGCCCCAGCGGGATCATGAACGTGACGCTGGCCATCTCCAGGACGATGTGGTGCGCCGCCAGCGAGGTCGCGTCGAGCCTCCCCGCCAGCATCGTCGCCAGCCCGAATACGCCGACTTCCAGCAGCAGGTGCGTCGCCGCCGGCAGGCCGAACGTGAACAGCCGACCGATCGCCGCCAGCCTCGGCGCGAGCTTCGTCCGGATCAGCCCGGAGCCGTTCCGCACGTCGTTCCAGATCGCATAGACGATCAGGAAGCCCGCCATGTAGCACCGCGAGATCGTCGTCGCCCAGCCCGCCCCCTCGACGCCCATCGCCGGGACGCCGAGCTTGCCGTAGACGAACATCCAGTCCATCAGGGCGTTGACGACGTTCGCCGACAGCAAGGCCGCCATCACCGGCTTGACCAGGCCCATCCCTTGCAAGTACCGCCGGAAGGCCGCGTAGACGAAGAGCGCGGGGGTCCCCCAGATCACCGAACTCAGGTAGAGCCTGGCCGGGCCCAGGACGGCCGGGTCGAACCCCATCCGTTCGGACAGCGGGCCGACCAGCCAGAGCAGCAGAATCGCCAGCGGACAGACGATCGCCGACAGGTACAGGCCCTGGACCAGCCAGTCGTGGCATTCGTGCAGGTCCCCCGCCCCGTACGCCTGCGAGACCAGGGCGTCCAGCCCCAGCAGCAGCCCCATCCCGAAGATGGCCACGACGAAGTAGAGCGCGTTCCCCAGGCTGACCGCCCCGATCGCCTCGGCCCCCAACCGGCCGACGACGATCGTGTCGACGATCCCCATCGTCATCCAGCCCAGCTCCGCCGACACCACCGGCCCCGCCAGCCGCAGCATCGGCCCCAGCTCCAGCCTCACGCCCCGCCGCAACAGGTCCCTCTGAAGACGATCCATGCATCCCTTCCGCGCTCAAACCGACGAACTTCCCCGACCATCGACGCTACAATAACCTGGCAGGTTCGCCGAACATCCTTCAAGCCCACATGGCGTGGGGGAGTTCCTCGCGGTCGTCGAGACGACGTCGGAAGCCGCGAAGCCTCGACCTGAAAGCAGGAGATTCCTCAGTCGACTCCACCGGGTTGCGGCGGAAAACCCTCGGGTGCCACGAGTTCGGAGAACCCGTGGCACCCGAGCGACGCCCCGCGACGAGATTGAGGCGGTGGAGTTGACTGAGGAGTCTCGAAAGGAGCGGCCCATTTCCACCACGACCGATCCGCAAGCCGATTTCAGACGACGGTTCGGGGTCTTGTTCTGGTCGTTATGCCTGGTGGCGCTGGTTCATCGCGGGGTCTTCGGGATTCGACCGGAGAAGACGATCGCCGAGCATCCCGGCCTGGTGGGGCTGGACGCCGTCCTGTTCGTGGTCGCCGCGATGCTGGCGACGGTCGTGCTGGTCCAGTGGACTTTCCTCCTCGGCCGCTGGGCGTCCAGCCCGGACCCCGTCCCCGTCGCCGATCCATCGGGCGAGGCCGGCCAGGTCCGACCGTACGCGTGGGCTTACATCGGCGTCCTCGGCTTGCCGCAACTGCTGACCATCCTGGAACGCCACCCCTGGGCGGCCTCGGTCTTCGGGGCCGCGACCGCGTCGCGTCTGTTCGCCACGTTCGTCATCGGGATCCGCGCGAACGCCGCCCGCAACCGTCGCGAGATCGAGAGGTATCGCGCCCGCCGGGGGTCGGAGATCGCGACGCTCGAGGCGAGCCAGGGGTGACGACGAGGCGCCCGACGCCTACGTCTGCTCGACCTCGTCGTCGATCGGCCAGACCGGGCGTCCCCACCTGTCGAACTCGGCGCCGCAGGTGCAGCAGGATTTGTGGGTCCAGGACGCGGGCAAGACGCCTCGGGACTTTCGGATGGCTCGCGGGCGGCTCTCGCCGCAACGCGGGCATCGGGGAGTGATCGGGACGAGCAGGCCGCCGCAGGCGGGGCAGTCGGGGACGGGGAGCAGGCATTCGCGGACGGTGTAAGTCCCCCCCGGCCAGGTTCGCCAACCGCAGGCCAAGCACGAGCGCGGGGAGGCCCAACGGTCGGGCCGGCGGATCGGGCCGTCGAGGCCGCCGGGGCCCAGCAGGCGGGCCGCGAGCCGGAGGATGAGATACGCCGCCTCGACCAGCGACGCCCCGCCGCGCCTCCCAGCGCTCCCCCAGGAAGGCCCCCCGAAGCGCGCCCGGCCAGCCTTCGTCCTCAAAGCCGACCCGGACGCCGATGAACGCCAGGCCGACCCCGCCGACCAGGGCCGCCGCGGCGAGCCGTTGCCAGGGGCTGCGGTCCAGGAGCACGTGCAGGGGGAGCGGGAGCATGGTCCGCATCAGGAGGAACCGGCCTGCTGATCTCCGGGCGCCCGGGCCTCGCGCTCGTCGGGCTCGCGCAAGAGCATCTCCAGGAAGCCGGCGAGGTCGTCGGCGCACCTGTACGGGGGGAACTCCGGGCCGAGGAGGATGTACACCGACGAGACCTCGGGGCTTTCGTAGTGCAGGCCGTAGTAATGTGATTCTAACATCCAATCCGCGAACAGCACGAACGGCCCCGCGGTCGCGCCCCCCTGCTCGCGAATCCGGTCGGGCGTCCAGAGCGACCAGACGCTGTGGTCGTGGCGGCACTCCGCGAACCCGCCCACGGCGGCGTAAAGCGCCAGCACGTCGGCCGAGATCGATCGGCCCAGGTCGGCGAAGACCCGCGAGATCGCGGCCGCCGAGACGGGTGGCGCCAGATCCACGCCCCGGCGTCGCCATTCGCAGGCGAATGATTCGAAGACGGTGGGTTGGGGCGGCAAGATCGAAGGGCCCTCGCGTGGGAAGACGTTCGTGCGACCCCCGAGCAAGGCTGGGGCGGGGGCCGGCCGTTCAACGACATCCGTGCGCGACCCTCCCGCCTTCCGGCCCCGACGAGGCCCGTCTCACCGCGAGAGGGAGAGACGGTCTGGAAGGCGGGTTCGACCTCGGGGCTCCCCCCTCGGATCAGATCAGATCAGCTCGGCGATCGGCTCGTGCTCGGCGGGGAGGATGGTGTTGGGGCGGCCGGCCTTGTCGTAGATGTAGGAGCGGGAGTCGATGCCGAGGTTGTGGTAGACGGTGGACAGGACGTCTCGGTAGTGGATGGGGCGGCTGGTCGCGTAGCCGCCGATCTTGTCGGTGGAGCCGATGACCTGGCCGACCTTCATGCCGCCGCCGGCGAGGATCGCCGAGTTGACCGGGGCCCAGTGGTCGCGGCCGGCGTCCTTGTTGATCTTCGGCGTGCGGCCGAACTCGCCCCAGACGACCAGCGTGCAGTCGCGGTCCAGGCCGCGCTGGTGGAGGTCTTCCACCAGGGCCGAGACCCCCTGGTCGAACAGCGGCATGACGTTGCGGAGGTGGCCGAAGTTGTTGCCGTGGGTGTCCCAGAAGCCGTACGAGAGCGTGACGCAGCGCGAGCCGGCCTCGACGAGCCGTCGGGCGACGAGGAACTGGTCGTTCCACATCGGGCCGCCGTCGCCCAGGTGCTTGGCCGAGCCCATCCCGTAGCGGGCGCGAAGCTCGGGGGCCTCGCGCTCGACGTCCAGGGCCTTCGCCAGCGCGTCGGAGGTCAGCACGTCGAACGCCTGCTTGTAGCAGGAGCCCATGCCGTCGACCGCCGCGCCGTCGACCGAGCGGCGGAAGCCGTCGAACTGGCCCAGGAGGTCGCGACGGCCCGCGAACCGCTCCGGGGCGACGTCGGCCGGGGGCCTGAGCAGGGCCAGGTCGTCCCCTTCCATCCTCGCCCCCTTGAACGACTGCCCGAGCATCCCCGCGCCCGGCGTGTTGTACGGGCGGTGCTGCATCACCGGGGCGAGGTCGACGAAGGGCGGCACCACCGGGTCCACCGGCCCTTGGATATGCGAGGCGACCGAGCCGAAGTGCGGCCTCCCCTCGCGCTGGGACGTCCCCATCGTGAAGCCGGTCATGCTCTGGAAGCTGGAGTGCTCGTCGACCTGGCCGACCAGCGACCGGATGATCGCGACCTTGTCCATGCACGCGGCCGTCCGGGGCATCAGCTCGCTGAGGAAGACGCCCGGGACGCTGGTGGCGATCGGCTTGAACTCGCCGCGGACCCCTTCGGGGGCGTCGGGCTTGGGGTCGACCGTGTCCTGATGGGCCAGCCCGCCCGTCAGGTAGATCATGATGACCGACTTGTGATTGTCCCGCGCCCCGGCCGAATCCCCCCGCGCCTGGGCTTGCAGCAGGCCGGGGAGCGACAGCCCCCCCATCGCCAGGCCGCCCACCCGGATGAACGAACGCCGAGAGACTCCGTCGCAATACCGTCCGCCACCGCCGCCCGGGCCCCAGAGTGTCAGCATATCCGTTCGCTCCGCGCGGTGACTGATGTAGGAAATTTGTTCAACAAGAGTCTAGCGTGCAGACCCGCCGGAGGCAAGGGGTGGCGCGACCGTCGCCGTCGGCCCTTCCCGCGTAGACCGAAGCCGCCGCGATCATGAGGCCCGCCGGGCGGGCGTGGTGGACCCATCGCCGACGCACCGAAGACGCCGACGGCGTACGTGCTCGATCACGGTCTTCCCCCGCGAGGGGCTTGTAGGGGGAGGTATTCTGCAAGATTCTGGGCTGAAACAGGTTGCGTGGACAAATCGCACGGAATCGCGGCCGTTACGGAAGTCGATTAATCATGTGCCAGAACGCCGCCGTGATCTGGCCCCGTAAATCACGGGGTTCTCCACGAACGGTGAACTCACGCGTCGATCCGAAGCCCCGAAATCACGATCAGCAACCTCTCTCAAAACCAGTAGTTGCGAAAATACCTCCCCTTGTAAGCCCGCGAGGGGGGAAGGACGTTATGACGGGGAGGACGAGCCGGAAAGCCGTCGGGATTCGCGATCCGGCCGCTTGAAAGGCCGACGGTCCTTGTGCTGGTCTTCCCCCTCATCCGGCCCTTCGGGCCACCTTCCCCCGCGAGGGGGGAAGGGCTTGATGGTGCGGGCCCGGATTCCCGTCATTCCTCGTTTTGCTCGGCGAGGTCGCGGAGGAAATCCAGGGCTTCTTCCAGCTCGCAGACGATGGCGCCGGGCTGTCGGCCGCGGGTGTCGAGTTCGCGGAGGAGCATCAGGTCGTCGAATTCCTCGGACTGTTCCAGGCGGGCTCGGGCGCGGGCGCCGAGGATGCCGCGGCGGTAGGCCAGGGCGTCCATGTGCAGGGCGATCAGCGTCTCGGTGCGTGGGGTGATCGTCCCTTCGAGCGCCTGGAGCCCCGCGCCGACGTGGTCGGACGGGTCGATGGCCTTGCCGACGTCGTGCAGGAGGGCGGCGAGGAGGAATTCCTCGTCGTAGACGCGTTCGTCGCGGGCCAGCTCGAACACCTGGAGGCTGTGGTAGAGGGCGTCCCCCTCGGGATGATACCTGGGGTCCTGTTTCACCGCTTCGAGCGGGCGGAGCAGCAGGCGGTAGATCTCGAAGCGGTCGACGTGGTCCTCGACGCGTTCGACCTCGAAGTCCAGGTCGATCTCCGGTTCCTCGGCCTTCAGAAACGCCTCCAGCTCGGCGATCGAGGCGCGCTCGATGGCCTTGCCGGTGATGGAGCTTTTGAAGACGTAGTGGGCCTTGTCCTCGGGGTAGAGGGTCAGCTCGAACGGGTGGCGGTCGTCGATGTGGACGTGGGTGAAGGTCCGTTCCTCGCCGTACTTGACGATCCGCTTGTGCTGGACCTCATAGGCCAGGCCGTGCTCGTCCAGGACGTCGGTGACCAGGGCCTGGGAGTCGCAGAAGAGGTGCAGGTCGATGTCGGAGCCCTGGCGGACGTGGCCCGTCCAGACGCTGCCGATCAGCCGGGGCCGGAACCGCGCGAGCTTGCGCATCATGCGGAGGGCCTCCAGCCGCATGGCGCGGAGGTCGTCGAGCCGCTTGGGGCCCTCGTGCATCCGGGCCATGGCCTGGATCTGGTCGCGGATCTCGGCGTTGGAAGGGAGGTCGCCGGGCCGGAATCGGTATTCGACCCCGAGCTGCTTGGCGGCCTTGCGCTTGGCGGTGAAGTATTCGGATTCGGTCCGATTGTACATCAACTGGGCGGCGAGGAAGGCGATCTGCCGCCGGAGGCGTTCGTCGGCCATGGGAGGAGGGTGCGTCGATTCAGGCCCATCGAGGCGACGCCGGGCTGACGCGCCGACTCCCTCGTTTTGGAGGAGGCGACGCGTCTCGAACGAGTGGAGAGATTCCTGAGGGATCGTATCCCCGGCGAGGCGGCGGGTCAAGGCGATCCGGGCTCGCGCGGGCCGCGATCGCTCTTGATTTCCCCGGCCGGCTGACGCATTGTGAGGGTCCATTCGAATACGAACTCGGCAGGACGCCGACGTCTCGGGGCGGGGTTTGCTCGCAGCTAGTTAAGGACGGCCGGAACATGACCGACGCGGCAGAGACGACTCGGGCGCGCCCGTGGCGCGGGGACGGCTGGGGCCTGCGCATGGCGGGCCTCGCCTGGATCATCGTGGCGGCGACTCCCTTCTACCTGGCGTACTGCCTGTCGTTCGCCCGCGACCCCTCCGCGAGCCTCGAGGCCGGGACCCCCGCGGCGGCGGTCGACGCCCAGAAGCTCCTGTCGGTGGCGCGGGGCGGGGCGAGCGGGGCCGACTCGAACCTGCCGACGGTGGCGCGGATCTTCCTGGACTCGCAGTGGACGATCCTCACCCTGGTCCTGGGCCTGACGGCGGTCTCGACGTGGCGGCTGTATCCGATCCTCTGGCGGGTCGTCCACACGGGGCTGGCGAACCACGTGCTGCTGTTGGAAGTGGCGCTGGTGCTCTGGCTGGTCTACGGCGGGCTCTCCGGGATGGGGATGCCGGGCCTGTTCTGGAGCCCCGAGCCGAGCGACCAGTTCACGGCGGGGATGGGGGTGACGCTGTTCATCTTCTGGATGCTCTACCTGCTGTTCGTCAGCGATTACGAGGCGCATCGGGAGGACCCGGAGCATCGGGCGTGGAGCAGCCTGGCGCCGGTGCTCCGGCGGTTCCTCCCCCCCGCGCTCGATCGGCTGGTGCCGACGGCGCCGCCGGCCAGCGAGCAGATGGGCTGGTTCGTCTTCTTCGCCGCCTCGCCGATCCTGACGATGCTGGCCTTGCCGGCCGTCCTGCCGACCATCCGCTCCGGGGCCGTGCAGGAGATCGTGGCCGGTCCCTGGCTGATGGGGCTGGCCGGCGGGGCGGTGATCGCCGTCGTGGTCGTCCTCACCCGGATCCCGACCCGGCTGAACGAGCTGCGGCGGCAGGCCCTCGGCCGACGGCTGGACCTCGGCCAGCTCTGGCGGCTGGACTCCGACCGGCTCGATCCCGAGGGGAACGCCAAGAACATGCTGATCATCGTCGGGATCCTCTATCTGGTGGCGTGGGTCTTCCCCAACGCGACCCAGAGGATGTTCCCGCCGGCGTTCTCGCTCTGCATCCTGCTGGGCGTGCTGGCGACGTTCTCGGTCTGGCTGGGGGTCCGGCAGCATCGGAAGTCGCGGGTGATCGCCGCGGTCGCGGTCCTGACGCTGGTGGCGGGGTCCGGCATGCTGGACTACGACGTGGTCGTCCGCGACCTGGCCGGCAAGACCCCCGGCGCGCCCGACCTCTACCCGACGGTCCTGGAGCAGTACCGCTACCACCTGAGCCTCAGCCAGTCCAAGCCGCGGACGTATGGCGAGGTCGTCGACCTGGCGAAGTTCCAGAAGTCGCGAGAGCTGTCCGACGGGGCGGCCGACTTCGCGGCCCGGCAGAAGCTGCTGGACCGCTGGCTGGCCGGGATGCGCTGGGGCGGGTCGGAATCCGCGGCGGGCGCGGCGGGCCGGGGCAAGCCGATCGTGGTGGTGGTGACGACCAGCGGCGGCGCCCTCCGCGCCGGGGTCTGGACCCAGGCGGTCCTCCGTCGGCTCGACGAGACCTTCCCCGGCTTCCACCGCCACACCCGCCTGATCACCGGGGCCTCCGGCGGCATGCTCGGCGCGGCGCGATACGTGGCGCTGCACGCCGAACACGGCGCGGACCGGGTCATGCCCCAGGGGGGCCGCCATCCCGACTTCCTCGCCCCCATCGCCTGGCAGATCGCCTTCCACGACTTCCTCCCCAACGCCCTGACCCCGTTCCCGGTCTACAACCGGGGCGACAAGCTGGAGGACGTCTGGCTCGACTACGCGCCGGAGCTGGGGCGCACCTTCGGCGAGCTGGCGGAGAAGGAGAAGGCCGGGGAGATCCCCTCGATCGTCTTCTCGCCGATGCTCGTCGAGGACGGCCGGCGGGTGATCATCGCCAACCTGCCGATGGCCGACATGACCGTCCACCTCAACGGCGTCTTGCTCGACGAGAGTCGCGACGCCCTCCTCCAGCGCTACCTGAAGGGCAAGCCCAAGGACAAGAACGGCCGCCTCAAGACCGCCGCCGACGTCGACGACTACGACCTGGAATACCCGGCCCTCAGCTCGTTCTCGGCGATGGAGTTCTCCAAGCTGTTCGCCGAGCACGAGGCGCTGGACCACCTCCGCCTGGCCTCGGCCGTCCGGATGAGCGCCACGTTCCCCTTCATCACCTCGGTCGTCACGCTCCCCACGTTCCCGGCGCGGCACGTGGTCGACGCCGGCTACTACGACAACTACGGCGTGAACCTGGGCGCGGCCTGGATCAACAGCCACAAGGACTGGCTCCGCAAGAACGCCGCCGGCGTGCTCGTCGTCCAGGTCCGCGCCTTCCGCAACGAGAAGCGGCTGAAGATCCTCGACCAGGAGGTCTACGCCCCGGCCAAGCCCCCGGCGGAGACGACCATCGGGCTCTACGAGTGGGTCGCCTGGGGCGTCGGCCTGGTCCCCCAGTTCCTGACCCTGATCCACGAGGGCGCCCGCTCGGTCGCCATCCCGGCCCAGGGGGTCGCCATGGCCCGCGAATCGTCCATGTTCTTCCGCAACGACGAGAACCTGGAGGTCCTCCACGACGTCTTCAAGCGGCTCACCGGCGACGACGAGTTCTTCCGCACGGTCGTCTTCACCTGCGACACCATCCAGGTCGGCCAGGCGGCGCAGAACGTCGAGACCCTCAACTGGTACATCGACCCCGTCGAGTACCGCCAGATCGAGGGCAACATGAACCGCTTCGACCCCGCGACCCAGACCGGCCGCGACCGCAACCACCTCCGCCTCGAACGCCTCAAGCAATGGTGGCGCTCGCGCGGCGGCGAGGTCGCGCCCGACTGAGCCTCTGAGCCTCCACGGGATGATTCATGGATGAAAACGAGCATCGCCATTTCCGATGGATCGAGGCCGCCCGCCGCGGCGACGTGGCTGCGGTCGCCGCCTTTATCGACCAGGGAATGGACGTCGACGCCGGCAGCGCGTCCGGCATTACCGCGTTGATGCAGGCCGTGGGGTGGGGACAATTCGACGTGGTTCGGCTCTTGTTGGACCGGGGAGCGGACCCGAACCTGACAGACGCCCAGGGCTACTCGGCGACGACCTGCGCGATCGCCGCCCCAAGGAACGGGCACGAGATGCTGCCGATCCTGCTCGCAGCCGGCGGCCGACGCCAGACCCTCCCGGACGCGGTCTGGTCGGGCGACGTCGAACTCGCCCGAACCCTCCTCGACGAGGGAGCCGACGTCGACTTCGGCAAGGGGTGGACGTATCACGGGACGATGCTCCAGGTCGCCAGCCTCCTGGGCGACCTCGCGATGGTCGACCTGTTTCTCGCCCGGGGGGCCGACACCGAAGAGGAGAGCGACATCCACGAACGCCCCCTGACGGTCGCGTCGGAGCGAGGCCACGTGGAAGTCGTCCGGCGACTCCTGGATTATGGTGCCGACGTCGACGTCGTCGACCAGTACGGCATGAGCGCCCTGTCGCACGCGAGCGAGAAGGGAAATCGGCCCCTGTACAAGTTGCTGCTCGCGAGGGGGGCGAAGATCAGGATGTTCGATGCCCTGAATGAAGGCGACTTGATCATGTTTGAGAGTCTCCTCGACGCGCAACTGCGGGAGGACGCGGATGTCGACCACATCAGCCGATGGGGCGGTGGTCGCCTGGCGGCCTATGCGGCGGAGGTAGGAAACGTCGTGGTCCTTCAGATGGCGCTCGATCGCGGGGCCGTTCTCCATCACGATGCCTATGACGGCACCCCGCCGCTCGCGCTGGCCGCGAAGGGGGGGAACATCGAAGCGATGGAGTTGCTGATCGCGCGGGGAGCCGATCCGAATCGGTCCGGGGGAGATGGCCTCACTCCGCTGGCCTGGGCGTTGAAGGAAGGTCAAGCCGAGGCCGCCGCCCTGCTAAGACATGCCGGCGCGGTGCTCTGACTCAGATGTCGACGTGTATCTTTCTCGCCTCGTGCAAACCGCACAAGTCGAGCTGAGCCCGCCGCCGGGCCGCTCACCGGCTCCGCGTCACCCCGACGCGCCGGCACATCGAGAGCAGGAGGCAGGTCGAGCAAAACGGCGCGACGCCCGTGCAGATGAACTTGCCGAACGGCACCAGGCGTTCGTTGGTCTCGATCCAGTAGCGCCTGGGAAGGACGGCCTCCAGGGCCTTCATGGTCGCCTCCGGCGTGCGGGTGGCGACCAGGCCCCAGCGGTTGGCGACCCGGTGGACGTGGACGTCGACCGGGATCGTCGCCGCGCCGAACGCCACGGCCCGCGTCAGGGCCGCGATCTTCGGGCCGACCCCGCGGAAGGCCGTCAGCTCCTCGACCGTCTCCGGGACCTCCCCGCCGTGCTCCGCGAGGATCCGCCGCGACAGCTCCAGGATGTCCCGCGCCTTGGGCTCGGGGAAGGTCGCCGGCCGGATCAGCTCGACCAGCCGGGCTTCCCCCAGGTCGATCATCGCCTGGGGCGAGGCCGCGATCGGGAACAGCCGGAGGCCGACCGCAAGCGTCGTCTCGTCGCGGGTCCGGGCCGAGATCAGGCTGGCGACGAGGACCTCGAACGGGCTGCCGAACCCGCGGTCGCGGAGGTCGAACACCGCCGCCTTGGGGAGCCCCCGCACGGCCTCGCGCAGCCGCCGGAACGCCTCATCGGCGTCCCAGGGCTCGGTCCCCCCCCGCCCTTCGGTCCCTTCGCCCATCGCCGGCCCTCCCCTGCGGACGGTGCGACGCCGACGGTCAGTCTAGCGGCCGCCCCGGGCCGCCTCAAGGCTCCGTCCCGCGGCGCCGGACGGTCCGCCAGGTCGGCCCTCGCGAACAGAAAGGATTGTGGTTTCCGACGGGACAGGCCCAAAATGGATATCCAGGAGATGGATCGAGCCGGATCCGTCGCGGCGAGGCCAGGATGGGGGTGGACGTTGAGAGTCCAGGAGAGGCGGCGCGGGGGGGGCGGGGGACGCCTGAAGCCCCGGGCCGTGCTGTCGCAGAGGTGTGCGGAGTGCGGCGAGGGGCGGGTCTTCCGGTCTTCGCTGGGGATGAACGAGACCTGTCCGTGCTGCGGCTGCCGGTTCGAGCGCGGGCCGGGATACTTCACCGGGGCCATGTATTTCAGCTACGCGCTGGGCATCCCGATCATCGCGGCCGGGACGGCGATCGGCCGGTTCTGGCTCGCCCCGTCCTGGCCCATGACCTGGGTGATCGTCGCGGCCTGGGCCGCGTTCCTGCCGCTGGCGCCGGCGGTGTTCCGCTATTCGCGGGTGCTGTTCATCCACCTCGACCGCTATCTGGACCCCGAGGGGTCGGGAGACTGACATGGATTTTCTCTGGGTGATTCTGCTCCTCGGCCTGTGCGTCAACTCGGCGGCGTTCCTGATCATCTGGAACCTCCGGGGTCGCGGATTCGGCGAACTCGCGTTCTGGCGCCGTTCGTCGACCGCCGTCGATCCTTCGGCCGATCGCCCCGAAACCCGACCGGGACGCTGACGGGGCCTTTCTCCCTCGCTCCCCCCTGGGTTCTCCGCCCCCGGCGCTTTACCGTCTTGGGATGGGCCGGGCGGGATCGACGCCCGCCGTTTCAAGACGATCCGGGATGACAGGGGGACTGCGATCCATGTTCGCTTTCGCGATGCTGCCGACGGCGTTGACGCTCGCCGCGAGCTTGCTGGGACTCGTCGGGGACGACGCCGGCGCCGGCGCGGCCCGGATCGAGACGATCGTCGGGACGGGCGAGGCCGGGTTCTCGGGGGACGGCGGGCCGGCGGCGCAAGCCCGGCTGGATCAGCCGTTCGACGTGGTGTACGACCGCGCGGGGAACCTGTATCTCTCGGACACGGGGAACCATCGCATCCGGCGGGTGGACGCCGCGACGGGCGTCATCACGACGGTGGCCGGCGACGGCGGGAAGGGGTTCTCCGGAGACGGCGGCCCGGCGACCTCGGCCCGACTGGACGAGCCCTACGGGATGGCGATCGACGCCGACGGGACGATCTACTTCGCCGACCGGCTCAACCGCCGGGTGCGACGGGTCGACGGCGGCACCGGGGTCATCACGACGGTGGCCGGCGACGGCGGCGAGGAGACCTCGGGCGACGGCGGGCCGGGGCCGGAGGCGGGGATCGTCGAGCCCAACGACGTGGCCCTCGACGGCCGGGGCCGGCTGTTCATCGCCGACGTCTCCGGCCACCGGGTCCGCGTGGTCGACCTCGCCTCGGGCCGGATCGCCACCTTCGCCGGCGACGGCCGGGGCCGACGCGCGGGGGACGGCGGCCCCGCCGCGACGGCCTCGTTCTTCGGCCCGCGCGCCGTCGAGGCCCTCCCCGACGGCTCGCTCCTGATCCTCGAACGCAACGGCCACTCGCTCCGCGCGGTCGCCGCCGACGGGACTGTCTCCACGCTGGCCGGCGGCGGGAAGGGCTATCGCGGCGACGGCGGCCCGGCCCGCGACGCGGCCTTCGACGGCCCGAAGGAACTCGACGCCGCCCCGAACGGCGACCTCCTCATCGTCGACACCGAGAACCACGCGATCCGACGCCTCGACGCCGCCACGGGGCTCGTCTCCACCGTCGCCGGTCATGGCGTCAAGGGGGGGCCGGGGACGGCGGCCCGGCCGTCGCCGCGGGCCTCGACCGGCCCCACGGCGTCGCCTTCGCCCCCGACGGCCGCTCGTTCGTGATCGGCGACACCGGCAACCACCGCATCCGCCGCGTCGCGCCCGCCGCCCCGCGCTGAGCCGCCGGCCGCGGCCGGCGTTTCTTCCGTGCCACGTCGGCCGGGGGCGCGATGGCGGAGGCGTCCGGGCGCGGCTACGCTGGTCGATAGGCCGACGAGTCCGCTCCCGGTCGGCGCACCCTCGCCTCGCCGGGGGCGGCGAGCGGCGATCGGAGGACGATCATGGCCGCGACGATGAAGTGTTTCGTGATGAAGGGGCTCGGCGAGGTCGGGTTCATGGACAAGCCCGTCCCGACGCCCGGGCCCAACGACGCCGTCGTCAAGACGACGCGCGCCCTGGTCTGCACGTCCGACGTCCACACCCTGCGGGGCGGCGTCGGCGAGCGGCGCGACCTGACGCTGGGCCACGAGGCCGTCGGGGTCGTCGCCGAGCTGGGGGGCGAGGTGAAGGGCTTCCGGGTCGGGGATCGGGTGCTGGTCGGGGCCATCACCCCCGACTTCTCGTGCGAGAACTGCCAGCGGGGCTACACCTCGCAGTGCCGGGGTCTGCTCGGCGGCTGGCGGTACGCCAACGACAAGGACGGCGTCTTCGCCGAGTTCTTCCACGTCAACGACGCCCGGGCCAACCTGACGCCGATCCCGGACGCGATCCCCGACGAGGCGGCGGTCTACTGCGCCGACATGATGTCCACCGGGCTGATGGGGGCCGAGCACGCCGCCATCCCGCCCGGGGGCGTGGTGGCGGTCTTCGCCCAGGGGCCGGTGGGCCTGATGGCGACGGCCTGCGCCCGGCTGCTGGGGGCGGGCCTGGTCATCGCGGTCGAGGGCGTCCCCAAGCGCCGGGAGCTGGCCCGGCATTTCGGGGCCGACGTGGTCGTGGACCCCTCGCGGGGGGACGCGGTCGAGGAGATCCTGCGGCTGACGGACGGGGTCGGGGTCGATTCGGCGATCGAGTGCCTGGGGGCCCAGGCGACCTTCGAGGCGTGCGTCGAGGCGACCCGGCCGGGCGGGACGATCTCGGTGGCCGGCTACTTCGGCCACGGCGATTCCGTGGCGATCCCCCGGCTGGCCTGGGGCGTCGGGATGGGCGACAAGACGATCCGCACCGGCCTCTGCCCGGGCGGGAGCCTGCGGATGCGGCGCCTGCTCCGGCTGCTGGAGACCGGCCGGATCGACCCGACCCCGCTGACGACCCATCGGTTCCGGTTCGAGGAGGTGGGCGAGGCCCTCCGGCTGATGGAGACGAAGGCGGACGGGGTCGTCAAGCCGTTGATCACCTTCGACGCGTGAGCCGGCGGCCCGTCGGGGTCAGACCCGGGCCGGGACCGGCTCGCGCCGGGTGGACCGGGAGCCGGTCAGGGCCAGGACGAGCAGGCAGGCCGCGCTGAAGAGGCTGAGCAGGACGAACCCCCAGGTGTAGGACCCGGTGGAGTGGCGGATGGCGCCCAGGACGAGGGGGGGGAAGAACCCCCCGAGCCCGCCGGCGGCGCCGACGAGGCCGGTGACGCTGCCGACCGCCCTGGGGAAGTCTTCCGGCACGAGCTTGAAGACGGCGCCGTTGCCCAGGCCGATGGCCAGGGCCATCCCCAGGGCGCCGATGGTGAAGGTGGTCATCATCGGGCAGGCCAGGAACAGCGCCATGACGGCGGTCGCGGGGAAGACCCACGCGAGGATGCGACGGCCGCCGACCCTGTCCGCCAGCCAGCCGCCGATCGGCCTGGCGAGCGTGGCCAGGACGACGAACCCGGCCGTCCGGCGGCCGGCGTCGGACGGCTCCAGCTCGAAGATCTCGGTCAGGAAGGTCGGCAGGTAGACGGCCATCGCCACGAACCCGCCGAAGGTCAGGAAATAGTAGAGGCTGAGGACCCAGCTCCGCGAGTCCGCCAGCGGGTGCAGGAACTCCGAGAGCCGACGGTCGACGCGCGGGCCGGGTGCGTCCCGGGCCAGCAGGACGTAGAGGACGAGCCAGCCGAACGTCAGGGCGGCGAAGGTCCAGAAACCCCAGACGTAGCCGAGCCACCCCGCCAGCACCGGCGCGCCGAACGAGGCGAGCGACTGGCCGACGTTGCCGGCCCCATAGACGCCGATCGCCGTCCCCTGGCGATGCGGCGGATACCATCGGCTGACGGACCCGACCCCCACCGAGAAGCTCGCCAGGGCCAGCCCGATGAAGAACCCGCAGGCGATCAGTTGCGGATAGGTCTCCACCCAGCCCATCAGGACGGCCGGGATGATCGACCCGAGCATCACCAGCGAGAAGACCAGCCGCCCCCCGTAGCGGTCCGAGAGGATGCCCAGCGGGATGCGCCCCAGGCTCCCCAGCAGCACCGGGACGGCCAGGGCCAGGCTCACCTGCAAGGGTTCGAGGCCGAGCCGCTTCTTGAGGATCGGCATCATCGCCGAGACCGAGCCGAAGACGGCGAAGCAGACCAGGAACGCGCCGGTGTTGAGCACCAGTTGCAGCGTGTTCCCGGCGGGAGGCCTGGTCTTCACCCCGGCTTCGTCGCCGGGGGTGGTCGAAACGGGAGCGGTCATGAATGACTCTCCAGGGCGTAGACGTATCTCAGGAGCCCGGCGTTGAGCAGCAGGCAGACGAGGCTTGCCGCGAGGGCGGGCCAGACGACGGCGACGTCGCCGCCGAGGAAGGCGTTCATCGTCGCCGTCAGCAGCCAGAGCTGGAGGACGACGAGGATGAGGACCATGCACAGGACGCCGTAGACGATGGTCGTCTTCTGGTCTCGGGTGAAGGGACGCTTCATGTCGTCCGCTCCTCGACGTCGACGGCGTACACGACGCCGTCGCGGACGTCCAGCTTCACCAGGGGCAAGGGGCGTCGGGGGGCCCGGCCAGGGGGCGGCCGGTCGCCACGTCGAACGAGCCGACGTGGCAGGGGCAGTGGAGGCGGTCGTGTTCCAGCTCCGGGACGACGGCGCAGGAGAGGTGTGTGCACTTCTGCCCGTACGCCAGGAGCGTGCCGTCGGCCGTGCGCAGGAGGAGGCAAGGGTCGGTGGGGCCGGGGTAGTTGAAGCCGATCGCCCCGCCGAGGGGGATCTCGTCGACGGTCGCGATCCGCTGCGAGGGGGGCGCGCCGCGGCCCCGGACGAGGCTCTTGGCGGCGATCCAGATCTGGCCGACGACGAACGCGAAGCTCGTCAGGACGAGGAACTTCACCGAGTCCCGGCGGGCGATGTAGTTGTCCTGGGGCACGTCGATCGGGAAGTCGAGCCGCCAGGGGGGCTGTTCGCTCTCGGGCCGGGAGTCGGGGAACCGGGTTCCCGGTTCGGGCTGGTCGCCGATCATCAGGATCCTCCCTCTTCATACATGGACGCCAGCAGCGCGTCGAGCGGGACGAAGCCCGCCCCCGGGTCGGGGCCGGCGTGCGCCGACGGGGACGCCCCCCGCCCTCCCCCTTCGATCTCGCCTTCCCCCTCCAGGACCGACAGGACGTCGACGATCTCGGGGGCCCGGTCGCGCGGGACCATCATGTGGACCTTGGTGGTGACTTCCTGCCGACCGAACTGGAATCGGTTCATCGGCTGGGAGCGGGGGCGGAGGTGCTCCATCTGCTCGAAGGTCGAGAAGAAGAGCGCCCCGCTGGGGCAGACGGTGGCGCACATCGGCTTCAGGCCGGCCGACGTCCGGTCGTAGCACATGTCGCACTTCATCATCAATTCGAGGCCCGGGTTGGACTTCGGCACGCCGAAGGGGCAGCCCAGGACGCAGTTGTTGCAGGCGATGCAGCGCGGCTTGCGGGCGCTCTGCACCACGCCGTCGGCCGTCCGCTTGATGGCGTCGGCCGGGCAGACCTCGGCGCAGGTCGGCGAATGGCAGTGCATGCAGACCATCGGCGTGGTCTGGACCGAGTGCGGCCGGTCGATGAAATCCAGGTGGATCATCGACGTCCCCTTGTGCGTGTCGCACTCGGCGCAGGCGTGTACGCAGGCCTGGCAGCCGATGCAACGATTGGGGTCGATGAAGAAAATATGATGGTCCGGAACCATGGCCCCTCCGAGTCGGCTCGGTTGATCATTGCTGGGGTTCGAGTCGGCCTTCGTAATCGGGAGGGGCCGGGGCCCTCGCCACGCGGACCGCGCAGACCTTGTATTCGGGTATCCGGGAGATCGGGTCCTGGGCCGAGATGGTCAGGCGGTTGATGCTCTTGGGCCCCGCCCAGTGGTAGGGGACGAAGACGGTGTCCGGGCGGATCGTGGTCACCACCATCGCCCGCAGGGTGCACGTCCCGCGGCGCGACTCGACGACCGTCCAGTCGCCGTCGGCGACGCCGAGCTCGGCGGCGAGCCTCGGGTGGAGCTCGACCCGGGGCTCGGGGTACTGGTCCACCAGCGGCCCGATCCGTCGCGTCTGGGTCCCGGAGAGGAACTGGCTGACGACCCGGCCGGTGGTGAGCATCAGGGGGAACTCGGCGTCCACGTCCTCGGCGGGGGGCGTGTATTCGGCGGCGTGGAACTTCGCCCTGCCGTCGAGGAAATAGAACGGCCCGGCCCCCTTCGCGATCGGGTTCCACGACCCTTCCTCGAAGAGTCTCGGCGTGCCGGGGTGGTCGTCGCTCGGGCAGGGCCAGAAGACCCCCCCCTGGCGCTCGACCTTCTCATAAGTGACGCCCGAGTAGTCGGCCGTGCCGCCGGCGCTGGCGCGCCGAAGCTCGTCGAGGATCTCGCGGGGCTCCTGGAAGGTGAACCCCCTGGGGCGGCCCAGGGCGGCGGCGACGTCCTGGATGATCTTCCAGTCCTGCCGGGCGTCGCCGGGAGAATCCACCACCTTGTTGATCTTGATGATCCGGCCTTCGACCTGGGTGACGATCCCCTCGTCCTCCTCCTGGAGCGAGCCGGGGAGCACGACGTCGGCGTGGCGGGCGGTCTCGTTGAGGAAGAAGTCGATGGCGACGTAGAAGTCCAGCTTGTCCAGCATCCGGGCGATGAAGTCGCTGTCCGGGAGCGAGATCTTGGGGTTGAAGCAGATCGAGAGCAGGCCCTTGATGCGCCCGCGGTCGACCTCCCGGAAGATCTCGTAGGCGTCGACGCCGGGGCCGGGGAGGGAGTCGGGGTCGACGTCCCAGACCTTGGCGACGAAGGCGCGATGCTCGGGGTCGGAGATGTCGCGGCCGCCGGGGAGCTGGTCGCACTTCTGGCCGTGCTCGCGGCCCCCCTGGCCGTTGGCCTGGCCGGTGATGGTGGCGTAGCCGCACCCTTCGCGGCCGATCCGGCCGGAGGCCAGCACCAGGTTGATCGCCCCCAGCACGTTCTGGACGCCGTGGCTGTGGTGCTCGATCCCCCGCGCGTGCAGCAGGAAGCTGGAGCCGGCCGTCCCCCACATCTCGGCGGCCTGGCGGATGGCGCGCTCGGCGACGCCGGTCACCTCGGCGGTGCGCCGGGGCGTCCATTCGCGGACGTGCTCCGCCGTCTTCTCGAACCCGTTGGTGCGGTCGCGGATGAAGTCGTGGTCGAGCCAGTCGTGCTCGATCATCAGGTGCAGGACGCCGTTGAACAGGGCCACGTCGCGGCCCGGCTTGACGGGGAGGAACAGGTCGCAGGTGCGGGCGATCGGCGTGAGCCGGGGGTCGACGACGATGATCTTCGCGCCGTTCTCGCGGGCCTGCCAGATGTAGTTCGTGGTGATCGGGGCGCACTCGGCGATGTTGGCCCCGCTGACCCAGACCAGGTCGGTCTTGGGGATGTCGGACCAGGGGTTCGCCGCCCGATCGACGCCGAACGCCTTCTTGTTCCCCGCCGCGGCGCTGACCATGCAGAGCCGGCCGTTGTAGTCGATGTTGGCCGTCTTCAGGCAGACCCGGGCGAACTTGCCCATCAGGTACGCCTTCTCGGTCGTCAGGCTCGCCCCGGTGAGCACCGCGAAGGCGTCCGGGCCGTGCTCCTTCTGGATCCGGTCGATCTCGGCGGCCACCCGCGCGATCGCCTCTTCATACCCCATCGGCGCGAAGCCGCCGGGCGCCGTCGGGTCGCGCTTCAGCGCCGTCAGCAGGCGGTCGGGGTGGCTCCCCTGGAGGTAGCGGCGGACCCCCTTGGGGCAGAGCATCCCCTTGCTGAACGGGGCGTCGGCCCAGGGCTCGAAGCCGATGACCTTCTCGTCCTTCACCTTCAACTGGATGCCGCACTGCTGGCCGCAGAAGCAGCAGTGGGTCTTCACCAGGCGGTCCGGCTCGACGCCCGTGTCCAGCCTCGCGCCCGAGGGGTAGCTCCGGTGCGGGCCGTAGACGTCGATGATCTCGAGAGCGTCGAGGGGTGTGCTGGCCATCGGTCCTTTCCTCGCGTCAGTCAGTCCAGGGTGGGGGCGCCGGCGGGACGACCCGCGGCGCCGCCCCAGAGGCGTCCCTGCGCCAGGGCGAACATCCGACGTCGGCACCCCGGGCAGATCCACTGGTAATGTTCGATCCCGGGGATGTCCGACTCGTACTGGAAGCCCAGCCGACGTTCGACGTCCATCAGGTCCTCGACGTGCATCCGGGACGCGTATTCCTCCCCGCAGCGCCGGCACCGCGCCGGCTCGGTCCTCGCGCCTACGTCCTTGTAGAAGCTCACCCCGAGCTGCGCCGGCCGCATGAAGATGTGGAACAGCTTGCCGAAGGGGAGCCACAGGAGCGTGAAGATCACGGTCGCCGCGTGCAGGATCGCCAGGAAGTCGTAGGCGTAGCCCTTCATCCAGGTGTAGCTGGCCGTCAGCATCAGGCCGGTCGCGCTGATCGCGAACAGCAGGATCAGCGGCAGGAAGTCCTCGCCGAACTGCTGCACCGCTGCGGCCCCGTGCTCGCGCATCCGCCGCCGCATCGCCAGCATCACCCCCGCGATCACCAAAAACGAGGCCCACACCAGGGCGTGGAAGACGAGGAAGGCGAAGAACGACTCGACCGGGAACGTCTGCGTCGGGAAGCCGAAGACGTGCGCCTGGTACAGGTCGAACCGCCCCGGCACGGTGGCGAAGTGGACCCAGCCGAACACCAGCGGGAACGTGACCGCCGAAGCGAGCACGCAGCCCCACATGATCAGCATGTGGGCCGCGCCCCGGCCCCAGTTCCGCTTCCAGATGAACCGATTCACCGCGAAGCCGCCGACCAGCCTCGCCGCGAGTTGGGCCAGGTTCCGCCCCATCCATCGGGGCTGGAAGAAGAGCTGCCAGCCCCTCCTCCAGTAGAGGGCCGTCGGCGGACGCTGGAGCCACATCGCGTACCGATAGACGATCCCGAACGCGGCGAACAGCACGGCGAACGTATAGCCGACCAGCGCCGCGTCGAAATGGGCCAGATTCCGCGAGCCCATCACGATCAGGATCGCCAGGATCACGGTCGCCAGCGTCCCGTAGATCGCCGCCTTCACCTTCGCCCCGGACATGGCGCCGCCCTCGGATGGGAGAACGAGAAGGGGCCGATCCTTACGTTCGATCGGCATTCCCGATGTTTCCGTGGTTTTCGTCGTTCCTGTGTCGTCGGAATCGACGGGTTCTATTCTGGACCAGAAGGTCTAGTTTGTCGAGCCGTCTTCGAGGAATCTCAGAGGAAGGGGTGCGGCCCGCGGACTCCCGATCCGTCGAGGTGACGAGCGGTCATGCCGCGAAACGGGCCGCTCGGGCGTTCCGGAGTTCGACAAGCCCTTATGCTGGTCTTGTCGGGATGCCAGGTCAACGGGTTGCACCAGACATTCCGATCTTCTTGCGGACCCGAAGAAAGGCGTCGAAGAGATGGCCGAGAAACCGAGGATTCGGCTCAAGCGGGCTTACGAGGCGCCATCGCAGGAGGACGGCGCGCGGATCCTGGTCGAGCGGCTTTGGCCTCGCGGCGTGACCAAGCAGGACGCGGCGATCGACGCCTGGCCGAAGGAAGTCGCGCCCAGCACCGAGCTCCGCAAGTGGTACGGTCACGACCCGGATCGCTGGGAGGAGTTCCGCGACCGCTACAAGGCGGAACTCGACGCCAAGGGCGAGGTGCTCGACGACCTCCGCAGGCGGGTCGGCGAGGGGCCGGTCACGTTCGTCTACGCCGCCAGGGACGAGGCGCGGAACGGCGCCGTCGTCCTCAAGGACTACCTGGAGCAGCGCCCGCGATCCTGAGCCCGGCCCGCTTCGTCCCCGGCCGGTCCGGGGCAGTCCGCCGGGGATGAAAGATTCAAGATGTGTCGCAAAAATTGTGCTAAAATGAAAGAAGAGGATGAACGCGAGGCGAGATCGGCTGGAACCCTGGGTGTTTCGGCTCGGCGAAAGTTCCTTCCGAGGTCGCGCGATCGCGCGTCGCATTCCGGTTCTCCCCATCGACTCCTGAAGGCCCCTGGCCGGCCTGGCCGATTCGCGTCCTTCGGCCCGACCCGGGGCGGCTCCTGAATACCGGCGCTGGCCATCTCGATGCTCTATTTCATCTGCTGGATGGTCGCCTTGGCGTCTTACGAGCAGAGCGCGGCGGAGCCGACCGATTGGATGGAGCCGCCCGGCTGGACCGGCAATTTCTGGGGCCCGGCCGCGACCCTCGCCCGCACGGACGGGCGACTGCCTCCGCTGCCGACGACCCCGGCGATGGCCCACTGGCGGGACTGGGGGCAGGGGGTCCTTCGCGAGGGGGACGTCGTCTTCCGGATGGGGGATGCGCGGGCCCTTCGCGGCCTATTCCCCCTGAGCCGGTTCATCGCCAAGGCGACGAACAGCGCGTTCTCGCACACCGGGATCGTCGCGATCGAGGACGGCTCGCCCGTGGTCTACGACTCCTCTTCCGCGGGCGTCCAGCGCCAGTCGTTCGAGGTCTGGATGCTCGACTGCTTCGGGTCCCTGGGCGTGAGGCGGCTGAGGCCCGAACATCGACGTCACATCCCCGGCGTACTCGCTTACTGCCGCTGGGCGTTCGAGTCGCAGGTGCCGTTCGACTTCGAGTTCCGCATGGACGACGCCAGCCTGTATTGCCTCGAACTCACCGAGAAGGCCTTCCGTTCGCAGGGCCTGGCCCTCTCGGAAGCGGTCCGCATCGGAGACTGGGAGAACCTGGCCGACTTCCCGCTCACCGCCCTCTGCTTCGTCCGGTTCTCGGGGCTGATCCTGGATCGGCCGATCTCCCTCGACCAGCCCGTCTACGTGCCCGGCAACGAGCGCGAGGGGGTCTGGGCCTCGCCCTTGCTGGAGCAGGTCTTCGGCCCGGAGCCCAGGTGCGAGTGGACGACTCCGGCGCCGCGGGCGGGCGGCGTCAGCTTCCGGGGCGACGTCGAGATGCTGGGCCTCGTCTTCGGCGAACTCCGCCGCTCCTACGCCGAGCTTCCCGCCCGTTGGTCGTCCGAGCGTCTGGCGCCGCGGGTCCTGGCGATTCTCGGCCCGAATTCAGAGGGTGGTGGGCGACGAGAGCCTCGATGAGGAAGCGGGGCCGACCGGCCGTGGCGACGACCGCGGCCGGCCCCACTTCCGACCCTCACTTCGCGTGGCCGTGCGCGGCGGTGGCCGTCTCATAGTGCTTCTTGAGCAGGTCCTCGCCGAAGTCGTCGGCGAAGTCGCGCCAGACGCTGTGGACGTGGTTGGCGTTGTTCTGGGTGTTGTCGTATTCGATCAGGAAGGTCGGACCCTGGATGCGGTAGTAGTGGGGCAGCCCCCGCTCCAGGCCGCCGGCCCAGGCGAAGCCGACCTTGTCGACGCCCGCCTTGAGGATCTTGCCCAGGTCGTCGCCGGCCAGTTCCGGGCGGAGCCGCTCCGCGTAAAGGACGACGATCGAGTTCAGGAGTTCCTTCTGCTCGGCGTTGAGTTCCGGCGTCAGGATCCCGGCCGGATGGATCGGCTCGGCCTTGCGGGCGGCGAGCGAGAGGATGTCACCCGGGGCGACTTCCTGGACGATCGCCTTCTTGCGCTGGGCGTCGTCCAGCGACTTGACGAGCTTCCGCGCCAGCTCCTCTTCCTCGCCCAGGACCCGAAGGCCCTCGCGAGGCCCGGAGCGGACCTCGGCGGGGTTGGTCCCCATGAACGTCGGCCCGCCGGCCACGCCCTGATCGCCGACGATCGTGAAGTTCAGCGCCAGGTGATGGCCCTCGAAGCGCCAGCCCCAGGGCTCCTGGGAGTCGCCCGAATTCGGGTCGCCGAACAGGTTGAAGAAGTAGAGCTCCGGATCGCGGACCGGGCCCTTGCCCTGTTCGAGATCCGCCAGGATCTGCTCCAGGCTGACGATCGTCTCCGCCTTGATGAAGCCGCTCTGGCTCAGGCCGCTGGCGAGCAGGGCCTGCCCCAGCGCCTTTTGCCCGCCGGTCATCTCCTTCAAGGGAAGGCCCTTGCGAGGCCTCGGGACGAAGTGCCAGTCGTGACGGAGCGCGTCCTTGAACTCGAAGCCGATCTTGGATTTCTGCTCGGGCGTGAGCGACGCCCAGAGGTTCCTGGCCGCCGCCGCCATCTCGCGGCCGGCCTTCGCGGTCGACGCTTCGTGCGTGTGGGCCCCCGGGCCGTCGTGGGCCGAGGCGAGGGGCGGACGGCCGTGGATCGCCGCGACCGCGAAGGCGATCGCGATCGCGAAGGAGAGTCTGCTGGCGCGTGGCATCGCGAGGGTTCCTGAGAGGGATGGCTTGTTAAACATTTCAGGAGCCCATGATACCAGCCCTCCGACCGAAAGCATCAAGCTCGCGGTCGACCCGAGGCGAAGTTCCCGGGCCGCCCGACGGCGATCGACCGGGCGGAATCCCTCCCGGCGCGCGAGCGGGGCGCGGCCTGTCTCTGGCCTGCCGGGGCTGTTACCCTTTTTCGATGGCACCGATTCCGAGGGCGGCGTCTCCCGCCCCGACATCCTCTCCGTCCCGTCAGGAGCCCTGATCGTGAAGCTTCGATCGACCTCCCTCGCCTTGATCCTCGCCTTCGGGCTCGCGCCGCAGGCGCTCGCGGAGGGCGAGGCCCGGCCCGTCCGCATGGGGTGCGGCCAGATGACGTTCGACACCGCGCCGGGCTGGGGCCTGGCCCCCGACGGCAAGTCCGCCATCGGGCCGACCCACGGCGGCGTGGCCGTCGGCAAGGACGGCAGCATCTACACGAGCGCCCACGCCGGCGTCTTCGTCTTCTCGCCCGAGGGGGCGGTGATCCGCAGCTTCCTCGACGACCGCCATTCCGACATCCACGACATCAAGATCCGCGAGGAAGACGGCGTCGAGTTCCTCTACGGCGCCCGCAACAACAACGCCGAGGGGATCAAGTTCGACGCCCGCACCGGCGAGATCGTCCTGACCCTGCCGTTCCCGAAAGAGTCGGGGCTGGACCTCAAGGCGTTCAACCCCACGGCGATCACCGTCGCCCCCAACGGCGACATCTTCCTGGCCGACGGCTACGCCAGCGACCACATCTTCAAGTTCGACAAGGCCGGCAAGTACCTGATGCACTTCGGGACCAAGGGGAACGGCCTGAAGGAGTTCAACACCGCCCACGGCATGACCCTGGACACCCGGTATGACCCCCCCCGCCTGCTGATCTGCGACCGCAACCACCAGCCCAAGGGCCGCCTGGTCCACTACGACCTGGACGGGAACTTCATCGAGGAGGTCGTCACCGGCCTGGGGATGCCCACCTCGGCCTGCGTCCAGGGGGAGTTCGTCTCCATCCCGGACCTGCACGGGCGGCTGGTGGTCCTGGACAAGACCAACACCATCATCTCGGTACTGGGCAACAACCCCGACCGCGCCAAGGGGGGGAGCTACAACATCCCCCAGGATCAGTGGATCGAGGGGATCTTCAGCGGCACCCACGGCTCGTCCTGGGACCAGCTCGGAAACCTCTACATCCAGGACTGGAACGTCTCCGGCCGCATCATGAAGCTCGTGCGGGCGAAGTGAAAGCCGGGCGTGGGGCCGTCGCTCGATCGGCCGGGCCCACGCCCACTCCATGCGTCTGATCGCGATGGGAGGTGAGGAACGGGCGGGGATTTCCTGAACTGGGAGGACTGCGAGATGACGGAAGAGGCAAGCAAACTGAGCGAGGACCAGAAGGAGTTCCTCCTGGCGGAGTACTCCGAGGTGAAAAGCGACATCCTCAGCCGGGTCGAACGCATCGAGAACGACATGAGTTACGGCCTGCTGGCGGCCGGGGGCATCTGGGCCTGGGTCCTGGCGTCGGACAATAATCGATATCGGCAAGTTTCGATCCTGATCCCCGCCGCTATCACAGGCTTTCTAGGGATCAAATACCTTTACCACAGCCATGCCTTGAGGACGCTCTCCGAGTACGCAAGAGAGCTTGAGGGACGATTCGACGTGGCTCGGTACGGTCTCGGATTCGAGACGTATCGATTCGCGAGCAAAACTCACCGCTTCGACGGCATGTGGCTCATGCTGGGAGTGTTCTTCTGGCTGGCCTTTGCCGGCGTCAACATCGCGACCGCCGTTTACGTCGACTCACTCGGCGGCGGCCCGTGAATCCGGCTCGGTCCGCCGATCGATGGGCACCGCTGATCGGTCGGGAGCGAGCTTGCCCCAGTCTCGTTCACCGGGGGTCGGCCGGGAACCGGAAGGCGGGGGCGCCGGTGAGGTCGGTGCTGAGGAACGTGGGGCACCAGTAGCGTTCGACGTGCTCGACCACGAGGTCGGTGCCGGCGAAGTGGCCGACGCCGGGAGGGCGCTCGGGATTGTACATGGTGTCGGTCATGTCGCGCATCAGGGCGACCTGCTTGCCGAGGACGGTCAGCTGGCGGATGGCGAACGGCCGCCCCAGGACGCACATGTTGAGGTGGACGCCGCAGAGGATCACGTGGTCGATCCCGCGCTCGGCGAGGAGGTTCCAGGTTTCCTGGCCGTCGTCGGTGATCGCGTCGGCGTCGTCGATGTCGATGGCGGCGGTCTGCCGCGTCCAGGGGGCGGTGATCTCGCACTTCTCCGCGCAGTCGCAGCCCATGTCGGAGTCGTCGATGGGGAGGACCCCTTCGCGGCTGGCGTCGGTCCAGTACCAGGCGGTGCCCCATCGGAGGCTGTCGGCGAGGGGGGCGGGCGTTGGCGAGTGCGGGGCCTTCTGGGCGCGCAGGCGCTGCGGGGAGCCGTCGTAGAAGCCGGTGGTGGTGCTGGGGGCGTGGATGATGAACGCGCCGCGGTCGCGGGCCGCCTTGAGGGTCGCGTTCAGCGGCCCGGCCATCTCCCCCACGCGACGCGCGGCCGACTTGCACCAGTGCTGGTCCCACATGTCGCAGACGATGATCGCCGTCTTCCTCGGCTCCCACGTCGCGGCCGATTCGACCACCGAGACCCGGCCGTCGGCCACGCTCCGCGAGCGGAGGTTGAGCTTGAAGGGCTCGTCGGCCAGGGCGGCGAGCGGCAGGAACGCCAGGAGGCAGGCCGGGACGAGGCGCGAGGCGCGGATTCGCGAGGAAGGCCGGTTCATCGGAGGGTCCTGTCCGGGACGAAGGGGGATCGACGCGTCCCCGCCATGATCGCGGCCCCGACGTCGCGACGGAAGGGGGGATCGCCCGAACGAACCCGGCCCGCCCCGCCCCGCGAGGGGACGGAGCGGGCCGGTTGCGCTCAGGGGCCGCCGGGCGTGGGCCGGACGGTCACTTCTTGGGCGGCATGATCACCGTGTCGATGACGTGGATGACGCCGTTGCTGCACTTGACGTCGGTCTTGACGACCTTGGCGTCGTTCACCTTCACGTCGTCGCCGTCGACCGTGACCTTGATCTCCCCCCCCTGTACGCTCTTGACCGACTTGCCGTCGAGCTTGACGACGTCGGCGGCCATGGCCTTCGAAGGGATGACGTGGTAGGTCAGGATCTGGATCAGCTTGGCCTTGTTCTCAGGCTTCAGCAGCGACTCGACCGTCCCCTCGGGGAGCTTGGCGAACGCCTCGTCCGTGGGGGCCAGGACCGTGAACGGACCGTCGCCCTTGAGGGTGTCGACGAGCCCGGCGGCCTTGACCGCCGCGACCAGCGTCTTGAAATCGCCGGCCCCGACGGCCGTGTCGACGATGTCCTTCTCGGCGGCGAAGGCCGGTACGGCCAGGGCGAAGAGGGCGACCGATGCAAAGAACTTGTTCATAAAATTCCCTTTGAATGGTGTCGAGCGGGACGGGTTGTTCGGAGGAACTATAGAGTTCAGTCGAGACAAGAAAAGGGGGTTTGACGAAAAAGACTGAAATTTCTGTATTAACAAGCATATTGGATACGGATTAACTCTGTTTATTGTATGGATGTCCCTTGCAGAGTTGTGTTTGCGGCGAATTTTGTGGTCGCCGTCCGCGGCGCGCAAGATGCACGGGAGCCGCGCTGGCCGGCCAGTGCGGTGCGGGGAGGGGGACGCCGGAAATCAGTCGCGGTGGGCGAATTCGCCCGAATCCACGCCCCAATCGTCGCCGAAGTAGCCGGCGGCGACGGCGCGCGGAGGCCGGGCGCCGTCGCCGGCGCGGAGGACGGTCAGGTCCGGGAAGCCGACGCCGGAGACGAAGTACGGCGGCGCGGCGCTGAGGCGGAGCCCCGCCGGTCCGGTCCCCGAGACGACGCCGACCGAGGCGACGGCGCTCCCCGGCCGGGGTCGGACGAACAGGCAGGCCAGGTCGTCCCCCCTGATCTCGCGGTCGCCGACCCGGACGACGCCGCGATCGACGCGCACGGGGCCGTCGCCGAGGAGCGGGCCCCAGGCCGCGTGGCTCCCGGCGTGGCCGTAGAGGATCACGCTCCGGTCGCGGAACTCGTCGGCCCGCGCCGGGTCGAGGAAGGCCGCGTCGGAGACGACGTCGACCGAGCCGTTGCCGCGATACCAGAAGACCTCGGCGTCGTATCGCGCGCGGGCCAGCGCCCAGGCCCGTTCCTCGGGAGTCCCCGTCGTCCCGTGGACGAGCACGAAGCGATGGTTGAACGCCTCCTTGAACGGCCCGTCGCGGCGCGGCCCCTTCTGGTCGGGGGGCGTGGGACCGGCCAGGGCCGACCAGGCGCCGTCCGTGGACCGCGCCAGCCGGATCGAGCCCCCCTCGGGGACGACGCCGTTCAGGGCCTGGCCGTCGAGCGTCACATCGAGCGGGCCGGGAGCCGTGGAGACCTCAATCGCCAGCCGGGCGACGTTCTCCGTCGTCCCCTCGATCTGCCGCTTCTCCGGGGCGGACGCCAGGTGGACGGCGCTGGGGGCCAGGGACTTCGCCTGCGACTCGATCGTCGCCCAGGCCGACCGGGCCGAGACGCCCGGGCTCATCGTGACGAAGTCGACCCGTCGGACCTGGTCGATCGGCGGCGACTCATGCTCGCGCAGGAATGCGATCAGGGGAGGCCAGTCGACGCATTCGTTCCCCCACCAGTGGCCCGCGCCGGGGCGTTCGTAGTAGGCGAAGTCGGGATGGAACGCGCCGAGCTGCTCGCGCATGGAGCGGGCCTGGGAGACGGGCACGTTGTCGTCGGCGTCGCCGTGCAGGACGTAGACCCCCCGCCCCGCCACGTTGCGGACGAGCGCCAGGGTGTCGCTGGGGTTCGTCGCGCGGGCGATCAGCTCGTCGACCGGATCGGGGGACTCGGCCCGCGAGGCGCCGGCGTAGCTGAACATGCTGACCCACCCGGCGCTGGGGGCGATCGCGGCGAAGCGGTCGGGGAAGGTCACGCCCAGGTGCCAGGTCCCGTGGCCCCCCATCGAGTGCCCCGTCAGGTACGTCCGCCGGGAGTCGACGCCCAGCTCCGCCGAGGTCTTCTCCAGCACCTCGATCGCGTCCTTGCGGCCCCAGTCCTCCCAGTCGAACCCGTAGGGCCGGCGGTTCGTCGGGGCGACGATGTGCAGGCCGGGCTTGGGCCGGTACGCCGCCGCCTGGCCGATCGCCTCGACCGACGCGCCGTGGAGCGTGAGGATCAGGCCGGGCCGATCGCCCCCGGGCGCGGGTGCGGCCGAGACCCAGCCGTAATACTGGACGCTTCCGTCGATGTCGCTCAGGAAGGTCCGCTTGCGCTCCTGGTCGGGGCGTCGGTTCCTCAGCGGGATCGTCGCCTCGTCGAGCTTCGAGCCGTCGCCGTCGCCGTCGACCAGCCGGATTTCCAGCGGCCGGTCGGCCGCGCCGGGCTTCGGCTCGGCCCGGATCGCGAAGCGGACCTTTCGGATCGCGAGCGGGGGGATCGCGGGGACGGGCGTGCGGACCTCGGGGCCGCCGTCGACCCGCGCGACGATCGCCAGGCCCTCGCGGGGGGCGTCCGAGGCGTTCAGGACGACGACGGCCGCGTCGGCCTCCAGGGCCTCCCCTTCCACGAGGTCGGGCGTCGTGACGTCGCCCGCGTTCAGCTCGGCCGACGCCCGAGGCGGTGCGAGTTTCACCGGGATCGGCCGCCCCCGGCCCCCCAGGAACAGGATCGGGTTCGACCCTTTGCGGAGCTTGATCGGGAGGCGGACGTACCCCGTGGCGTACGGGTCGCCCACGCGGGGCTCGTCGCCGACGTAGGCCGCGCCGTGGCCGGAGGCCTCCAGGATCATCACCCGGTCCTCGGGGGATTCGGCGTCGACCGCGAGGTATGACCCTGGCGGGGCGTGGAAGCCGTCGTCCTGCGACGGGATCGGCTCCCACTTGCGGTCGCGGCCCTCGCCGAAGTCCATCGCTTCGCCGGCCTTCGGCGGGGTCCACGTCCCGGCGACGATCCGAGCGACGACCGGGTCGGCGGGGATCGCCTCGCGACGGCCGCGACGCCCGCCGGGGAGCACGAGGCCCTCGCGGAGGACGAGGGGCTCGGCGGGGGTCGCCGTCGCGGTGATCAGCAGCAGCAGGAGCACCGTCGCGAATCGTCGGCGGAGCATGGGGCGACTCCTCGATCAGTCAATCAATCGGGAAGGGGCTGTCCGCGGGTCTCGGGGGCGAAGGGGACGACGATCAGCCCGAGGACGTAGATGGACGACATGATGAGCGCCGCGCGGGAGTATCCGCCGGCGCCGAGCGCCAGGCGTCCCAGCAGGACCGGCCCGGCGGCGGTGAGGTATCGGGCCATGTTGTAGCAGAAGCCCATGCCGGTCGTCCGCAGTCGGGTCGGGTAAAGTTCAGGGAGGTAGACGACGATCACGCCGAAGATCCCGCAGGTGCAGAAGCCCAGCAGCGGCAGCATCCAGTAGACGTCCGGGCCCTTGGAGAGGCCGAGGAAGACGAGCCAGACCGACGCCAGGGCCATCGCGTAGGCCGTCGCGAACGCGCGTCGGCGTCCGAAGCGGATCGCGATCCAGGTGCAGAACGGCGCGCCGAAGAGCGAGCCGACGTCTTGCAGGAGCGTCCCCCAGCCGACGTAGCCGTCGGCCTCGGCCTTCCACCCGGCGAGCCGGGGCGCGGGGTCGGCCTGCTCCCGCGAGGCCCACTCGTGGGCCAGCTGGTCGACGTTCGAGGCCGCGGCGATCGCCGAGGCGTCCCAGCCCCGGTCGCGGAACTCGGCCAGGACTTCGGTCCGACGCTCCTGGAACAGGGCGTCGCGGACCAGCTCGGGCGTGTAGAGGCCGATGCTCCAGAGGCCGACCTGTCCGACCATCCCCAGGGTCATGCCGATCAGGGTGCGGCGCCGGAGGACCGGGTCGGCGAAGATCTCCCGGACGTCCCCCATCTTACGGCCGGGCCGGGGGTCGCGGCGGGCCTCGTCGCGGGCGCGGAGCCAGCGGTCGGGCTCGGGGACCCGGAGGCGGAGCAGGACCAACAGGACGCTGGGGAACACGCCGAAGAAGAAGAGGAGGCGCCATCCCGCATAGCCGCCGACGCGCGACTGCGGGCCGATCAGCACGCTCAGCCCCGAGCCGATCATCGCGCCGATCGACGAGGCCGCCTGGACCATGCCCAGCGCCAGCGCCCGCCACCGCGTCGGCATGGCCTCGGCGACCAAGGCGACGCCCGCGGCGTACTCGCCGCCGATGCCCATGCCGCAGAGGAAGCGATAAGCGGCGAACTCCGGCCAGGACTGAGCCAGGCCCGAGAGGCCGGTGAACACGGAGTACATCAGGATCGTCAGCCCCATCGTCCGCACCCGGCCGTAGCGGTCGCCGATCAGGCCGAAGACGAGGCCGCCGGTGGCCCAGCCGGCGATGAACAGCGCCGTGGCCCAGCCGGCGAGCGTCGGCAGGTCGGCGGGGGCGGTCGCCGGCGAGAGGTCGCGGAGGGCGGGCGTCCGCGCCAGGATGAACAGGCGCTGGTCCATGGCGTCGAACAGCCAGCCGAGCGCGGCGGCGGCCAGGATCCACCAGTGGGCCGAGGAGAGGCCGAGCCCTCCCGACGGGGCCGCCTCCGGCGATTCGGGAGAGGTCGTCGAGCCCATGTCAGTCGGCGAGCCTCCGGTAGCCGCCGGCGAAGTAGAGCAGCGGATCGCCCTCCTCCTCCTGGACCGATCCGCCGACGACCTCGCCGACGAAGATCTCGTGGTCGCCGCCGGGGAGGACGTCGTACAGCCGGCAGTCCAGATAGGCGAGGCCGCCGGCGATGATCGGCGCGTCGGTGGCGTCGGTGGTCAGGTCCAGGCCGAGGAAATCCTTGGGGCCGGGCCGGGCGAACCGCCGGGAGATCTCCTCCTGGTCGACCCGCAGGATGTTGACGGCGAAGCAGCGGTTGGCCTTGATGAACTCCAGGCTGTGCGCCCGCCTGTCCACCGCGACCAGGATCAGCGGCGGGTCGAGCGAGAGCGAGGTCACGGCGTTGGCCGTCAGCCCGTGGAGGCCCATCGAGCCGCCGGTCGTCACCACGGTCACCCCGGTCGCGAACCGCCCCATCACCTTGCGCTGGATCAACGCGTCGATCGCCATGTTCGGTCTCCGACTCCCTCATGCATCCGCCGCCGCGCCGCCCAGGAAGGGGCGATCCGCCCGGCGTCCCATTCTACTACGATCGCCGAGGATTCCGACCCCGCGGTGTAAGCTCGATCCGCCGTCGACGTATCTGTGGAGTAAGGCTGGGGGGGAGGCCCCGCGACGTTTCCGAAAAGGAACGGCGGATTCCGGTTTTTTCGTGCCGCACGCAATGATTGTTGGTAACTTGTCGGCTGGATCAGCACGTCGTACCAAGGGAATGCGTCGGACCTTCTCCTGTTACAGCCGGACCTATACCATGGCCAGCACTGAAGCAGACACGAGGGCCTCGATCATCGAGGGCGTTCGGGATCAAGAGCCGGACCGCTGGCGGGAATTCTACGAGATCTACAAGCCCATGCTGCTGGCGTACTTCCGCAAGCAGGGGCTCCCCGAGGGGGACGCGTCGGATCTCGTCCAGGAGGTCTTCCTCAAGCTGCTCAAGAAGATCCAGACCTACGACCGCTCCCGGACGCGGTTCCGGACTTGGCTGTTCACGGTCGCTCGCCACACCCTGATCGACCAGGCGCGGCGGCGGAACTCGCAGAAGAAGGCGCTCGACGGTTGGGTGAGCCAGGTGCTGGCGACCCGTGAGGACGAAGAGGAACGGCAGCGCCGGGAGTTCGAGTACAGCCACCATCGGCGGATCCTCCAGTTCGCCTTCGCGGAGGTCCGGCGGCGGAAGTCGGAGCGGGTCTGGGCCTGCTTCGAACTCTCGGTGGTCCACGGCCGCACCGGCGCCCAGGTGGCCGAGGAGCTGGGACTGAAGACGGATGCCGTCTATGTCAATTCGTGGCGGGTGCTCCAGGACGTCAAGGAACTATGCCGGCGCTACGACGAGGAGCTCAAACATGACCCGGACGATCGCCTGCCCTGAGAACTGCGATCTCTTGGCCTGCGCCGCCGGGGACGACTCGTCCCCGGGCGTGCGCTCCCACGTCGAGGCTTGCCCTCGCTGCCGCCGCGCCGTCCAGCGGCTCAGGCGCGAGATCAGCTACATCCGATCCGCCCTCGCGCCCGACCTCCGGCCCGCCTCCACGGCTCTCGTCTTGCGGACGGGGACTTCGGGGGTCTGAGCCCGAACCGATCCCCGACGGCGCAGGTTGCTCGGCGGGCGAGGGAAGGACCCCGCGCCGATCTTGACCGTCGGCGCCAGGGGCGTCGCGTCGACGAAGGACGCGGCGATGCAGTCGGCGTCGTCGGCCGGCGCAACATCTCGGAGTCCGCGTCGACGTCGGAAAGGGCGCAGGCCCTCCCGATCGAGAACGCGTCGCCGATCCGTGGCCGGACCGGACGATCTCCCTCGAAATCCGGTCGCGAAGGCCCAAGGACGGCAAAAAAAATTCGGGACGGGGGCGATGGATTCGCCCCCGTCCTGATTCTCAAGACTCGGCGTTCTCACATCCGAGAGGTCGAGATCTGGTTCTCGCGACGCCCTCCGAACGCATCAGGGGAGCGGCGCGGCGGAGATGAGAATCGCCGTGGACATCCCGTTCCCGAAGCTGATCGATGTCCCGATCAGCGCCATCGCAGTGGTGTTGGCGAGGTAGACCTTGACGACGTCGCCAGGGAGGAAGCCGCCGACCACGCCGTTCAACGAGACATTGTATGAGCCTACGTTGGTGAGAGCCACGATCGTCTGGATGCCGTTGGGTACCGCCTCAACGACGCCGTTGACCTCGACGACGAACGCCAGCTCGAGACTCACCGAAGGGGCAACGCCCGAAAGCGTAATGTTGTTGAGGTCGCCGATGACGAAAATCTTGTCGTCGGTCGAAGTGATCGTGAAACCGGGGCCTGCGGCAGCTGCCCCGTCCACGGGGGTATAGACCGCCACTATCCCCGTATAAACCGCACCCGAGGTCGCTGAGAAGACGACGTTGCTGGGATCGATCCCGCTTGCCCCGGTGGCGCCCGTGGCCCCGGTGGCGCCCGTGGCTCCGGTGTCCCCGACGTCTCCGGTGGCCCCGGTGGCGCCCGTCGCTCCGGTGGCGCCCGTGGCTCCGGTGTCCCCGGTGGCTCCCGTGGCTCCCGTGGCCCCGGTGGCCCCGGTGGCCCCGGTGGCCCCGACGTCCCCGATGGCTCCGGTGGCTCCCGTGGCTCCCGTGGCCCCGGTGGCGCCCGTGGCCCCATCAATCCCAGTGGCTCCGGTGGCTCCGGTGGCTCCGGTGGCACCCGCACCGGTCTCGCCCGTTGCCCCGGTGGCCCCGGTGGCGCCCGTGGCTCCGATCGGGCCGGCGGCCCCGGTGGCCCCGGTCTCTCCCGCGCCGGTGGCCCCGGTGGCGCCCGTCGCCCCGTTCAGGCCGTCGACGCCCGGATCACCCTGGGCACCCGTGGCCCCGGTCGCCCCGTCGGTCCCGTTGGCGCCGGTGGCGCCGGTGGCGCCGGTTTCGCCCTGGGGGCCGGGGACGTTCATGTACGACAGGCCGACCGGCTGGAGCCGGCCGGTCCCGCCGAGGCGGGTCGAGCCGGCCCGCGTGTAGGTGACGAATCGCGCGGCGCCGCTGGCGAAGAGGTCGGCGGGCACGCCGCCCGGGGTGGCGGCGCCCAGCGAGACGTTGAACGTCCGGCGGCTGACCGCCACCGTCTGCGTCTCCTCGAACAGGACCGTGGTCCGGTTGCGGTCGTAGACCCGGAAGGTCAGCGTCACCTCGCCGTTGGCCACGCCGGCGATCCGGCCCCGGAACGCCACGACCGGGACGCCCGAGGCGGGCGGCGTCGCCGACAGGGCGGCCGTCTCGACGCCGGGCTGGGCCTGCAACAGCTTGCCGAACTGTTGATGGCGAGCCATCCACGGCCGGACCTCGGCCGCGTTCATCGCCGCGTCGGCGAGCGGGTTCGAGGCGTTCAGCATCGAACGCTGTTCGAGGATGTCCTGGAAGTTCGCACGATACTTGACGCTGGGCCGCTTCTTCATCGTGTGGGTTCTCAAGTGCGCGGATGCGGAGTTTCGGGGGGCCGGTCCATCAGGCCGGATCAACTGTTGAGAACCTTAGAACGTCGGGCGACGATGTCTGACGGCGAAGCGGCCGAATGGGCGGTTTTCGTCGATCGGCCCGGCGGAGACGGGAAATCTCGCGGATCGGTCCTGATCGGCGCGGGGCCGTCGTATGATCATGTCCGGCATGGAAACGCGTCCGCGCGGGCTGGCGAAGGGTCGGGCGAGGCGAGGCGAGGCTTGAGGATCGGAACGGAGAGGCTGATGAACGCGCGAGAATCGACCATCTGTCTCGGGATGATCGTGAAGGACGAGGCCCCGGTGATCCGTCGCTGCCTGGAGTCGGTCCGGCCCTTCATCGATACCTGGGTGATCGCCGACACCGGATCGACCGACGGCACCCAGGATCTGATCCGGGACGCGCTCGGCGGCCTCCCCGGCACGCTCCTCCAGCGCCCCTGGGTCGACTTCGCCCACAATCGCAACGAGGTGCTCGACGCGGCCCGCGACCGTGCGGCGTACACCTTCACCATCGACGCCGACGAGACCCTGGCGTTCGACGACGGCTTCGAGCGGCCGAAGCTCGAGGCCGACTCCTACGACGTGACCGTCCACTACGGCTCGACCTGCTACCACCGCAAGCAGCTCGTCCGCGGCGCCCTGCCGTGGAAGTACCGGGGCGTGCTCCACGAGTACCTGACCTGCCCCGAGGCCCGCACCGAGGCCCACCTGCCCGGCCTCCGCACGATCGTCACCCACGACGGCGCCCGCGCGCACGATCCCCTGACCTATCGCCGCGACGCCCTCCTGCTGGAGAAGGCGCTGGTCGACGAGCCGGCCAACGAGCGGTACGTCTTCTATCTCGCCCAGAGCTATCGCGACGCCGGCGAGCTGGACCTGGCCATCCGGAACTACCGGCGTCGGCTGGCGATGGGCGGGTGGTCCGAGGAGGTCTGGTACGCCCTCTTCCAGATCGCCGTCCTCCGGGAGCGCCGGGGCGACGCCTGGCCCGAGGTCCTGGCGGATTACCTGACCGCCTTCGAGCATTCGCCCGACCGCGCCGAGCCCCTGTACAAGGCCGGCATGCACCACCAGGCCGCCCGCGAGTTCCACACGGCCCAGCTGTTCTTCCGACGCGCCCTGGACGTCCCCCGCCCCGATCCCCGGCGGCTGTTCGTCTGGCGGACGGTCTATGACTACCTGCTGGAGCTGGAGTACGGCGTCTCGCTGTATTACACCGGAGGCCACGCCGAGGCGATCGCCGTCGCCGACCGCCTCCTGACGCGCGGGAACCTCCCGCCCGATCTTGCGAAGCAGGTCGCCGTCAACCGCCGCCTCAGCGTCGAGAAGCTTCCCGCCGTTCGCGTCTGAGGCGCCGCGGTCTCGACCTTACGCCCCCGCCGCCTGCGGGTGAGGCTCGTCGGCGCGTCCCTCGGCCTCGACGACCCGGCGCGGGTCGATCAGCAGCCAGAAGACCAGGCCGACGAGGGCCACGCCGACGTAGATCCAGAAGCCGGGGTCCCACTGGGCGCGGCCGGTGCGGCCGGACTCCTTCATCGCGTCGACGAACCAGCCCAGGAACGAGGGGGAGACGATCCCCCCCACGTTGCCGATCATGTTCATGAGTCCGAACAACGCCCCGACGTGCCGGCCGCTGACCTGGGTGGCGGCGGCCCACCAGGCGGGGACCTGGATCTGCACCCCGAAGAGCGCCAGCGCCACCAGCAGGGCCGAGGCCGTCGGCGAGTCGACCGAGAGGCTCCCGGCCAGCGCCCCGGCCGCGACCGCCGCGCCCAGGACGCACTGGAGCGTCCGCCCCCAGCGCATCCCGGCGGGGCCGTTCGAGAGGCGGTCGGTCAGCCAGCCGCCGAGCAGGCAGCCGACGGCCCCCGCGCCCAGCACCAGGCTGGCGAGGTTCGCCGAGTCCCCCGTCGAGACCCCGCGCGCCTGCTGGAGATACTTGGGATACCACGAGATCAAGAGGTTGTAGATCGCCGCCATCGTGATCATGGCCCCGCCCAGCAGCCAGACGTCGGGCGAGCGGAAGACCAGGGGCCAGGGGATCGGCGCGTGGGTGTTCGACACGTCCTCCCCCCCCCTCCCCTCGGTGATCAGTCGGCGCTCGGCCTCGTTCGCCGCCGGGTGGGAGTCGGGGTCGTCGCGGAACCAGAGGTAGAAGGCCGCCGCCCACGCCAGGCCGACCAGGCCGAAGGCCCAGAACGTCCCCCGCCAGCCGAGGACGTCGATCAGCCGCTGGCTGACCATCGGCGCGAAGGTCCCTCCCAGCATCATCGAGGTCGCCACGATCCCCTGCGCCCGGCCCCGATCCGAGTCCGAGAACCAGACCCGCAGCACCCGGGCCGAGTTCGGCAAGGCCCCCGCCTCCCCCGCGCCGAACAGGAACCGGATCGCCAGCAGGCTCATGAGCCCCCCGGCCGCCCCCGTCAGCATCGTGAACACCGACCACCAGACCACGATCCGCGTCAGCACCCCGCGCGAGCCGTAGCGGTCGCCCCAGCGTCCCGTCGGGATCTCGAACAGCACGTACGACAGGCTGAACGCCGAGAACACCCACCCCATCCTCGTATCCGAGATCCCCAACTCCCGCTGGATCGCAGGAGCCGCCTGCCCGATGCAGACCCGGTCCAGATACAGGACGAACGTCATCGCCGCCAGGAAGGCCAGCACCCCATACCGGACTCGCGTCGTGGCCTCGGAAGTTTCCGTCATCGGATCAGAGGCTCCGCGGGAAGGATTCGCATCAAGGAATGCCGACGATTTCTCGCCTCCCCCCCTGGTGGGGGAAGGCGGCCGAAGGCCGGAAGAGGGGGGCCGTCATCGCGGACGGACCGATGATGCGACGGCTTTCACGCTCGCCGCCCGCTCATCCGGTCGTCGGACTCGCGCCTTCCCCCGCGAAGGGGGAAGGGGTCGCGAGCGCGGCCTTTGCGATCATGTCGTCCGGCTCGGATCACTTGCCGCGGGAGGCGACCTCGGCGCGGGCCTTGGCGACGACGCTCTCGATCGTCACCGGGCGGCCGTCCTGACGCTTGCTCTCGTCGGCGGCTTCCATGAAGGCGAAGATCTCCAGCGTCTCCTCGGGGGAGACGGGGGCCTGGCCGGTCTTGAAGAACTTGACGATCTCGACGACCAGCGGCTGATAGCCGACGTAGCCGCCGCTCTGGCCGATGCCCTTGGCCCCGAAGACCGTGGCCCCGAAGTCGTGCGGGGCGCCGTCGCGGATGCCGCGGAAGGTGCCGATCCGGCCCCCTTTCCAGACGCCGACGGCCACGTCGGAGCCGGGCGTGGAGGTTCGCGAGACGGCCTCGCAGCCGGTCCCCATGATGGTGAAGAGGGTCTCGACGCCGTGGACGCCGTACCAGAACAGGTCGGGGTGGTGCTCCTCGAGCTCGCAGGGGCTGTAGGCGTCGCAGCCGGCCACCGCGCCGAGCTTGCCCTCGCGCATCGCGGCGATGCCGGGGGCGAACCGCAGGGCCGAGCTGGAGAAGACCGGCGTCCCCGTCTCCTTCGCCATGTCATAGATCGCGATCGCGTCGGCCACGCTGCCGGCGACCGGCTTGTCGATGAAGACCGGCTTACGGGCCTTGAAGACCGGCCTGGCCTGCTCCAGGTGGGGGCGGCCGTCGACGCTCTCCAGCAGGACCACGTCGACCTTCTCCAGCAGGGCCTCGATCGAGTCGACCAGCTCGACTCCGTAGGTCTCCGTCAGCGTCTTGGTGTATTCCGGCACCCGGTCGCGGCTGGACGGGATGTCCTGGCTCCCTCCGGCGAAGGCCGCGACGACGCGGACGCCGGCGACCTCGGGGGGGGCCTTGGGGTCGTTCAACAGCTTGGTGAAGGCCACCGTGTGCGAGGTGTCGAGCCCGATGATCCCCGCACGCAGCGGCTTCTCCGCCGGGGCGGCCTCCTGCGCGACCGACGCCGTCGCGAGGAGGTACGAGAGGGACAGGGCGACCGACGAGGCGATCCGAACGTTCATGGTGCTTCCTTTGGGCCGAATCAGGCGGACTCATTCGAGGGCGCGATTATCCCCCGATTCGTCGTCGAAGGCCAGCGCCGGGAGCCCGAGATGCGCCTCGACCCGCTCGACGGCCGTCGCCAGCCGGCTGAGAATCCGCATGTACAACGACCCGAGCCGGTCGCCCGCCTGCTCGGCGGCGCCCAGCAGGCCGCCGATTTCGTCGGCGTCGGGGACGGCGGGGAGGGCGAACTCCGCGATCGAGAGCCCCTTCTGGGCGTGGTCGAACGGGTACGCGAGGTCGTCGACCATCGCCCCTTTCAGCTCGTCGAGCCGGGCGTGGAGCGCGGCCCCGGCGTCGCGGATGGCCCGGTGCAGCTTCTCGTTCTTCTCGTTCCCCTGGAAGTCGGACAGGACGGCCAGCATCACGCCCCGGGCCTGGATGGCGGAGTTGAGGGCCGGCCAGACCCGGCCCGCCAGCGTCGAGGCGATCGGCAGGAGGGTGCGGGCCTCGTCGCGGAGCGCCTCGCCGCCGTCGAGGGCCGCCGCCACGTCGTCGCGGTCGAGCACGCCGAGCGCCGCGGCCGTCCGCCGGCCGCAGAGGGCGTCGAACTCGTCGAGGGCCGGCGAACGCTCCTCGCCCCCCAGGTCGACCTCGCCGAGGATCGAGCGGGCGGAGTCGACCGTGGCGGCCTTCAGCCCGAAGGCGTCGGGCCTGATGCGGTAGCCTGCGGTGAGGAGCAACACCGCCGCCTCCGCCTGGATGCGACGGCCGAGGTCCTCCCCTTCCGGCTCCAGCAGGGCGTCGTGCTCGGCCCTCGCCGCCGCCTGCTCGCCTCGAAGACGCTCCAACTCCCCGCGCGCCGCGTCGAGGTCGTCGGCGGCCGTCGGGGGCTCGGCGGGGAGCGGCACGACCCGGTGGAAGCTGGGGGTCCCGGCGTAGACCCGCTTGAGGGCCTTGTACCCCGCCTGGAGGTTCTCGGTCTTGCGCACGATCTCGCGGTACGGCTGGAGCTTCTCGGGCTCGACCGGCTCGCCCAGCAGGCCCTGGTAGTGCTCGGCGGTCGCCTCGCGCG